>DASPLX010000053.1:0-2229 GCA_035627375.1 Paucimonas sp. | reverse complement strand
GCCTCGACCGGCATCATCTGGGCGACCAATTTCCACGCCATCAAGCCGCTCATCGACTTCGGCTCGGACGAACAGAAGCAGCGCCTGCTGCCGCGCATCGCCGAAGGCGGCCTCGCCGCGCTGGCGATCACCGAGCCGGATGCGGGATCGGACGCGACCGGCATGCGCACCCGCTTCACGCCGGACGGCGATGAAATCGTCATCGACGGCGGAAAAACGTTCATCACCAACGGCGACGTGGCCGATGTGTACGTGCTGTTCGGCAAATGGAGCGAGATCGAGGATCCCAAGAAGGCCATCTCGGTCGTGATCCTGGAGAAGGGTACGCCGGGGCTGTCGGTGGTGCGCACCGAGCAGAAGATGGGACACCGCGCTTCCAGCACCGCCACCATTTCCTTCGACGGCTGCCGCGTGCCGCGCGCCAACCTGTTGCGCAACCCGGGAGACGGCCTGAACATCCTGTTCTCCTCGCTCAACAAGTCGCGTCCCAGCGTGGCCGCCCATGCGCTCGGCATCGCGCGCGCCGCCTTCGAGGATGGCGTCGAATACATCAACCAGCGCAAGCAGTCGGGGCGCAAGATCATCGAGTTCCAGGGCATCCAGTTCATGCTGGCCGACATGGCGACCGATCTCGCCATGTGCGAATCCTGGCTGTGGCGCCTGGGCAAGCTGGTCGACAGCGGCGGAACCGACTTCAGCATCGATGCATCCATGCTGAAGATGCGCGCCACCGACATTGCCATGCGCATCACCACCGATGTGGTGCAACTCTTCGGCGGCTATGGCTATTGCCAGGATTTCCGCGTCGAGCGCCTGATGCGCGACGCCAAGATCACGCAGATCTGGGAAGGCACCAACCAGGTGCACCGCCAGCTGATCGGCCGCAGTTTCCTGACCAAATGAGAGGAATCCAATGAGTGAGATCAAGACGATCGGTGTCGCCGGTTGCGGCACGATGGGAGCGGGCATTGCCATCGTCGCCGCCCGCGCCGGTTTCCGTACGGTGGTGTTCGACACCCGCCAGGAGGCGCTCGACAAGGCGCTGAAGCAGACGCGCGACTTCTTCGCGAAATCGGTCCAGCGCGGCAAGATGACCGAGGAAAAGATGAGCGCAGCCATCGGCAACCTGGTCATGACCACGAATCTGGATGACATGGGCGAGTGCGACCTCGTCATCGATGCGGTGTTCGAAGACCTGAAGGTCAAGCACGAGCTGTTCGCGAAGCTCGACAAGGTCTGCGCGCCGCATGCCATCTTCGCGTCCAACACATCGACGCTATCCATCACCGAGATCGCCGCCGGCTCCGGCCGCGACGACCGCTTCGTCGGCATGCACTTCTGCCTGCCGGCGCAGCTGATGAAACTGGTGGAAATGTCGCCCGGCCTGAACACCTCGGAGGAAACCTTCGCCAAGGCCTGGGCCGCGTGCGAGGCCATGGGCCAGCGTCCGGTGAAGACCAAGGACAACCCCGGCTTCATCCTCAACTACTTCCTCATCCCCTACAACAACGATGCGATCCGTCTCGTCGAGGCTGGCGTGGCCTCGCCGGCCGACATCGACCGCGCGATCAAGGAGGGCCTGGGCTATCCGATGGGGCCGCTGGAACTGCTCGACCTGATCGGCCTCGATACCCAGCTGCTGCTGTGCGAGGCGATGTACGGCATTACCAACGAGCCGCGCGCCGCCTGCCCGCCGCTGGTCAAGCGCATGATCGCCGCCGGCCACCTCGGCCGCAAGTCGGGGCGCGGGTTCTATACGTATGAAGGCAACGCGATGTTCGGGAGCTGAGACATGACTTATTCCATTATCGATACCGGCAACAGCCGTTCTTTCCCGGCCAGCCATCCGCTGCTGGAGGGAAAATCCAACGATGGCGAGGTCGTCATCCTCATCGGCGCGAAGGCCGGCGAAGCGCTCTCCAGGGTGGGCAACGCGGAGGGCAAGGCCGCCGTCCTGATCGAGCTGGGCACGGAATGCCTAGGCGTGCATACCGGGGAAAGCCGCGCCAAAGAAGGTTCGAATGTCCTCGGCTTCGCTCGTTTCCGCCTCGGCGACGGCGATCCGTCCAACCTCGTCGAACTGGTGCGCCAGCCGAATACGCCTGAGTCGGCCATCAATGCCGCGAAGGCGGTGCTGGAAGGCGCAGGCCTGAAGGTTGCCGTCTGCCTAGATTTCGCCGGCCGCATCATCGACCGTCTCGTGCGTCCCTACTACAACGCAACGCTGCG
>DASPLX010000052.1:0-2488 GCA_035627375.1 Paucimonas sp. | reverse complement strand
CTTGCCGCCTTCCTTGAGGCGGGTGGCTTCCTCGACCGCGATTTCATCGAAGGGGTTCATCGACATCTTGACGTTGGCGATGTCCACACCGCTGCCGTCGGACTTGACGCGGACCTTCACGTTGAAGTCCACCACGCGTTTGACAGGTACCAAGACTTTCATAGCTTTGCCTTTGTAAGAAACAATTGACGTTAACGTAAACCGAACCGTGATTATATGAGAGAGCTGCGCGTGCGACGAAATTTAGCACGACCGTTCTATTAATTGGTAGAGAGTATGCACTAAATCGCATCAAAAATCCAAGGAATCCTGATGCACGAGCGGTGTCATTTCCGAGAGGGAATGGCACCGGAAACGGGCTTGCGGGGAACTGCGAGGAAGAAAGGCTACGGGAAGGGAAAGAGGATGGACATGCGCTGGATCAGGAATTATTTGCGCTTCATGAAGAAGGTGAATTCCTTGTCGTTTTCGCTCTGGCCGACCAGCTCGTTGCCGGTCTGGCGGGCAAAGGCCTGGAAATCGCGCACGGAACCGGGGTCGGTCGCCGTCACGCGGAGGATCTGGCCGCTGGTCATTTCAGCCAACGCCTTCTTTGCCTTCAGGATAGGCAGCGGACAGTTCAGGCCGCGGGCGTCGAGCTCTTTGTCGAATTCCATGTTCATCGCTCAATAACGAAAAATCGGTGAGGAAATTCTACCGCAAATGCAAGCGGCTTGTGCAGCGCAACAAGCAATAAACTAGCAATGAATTCAATACGTTATTGAGTTGGCAAGTCGAAGAATTCGACGTGCAGGCCGCGTGCGCGCATCCAGTCGGCCATGGCGTAGCCGGTACCGGCGCGCCAGGGGCGCAGCTTTTCGGGGGAGATGAGGCGGTAGTCCACCAGTTCCTGCGACAGGCGGATCTCGCCGGAAGCCTTCACGTGGTAGGCGATGATGACTTCGTTCTTGCGGATGAATTCATAGACGCCGATCAGCACGACCTCGTCGGCATCGAGGTTGGTTTCTTCCTTGAGTTCGCGGGCCACGCCCTGCTCCGGCGTTTCGCCGCGCTCCATGAAGCCGGTGATCAGCGCGAACATCTTTTCCGGCCACGCGGCATTGCGCGCGAGGAGGATGCGGCCCTCGACTTCGACGAGGGCCGCGAGCACCGGCAGCGGGTTGTCCCAATGCGTCCAATGCCCGTCAGGGCAGGCAAGGCGGACCTTGCCGCCTTCGCCGGTATCCGCGCGCTCGATGAGCGGCGCGGCGCACATGGGACAGAATTGCGGCGTCACGATCGCGTCCGCATCAGGCCCGTTCGCGCACCCAGTCGGTCACGCCTTGCAGCGCCTTCGGCAGTCCGCTCGGATCGGTGCCGCCGGCTTGCGCCATGTCGGGCCTGCCGCCGCCCTTGCCGCCGACCTGCTGGGCGACGAAGTTGACCAACTCGCCTGCCTTGACCTTGGCGGTCGCGTCGGCGGTGACGCCGGCGATCAGGCTGACCTTGCCTTCGTTGACGGCGGCCAGCACGATGGCGGCGGTCTTCAGCTTGTCCTTCAGCTTGTCCATCGTCTCGCGCAGGGCCGGCACGTCGGCGCCGTTGAGCGTCGCGGCCAGCACCTTGATGCCGTTGACGTCGACCGCCTGGGCCAGCAGTTCGTCGCCTTGCGCCGATGCCAGCTTGCCCTTCACGGCGGCCAGTTCCTTCTCCAGCGCGCGCACCTGTTCGAGGACGCTGCCGACGCGGGTCGACAGTTCGGCCGGGGTTGCCTTCAGCGTGCCGGCAACCTGGTTTACGGTCGATTCCAGCGATTGCAGGTAGGCCAGCGCATTCTCGCCGGTGATCGCTTCGACGCGGCGCACGCCGGCGGCCACGCCGCTTTCGGCGACGATCTTGAACAGGCCGATGTCGCCGGTGCGCTGCACGTGGGTACCGCCGCACAGTTCGCGGCTGGAGCCGATGTCGAGCACGCGCACTTCATCGCCGTACTTCTCGCCGAACAGCATCATGGCGCCGACCTTCTGCGCTTCCTCGATCGGCATCACGCGCGCCTGCGTCGGATGGTTGGCGAGGATCTCGGCATTGACGAGCGCCTCGACCTTGCGGATCTGCTCCTGGGTCAGCGGGCCGTTATGGGCGAAGTCGAAACGGGTGCGCTCGGCATTGACCAGCGAGCCCTTCTGCTGCACATGCGAGCCGAGCACTTCGCGCAGCGCCTTGTGCATCAGGTGCGTGGCGCTGTGGTTGCGCACGGTCCTGGCGCGCTTCTCGGCATCGACCTTGGCGTTGAGCGTGTCGCCGACCTTGATCGAGCCTTCCGCCACGCGGCCGTGGTGGCCGAACACGTCGGCCTGGATCTTGAGCGTGTCTTCCACGAGGAAGCGGGCCGCGGCATTGCGCAGTTCGCCGGTGTCGCCCACCTGGCCGCCGCTCTCGGCATAGAACGGCGTGTGGTCGAGCACGACCACGGCGTCATCGCCGGAGTTCGCCTGTTCGACCGCCGTGC
>DASPLX010000051.1:0-60110 GCA_035627375.1 Paucimonas sp. | reverse complement strand
GGTTGTGCGTATCGCGGCTCAGCCACGCATCCGTGATCCCGGTTCCCAGCCGCAGCACATCCAGGCTGCCGCCCGTGTCGCCGATCACGTCGTCGCCGTCGTCCTTGCCGTACACGTAGGTGTCGTTGCCGCCTCCACCATGGAGCGTGTCGTTGCCGCCGCGTCCTGCAATCGTGGTGGCGTGGCCGTCGCCTTCGAACACGTCCGCGTCGTTCGTGCCTTCGAATGCCGCCGCTTCCATTTCCGCCATGCCCCATACCGTGGGCTGCGGACCATCCCCGAGTTCAATCCGTTCGACACGATGCGCCGCATCGTCGTACCAGCCCGTCACCGTGACCTTGTCCGTCTCATTGAGCACATAGCGTTGTCCATTCCATTCCTGGAACCGGACCACCAAGTCATGGCTCGTGCGCGTGAGCACGACATTGTTCGGATCGCGCATGATCCGGATCGTGTCCATACCGTCGCTTTCGGCGATCGCATCCTGGCCGACGCTGTCCCACCGGTTGAATACATAAGTATCGTTGCCTGCCCCGCCCTCCAAGGTGTCCCTGCCGTCGCTTCCATCGAGCACGTCATGGCCGTCCGATCCTTGCAGCAGATCGTTGCCTTGACCGCCATGGAGGGTGTCGTTGCCGGCATTGCCGCGCAATACGTCATCCCCTTCAAAACCATGCAATTGATCATCGCCTTCGCCACCGACTAGCGTGTCTGCGTTTGACGTACCATACGTTGTGTTTTCAGCCATGGAACACTCCCTTTTATCGAAGTAAGCCGGGAAACAGGCCTAACAAGTTACTTCTTGGCAATTCCTTAACCCCGTGGCAAAAGCCACAATCCGACCTTCTATAGGAATTGATCAGGAGATTTTCAAAAATGTTTAATCAAGGAAATATTTCCGCACGGAATAATTTGCCTCTGCATTGCTTCCTTGATAATTGATTTGTGCAATGAAAACCAGAACGCATGAAAAGCGAAACCCGACGGCGAAACTCCTTCCGAAGCAACCTCGAAAGAGCTCTCCAAGACGATTGTCGACAATCGTTACGTTGACGTTCTTTTTCTTTTGCAATCCAACACAAGCAGCGCCCCCGCAATTTACCCCGGTAGTGCCCGACAAGCCGGTCGACTTCCCCCAGGATTTCGGCGCGCATCCGTCGTTTCGCACGGAATGGTGGTATGCAACCGGCTGGCTCGACATGCCGGACAAGGCGCCGCTCGGCTTCCAAATCACTTTCTTTCGTTCGGCGACGGAGCACGACGCCGCCAATCCGAGCCGCTTCGCGCCCAGGCAATTGCTCTTCGCGCATGCCGCGCTATCCGACCCTTCGATAGGCAAACTGCTGCACGATCAAAGAAGCGCACGCGAAGGCTTCGGCCTCGCGTACGCCAAGCAGGGCAATACGGACGTCAAGCTCGACGACTGGAGCTTCGTACGCAATGCCGATGGCAGCTACCGAGCGATTGCCAAGGCGCGTGATTTCACGCTCGCGCTGACTTTGAAGCCGACGCAGCCGCCAATGCTGCAAGGCGAGCGCGGATACTCGAAGAAAGGCCCGAAAGCGGAGCAGGCCAGTTACTACTACAGCGAACCGCAATTGCAAGTCGGCGGCGAAGTCGTCCGCGATGGAAAATCCACGGCCGTCAAGGGCACCGCCTGGCTCGACCACGAATGGTCGACCGCCTACCTCGACCCCGACGCCGCCGGCTGGGATTGGGTCGGCGCCAATCTTGACGGCGGCGCCGCATTGATGGCATTCCGTATCCGCGCCAAGAGCGGCGCTACACTGTGGTCCCACGCGACCCTGCGCGACGCCGCCGGCCGCGTCACGCAATACGGCCGGGAGCAGATCCGCTTCACGCCGTTGCGCACCTGGCGCTCGCCGCGCACCAACGCGGAATATCCGGTCGCGTTGCGGATCGAGACCGGCACCACCGCCTGGCAGCTCACGCCGCTGCAAGACGACCAGGAACTCGACGCGCGCGCCTCGACCGGCGGCGTGTACTGGGAAGGCGCCGTGAGCGTCGCGCGCGACGGACAACCCGCCGGGCGCGGCTATCTCGAACTGACCGGCTACGTAAAACCCTTGAAACTATGACGACTTCCACCAGCACCGATGCCCGCCCGCCGACCAAGAGCAGCCTCGCCACCCTGCGCGGCCTGCTGCCCTTTCTCCGCCCCTACAAACGCCAGTTCCTGCTGGCCGGCGTCGCGCTGTTGGTCGCGGCCGGCGCCACGCTCGCCATACCCTACGCCTTCCGCCAGCTGATCGACCTCGGCTTCGGCGCCGCCGGCGCGCGCAGCGCCGAACATATCGACTTGTATTTCCTGGCCCTGTTCGGTGTCGCCGGCGTGCTGGCGGTCGCCACCGCCGCGCGCTTCTATACCGTGTCCTGGCTCGGCGAACGCGTCACCGCCGACCTGCGCAGCGCGGTCTACAGCCACGTGGTCGAGCAAAGCCCGCAATTCTTCGAGACCACGCGCACCGGCGAAGTGCTGTCGCGCCTGACTACCGACACTACCCTGATCCAGACCCTGGTCGGCTCCAGCATCTCCATGGCCTTGCGCAACACCCTGCTGTTCGGCGGCGGGCTCGTCATGCTATTCATCACCAGCGCCAAGCTGTCGTCCATCATCATCGTGCTGCTCGCCATCGTCGTGCTGCCGATCGTGTTGTATGGCCGGCGCGTGCGCAAGCTGTCGCGCGATTCGCAAGACCGCGTGGCCGACGCCTCGGCGCTGGCCGGCGAAGTGCTCAATGCCATGACCACCGTGCAAGCCTATACCCAGGAGCAGGCGGAAGCGAAACGCTTCGGCGCCTCGGTCGAGCGCGCCTTCCGCACCGGGATGCAGCGCATCCGGGCGCGCTCGCTGCTGACCGCGCTCGCCATCCTGCTGGTGTTCGGCGCCATCGTGTTCGTGCTGTGGCTCGGCGCGCATGCCGTCATGCGCGGCGCCATGACCGGCGGCCAGCTCGGTCAGTTCATCCTCTATTCGGCGATCGTCTCGGGCGCGATCGGCGCCTTGTCGGAAGTGCTGGGCGACGCCCAGCGCGCGGCCGGCGCCACCGAGCGCCTGCTGGAATTGCTGGCGGAACGGTCGCCGATCGAAGCGCCGGTCGCGCCGAAGCCGCTGCCGGCGCGCGCCTCGAACTCGGCCGGCGGCGCCGCGCTGTCGCTGCGGCGCGTGACCTTCCACTATCCGTCGCGGCCCGACGCCGCGTCGCTGCACGACATCTCGCTCGACGTCCGTTCCGGCGAGACGGTCGCCATCGTCGGCCCCTCCGGCGCCGGCAAGACCACGCTGTTCCAATTGCTGCTGCGCTTCTACGATCCGCAGCAGGGCACGATCCTGCTGGACGGCGTCGACATCCGCGAACTCGACCTGCATGCGCTGCGCTCGGCGATCGGCATCGTGCCGCAGGACACCGTGATCTTCTCGGCCAACGCGCTCGAAAACATCCGTTACGGCCGGCCCGGCGCCAGCGACGACGAAGTGATCGCGGCGGCCAAGCTGGCCGCCGCCCATGAATTCATCGAGCGCCTGCCGGAAGGCTACCGTTCCTTCCTCGGCGAACGCGGCGTGCGCCTGTCTGGCGGCCAGCGCCAGCGCATCTCGATCGCGCGCGCCCTGCTGAAGAATCCGCCGCTGCTGCTGCTCGACGAAGCCACCAGCGCGCTCGACGCCGAATCCGAACGCCTGGTGCAAGGCGCGCTCGAAGCCGCCATGGTCGGCCGCACCACGCTGGTCATCGCGCACCGCCTGGCGACGGTGCAGCGCGCCGACCGCATCGTCGTGATGGAACACGGCCGCATCGTCGAAAGCGGCACCCATGCGTCGCTGGTGGCGCAAGGCGGCCTGTATGCCAGCCTGGCGGCATTGCAATTCGGACAAGACTGAGGCGACATCCGGCGCGGGTAAAATAGCGGATTCTGGAAAGACACCCCATGCGCCAATACCTCGACTTCATGCGCCATGTCTACGAACATGGCACCGAAAAAACCGACCGCACCGGCACCGGCACCCGCTCGGTGTTCGGCTACCAGATGCGTTTCGACCTGCAGGAAGGCTTCCCGCTGGTCACCACCAAGAAACTGCACCTGAAATCCATCATCCACGAACTGATCTGGTTCCTGGCCGGCTCGACCAACATCAAGTACCTGAAGGACAACGGCGTCTCGATCTGGGACGAATGGGCCGACCCGGAAGGCAATCTCGGCCCGATCTACGGCTACCAATGGCGTTCCTGGCCCGCCCCGAACGGCGAACACATCGACCAGATCGCCCAGGTGCTCGACCAGATCAGGAACAACCCGGATTCGCGCCGCATGATCGTCTCGGCCTGGAACGTGGCCGACATCCCGCGCATGAAGCTCCCGCCCTGCCACGCCTTCTTCCAGTTCTACGTCGCCGACGGCAAGCTCTCGTGCCAGCTCTACCAGCGCAGCGCCGACATCTTCCTCGGCGTGCCGTTCAACATCGCTTCCTACGCCCTGCTGACCCACATGATGGCGCAGCAGGCCGGGCTCGACGTCGGCGAATTCATCTGGACCGGCGGCGATTGCCACCTGTATTCGAATCACCTGGAACAGGTGCGGCTGCAGCTGTCACGCGAGCCGTTCGCGCTGCCCAAGCTGGCGATCAAGCGCAAGCCGGAATCGATCTTCGATTACAAGTTCGAGGATTTCGAGATCGTGGGGTATGAGTCGCATCCGCATATCAAGGCGCCGGTGGCGGTTTGAATCCAGGCAGGTGGGCAAAATCTCTTCGAGGAACGGCAGGTATGTCTCGGTAAATTTCTCACGAGCGTGCATGGCCGGGTGGTGATCGAGAACGGCCGGCACGACCGCCCACGCTTACCGAGGAAAAGAAACCTCCACGGCACGCCGCTCCGGGCAATCTCCTGAATTTCTGATAATTCACAAAATATTGCCAAAGGACATCCTCTAAACTCCGCGCGTCCCCAGTTCGACGATAAGAGACGCGTCTTGAAAAAACCGATCGTTACCCTGGCCGCCGCGCTATTCCTGCATTCGACGGCGGCATTCGCGGATGTTCCTCCGTCCGCAGCAACCGGCGCCGCGGAGCCGCCGGAAACCATCGAAGTCGCCGGCACCAAATCCCCCGGCTCGATCGAATACAAGGGCCTGTACAAGGTACAGCAAGTCATTCTCGGCACCCTCCCCCCGGAGCCGCGCCATATCGACATCAAGTTCCGCACCGGGCGCAAGGACACCGTCCACGGCGCGAACGGACATTCCACGTCGCGCCTCTACCTGGTCGGCAACGATCTCGACCAACCCATACCGGTCGACGACAACGGCTTTTTCATCCTGCCCGAGCTGCCGCCGGCGTACAGGGAAAAGGCGATCATCCAATCCAATGAAAGAAAAAGCGAGGCCGCGCTCAACCTCGCCATCCTGATACGCACAAACGGCAGGCAACGGCTGCCGTACCGGGACCTGGCCCAGGCGATCGACGAAGCCACGCAGGCGGCTTCCAAGCTGCCGTGGTATGTCCGCATGCTCGCGCTGGGCAGCGCGAAATTCGAGACCGCCGCGTTCTGCTTCAAGGAAGGCGGCGGCGTCAAGATCGGTTCCGCGAGCTATATGCCGGATGCCAAGTCGCGCTGCGCCCGCTTCGATTTCGACCGCGCGCTGGCGGCGCAGAATGCCGATATCGAAATCAACGGCAAGCTCGCCTATGCGTCTCTCGAACTGAAACAGGCGGAGAAAATCGCCCGCGAGCCGTAAGCGCGCATCGGAGCGGGTTCACCGCATCAATGCAGCTTTACCTCGTGCGGAAATCCGCCGGCCTCTTCCGCCGGCAGCGGCTTGCCGAAATAAAACCCCTGCACCACGTCGCACCCCAGCTCCTGGAGCAGGCTCATCTGTTCCTCGGTTTCCACGCCTTCGGCGATCACATCCAGCCCCAGGTTATGCCCGAGCTGGATGATGGAGGTCGTGATCGCCACGTCGCGATCCGAGGTCGTCAGATGCTCGATGAAATGCTTGTCGATCTTCAGTGCGTCGAGCGCGAACTGTTTCAGATAGGCGAGCGACGAATAGCCGGTTCCGAAATCGTCGACCGAGAGCGCCAGCCCCATGTCCTTCAAGCTATGCAGGACGCTGCGCGTGTGCGCGGTGTCGAGCATCAGCATGCCTTCGGTCAATTCGATCTCCAGTTGATACGAGGGCAAGGCGTTGCGTTCGAGAATGCGCCGGATCTCGGCGACCAGGTTCTTGTCGGCGAACTGACGCGGCGACAAGTTGAGCGAGATCTTGCAGTCGTCGGGCAGGCGGCCGCCCCATTCCTGGCGCTGCCGGCAACCGGTGGAAAACACCCAGCTTCCCATCGGCACGATCAAGCCGGTTTCCTCGAGCATGGGCACGAACACGTCCGGCTCGATGTTGCCGGGATTGCCCTGCTGCCAGCGCAACAACGCCTCGAAACCGACCAGCCGGCCGCTGCCGAGATCGACCTGCGGCTGATAATGCAGCTCGAAATCCTGGCGCTCGACCGCGGCGCGTAGGGCTTGCTCCAGCATCAGGCGCGCATGCGCCTTGGCGTTCATCTCCGGCATATAGAACTGGAACAGGTTGCGGCCGGCGTTCTTGGCCTGGTACATCGCGACGTCTGCCGCCTGCATCAGCGTCTCGGTGTCGCCGCCGCATTCCGGATAGCTCGAAATGCCGATGCTGGCGCCGATGGCGAGCTGCATGTTGTTCTTGAGGTCGAACGGCCGGCGCAGGGCCGAGAGGATCTTGTCGGCCACCGCCGAGGCGTCGGCCGCGTCGTCGAGCTCGTCGAGCATCACCGTGAACTCGTCGCCGCCGATGCGCGACACGATGTCGTAGGGCCGCACGCTGTCCTTCAAGCGCGCCGCGACCGCCCGCAGCAGCTGATCTCCGACGTCGTGGCCGAGCGTGTCGTTGATGCGCTTGAAATTGTCGAGATCGACGAACATGAGCGCGACGCTCTTGCCGCTGCGCCTGGCGCGCTCCAGGCTGACATGGAACGCTTCCTTGAAGCCGTTGCGGTTGTTGAGCCCGGTCAGGTGATCGGTGATCGCCTGCTGCCGCAACTGGTCTTCGAGACGCTTGCGCGTGGTGATGTCCTGGAACACGAGCACGGAACCGGCGCTGCGGCCCGCCACCGGCGAACAACAGAAGGAAACCGGCAGCCCGGTGCCGTCGCGGCGGATGAACAGGTCGTCGTCCACCCGGTATTCCGCCTCCGCTCGCCAACAGTAGCGGAAAGGCATGGGCTCGCCATGTTCGCCGGCCGTCTCTTCATGGGGATGAAAAACGGCGACCGGCTTGCCGCGCAATTCGCCGGCCCGATAGCCGAGCATGGCGAGGGCGGCGGGATTGGCGAAATCGATGATGCCGTCGCGCGAAATGCCGAGCACGCCCTCGCCGGCCGCGTTCAGTATCGATTCGTAGTACGCTTTCGCGCGGCCGAGCTGGGCATAGGCTTCCTGCAAACGGCGGCGGTTGCGGTCGAGTTCGAGGAATAGCTCGACCTTGCTGCGCAGAATGGCAGGATCGACCGGCTTCGCGATATAGTCGATGGCGCCCGATTCATAGCCGCGCATCACGGCCCGCTCGTCGCGCATGATGGCGGTGATGAAGATGATGGGCACCAGGCGCGTCTTGCGGTTGCCGCGCATCAGGCGCGCCACCTCGTAGCCGTCCATGCGCGGCATCTGCACGTCGAGCAAGACCAGCGATACGTCGTGCTCGAGCAGCAGTTCGAGCGCCTGCTCGCCGGAGGTGGCGCCCAGCAAGCGCGCGCCGCCGCCGTCGAGAATCGCCTGCAAGCTGTCGATATTTTCCGTACGGTCGTCGACCAGAAGCACGTTCGGAATCCGGTCGCCTTCGGCCAAACTGCCGGGTTTCTCTTCTGCCATATTCGCGATGTCTTCTACAGACCCGTTCCATCACAAGCGCACCACATCGGCGCCCCATGCTATATGGCTTTTATATAGGAAAACGGTTCCGCCGGACGCCGCATGCGGAAAGGATTTGCCTTGGAACAAAGGACGCCGCCCGGAAAACACACGGATCGCACGGAAAAACCGAAACGGCCGCGGAAATGTAATACCATTGCCCGCTGCAAGCGGAATGGATACGCCGCAGGAGAGAACAACATGCAAACCCGCCTGACGATCATCGTCGCCGCCGATCTCCGCGACGGCATCGGCATCGATAACCAGTTGCCCTGGCATTTGCCGGAAGACATGGCGCACTTCAAGCGCACCACTACCGGCCATGCCGTCATTATGGGCCGCAAGACCTTCGATTCGATCGGACGCCCGCTGCCGAACCGGCGCAATATCGTCGTCACCCGCAACCCCGAGTGGAAACATGAGGGCGTCGAGACCGCCGCTTCGGTCGAGGCGGCGATCGCGTTGCTGGGCGACGAGGAAGCATTCGTGATCGGCGGCGCGCAAATCTATGCCCAGGCCTTGCCGCGCGCGGACAAACTGATCAAGACCGAGATCGGCAAGACCTTCGATTGCGACGCCTTCTTCCCGCGGCTGGACGAGGCGCAATGGCGGGAAACGGCACGCGAGCGGCATCATTCCGACAAGAACGGATTCGACTTTTCCTTCGTCACCTATCGGAGAATTTGAAGAGGCCATGCTAGAGACGGCTTTCATGCCGCTGCGCCGAGGCAGGGGCATTGAACGGAACAGCAATTGCATCAATAACCCTTAGGGGCCTGCCCGGCGCGCCCGCCGGGCGCCGGGACCGAATGAGGCAATTTTGACAATATTCTTCTTTGCCGCCACATTCCGCGCCGCCGACGCCGGTTTTATCGCATAGGATCCGCAATATCTGCGACAATGCCGCTTTTCCATTTTTCGGCGCGCAAGCTTCCCCGCCCAGGCGTCTCCCCGGAGCAGGCTTCGCGACTCGAAATCGTCTCCGGTTTTCACTTTTCAGGAGACCTTCATGAAATTCCGCTTTCCCATCGTCATCATCGACGAAGACTTCCGTTCCGAGAACACGTCGGGCCTCGGCATCCGCGCGCTGGCCGAGGCCATCGAGAACGAGGGCATGGAAGTCCTGGGCGTGACCAGCTACGGCGACCTGTCGCAATTCGCGCAGCAGCAATCGCGCGCCTCGGCCTTCATCCTGTCGATCGACGACGAGGAATTCGGCGGCGGCAGCTCGGAAGAAACCGATACCGCGCTCAAGGCCCTGCGCGCCTTCGTCGAGGAAATCCGCTACAAGAACGCCGACATCCCGATCTACCTGTACGGCGAGACCCGCACGTCGCGCCATATTCCGAACGACATCCTGCGCGAGCTGCACGGCTTCATCCACATGTTCGAGGACACGCCGGAATTCGTGGCGCGCCACATCATCCGCGAAGCCAAATCCTATCTCGACGGCCTGGCGCCGCCGTTCTTCCGCGCGCTGGTGCATTACGCCAAGGACGGTTCCTATTCCTGGCATTGCCCCGGCCACTCGGGCGGCGTGGCCTTCCTGAAATCGCCGATCGGCCAGATGTTCCACCAGTTCTTCGGCGAGAACATGCTGCGCGCCGATGTCTGCAACGCGGTGGAAGAACTCGGCCAGTTGCTCGACCATACCGGCCCGGTCGCCGCTTCCGAGCGCAACGCCGCGCGCATCTTCAATGCCGACCACTGCTATTTCGTCACCAACGGCACCTCGACATCGAACAAGATGGTCTGGCACTCGACCGTCGGCCCCGGCGACATCGTGGTGGTCGACCGCAACTGCCACAAATCGATCCTGCACTCGATCATCATGACCGGCGCGATCCCGGTGTTCCTGATGCCGACCCGCAACCATCTCGGCATCATCGGCCCGATCCCGCTCGAGGAGTTCAAGCCGGAAAACATCCAAAAGAAGATCGAGGCCAATCCGTTCGCGCGCGAGGCGAAGAACAAGAAACCGCGCATCCTGACCATCACGCAATCGACCTACGACGGCGTGCTGTACAACGTCGAAACCATCAAGGAAATGCTCGACGGCCAGATCGATACGCTGCACTTCGACGAAGCCTGGCTGCCGCACGCGACCTTCCATGATTTCTACAAGGACATGCATGCGATCGGCAAGGATCGCCCGCGGCCGAAGGAATCGCTGATCTTCTCGACGCAATCGACGCATAAGCTGCTGGCCGGCCTGTCGCAGGCCTCGCAGATCCTGGTGCGCGACTCCGAGAAGGTCAAGCTCGACCAGGACACCTTCAACGAAGCCTACCTGATGCACACCTCCACCTCGCCGCAGTACGCGATCATCGCCTCCTGCGACATCGCCGCCGCGATGATGGAGCCGCCGGGCGGCACCGCGCTGGTCGAGGAAAGCATCCTGGAAGCGCTCGATTTCCGCCGCGCGATGAAGAAGGTCGACCAGGAATGGGGCCAGGACTGGTGGTTCCAAGTGTGGGGGCCGGACGAATTCGCGGAGGAAGGCGTCGGCTCGCGCGAGGACTGGATGATCCGCGCGGAGGACGACTGGCACGGCTTCGGCAAGCTGGCGCCGGGCTTCAACATGCTCGACCCGATCAAGGCCACCATCGTCACGCCCGGCCTCGCGCTCGACGGCAAGTTCGACGCCACCGGCATCCCGGCATCGATCGTCACCAAGTACCTGGCCGAGCACGGCGTCATCGACGAGAAGGCCGGCCTGTACTCGTTCTTCATCATGTTCACCATCGGCATCACCAAGGGCCGCTGGAACACGCTCTTGACCGCGCTCCAGCAGTTCAAGGACGACTACGACAAGAACCAGCCGATGTGGCGCATCCTGCCGGAATTCGCGGCGGCCAATCCGCGCTACGAGCGCATCGGCCTGCGCGATCTGTGCCAGCAGATCCACGACATGTACAAGGCCTACGACGTGGCGCGCCTGACCACCGAGATGTACCTGTCCGACATGCAGCCGGCCATGAAGCCGTCCGACGCCTTCGCCAAGATGGCGCACCGCGAGATCGAACGGGTGGCGATCGATGAACTGGAAGGCCGCGTCACGGCGATCCTGCTGACGCCCTACCCGCCCGGCATTCCGCTCCTGATCCCGGGCGAGCGCTTCAACAAGACGATCGTCGACTACCTGAAGTTCGCGCGCGACTTCAACGAGAAATTCCCGGGCTTCGAGACCGACGTCCATGGCCTCGTGACCAGCGACATCGACGGCAAGCGCGGCTATTTCGTCGACTGCGTCAAGTAAGCGAGCAACGAAACGCCGCCCGCGGGCGGCACTGACAACACCAACAGGGAGACAACAACATGTTCGAGGGAGTCCACGACCTGACCGGCCTGGTGGCCGTATCGCTGATTTTCGGCATGCCGGCCATCATCCTGATCGCCGTGCTGCTCTACAAGGCTCACCGGGTGACGATGTTGCGCGAAACGATCGAGCACATGGTCGACAAGGGCCAGCAAGTGCCGCCGGAAATGCTCAAGAGCCTGCAGGACACGGCGTCGCGCGGCAAGTCGCCGCTGCGCACCGGCATCGTGCTGACCGCGCTCGGCCTAGGCATGCTGATCATGTTCCTCTCCGGCGGCGAGAGCATGCAGCAGCGCTGGGGCATCGCCATGATCCCGCTGCTGCTCGGGCTCGGCTTCCTGCTGATGTGGAAGCTGGACGGGCGCGAGGAGAAATAGCCGCGTCCGCTCGCGCCAAGAAAAAGCCGCTTCGACAAGCGGCTTTTTTTATCCGATCGGCGTATTGAGCAGTTCCGGACTGTTCAGGATGGCGCTGATCACCATGTCGCGCGAAGCCACGATCTGCTCCTCGCACAGGTCCGCGGCCTGTTTGCCGTCGCCCGCCTGCAGCGCTTCCAGCAGGCTGGCGTGCTCGTGCTGCATCTCGGCGTTGCGGTTGCGCTCGCCGAGGCCGATATGCATCACGCGCGTCATTTCATCGAGCACCTGGGCCAGCATGCGCAACAGGCGGCGGTTGCCGGTCGCCTGCGCCACCGTCAGGTGGAAACGCTGGTTGGCGTCGAGGAAGCGCAGCGTGCTGTCCGGATCGCCGGGCGTGTAGCCGAGCTTGCAGATCGCGTCGAGCTGCGCCAGGTGCGTCGCATCGACCTTGCCGGCCGCAAGCCGGCAGCAAGCCGGCTCCAGCACCAGCCGCAGCTCGTACAGCTCGTGCACATCGCGCAGCGTGATCGGCGTGACGATGTAGCTGCGGCGCGGCGATGAATGGACCAAACCCTCCTGCTTCAGGCGCGACAGGGCCGCCCGGATCGGCGCCTTGCCGAAGCCGTAGCGTTCCGCGAGCAGGCTTTCGGAAATGGAAGCGCCGGGAGTCAGCTTGCAGGTCAGGATATCGTGTCTGATCAGCGCATACGCCTGATCGACCATCAGGGGTTCGATTTCCGCCGATTGCGGACGTGTGGTAGCCATGTGCCGGAAAGCGCCAGATCGGAATCAAATGGACGGCATTGTAATTCAGTTGGGGGCGAGAGCGCTGCAATCTTTTGACATGTCAGTTTTGTTTGTGGCACTTTATCGGCGGCGGCGATTTGCCGTGGAGAGGAAATATGAAAGAAGATCCTGCAACGAATTTCGACGGCATCGGCGACCGCCTCGCCTGGTCCGCCATCAAATGGGAAAAATACCGCGGCCGGGACGTGATTCCGCTGTGGGTCGCCGACATGGATTTTCCTGTCGCGCCGGCCATCCGCGCCGCCCTGCAGGCGCATGTCGAGCACGCCTGTTTCGGTTATATGAATCCGCCGCACGAATTGCCGGGCGCGCTGGTCGACCATCACCGCCGCCATTACAGCTGGAACATCGATCCGGACTGGATCGTCTGGCTGCCGGGGCTGGTCCTCGGCATCAATCTCGCGGTCAAGGCCTGCTGCGCCGCGCACGAGACGGCGATTTCGTTCTCTCCGGTCTATCCGCCCTTCCTCGCCGCCCCCGCCCACCAGGGACGCGGGCTGATCGATGTGCCGTTGAAGCAGGATGGCCCCGACGGCCTGCGATACGCTATCGACTTCGAACTGCTGGAAGCATCCGTCACCGCCGATACCCGCCTGCTGCTGCTATGCCATCCGCACAACCCGATCGGCCGGCCGTTCACCCGCGCCGAGCTTGCCCGGCTGGCCGCTTTCTGCGACCGGCACGATCTGCATGTCTGCAGCGACGAAGTGCATTGCGACCTGATCCTCGACGGCACGACGACGCACCTGCCGTTCGCCGCGGCGCTCGCGGACCACGCGCCGCGCCTCTTGCCGCGCACGATCACGTTGAACGGCCCCGGCAAGACCTATAACATCGCCGGCCTCGGCATCGCCTGGGCGATCATCCCCGACGCGGATCTGCGGGCCCGCTTCGGCGCGGCCATGCAAGGATTGGTGCCCGATCCCTGCGGCCTCGGCTTCACCGCCCTGCTGGCCGCCTTGCGCGACGGCGACTCGTGGCGCCGGGAATTGCTGGCCCGGTTGCGCGCCAATCGCGACGCCGTGTCGCAAGCGCTCGACGCCATGGGCTTGCCGCATACCCATCCGGAAGCGACCTATCTGACCTGGATCGATGCGCGCCGCATCGAGCAGTCGGTCGGCAATGCCCATGCTTGGTTCGAGCGATGGGGCGTCGGCTTGAGCGACGGCGCGCCCTTCGGCCGGCCGGGCTTCCTGCGCCTGAATTTCGCTTGTCCGAAAGACATGCTCGACCGGGGCTTGGCTCGGATGCGGGCGGCGGTAGAAACAGCCACACGCCCCGGCACGGCCGCCGCTTAGCGCAAACTCCGTCCGCTCGCCAGGCAGCATCTCGCCCGGCGGCGTCTTACATTTCGCAGCGAATGTAACCTGGGCGAAACAATTCCTTGCATCTTTTCCGTTCATCATCGTCGGGCTGTTTGCCTTCGACGACCAACAACAAGACGGGACGGGATCGATCATGCAACTTCGCTCATTGCGCCGGGCGCTCGCCGTTGCGGCCTTGGCCATGCTCAACGCCTGCGGCAGCGGAAGCGGCACCGGCTCTTCCGGCACGACCGCCGGGACAGGCTCCACCGCCACCGAGCCGCCGACCCCGGCCCAAGCCTCGCGCCTGCTGGCCCAGGCCAGCTTCGGGCCGACCGCCACCGACATTTCCGCCATCACGGCCTCCGGCATCCCGGCCTGGATCGACGATCAATTCGACAAGCCGCGGAAGTCGCATCGCGCCTACATGGACGGCATCGCCTCGACGCTGCCGGCCGGAAGCAGCCTCAACCAAAGCCACTTTTTCGAATCGTTCTGGCAGCAGGCGGCGGCCGGCGACGACCCTTTGCGCCAGCGCGTGACCTTCGCGCTGTCGCAGATCTTCGTCGTCTCGCTCCAGGACAGCATGGTCGCCAACTATCCGCGCGGCGTCGCTTCCTATTACGACACGCTCGCCGCCCATGCCTTCGGCAATTACCGCGAACTGCTGGAAGCCGTCTCGCTGCATCCGATGATGGGCATCTACCTGACCTCGCTGCGCAACCGGAAGGAATCCGGAAGCCGCGTTCCCGACGAAAACTATGCGCGCGAAATCATGCAGTTGATGTCGATCGGCCTGTACGAACTGAATCCGGACGGCACGCAAAAACTCGTCGACGGCAAGCCGGTCGAGACGTATACCAATGCCGACATTTCCGGCCTCGCCAAGGTCTTCACCGGCTGGAGCTGGGCCGGCCCGGACAAGAGCGACCGCCGCTTCTACGGCGGCAACGCCGATCCGGACCGCGACTGGAAGCCGATGCAAGGCTATCCGCAATTCCATTCGGTGTCGGAGAAGACCTTCCTCGGCGCGACGGTGCCGGCCGGCACCTCCAGCCCGGAAGCCAGCCTGAAGATCGCGCTCGACCGCATCTTCCACCATCCGAACGTCGGCCCCTTCATCGGCCGCCAATTGATCCAGCGGCTGGTTACCAGCAACCCGAGCCCGCAATACGTGGCCCGCGTCGCCGCCGCCTTCGCCAACAACGGCCAAGGCGTGCGCGGGGACATGAAAGCCGTGATCCGCGCCATCCTGCTCGATGCCGAGGCGCGCGCCAATCCGAACCTCGCCGATCCGGCCGCGGGCAAGCTGCGCGAACCGGTGCTGCGCCTGGGCCATTGGATGCGCAGCTTCGGCGTGAAGTCGGCCTCTGGCCGCTTCCTGCTCGGCAACCTGGACGACCCCTTGAGCTCGCTCGGCCAGACGCCGATGCGCTCGCCCTCGGTCTTCAATTTCTATCGTCCCGGCTATGTGCCGCCCAATACCGGCATCGCGAACGCCGGGCTGGTGGCGCCGGAGATGCAGATCACGGCCGAGACCTCGGTGGTCGGCTACCTGAACTTCATGCGCGACGTGATTCCGAACGGCGTCGGCAGCGCGCGCGACGTCAAGGCCGACTATGCCACGGAGATCGCGCTCGCGGACTCCTCCGACAAGCTGCTCGATCACGTCAACCTGCTGCTGACGGCGGGACAGATGCCGGCGGCGCTGCGCGCCCAGATCAAGACCGCCATCGATTCGGTGGCGATCTCCACCACCGATGCCAACGCCGCCGCGACGGCGCGCAGGAACCGCGTGTATCTCGCCATCTTTCTGACGATGGCATCGCCCGAATACCTGGTGCAGAAATAACAAGACAGGAGCCGACCATGTCCGAAAAGATCAACGCCTCGCGCCGCCATTTCCTGCGCACCGCTTCCATCCTGTCGGCGGTCGGATCCGCCGGCGCTCCCTTCGCGCTCAATCTCGCCACCGTCGGCGCGGCCGCCGCGCAGACCGCCGGCAGCGATTACAAGGCGATCGTCTGCCTGTTCATGGCCGGCGGCAACGATCATGCGAACACCGTGCTGGCGACGGATCCGGCATCCTGGAACAGCTATCAGACCGTGCGCACGACCAGCGAAGCCGGTTCCATCGCCCTGCCTGCTCCGGGCGCCGCCGGCGGCGTGCTGCCTATCGTGCCGGCGACGGCGCAGGCGGGCCGCGAGTTCGCGCTGCACCCGCAGCTGGGCGCCCTGAAAGACTTGTTCGACAACGGCCGCGCCGCCGTCGTGGCGAACGTCGGGCCGCTGCTCGCGCCGACCACCAAGGCCCAGTACAAGGCCGCGAGCGTGCCGCTGCCGCCCAAGCTGTTCTCGCACAACGACCAGCAATCGACCTGGCAGGCGGGCCGGCCGGAAGGCGCGGCCAACGGCTGGGGCGGACGCATGGGCGATCTGCTCGCCTCCGCCAACGGCAACACGATCTTCACCTGCATCTCGGCCGCCGGCAACGCGGTATTCCTGTCGGGGAAGAGCGTGCAGCAATACCAGATCGGCGCCGCCGGCGCGGTCGCCATCGGCCGCCTGACCGGTTCGCTGTTCGGCGCGCCGGCCGCCGCCAACCCGCTGCAAGCCATCGTCGCCGGCGAACGCGGCAACCTGTTCGAAAAGGAACATGCCGCCGTCGTGAAACGCTCGATCGATGCGCAAGCCGTGCTGGCCGGCGCCATGCTGCCGGCCGGCGCCGCCGGCGTGCCGAATCCGGGGCAATACACGAATCCGAACACCGGCGCGCCGGCCAACAATTCGCTGGCGACGCAATTGCAGACGGTGGCGCGCATCATCGCCGGCCGCGGCGGCCTCGGCGCGCGCCGCCAAGTGTTCTTCGTCAGCATGGGCGGCTTCGATACGCACGATTTCGAGCGCGCCTCGCACGCCGACCTGATGGCGAAGCTGGCCCACGCCCTCGCCTATTTCGACAATACGCTCGCGACGCTGCCCGGCGGCGACATGCGCAGCCAGGTCACCCTGTTCACCGCATCCGATTTCGGCCGCACCTTCACCAGCAACGGCGACGGCACCGACCACGGCTGGGGCGCGCATCATTTCGTGGTGGGGGGCGCGGTCCGGGGCCGCGACATCTACGGCAATTTCCCCGCGACAGGGCTCGGACACGAACTGGATGTCGGCTCCGGCAGCCTGTTGCCCGCGATCTCGGTCGACCAGTACGGCGCGACGCTGGCGCGCTGGTTCGGCCTGAGCGATGGCCAGATCGCCGACGTGTTCCCGAACATCGGCAATTTCGCGACGCGCGACCTGGGCTTCATGCTCTAGAGGCTGTTATGAACTCAAACAGGGGGCACTCCTCTCCTGTTTTCGGTATTGTGTTTCCGCCAAGCGCCGGTATACACTCGCCGGACAGAAAAACACCTCCGGGGAGCATCCCAATGCCTATCGTTGCCGGCCTCGTTTTCGTGATCCAGATGTCCTTCGTCATTCACGCGCTGAAGACCGGACGTCCCACCTACTGGATCTTCATCATCATGGGTTTCCCGGTCCTGGGATGCGTGATCTATTACTTCATCGAAGTCTTTCCCGGCTCGCGCGAGCACCGCGATGCGCACAAGGCGGCGCGCAGGCTGGTCAAGTCCTTGCAGCCGGACGCCGATCTGAAGCGCCGCGCCGAGGAACTGGAAGTCTGCGGCAGCGTCGACAACAAGCTCGCGCTCGCCCGCGAATGCTCCGCGCACCAAATGCATGAGGAAGCGATCCGCCTCTACGAAAGCTGCCTGCAAGGCGCGTTCGCGGCGGACGGCGCCATCCTGTTCGAGCTGGCGCGTGCCTGCGTCGAAGCGGGCCGTTGGGACAAGGCGGCGGCCGCCGTCGCCCGCCTCAAGGCGGAAGCGCCCTCCGTGCGGCCGGCGGAAGTCCGACTCCTGGAAGCCCGCCTGCGGGTCGGCCAGGGCGACACCGACGGCGCGATCACGATCTATCGCGAACTGGTTCCGGCATACGTCGGCATGGAAGCGCGCTATCGCTACGGCGACCTGCTGGCCAGGCTCGGGCAGCATGAGGCGGCCAATCATGTCTTCAACGAGATACTGAAGGATGCCAAGCGCCAGAACTCTTTCGTCGACGAAGAGCAGCAATGGATCGCCGCGGCGCGCAAGGCGATCGTCGATCACTGATCGACGCCTAGAGTCCCTTGCGGGAAGCGCATCACAACATCGGGAGACTGCATGGCCGGATACTCCGGAACGCCGCTGGCGAAGAAGCTCGGCATCAAGGAAGACTGCAAGATACTGGCGATCGACGCGCCGGTCGCCTATCGCGACCTGCTGGCGCCGCTGCCGGGCAACGTGGAATTCGTCGCGCGCCTCACGAACGCGACCGACATCGTGCATGTGTTCGCGGACAAGAAGGCCGGCTTGCAAGGCAAGCTCGCGCAGATTCGCGCCAGGCTCAAGCCGGACGGCATGATCTGGGTGTCGTGGCCCAAGAAATCGTCCAAGGTGCCGACCGACATCACCGAAGACACGATCCGCGACATCGCGCTGCCGCTCGGCCTGGTCGACGTCAAGGTATGCGCCATCGACGAGACCTGGTCCGGGCTCAAGCTGGTGATCCGCAAAGAACTCCGATAAACGCATTTACGCCCCGAAGCCCTCATGTCCATCACGCTTTACGACGCCTCCGTCCCGGTCTTCCGCCGCTACCTCGTTCAACTATCGTCGCTCGTGGATCGGGCGATGGCGCATGCGGCGGAACATGGACTCGAGCCGCACGCCTTGCTGGAAGCGCGCCTGGCGCCGACCATGTTCCCGTTCGCCACCCAGGTCGAGATCGCGGTCAATTTCGTGCCGCGGACCTGCGCGCCGCTCGCCGGTTTCGAGGTCCCGCCCTACGGCGAATACGAAAGAAGCTTCGCTGGACTGAAGCAACGCATCGCCAAGGCGCATGCCTTCCTCGACACGCTGGCGCCGGCGCAGATGGAGGGCGCGGCCGAACGCACGATCACGAGCCGGGCCGGCATGGAGACGGTGACGCTGCCCGGCCGCGAGTTCCTGACGCTGTACGCGCTGCCGAATTTCTTCTTCCACCTGAGCGCGGCCTACGCGATCCTGCGCCATGCCGGTGTGGAGTTGGGCAAGCGGGATTTCGACGGATTTCATCTCTATCCGGCGCCGAGCAATTGAGCGCGAGCTCCATTCCCGATCTTGTCGCCACACTGCCTATTTGAGATGACCCTCGTGCAGCGCCATAATTTCGGGACGATTTCGCGTATTACTTGACCTTGAGCACCGCCTTCATTTCCTTGAACCGGCGATAGAATTCCTGGTCCTTGATCAGCTCCTCGTAGTAAGAATTGTTGGTCCATATAAACGCCGTGTACCATTCGTTGCTTCCATGGGCACCATGGATCATCTTCAATAGGTGCGCGCGCGCAGCATTGGAAAGATCGCCTTTATATTGCTTGACGATATCCGCGAACGCGAAAACAGTGCTTTTCTTTTTGTTTTCCAATGCCAATCGCAATCCCGGCACGCCATTGCGATCTCTTGCATATAGCAACGTGGGGAGGATCAGCCGCCGTTGATGCGCGGATAACGATTTCGGCATCGCATCGAATGCCTTCACGGCACCGGTCTGCTCTCCTTCGAGAGCAAGAACGAAATAGAGTGGGAGTGTGCGGTCAGGGTCCCTGCCTTGGAATCAGGCGCAGGGGATGTTGGAAGTGTTCAGGTCAAGTCAAGGAGAGCTATCCCTGTTTGCCGGATGGGAGAACCATGATTTCTATGATCGTCTGATCGAAAGCCATCCGAACCTTGATCAGAGGCTCAATCAGACGAAGCAAAAACTGGAGAATATTCCGAAATAGGCCGGATGCTTGCGCAATACCCTCGAATCGGTATTGCGCGCGATCTGCCGGCTCAGAGCCGGCTCAGATTTTCGAATCGCGCCCCGCCCAATACCTCGCGCGCAATTCGCGCTTGAGGATCTTCCCGGCCGCATTGCGCGGAAACTCCTCGAGTATCTCCACGCCGGACACGCGCTGGTAACGCGCGCTCACGCGGGCATTGATCCACTCCATCAGCTCTTCCGCCGACACCGCCCCCGCCCGCCGCAACACCACGGCGGCGAGCGGCGTCTCGCCCCATTTGTCGTGCGGCACGCCGAACACGGCGGCTTCCAGCACCTCGGGATGGCGTACGATAACGTCCTCGATGTCGCGCGGATAGATCTTCACGCCGCCGCTGTCAATCATTTCCTTCTTGCGGTCGACCAGGTACAGGTAGCCGTCCTCGTCGACATAACCGAGATCGCCGGTCTTGAGCCAGCCGTCGACGATCGACTGCGCCGTCAGGTCCGGGCGCTTGAAATAACCGGGCATCAGCAGCGGCCCGCGGCCGACGATCTCGCCGATCTCGCCCGGCTTGGCGCACGTGCCCTCCTCCAGTTCGATCCGCATCTCGGAGAACGGCGGCGGCACGCCGACCGATCCTTGCTTGCGCATCGCATCGTCGCGGTCGAGGATGGTCACGAAGCCTTCCGTCAAGCCGTACAGCTCGTAGAAACGGCCCGGCAAGGCGCGGTTGAGGCGCTCCTTGTGCTCGTTGTGCAGCGGCGCGCCGAGCGACAGGATCATCTGCAGCGAGCGCATCGCGTCCGGATCGAAATTCGGCGACGCCATCATCGCGATGATCTGCGACGGCACCATCATCATGTGTGTGACCTTTTCGCGTTTGACGGCAGCGATCAAGGCTTCGACGTCGAACTGCGGATGCAGGATGTAGGTCGCGCCCGCGTAGAAGCACGGCAGCAGCGTGGTGAACGCGCCGTTGAACACGATCGAGCCGGTATGCAGCACGATCGATTCCGGCGCGATGCGGAAGGCGTTCGCCAGCAGCGTGCAGTAATGGGCGCGGATGCGGTGGGTATGCACGATTCCCTTCGGCAGCCCGGTCGTGCCGCTGGTGTACATGATGTTGTAGACGTCTTCCGGCGTCAGCCCCGGATCGAGCGGCTTGTCATCGGGGACGTCGGTGAAGCGGGCATAGTCGATGCAGCCGGGCGCGTCGCCGTCCACGAGGATGACGCTCCCGGCGGCGCCGGCCGGCAGCGCATTCCCCGCCTCTTCCACCACCGGGAGCAAGGACTTGTTCGTGAACAGCAGCACGGCTTCCGAATCCGCCAGCAGGCTCGCCAATCCGGGCCCGAGCAGCATCGGCGACAACGGCACGACGACGGCGCCGGTCTTGGCGGCGGCCCAATAGATGTCGAGCAGCTCGAGGCAGTTCGGCAGCAGCGTGGCGATCCGCTGGCCCTTGGCGACGCCGCGCCGTTGCAGGGCGTTCGCCAGCCGGTTCACGCGGCGGTCGAAGCGCGCGTAGTCCAGCCGCCGCTCCTCCCCCGGTTTGCCGAAGATCACCGCGGTATGGCGCGGGCGATACGTCGCGTGGCGATCGATCAGATTGCCGATATGCATGCTGCCTCCCTGCTTCCTTACCCCGCGGCGCGGGCTCGTCCGCGCCAGTGCAATATTTCGCCGACGATGCCTCTGCGGAAGGCCAGCACGCAGACGATGAAGATGACACCGATCACGATCGTCACCGACTCGCCGATCGCCTGGAAACCTTCGATCTGCGTGACGCGCGCCAGCCAGGCGCCGAAGTCGCCGAGCCGGTTTTCCAGCGCGATGATCAGGATCGCGCCCACGATCGGACCGGCCAGCGTGCCGAGCCCGCCCACCAGCGTCATCAGCACCACCAGTCCCGACATCGACCAATGGGCGTCGGTCAGGGTCTCGAAGCCGAGCACCAGCGTCTTGGTCGCTCCGGCCAGGCCGGCCAGCGCCGCAGACAGCACGAACGCCAGCAGCTTGTAGCGGTCGGTGTCGTAGCCGAGCGAGATCGCGCGCGGCTCGTTTTCCTTGACCGCCTTGAGCACTTGTCCGAACGGCGAATGGACGATGCGCACGATCAGGGCGAAGCCGGCGACGGCGATCGCCAGCACCACGTAGTACAGCGTCGTGTCGCTTTGCAGTCCGAGCACGCCGAACAGCTTGCCGCGCGGCACGCCCTGCAAGCCATCCTCGCCGCCCGTGAACGGCGCCTGCAGGAAGATGAAGTACAGCATCTGGGCGAGCGCCAGCGTGATCATCGTGAAGTAGATGCCTTGCCGGCGGATCGCCAGGCCCCCCATGATCAGGCCGATGACAGCCGCCGCCGCGGTGCCGAGCAAGAGGCCGATCTCGGGCGTGACGCCCCAGACCTTCAAGGCATGGCCGGCCACGTAACCGGCGCCGCCGAAGAAGGCCGCATGGCCGAAGGACAGGAGACCGGTGAAGCCGATCAGCAGGTTGAAGGCGCAGGCGAACAAGGCGAAACACAGCAGCTTCATCAGGAACACCGGGTACATCACCGCCGGCGCGATCAGCGCCGCCGCCAGCGCCAGCCCGTAGCCGATTCGTTTGTCGATCATGGTCTCACTTCTCCTTGCCGAACAGGCCGGCCGGCCGGATCATCAGGACGATCGCCATCAGGATGAAGACGACGGTCGCCGACAATTGCGGGTAGAACACGCGGGTCAAGCCTTCGATCACGCCCAGTCCGAGACCGGTCAGGATGGAGCCGAGGATCGAGCCCATGCCGCCGATCACCACCACCGCGAACACGACGATGATCAGGTTGGAGCCCATCAGCGGCGAGACCTGGATCACCGGCGCCGCCAGCACGCCGGCCAGGCCGGCCAGGGCGACGCCGAAGCCGTAGGTCAGCGTCACCATCAGCGGCACGTTGATGCCGAAGGCTTCCACCAGTTTCGGGTTTTCGGTGCCCGCCCGCAGGTAAGCGCCGAGCTTGGTCTTCTCGATCACGAACCAGGTGGCGAGGCAGACCACCAGCGACGCCGCCACCACCCAGGCGCGGTAGTTGGGCAGGATCATGAAGCCGAGATCGGTGGCGCCGGCCAGCTGCTCCGGCACCGAATACGGCTGGCCCGACACGCCGTAGATGGCGCGGAAGATGCCCTCGATCATGAGCGTGATGCCGAAGGTCAGCAGCAGGCCGTACAGGTGATCGAGCTTGTATAGCCAGCGCAGCATGCTTTTCTCGATCAGGATGCCGAACGCGCCGACCAGAAGCGGCCCCAGGATCAGCATGACCCAGTAGCTGAGACCGAAATACGCCATGCCCATCCAGGCCGCGAAGGCGCCCAGCATGTACAAGGCGCCGTGGGCGAAGTTAATGACGTTGAGCAAGCCGAAGATGACGGCCAGGCCCAGCGACAGCATCGCGTAGAACGAGCCGTTCACGAGGCCGAGCAGCAACTGGCTCAACAGCGCTTGCAGGGGAATGCCGAGGATGTCCATGGGTCTCTACCTGGGTGGCGGGACCAGCCGCTCATTTCCACAGCGCGCACTTCGATTCGGACTTGGTCGTGAACGCCTGGTCGCCCGGGATCGTCTGCACGACCTTGTAGTAGTCCCACGGATATTTCGATTCGCCCGGCTTCTTCACCTGCATCAGGAACATGTCGTGCACCATGCGGCCGTCGGGACGGATCGTGCCCTTGGCGTACATGTCGTCGATCTTTATCGACTTGAGCTTTTCCATGACCTTGTCGGGATTGTCGGTGCCGGCCGCCTTCACCGCGTTCAGGTAGGTCAGCGTGGCCGAGTAATCGGCGGCCTGTAGGCTGGACGGCATCTTCTTCATCTTCTCGAAATAGCGCCTGGCCCACTTGCGCGCGGCCTCGCTCTGGTCCCAGTACCAGCTGTCGGTCAGGTACATGCCCTGGGTCGCGTTCAGGGTCAGCGAATGGACATCGTTGATGAACATCAGCAAGCCGGCCAGTCTCATGCTCTTGGTGATGCCGAATTCGTTGGCGGCCTTGATGGCATTGATGGTGTCGCCGCCGGCATTGGCCAGGCCGAGGATCTGCGCCTTCGAGGTTTGCGCCTGCAGCAGGAAGGACGAGAAATCGGAAGCCGACAGCGGATGCCGCACCGCGCCCGCCACCGTGCCGCCGCTGGCCTTCACCACCGCCGCGGTATCGCTCTCCAGCGAATGGCCGAAGGCATAGTCGGCGGTCAGGAAGAACCAGCTCTTGCCGCCCTGCTTCACGACCGCGGAACCGGTGCCCCTGGCCAGCGCCACGGTGTCGTAGGCGTAATGGACCGTGTAGGGCGAGCATTCCTCGTTGGTCAGGCGAGCGGAACCGGCGCCGATCACGATGAACGGCCGTTTCTTCTCGGCCGCGATCTTGGCCATCGACAGATTGGCGCCCGAGTTGGTGCCGCCGATCAAGAGATCGAGACCTTGCTGATCGAACCATTCGCGCGCCTTGGAGGCCGCGATGTCGGCCTTGTTCTGATGATCGGCCGAGATCACTTCGATTTTCTTGCCGAGCACCGAGCCGCCGAAATCGGCGACCGCCATCTTGATCGCTTCCACGCCGCCCTGGCCGTCGATATCCGAATACAGGCCGGAGATATCGGTGATGAAGCCGATCTTCACGGTATCGCCGGATACCTGCGCCGAAGCGGATGCGGAAAAGCCGGCGGCGCATGCGGCGGCGACCGCCGCGGCCAGGATGTTGGATGGGAATTTCATGGTCTCTCCTTCGTTGTCGATATGGTTGGTCGAATCAAACGCCTAATAGTTCGTTCAGCACCGGCATCTTCGCCTGCAGCTCCGAGGCGGCGAAGCTTTCGACGATGCGGCCGTGTTCCATCACGTAGAAGCGGTCGGCGAGCGGCGCGGCGAAGCGGAAGTTCTGCTCCACCATCACGATCGTGTAGCCTCTTTCCTTCAGGGCGACGATCATGCGCGCCAGCGCCTGCACGATGACCGGCGCCAGGCCTTCCGAGATTTCGTCGAGCAGCAGCAGCTTGGCGCCGGTGCGCAGGATGCGCGCGACCGCCAGCATCTGCTGTTCGCCGCCGGACAGGCGCGTGCCCTGGCTGGCGCGGCGCTCCTTCAGGTTCGGGAACATCGCGTAGATCTCGTCGACCGACATGCCGGCGCTCTTGTCCCCCTTCGCTGCGGCGACCGGCGGCGGCAGCATCAGGTTTTCCTCGGTCGAGAGCGAGGAAAAGATGCCGCGTTCCTCCGGGCAATAGCCGATCCCGAGATGGGCGATCCGGTGCGTCGGCAAGCCGATCGACTCGACGCCGTTGACCTTGATCGATCCCTTGCGCGCGCCGGTCAGGCCCATGATGGCGCGCATGGTCGTGGTGCGGCCGGCGCCGTTGCGGCCCAGCAGCGTGACGACCTCGCCATGGCGCACGGTGAGGTTGACGTCGTGCAGGATGTGCGATTCGCCGTACCAGGCCTCGAGCTTGCTGATTTCAAGAGCGGGCGCGCTCATCAATGCGCTCCTTCCAGTGCGCCGGCGGCGGTGCCCATGTAGGCTTCCATCACCTGCGGATTGTTGGACACTTCTTCATAGCTGCCTTCGGCCAGCAGGCTGCCGCGCTGCAGGACCGAGATGCGGTCGCAGATGCCGGACACCACGCTCATGTTGTGCTCGACCATCAGGATGGTGCGCCCGGCCGCCACCTTCTTGATCAGCGCGGTCACGCGGCCGACGTCTTCATGGCCCATGCCTTGCGTCGGTTCGTCGAGCAGCATCAGTTCCGGCTCCATCGCCAGGGTGGTGGCGATCTCGAGCGCGCGTTTGCGGCCGTACGGCAGATCGGCCGTCGGCAGGTCGGCGAAGCCGTCGAGATCGACCTCGGCCAGCAATTCCATGGCGCGCTCGCGCAGGCCGTGCAAGCTGCGTTCGCTCTTCCAGAAATGGAACGAGGTGCCGAGCTTGCGCTGAAGGCCGATGCGCACGTTTTCCAGCACGGAAAGATGCGGGAACACGGCCGAGATCTGGAACGAGCGGATCATCCCGCGGTCGGCGATCTGTTCCGGCCGCAAGGCCGTGATGTCGCGGCCGTCGTAGAGGATCGTGCCCGAGGTCGGCGTCAGGAACTTCGTCAAGAGGTTGAAGAAGGTCGTCTTCCCAGCGCCGTTCGGGCCGATCAAGACATGGATCGCGCCCCGCCGCACCTGCAGGCTGACGTCGTTGACCGCGATGAATCCCTTGAAACCCTTGGTGAGATTCCGCGTCTCCAGTATCACGTCGCTGGCATTGTTTGCACTGCTTGCCATCCGCATGTCTCCGTCGTTTCGCGCGCTCACTCGGGAATGGTGAGCGTGTTGTTGGCGAACGTGATCGCATTGGCCGCCGCCGCGCTGGTCGCGATGGCCGGCACGTTCGCCGTCGTGAGCGCCGGCGCCGCGCCCGGCGTGCCGCCGCGCGGCGTGGTGCGCACCACCTGGCTGTCCGGCAACGCGGCGCCCGCTTTCAGATGCGCCCACATGCGGTCGAGCGCCTGGTGGAAGTAGTAATGCATCGGGATCAGGCGCGTGTCGTAGCCGGGCAGCAAGGGGTTGTCGATGAAGGCATCGAAATGGTTGCCGTTCTCGACTTCGATGAAGCGCAGGTTGGCGGCGTTGCCGCCGATCTGGGCCTTGCCGAAATAGGCGCGCGAGGTGTGGTTGAGCGGCAGCAAGGCATCGCTGCGGCCGGACACGATGATCGCCGGCTTGCCGCGCAGGTTGGCCGTCAGCTGCACCTCGGCGATGCCTTGCTGGATGCGCTCGGAATTCGCCCGCGCGGTGCCGGTCAGGGCGGCGCCCGTCACCGGATCGACGCCGGTGGCGAGCGCGCGCTGGCAGAGCGCGCCGTCGAGCGCGAAATCGGCCAGGTTGGTCGAGGGCGAGGTCGACAGCAGGTCGAGCTTGGCGCCGCCGACCGAATCGTTGTAGACGATGTTGATGCCCGAGGTCGGCGGCACGCCGTTGCCGGTGCCGAACAGGCCGGCCTGCACGACCGGGTTCTGCGCGGTGACGTTGCCGCTCGCATCGGTGGCCGCGAGGCTGAAGCCGCACAGGTTGTCGGTCACGCTGAACTTGCCGTAGCTATTGCTGTAGGTGAAGGCGATCGCCGGCACCGCCAGCCGGTAATGCGACAGCTGCAGGATGTCGGTCTCCGCTTCCCAGCCGTAGGCGCGCAGCCTGGCCAAGGCGTTGGCCGCCTGCTCGGCGGTAGTGGCCCCGGTCACCAGTCCCTTGGCCGCGAGCGCGGCGCAGCGATTGGCGGAATTGGCCGCCGACAGCAGGGCCGCGCCGGGGCTGCCGCCCACCGCCAGCGCCGCGCACGGCTGGTAGATGCTGGCGAAGGTGAAGTAATCGAGCAGCGGCTTGCTGTGCGTCAGCACCGTCGTGTTGCCGCGCTTGATGGTCAGCGCGCTGTTGGATTTCGGCTGCACGTTCGGCTCGGACACGACGACGGCGTTGATCAAGCCGTCGATGTCCTGCTCGGCCGCCGCCAGCGCCGCGCCGCCGCCGTTCGATACGCTCGACGCGATGACCAGCGTATTCGAGGGCGCGATCGTGCGGATCTTGGGCGACGAGCCGCCGCCGGAGCCGGCCGTGCCGTACAACTCGTTCAGCACGTAATAGGCGAACTCGATCGCCTGCAGCGTGTTCTTGCCCCAGTCCTTCTCCGGGTTCTGCTGCGAATGCGCATGCTTGTAAGCCATGCGGTTCGGAAACAGCGCATTGTAGGCGGCGCGCGCCGCGTCGCCGAGCATGGCCTTGAAGTGGGCGGCCGTGCCTGCCGCGGAGGCGTCGGCCGCCGTGCCGTCGATCAGGGTGACCTTGTTGGTCATGAGATCGTGCCAGCCGTTGCCGGTGCCCTTGTCGGTATAGGCGACGGCGCAGCCGCGCTTGAGGCCCCATTCGCCGGACGTGCCGATCGCGCCGTAGATGCCACGCGAACCCGACGAGGTGGCCGTCACGATGCACGGCTTGGCGGCGTCGAAGCTGTCCGGCACCTGGACCATCAGCACCACGTTCTGCATGCCGGCGCCGTCGTCGGCGTAGGCAAGGTATTCCTTGCCGGCGATCTTGCCGCTGCCGCCGGTCGCGGCGCCGTCGACGATGGTCGGCCCGTACAGCGTACCGTAGCCGCCGTTGGCGTTGACGTCGACCAGCGCCCGGTAGTTGTTCCAGATCGCGGAGCGGCGCAATTCGGCCGCGGTCGGGCTGGCCGCATTGGCGAACGTCGGCGCGGGGCCTGCCAGGCCGGCGGCGCCGAGACCGGCGGTCAGCAGGTCGTCGCTATTGCCGTCATAGGTCTGCGCCTTGATGGCGCCTTTCACGAACGCGGGCAGGATATTCGGTTTGCCCTTCTCGATCGGCCCGGTCGTGCCGCCGCAGGCCGCGAGCAGGCCGGCGGCCGCGATGCCAGCGATCGTCGCCGGACGGCGCAGGGCCCGGATTGCCGGTAGCTCCCGTATTGCCGGTGTTGCGGGTATTGCCATAGCGTCTCTCTCCTTGATCGGGATGGTTGTCCACACGAGATATTTGTCTTTCGGACGAGGTCTTGCGTTGATGTGCTACAAAGTCATGCCTCCGCTTACCTCGATGACGGCGCCGTTGATGTAGCTGGCTTCGTCGGAAGCAAGGAATGCGAAGGTATTGGCGATTTCCTCGGGCCTGCCGAGGCGGCCGAGCGGCACCCGCTCTTCCATGCCGCGCACGACCTTGGCGGGCATGTCCTTGAGGATCGCGGTCTCGATGAAGCCGGGGCAGACCGCATTGACCCGGATGCCGTGCCGCCCCAGTTCGCGCGCCCAGGTCTTGGCCATGCCGATCACGCCGAACTTGCTGGCTGCGTAGTTGGTCTGGCCGAAATTGCCGTAGATGCCGACGATCGACGAGGCATTGAGCACCACACCCGACTTGCGCGCGAGCATGCTGTCGACCACGGCGCGCGTGCAGTTGTAGGTGCCCTTGAGATTGACGTCGATGACCTTGTCGAACTGCTCGTCGGTCATTTTCCTGAGCTGGGCGTCGGCGACGATGCCGGCGTTGTTGACCAGCACATCGATCTGGCCGTAAGCGGACAGCGCGCCATGCACCATGGACGAGATGCTGTCGGGCTTGGTGACATCGACCGTGAAGCCGATCGCCGTGCCGCCCTGCAGCCGGATTTCCGCGACCGTCTCGGCCACGGCATCGTCGAGGTCGCAGACGACGATCCGGGCGCCCTCTTTCGCGAATTTGACGGCAGTCGCCTTGCCGATACCGCGGCTCGCGCCCGTGATGAGCGCCACTTTGCTGGTGAGTCGCACCTCGCCTCCTGGTCTTCGTGATGGGTGAAGCCGGCAGGTGGGAGGCCGGCTTCAGCGCTTGCCGGAGGCTATGGCAAGTGCCGTGCCAGCGCCTTCAACTCCTTGATTCGAAAGGAAAATATGTTTTGAGGAAGCCAAAGAGGCGAGCCCGGGGGAGGTGCGGGAGAACAAAATGTGTACAGAATCAGTACACCTTTTCTCAACAGCGTGTCATATCGTGAGAAATCAAGGACTTGGGGAGTGTCCGATTTTCAAACAGGTGTCCATTAATCGGACACTATCTGATATTCCGCAAGCTTCTGGTACAGCGTGGCGCGCGAGATCCCGAGCAGGCGCGCGGTCGATGCCTTGTTGCCGCCGCTGCGCTCCAGCGCGGCGCGGATCATGTTGCGTTCGAGCTCGGAGACCGCCTGCGCCAGCGGCCGCACCAAGGCCTCCGTCGCGGCCTCGTCCGACAGCGCCGATGCGACGGCGGCGCTGCCCGGCACGGCGGCCACCTTCTCCAGCGGCAGGATCGAGGCGAAGTCTTCCGCATCCAGGCTGACGCTGTCGGTCAGCATGCCGGCCTGCTCGAGCGCGTTGCGCAGTTCGCGCACATTGCCGGGCCAGTTGTAGGAAGCCAGCAAGGCGCGCGCGGCCGGCGTCAGCTCGCGCTGCGGCATGCCGGTGCGCGCCGCGATCTGCTCGAGCAGATGCTCGCAGATCGCTTCCAGGTCGGCGACCCGCTCGCGCAGCGGCGGCAAGACGATCGGCAGCACGTTGAGCCGGTAATAGAGGTCGGAGCGGAACTTGCCGTCGGCGACCAGTTGCTTGAGGTCGTGGCTGGTCGCGGCGATCACGCGCACATCGACCTTGACGATGGTGTTGGAGCCGAGCGGCTCGATCTCCTGTTCCTGCAGCACGCGCAGCAGCTTGGCCTGCACCTGCAGCGGCATGTCGCCCACTTCGTCGAGGAATAGCGTGCCGCCGTCCGCGATCTTGAACTTGCCGTCGCGTCCCTTGCGGTCGGCGCCGGTGTAGGCGCCCGGCGCCACGCCGAAGAATTCCGCTTCCAGCAGCGATTCCGGAACGGCCGCGATATTGATGCCGACGAAAGGCTTGCCGGCGCGGCCCGATGCCGCGTGGATGCCGTGCGCCAGCAACTCCTTGCCGGTGCCGGTCTCGCCCAGCAGCAGCACGGTGGTGTCGAGCTGGGCGGCGCGCCGCGCGCGATGCTTGAGTTCGAGCGAGACCGGGCTGACGCCGACGAAGCTGGAAATGGAGTACTTGGTATGCCGCAGCTGCGCCAGTTGCTTTTGCGTATCGGCCAGCGCCCATTGCAGTTCGGCGAACTTGGAGACCAGCGGCTTGAGGCGCTGCAGGCGGTCGTAGAGGGCGAAGCCGATGGCGCCGATCACCTTGCCGTGCTCGTCCTTGAGCGGAATGCGCATCACGACCAGCGGCTGGTCGCGGATCATCATGATGTCGAGCAGGATCGGCTTGCCGGTGGTGACGACTTCGCGCATGCGGCTGTTGGGGATGATCTGCTCGACCGGCTTGCCGAGCGCCTCGTCCGCGCACTTCAGGCCGAGGAAGCTGACGTACTTGTCGTTCATCCAGACGATCCGTCCCTGTTCGTCGACCGCCATCGTCCCTTCGCACGACTCGTCGAACAGATCGAGCAGCGACTGCATGCCGTCGCGCAGGAAACGGTCGACATCCCAGTGCGAGCCGAGTGCTGGCTTCATATCTCTCTCCGTGTTCTGGCCGGACGCTATCGGTCCGGGCCGCGGACGCGCGCTCTGACGGCGCCATTCCCGCGGCTCCTGCGGATTATAGATACATTGGCGCGGGCAGGTATTGAAGAGAAAGTTTTGTTAGTCTCGACAGGAAAAAAATCCCTTACCATCACGAAGCCGCGCATACAGCGGCCGACCAAGATACCAATCAACCCGCATCGGAGAAACTCATGAGCCAAGCCAATTCCCTGCACAACCGCGCCGTCTGGATGGACATCCCGGTCGCAGACCTCGACCGCGCCGCCGCCTTCTATCGCGGCGTGCTCGCCATCCAGGTCGAGATCAGCGACTACGAAGGCTTCAAGTTCGGCATCCTCGAACACGAGCACGGCAACGGCGGCTGCCTGGTGCCGAACGCCGAGGAGATCGTCTCGAACGGCGGCTTGCTGGTCTACATGAACGTCGACGGCCGCATCCGCGACGCCGAGAGCAAGGTGACGGCGCTCGGCGGCAAGGTGCTGCAGGGAACGCATGCGATCGGACCGCACGGCTTCCGCGCCATCGTGCTCGACAGCGAAGGCAACCGCATCGCCCTGCATTCCGAGACGGATGCCTGACGCCGCCTCCGGCCGGCGGATCGCGGCCGGTTGACTCTGCCCCAAGGGGAGAGTCCATAATTTCCTGCGACACGAACCACGGCCCCGGAGGAAAACTTGACCTATACGATCGGAGAATTCTCGAAAATCACCGGCCTGACGGTCAAGGCGATCCACCTGTACCACGAGAAGCGGCTACTCGTTCCCAACGTCGTGGATCGCGAGACCGGCTACCGTTATTTCGACGAACGCAATGTCGAGAAGGCCCGCGCCGTGGCCCTACTCAGGGACATGGAGTTTTCCCTGGCGGAGATCGCCGAGATCCTGGACGGTCACGACGACGAATCCGAAATTCTCGGTTTTCTCGAGCGGAAGAAGGAGGACATCGAATCGCGCATCAGGCGCATGAAGTCGGTCTCGGCATCGATTGAGACGATCCTCCGCCATGAAAGGGACGCGGCCGCGATGTCGGCGACCAGCCGCTTCGATATCGCCGAAAGGAAGGTCGAGCCGGTCCTGATCGCCTCGATCCGCTGGCGAGGCCGGTACGCGGATTCCGGCAAGGCATTTTCCCGGCTCGGCCGCGCCGCCGGCTTCGGCATCGCCGGCAAGCCGCTCGGCCTCTACTACGACCTGGAATACAAGGAAGAGGATGCCGACATCGAATCCTGCTTCCCGGTCCGCAGGAAGATCGCCGCCGACGGCATCCTATGCCGCGAACTGCCGGCGGGAGAGTGCGTGAGCCTCCTGCATCTCGGCCCGTACGACCAGCTGTTCCGCTCCTACGCCAAGGTCTTCGATTACCTGCAAAGGAACGGTTGCCGCGCGGAGCCGCCGATCCGCGAGATCTATCACAAGGGGCCGGGGATGATCTTCAAGGGCAATCCCCGGAAATACCTGACCGAGATTCAAATCTTCGTGACCCGATGAGGAGGCAAACATGGCCGGTGCATTCAAAACCAAACGCTCGGCGCGCGAAAAGCTGGATGCGCCGCAGGAACGCAGGCTGGTGGACATTCCCGCCAAGGATGTTCATCGCTTCGGGCCGGGGAAAATGCTGATCCCCTGCCCGCGGGACATCGACGCGGCGATACGGGAAATCAAGCGCGGCAAGCTCCTGACCACGCAGGAATTGCGCGACGAACTGGCCCGCCGGCATGGAGCGCAAACCGCCTGCCCGCTGGTCACGGGCATCTTCGTCCGCGTTTGCGCCGAGGCGGCCGAAGAAGACCGGAGCGCCGGCAAGAAACGCATCGCGCCGTATTGGAGAGTCGTGCGCGAGGATGGCGGCCTTCTCGAAAAAATCCCCGGCGGCGCCGAAGCGCAAGCGCAATACCTCCAGGCCGAAGGCCACACGATCGAAGGCAAGCCGGGCAAAGGCGCCGCCAGGCTGCGCGTCGCCGGTTTCCGGAGCCGCTAGAGCGGATTGCGGGCCAGGTCTGCTAAAAAATCGAGCGTGCGGTCAAGGTGGTGAAGCGCTCGAGCGCGTATGTGCCGGCCAGCGAATTGCCGGCCTCGTCGAGTCCCGGCGACCACACCGCGATCGAGGCCTCGCCCGGCATCAGCGCCAGGATGCCGCCGCCGACGCCGCTCTTGGCCGGCAAGCCCACGCGATAGGCGAAGTCGCCCGCCGCGTCGTAGGTGCCGCAGGTCAGCATCAGCGCGTTGAGCCGCTTGGAAGAGCTGGGATCGAGTATCCGGGCGCCGCTCCACGGTATGGTGCCGTGCCGCGCCAGGAAGCTGCCGGCCTTGGCCAGCTCGGCGCACGTCATGGTGATCGAGCATTGCCGGCAATAGGCGTCGATCACCGCGTCGACCGGATTGCGCAGGTTGCCGAAGTCCTTCATGAAATGCGCCATCGCCATGTTGCGGTGCGCGGTGCCGCGCTCCGAGCGCGCCACAGCATGGTCGAATTCGATCGCCGCCTCGTCGGCCAGCTGGCGCGCGAACTGCAGCACCGCGACGTCGGCTTGCACGTAGCGCGAGGCCAGGATGTCGGTGATGACGAGCGCGCCGGCGTTGATGAAGGGATTGCGCGGAATGCCGCGTTCGTGCTCGAGCTGCACCAGCGAATTGAAGGGATTGCCCGAGGGCTCGCGGCCGACGCGCTTCCAGACCTCGTCGCCTTCGCGTGAAAACGCCAGGGCGAAAGCGAACAGCTTGGTGATGCTCTGCAGGGAGAACTTCGCGTCGGCGTCGCCGACGGCATAGGTGCGGCCGTCGAGGCAGTAGACCGCCATGCCGAACTGATCCGGCGAGACGGTCGACAACTGGGGAATATAGCTTGCCACCCTGCCCTGGCGCAGCAGCGGCCGGACTTCCCGGTGGATCGCGTCGAGGGCTTCTTGGTAATCGAAAGGCATCGGGCAGGCGGGCGAACGGCGGGGAATCAGGTCTTCGGCAGGGTGACGCCGTGCTGTCCCTGGTATTTGCCGCCGCGGTCCTTGTACGACGTCTCGCACACTTCGTCGCTCTCGAAGAACAGCACCTGCGCGCAGCCCTCCCCGGCATAGATCTTCGCCGGCAGCGGGGTCGTATTCGAGAATTCCAGCGTCACATAGCCTTCCCATTCCGGCTCGAACGGCGTCACGTTGACGATAATGCCGCAGCGCGCGTAAGTCGATTTGCCCAGGCAGATCGTCAGCACGTTGCGCGGAATGCGGAAGTATTCCATCGTGCGCGCCAGGGCGAAGGAATTCGGCGGGATGATGCAGACGTCGCCCTTGAAGTCGACGAAGGATTTCTCGTCGAAGTTCTTGGGATCGACGATGGTCGAATTGATGTTCGTGAAAATCTTGAATTCGTCGGCGCAACGGATGTCGTAGCCGTAGGACGAGGTGCCGTAGCTGACGATCTTGTGCTCGTCGCGATACCGGATCTGGCCCGGTTCGAACGGCTCGATCATGCCGTGGTCTTGCGCCATGCGGCGGATCCACTTGTCGGATTTGATGGTCATGGTGTGCTCTGCAGGGAGGTTCGGGCGCCGGACCTTCGGCGCGACTAGGCGGATTTTACGTGAAATGCCCGCCGCCGCCGCCGAAATCGCTGCGAACCCGGCGTCCGCGACGGGAAAATCCGGCCGAAATGCGGCGGAATGGCGACAATGGAATCCTTTCAGCCAGGCGCGCAGGACGTCGCCGCTGCCCAGGGTTGCGCGGCCTTGGCGGTGCCGATCCTGACGGCTTCGGGCAAGGCGATCCCGTTCTTGACCGCGGTCATCTCCGCCAGGATCGAAATCGCGATCTCGGACGGCGTCTTGCTGCCGATGTAGAGGCCGATCGGTCCGTGCAAGCGGGCGATCTGCGCCGCGCTCAGGTCGAACTGCCGCAGGCGTTCGCGCCGTTTCGCGTGGTTGGCGCGCGAGCCGATGGCGCCGACGTAGAAAGCCTCCGACTTCAAAGCTTCCATCAGCGCCAGATCGTCAAGCTTGGGATCGTGCGTGAGCGCGACCACGGCGCTGCGGCCGTCGAGCTTCATTTCCAGGACGAGATCGTCCGGCATCGCATGCACGACCTCGACGCCCCGCACTTGCCAGCCATCGCGGTATTCCTCGCGCGGATCGCAGACGGTGACGTGGTAATCCATGCCGAGCGCGATCTGGGCCAGGAAACGCGACAGCTGCCCGGCGCCGATGATCAGGAGGCGCCAGCGCGGACCGTGGATCGTGGTGAGCGCCGCGGCCGACGCCTGCATCGCCATGCCGGCCGTGGCCGGGCTCAAGTCGACCTCGCCGCTCGTCAGATCGAGCCGCCGCGCCACCAGCTCGTGGCGCGTCAGGCGCGTCAGCAATTCGGCGATCCGGCTCTTGCCGGACAAGGGCTCGATCGCCAGCTGGATCGTGCCGCCGCAAGGCAGGCCGAAGCGGCGCGCCTCGTCGGCGGTGATGCCGTAGGTGACCAGCTCGGGCGCCGTGCGCGCGATGCCTTCCCGGCGCACGCGCTCGATCAGGTCGTCCTCGATGCAGCCCCCCGACACCGAGCCGACCACGCGGCCGTCCTCGCAGATCGCCAGCGTCGCGCCGGGCGGCCGCGGACTGGAACCCCAGGTCTTGATCACGGTGACCAGTTCGCACTTCCGGCCTTGCGCGATCCAGAGGTCGCAAGCCTTGAGTACTTCGAGATCGATGCTGTCCATGGCGTCCGGTCCGTCGGGCGAAAGAAGGGAAAGCGATACTATGCCATGCGATGCGGAATTCGGCTCGGGGCTCGACTCGGAGTCCGGCTAGTCGAACGCGGCCGCCACGAAGCGCTCGAATGCTGCCCGCGCCTGTTCCGCGTCCGCCGGTGCGGCGGCGGGGGCGCGCCCAGCCTCCCGCAGCGACGCCCGGTGCGCCTCGGCGATCCGCGCGAATTCCTCGTCCATCGCTTGCAGCCGGATATTGTCCCTGCCCTCGACCCGCTGTCCGCACTCTTCCGCCAGGCCGGTCGCGATCCAGTCGCCGCCGTCGAACTCGGAGAGCAGCAGCAGCTCGAACATTCCTTCGCCGGCCAGGATGAGGCCGAAGCAATCCGGCAATCCCGTGTAAAGACGGCAACCGGTCTCCGGGCTCAAGGGCCTGCCCTGCCATTCCCACGCCAGGTCCGCCCGCGGAGCCAGGCCGATGTTCCCGAACTCCGCATCGGCCATCGCCAACGCCTCGGCCAGGGATAATTCGTCGGCGTCGCCCGCCTCGGGGAACACGTCCGACAGGATCAAACCAAGAAAGCCTGGATCGAAGTATTCCTTGCTCGCCAGCTCGACCAGCGTGAAGCGCGTTTTCCCGGGCGCCGCGGCGGGCGCCTCCGCTTCCGTCCGCGGCCGCAGGACTTCGACGACGGCGGGCAGCCAGAGGCGGCGATGCCTGCTGTCCACGGCCTTCTTGGACCGTTCGCGGCGGCAGTACAGCGCTTCGGCTCCGTTCCAGTCGCCCAGCGGGCCGAGCGCGGCATAGCCGTATTCGTCGAGCGCCATGTCCTTGGGCGGCGGCACGCGCTTGGGATGCCGCATCGACTTCGTGAATTCGCTGACCAAGGTCAGTTCCGCCGCCGGCACCCGGGTGCGGATGAACATTCCAGGAGCCAGCGCCAGTTTCGCGGCCGCCGCCGCGTCGAGATTCAAGACGAAACTGTCCCAATAGTCGTCGAACCACGCCAGCGCCTCGACGCGGTCGCCGTCGATCCGGTAGTTGCCGACCCAGTCCAGGTCGCGGCGCGGCTGGAACGGAAGCAGATGAGCGGCCGCCTCGGCGCACGCTCCGTCCGGCGTCAGCACGATGATTTCCTGCGGCCCGTCCCATTCCAGTCCTTCCCGTTCGAGCGCCTCGTGATCGATCCGGTACAGCGTGACGCGGTAATCGCCGGGCGGCGCCTCCACCACGGCGCCCTCGTCCATCGGGTCTTCGGGCCCCAGGCGGCTGGCATCGGTCGACTCGATGCACAGCCGTCCCGACGGCAACCGCAGGAACGTCGTTTGCGGCTCGAGCCAGCGCGAAACCGCGAGCTCGGAGGCGGAGAGCGGCGCTCCGACCAGCACCTCGACGTCGATGCCGTCGTCCTGGTAGAGATCGTAGCCGGCGAGCAGCCCTTGCCGCATCAGCTCGGCGAACCTCGGATGGTCTTCATCGGCGGCGTAGTCCACGCCTGCGGGACCGCGGATCGCACCCAGGTTGCCGTCGTCGTACAGCCACACCTCGAGGCCGGAATTGAACACCTGAACCCGCTTCGCCCCGTCGCGCACCGACGAGCCGGCTGCCATCTCCGCCATCTTCTTCTCCTTGTCCATGGTTGTGTTGCAAGCCATCCCGCGTACGGCATGTCCGCGCCGTACTCCGGTTCGCGCGGGAAGTGTACTGCAAAGATGCGGCAAGCCGGAAACCGGTTCGGCGCGGGAGCTCCGGCCGGGTCGGAGTTTTATGGCTAGAGCGCATTTTATTGACTAGAATGGCCGAGGAAGTGCCGTGCCCGAACCCGTATACAAGGGAGGAAGGATGCGTTACGTTCTGAGCCTGCTGATGCTGTCGGCCAACGCCGCCGCGGACGAATGGTTCCCGGTCAATACCGTATCCGACGGCAAGGTCGTCGCTTATCAAGCTCTCGCGCATGCCGACAAGCCCTGGCGCATCTGCGCCCTGCTGCCGCACGCCAAGGATAAATACTGGTGGGGCGTCTCCTGGGGGCTGGACACCGAAGCCGAGCGGCTCGGCGTCAGGATCGGCATCTACCAGGCCGGCGGCTATGATCATCTCGACGTGCAGCGCAAGCAATTCGCCGATTGCCTGGGCATGAAAGCCGATGCGATCGTGCTGGCGGCGATCTCGGCCGACGGATTGAACGGCGACATCGCCCGCGCCGCGCGGCACGGCGTCCCGGTGATCGACCTGGTGAATGGCGTCACGAGTCCCGACGTGACCGCGAAATCGCTGGTCGACTTCGCCGACATGTCCGGCGCGGCGGCGCGCTACCTGCTGACACACGCCGGCGCCCGGCCGATCAAGATGCTCTGGTTCCCCGGCCCGAAGGGAGCCGGCTGGGTGACGGATGCCGAGCAAGGCCTGGCGCGCGCGCTGCAAGGCCAGCCGGTGGAACTGATCCACGCCGGTTACGCGCCGACGGCATTGACCAGCCAGATGGCCCTGGTGCGCGAGCTGCTCCAGAAACACGCGCCCGACTACATCCTCGGCAACGCGGTCTCCATCGAAGTCGCCTCGAACTACCTCAAGTTCTACGGACGGACCGCGACCAAGGCGATCGCCTTCTATGCGACCGAACCGGTGGTCGAACTGATCGAGCAAGGCCGCGTGGTCGCCGCGCCCAGCGACGCGCCTGTGCTGCAGGCGCGCATCGCGCTCGATCTTGCCGTCCGCGCGCTGGAAAAGAAGCCGCACGCGAAACGGGTCGGGCCCGACATCGAAGTGCTGGACGCCCGCAACGTCGGCAAATACGACTTCAGCAAGATTTTTCCGCCGCCGAACCAGCGCTTCGTGCAGCGGGCGCTGCCGCCGGAGTGACGGCGAGGCGGAAGGCTATAGCGAGCGTCCGTCGAAATGCTGGATCGGAATGGCATCGAGATCGATGTCCTCGAGGCAGCGAATGTTGATCGCCGCCATGGCGTTGCCGGCCGGGTCCACGCCTTCGCCGTAGGGATGCATGCCGCAGGTCGGGCAAAAACGATGCTTGATGACGTGCTTGTTGAACGTGTAGGTGCCGAGCGCGTCTTCCGGCGTCAGCAGCCTTACCCTGTCGCGCGGCACGAACCACATGAGCGCTCCCTTGCGGGAGCAGATCGAGCAATTGCAAGCCATCGCGCCGCTCAATTCTCCCTCGACCTGAAACGCGATCTTGCCGCAATGGCAGCTGCCTTTGTACATCATGGGCGTTCTCCTCGAAATATTCGTTTGGCCTTGCATCGGCTCTCACGTCTTCCGCTACCGATGGCAGGCGATACTATGCCACGCCTTCGCGCATCCGGCATTCCGCGTCAGCCTTCGCCTTGCTCGACGGATTCCGTGCGCGCGGCCGCGATGACGTCGCGCACGGCGCGCACCACCAGTTCCGGTTCGGAAAACTGAGGAAAATGCCCGCTCCGGGCCGCCATGATCTGCTTCCCGCGCGGCGACAACGATGCCAGTCGCCGCTGGTGTTCCGCGCGCGCCTCCAGCGCCCGGGCCGGCGTCAGTCCTCGCAGCGCCGGTTTGCCGCCGGTGACGACGGCCAGCGGAACGGCGGGAAACGGGGGCGCCTGCTCGAGCAATTCGACCGTGCGCCGGGCATGCGTCGTTTCGCCGAACACGTCCGCGCCGAACAACAGGTCGACGGCGCTCTTGAGCCAGCGTTGCAGCGCACTCTCGTGAGCCGCCATTACCGCCACATCTTCCGGCGCCGTGGCATCGAGAAACACCACTCCCGCGACTTCCTCCGGATGACGGCGGGCGAACAGATTGGCGATGAGGCCGCCGAAAGAATGGCCGACGAGCACATAGGGCGGCGGAAGCTCTGCCTTGATCAACAGCGCGCGCAAGGTTTCGACCATCGATTCGCCCGTCTGCGGCTCAGCAGGCTTGCTGCTCTTGCCGATGCCGAGACGGTTGTAAGCGAAAACGGTCCCCGATCGCGCGAGCTCGGCAAACACCCGGTGCCAGCCTGCGATCGGACCGCCGGCGCCGTTGATCAAGACGATCGCGGGCGATCCCGTGCCGGACACGAGGTATTCCAGCGTCGCGGCGCCGAGTTCGACTGTCGTCGTGGGAGGCAGGGACTTCATGACTACGTTTCCTTAACGTTTCTTGCGCGATAGCGCGACCATGACATACACCGCGACATTGACGGCAATCAAGCCGATCGCCAACAGGTATCGCAACTCCAGCGCCAGGGATTCCGGATACAGGACCATGCCGATGTAGTGCTCGACGAATCCCGCGTCGTAACCGGCTTCGCCGCCGAGGCGCCGCAGCCGGTTCTCCAGCGGCGTCAACGGGCAGATCCAATCCAGCGATTCGACCGCCACGCCCCATGCCAGCGCCGGCAGGTGGAACCACGGCATCCTGGGATAGCGCAGCGCGAGCAGCCCGCCGAACACCGCGAACGCGACGAACGCGGCATGCAATAGCAAGACCAGGTCGGCGAGCAGATGGTAGGTCATATCGACATGATAGTTCGCCCGATTCGAGAACTAGCGCTGCATCGATTCCCACACCTTCTGCAGCCGCTTCACCGACACCGGCATCGGCGTTCGCAATTCCTGCGCGAACAGCGATACGCGCAATTCCTCCAGCAGCCAGCGGAACTCGATCATCTTCGGATCATTCTTGCCGGCGCCGCCTTTTTGCGCGCGCTGCCACGGTAAGGCGATGGTATTCCATTCCGCCAAGAGGCGTTGATCGCGCGCGGGATCGGCGCGCAGCTTATCGATGCGGACGTTGATCGCCTTCAGGTAGCGCGGGAAATGCGCCAGCTGCGCGTAATCGGTCTCGACCACGAAACGCTTGCCGATCAACGCCTGCAGCTGCGACTGGATGTCGACGACTGCCTGGGCATGCGCCTTGATGCCTTGCAGTTTCTTCGGCAATACATAGTACTCGGCAAGAATCTGCCCCGTCAGGCGCGCGATTTCATTGACCAGCAGGTTAAGGCGCGCCTTGCCCTCGTCCTTGCGGATGTTGAATTCCTCGGCATTGCGCGGCAGCGGCTCTTGCAGGCAGGCGCGGTCGAGGCCGGCCTGGATGATCTGGTCGCGCAATTCCTCCTGCGTGCCGAGCGCCATGAACTGCATGCCCATCTGCTGCAGGCCGGGAACGTTCTTTTCGAGGAACTTCAGCTGTTCCTTCAACTGCAAGGCGAACAGGCGGCGCATGCCGGCGCGGTGGATGCGCGCGGCCTCGTTCGGATCGTCGAAGACTTCGATATCGCAGTGGCCACCCTTGTCGACCAACGCCGGAAAGCCGATCAGCGTCTGCTTGCCTTGCTGGATCTCGAGCAGTTCGGGCAGTTCGCCGAAGGTCCACGCGGTCAGGTTCTGGTGCGAGGCCGGCGCGGCCGTCCGGCCGCCGGTCTCCGGATCCGCCTTGGCGACGGCCGGACGGCGCGGCGCCGCCGCCTCGCCGTCGGGCGGAGCGACCGCGGTGTGTTCCGCCAGTTTCTGGAAACTCTCGCGCGCCTTGCCGCCGAACTCGGCTTGCAAGGCGGCCAGGTTGCGGCCCATGTCGAGCTGGCGGCCGTGCTCGTCGATCACCTTGAAATTCATGAAGTGATGCGCCGGCAAGGTCTCGAGCTTGAAATCGGTGGTCTTGACAAGCATGCTCTTCTGCGCGCGCAGATCGGAGATCAAGGCATCGATCAGGCTGCCGCGCCCGAAGGTCTTGCTGTCATCGACGCGATCGAAGAATCCCGCCGCGTACTCCGGCAGCGGCACGCAATGGCGGCGCAGCTTCTGCGGCAGCGACTTGAGCAGCAGGTGCACCTTTTCCTTGAGCATGCCGGGCACCAGCCATTCGCAGCGCTCCATCGATACCTGGTTCAAGGCATACAGCGGCACGGTGAGCGTCACGCCGTCGCGCGCCGCGCCGGGTTCGAAGTGATAGGACAGGCTCATCGCGATGCCGGCCACCGTCATCTGCTTCGGGAACAGGTCGGTGGTGACGCCGGCGGCTTCGTGGCGCATCAGGTCGTCGCGATTCAAGTGCAGCAGCTTCGGATTCTTGGCCGTCGCTTCCTTATGCCATTTCTCGAAGGCGATGCCGTTGCAGACGTCGGCCGGGATCAGCTTGTCGTAGAACGCGGCGATCAGCGATTCGTCGACCAGCACGTCGAGCCGGCGCGACTTGTGCTCGAGGTTTTCGATCTCGCGCACCAGCTTCTGGTTGTGGGCGAGGAACGGCGCGCGCGTCTCGAAATCGCCGCCGACCAGGGCGTCGCGGATGAAGATCTCGCGCGCCTCTTTCGGATTGATGGCGCCGTAGTTGATCCGGCGCTGGCTATACACCACCAGGCCGTACAGCGTCGCGCGCTCGGATGCCGTCACCTGCGCGCTGCGCTTTTCCCAGCGCGGCTCGCCGTAGGATTTCTTGAGCAAGTGGCCGCCGATGCGCTCCAGCCATTCCGGTTGGAGTTGGGCAATGCAGCGCGCATACAGGCGCGTCGTTTCGACCAGTTCGGCCGCCATGACCCACTTGCCCGCCTTCTTCGACAGCTGCGAGCCGGGCCAGATATGGAACCTGATGCCGCGCGCACCTAGGTAATGGGGTTCGTCCTCGGCCTTGAAGCCGACATTGCCGAGCAAGCCCGCCAGCAAGGCGGTGTGCAACTGCTCGTAGGTCGCGGGCGCGTCATTGAGGCGCCAGCCCTGCTCCTTCACGATGGTCAGGAGTTGCGAATGCACGTCGCGCCACTCGCGCAGGCGCAATTGCGACAGGAAGTTCTCGCGGCAGTTTTCCTGCAGCTGGCGGTTGGATTTCTTATGCTCGATCGCCTCCTCGAACCACTTCCATATCTTGAGATAGCCGAGGAATTCCGATTTCTCGTCGGCGAACTTCTTGTGCGCGTTGTCGGCGGCGTTCTGCGCCTCCAGCGGCCGGTCGCGCGGGTCTTGCACCGACAGCGCCGACGCGATGATCAGCATCTCGTTCAGGCAAGCGTTGTCGCGCGCCGCCAGGATCATGCGGCCGACGCGCGGATCGAGCGGCAGCTTGGCGAGCTGTCTGCCGACGGCCGTCAACTGGTTGTCGTCGTCGACCGCGCCCAGTTCCTGCAGCAGCTGATAGCCGTCGGCGATCGCGCGGCCCATCGGCGGCTCGATGAAGGGAAAGGTCTCGACGTCGGTCAGCCGCAGCGACTTCATGCGCAGGATCACCGCCGCCAGCGAGGAACGCAGGATCTCGGGATCGGTGAACTTCGGCCGCTGCAGGTAATCCTGTTCGTCGTAGAGGCGGATGCAGACGCCGGCGGCGACGCGGCCGCAACGGCCGGCGCGCTGGTTGGCCGCCGATTGCGCCACCGGCTCGATCTGCAACTGCTCGACCTTGTTGCGATAGCTGTAACGCTTGACGCGCGCCAGCCCGGCGTCGACCACGTAACGGATACCGGGCACCGTCAGCGAGGTTTCGGCGACGTTGGTAGCGAGCACGATGCGGCGCGCGTTCGAAGGCTTGAACACGCGTTCCTGCTCCTGCACCGACAGGCGCGCGAACAGCGGCAATATCTCAGGGTGTGACAAGCCCGGCGTCGGATGATGCTTGCGCAAGGCTTCGGCGGCGTCGCGGATCTCGCGCTCGCCGGGCAGGAACACCAGCACGTCCCCGGGGCCGATGCGCGCCAGTTCGTCCACGGCATCGACCACCGCGTCCATCAGGTCGCGCTGTTCCCTCCCCTTTTGCGCCGCCGCCGGCGCCGGCCTGGTCTCGGACTTCTCATAGGATTCGACCGGGCGGTAGCGGACCTCGACCGGATACAGCCGTCCCGAGACTTCGATCACCGGCGCCGGCCGGTCGGCCGTCCCGAAGTGCTTCGCGAAGCGGTCGGCATCGATCGTCGCCGACGTGATGATGACCTTCAGATCGCGCCGGCGCGGCAGCAATTGCTTGAGATAGCCGAGCAGGAAATCGATGTTGAGGCTGCGTTCATGTGCCTCGTCGATGATGATCGTGTCGTATTGCTTGAGCAGCGGATCGGTCTGGGTCTCGGCCAGCAGGATGCCGTCGGTCATCAACTTGACCGAAGCGCCCTTCGACAAGGTATCGGTGAAACGCACCTTGAACCCGACGTGCTCGCCGAGCGGCGAGCCGAGTTCCTGGGCGATGCGCTTGGCGGTCGACGATGCCGCGATGCGGCGCGGCTGGGTATGGCCGATCAGGCCGCCGCGGCCGCGGCCGAGCTCGAGGCAGATCTTGGGCAATTGGGTGGTCTTGCCGGAACCGGTCTCGCCGCAGACGATGATGACCTGGTGCTCCTGCAATGCCTTGGCGATCTCGTGGCGCTTGCCGGATACCGGCAATTCCTCGGGAAAGACGATCGGCGGCAGCGGATTGCGCTCGATCGGCGCCGGCGCGGATTCCGCGCGGCGCTCCTGCGGCCGGCGTTCGGCCTGGCGGCGCTCCTGCGGCCGGCGCTCCGGAGAACCGCTCTCGGCGGAGCGGCCGTCGGCCTTGCGTTCGCTATTCGGTGTGGCGTCCGGCCGGGCTTTTTTGGGGGATTCAGGTACTGACATGGCGGGTCGCATTATAATCCGCGTCATGGAAAACCCCACCGAATTCGTTCAATGGCTGCGCTCGGTCGCGCCCTATGTGCATGCCTTTCGCGGCAAGACTTTCGTCGTCGCCTTCCCCGGCGAGCTGGTCGCGGCCGGCGCCTTGCCGGTCCTGGCCCAGGATTTGTCGCTGTTGCATGCGCTCGGCATCAAGGTTGTCGTCGTGCACGGCTCCCGCCCGCAGGTGCTGGAGCAGCTGGCGCTGCGCAACGTGCAATCGCGCTACCACAACGGCTTGCGCATCACCGATGCCGCCGCCATGGAGTGCGCCAAGGAAGCGGCCGGCGAACTGCGCCTCGATATCGAAGCGGCCTTCAGCCAGGGCTTGCCGAATACGCCGATGGCGCACGCCGAGATCCGCATCATTTCCGGCAATTTCGTGACTGCCCGCCCGATCGGCGTGATCGACGGCATCGATCTGGAAATGACCGGCGTCACGCGCAAGGTGGCCTACGACAAGATCCATCCCATCCTCTCCGCCGGCGCGCTGGTGCTGCTGTCTCCGCTCGGCTTCTCGCCGACCGGCGAAGCCTTCAACCTGGCGATGGAAGACGTCGCGACCTCGGCCGCCATCGCGCTGCGCGCCGACAAGCTGATCTTCGTGTCCGAAACGCCGACCCTGACCGACGCCGACGGCAAGGCGGTGTACGAGCTGACGGCCGCGCAGGCCGAGGGCCTGCTGAAGAACGGACACCTGCCGAGCGATTCCGCGTTCTATCTCCAGCATTGCGTCAAGGCTTCCCGCGCCGGCGTGCCGCGCGTGCATATCGTGCCGTTCGCGATGGATGGATCGGTGCTGCTCGAAGTCTTCACCCACGACGGCGTCGGCACGATGCTCAGTACGGAGAAGCTGGAAACCCTGCGCGAGGCGACCATCGAAGACGTCGGCGGCATCCTGAAGCTGATCGAACCGCTCGAAGCCGACGGCACGCTGGTCAAGCGCGGCCGCGAACTGATCGAGCGCGAGATCGAGTATTTCTCGGTCATCGAACACGACGGCGTGATCTTCGGGTGCGCAGCGCTCTATCCCTTCCCGGCGGAAAAAATGGCCGAAATGGCTTGCCTGACCGTCAATCCGGAAGTGCAGAGCCAGGGCGACGGCGAGCGTATCCTGAAGCATATGGAAAACCGCGCCCGCGCCGCCGGCTTCACGAAACTGTTCGTATTGACCACGCGCACCGCCCACTGGTTCTTGAAGCGCGGCTTTGTGAACGCCACGGTCGACGACCTGCCGAAAGACCGCCAGCACATGTACAACTGGCAACGCAAGTCGTTGGTATTGATAAAGAACTTGTAACCCATCGTGGAGCAGAGACGGCCGGTAAGGCTCGAGTGAAACGGCACTCTGCCCCCAACATTTCATCACTGACTGGATATCTACTATGCCCCGCATGATCCACTGCATCAAGCTCAACAAGGAAGCCGAAGGACTCGATTTCCCGCCCTATCCCGGCGAACTCGGCAAACGCATCTACGAAAACGTTTCCAAGGAGGCCTGGGCCGCCTGGCTCAAGCACCAGACGATGCTGGTCAATGAAAACCGCCTGAACCTGGCCGACGTGCGCGCCCGCAAATACCTGGCGGCGCAGATGGAAAAGCATTTCTTCGGCGAAGGCGCCGACGTCGCCTCGGGCTACGTGCCGCCGTCCGAATAAGACGGCCTCGCGGCGATACGCAACCCGCATCTCCTCATGCCCTCGCATCAGGATGAAGACGTTCTCGATCTGCTGAACGCATTGATCTTCGCGCTCAAGGCCAACCTCCAATCGTCCTTGCGCGACGACGGCGCGGAACTCACCGCGATGGAGGCGCGCGCGCTCAACTTCGTCGCCCGCAATCCGGACAGCAGTCAGGCCGACCTGGTACAGCACAGCGGGCGCGACAAGGCGCAGATCACGCGCGTCATCAAGCAATTGGAAGAACGCGGCCTGCTGCGGCGCACGGCCCGCCCGGACGACCGCCGCAGCCTGCGGCTGAGCCTGACCGACGAGGGCCGTACCGCCCAGAAGCGCGTGCAGCAGCACCGCAAGCGGCTCGCGAAATCGCTGATGGCCGGCTTCGACGCCGGCGAGCGCGAGCAAGCGATACGCCTCTTGGAGCGCCTGCGCAGCAATGTCGGCGCCTGAAGCGGTGCCGGCCGTCTAGCGCGGACTTTTCCTATTTCCCACGCCTTTCCCGGCGCGCCGGTTCCGGCCATGCGTCCGCCAATTTAGTTGACAAAGTCAACCATGACTCGCTATATTGGTTGATCAAATCAACCATCCACCTCATCAAATGAAGAATTCCGCGCTTCGATCGCGGCTTCCAGCCCGATCCGCCTGGCTCATCCCGCTGCTCGGTGCGCTGGTGGCATTCGCTCCGTTATCGATCGACATGTACCTGCCGGCCCTGCCCGCCATTGCCCGCGAATTCGGCGCCGACGCTGGCGCCGCGCAATTCACCCTGGCCGCCTATTTCATCGGCATGGCGTTCGGCCAAGGTTTTTACGGGCCCTTGTCGGATCGCTTCGGACGCAAGCCGCCGCTGTTCGTCGGGCTCGCGCTATACACGCTGGCATCGGCCGGCTGCGCCCTGGCGCCCGATATCGAGGCGCTATACGCCTGGCGTTTCCTGCAGGCGCTGGGCGGCTGCGCCGGCATCGTGATCCCGCTGGCGATCGTGCGCGACCTCCACTCGCAGCAGGACGCGGCGCGCGCGCTGTCGCGGCTGGTGCTGGTGATGGGGGTCGCCCCCATGCTGGCGCCGCTGGCGGGCGCGCAACTGCTGGATGCCTGGGGATGGCGTTCGATCTTCTGGATACTGGCGGGCTGCGGCTTGTCCGGCTTGATCGCCATCCGCTTCATGCTGGCCGAATCGCTGGACGCCCGCCATGCGCAGAGCGCATCGGTCCGGCAGGCATTGCGCACCTACGCCGGCTTGCTGGCGGACCGCCGTTACCTCGGCTTCGGGCTCGCCGGCAGCTTCGCCAGCGCCGGCATGTTCGCCTACATCGCCGGCTCGCCGTTCGTCCTGATGGAATTGCATCGCGTATCTCCGCAAGCCTACGGCTGGATATTCGGCGTGAACGCATGCGGCCTGATCGCGGCATCCCAGCTCAATCATCGCTTGCTGGCGGCCCGCGACGCGGGGCAGATACTGAATGCCGCGCTGATGGCGCTCGCCGCCGCCGGCCTGCTGCTGCTCCTGGCCGCCTACGGCTTCCTCCCGGCGCTGCCGGGCCTGCTTCTGCCCTTGTTCGGCTTCGTCGCCCTGCTCGGCTTCATCGGGCCGAATTCGTCGGCCGGCGCCATGGCCGGCCATGCGCAACGGGCGGGAAGCGCCTCCGCCCTGCTGGGAACCGTGCGGTTCGGCGCGGCCAGCGCGGCCGGCGCGGCCGTCGGCGCGCTCAACGACGGCACGGCGCACGCCATGGGCGCGGTCATGGCCGTCTGCGGCGCCGCTGCCCTGATGTCGTATCGAATGCTGGTGCGCCGGCCTTGACGGCGCGGGATCAGAAGGTCAACGTCTTGACGCCCTCGGCAGTGCCGAGCAAGCCGACGTCGGCGCCACGCTGCGCGAACAGGCCGACCGTCACGACGCCCGGAATCGCGTTGATCTGCGCTTCGAGCTCGACCGGATTCGTGATCCGAAAACCGGCCACGTCGAGGATCATGCAGCCGTTGTCGGTAAGAACCGGCCTGCCGTCCCGCATGCGCAATTGCGGCCTGCCGCCGAGCGCGGCCAGCTTGCGCGCGACGGCGGCTTGCGCCATCGGGATGACTTCGACCGGCAGCGGGAACTTGCCGAGCATGTCGACCAGCTTGGAGCCGTCGGCGATGCAGACGAACTTGGCGGCGACCGAAGCGACGATCTTCTCGCGCGTGAGCGCGGCGCCGCCGCCCTTGATCATCGCGCCCTGCGGCGTGATCTCGTCGGCGCCATCGATATACACGGCGAGGGAAGTCACGTCGTTCAGATCGAATACCCGGATGCCGTGCAGCTCCAGCCGCGCGGCGGTCGCTTCCGACGAGGCAACCGCGCCCTTGATGCGATCCTTGATCTTGCCGAGTTCATCGATGAAGAAATTGGCTGTGGAACCGGTGCCGACGCCGATGATTTCGCCGTCGACGACATAGTCGATGGCGGCGCGGGCGACCGCTTGCTTGAGTTCGTCCTGGGTCATGATGGAAAAGCGTGTAGAAGGAAAGCCGACATTTTAGCTCCGGCCGCGGCAAAGCCGCTTAACTTGCCGTGCAAGTTAGCCTGCACTGAAGCCGACGCTTTAGCGGAGCGGCAACGCTTTTCCCGAATTTGCAACGCCGCAGTAGCAAATCGCTGAGCGCGAGGGGTAGACTAAGCGTTATCCGTACGAAACACTTTCACCGGAACACCACGGGAATTACAGCTATGACAACAATCCTGATCGTCGACGACAGCCGCGTCTCGCGCCTGCTGTCGCGGCAATTCATCTTAGCCCTGCGTCCGGACTGGAAGATCGAAGAGGCGGCGACCGGCGAGGAGGCGCTGGACAAGCTCGACAGCATCGCGCCCGACCTGATCCTGCTGGACGTCAACATGCCGGGCATGGGCGGCATGGCGGCGATCGAAAAACTGCGCGCCAAGCGGCCCGCGGTGAATATCACCCTGATGACGGCCAATGTCCAGGACGCCATACGCAACAAGGCGCAGGCGCTCGGCGTCGGTTTCGTCGAAAAGCCGGTGACCGAAGAGCGCATCCAGCAAATCGTGACCAGCGTGGAAACCGCGTGATGTTCAACCTCTCCGAACTCGAGCACGACGCCCTGGTCGAGCTGTTCAATCAAGGCGTCGGGCAAGCCGCGGCGGCCATGAGCCAGATCGTGCACGAAGAAGTCACGATGTCGGTGCCGGCCATCCTGTTCCAGACGCGCGCCGAATGCGCGAAGGCGCTCGGCAACAAGGATGGCCGCCGCATCTGCGCCATCACCCAGCATTACGAAGGCGCCTTCAATACCGAAGCCATCCTCATGTTCCCCGAGGAGAAGAGCCTCGAGATCGTCCGCCTCATGATCGGCCAGACGGTGTCGATGGACGAATTGTCCGACATGGAGCAGGAGGCGATGAGCGAGATCGGCAACATCATCCTCAATTCCTGCATGAGCACGCTCGCCAATATCGCGGGCAAGGAATTGCAAGGCTCGCTGCCGATCTACCACGTCGGCACCAGCGACGAGATCCTCAGCCACTCCGGCAGCCAGTGGGACGGCCTGGTGCTGACGCTCAAGATCGACTTCAACATCGAGAAGCACCAGATCAACGGCTATGTCGCCTTCCTGCTCGACCTGACCGCGCTGCAGGATTTGCGGCAGTACATCGACAACTATCTCGCCAGGATCGGACGTTGACTTCCGCGGAAAATTCACTCGATCAGCAGCTTCAGCTGTTCGCGAGCGTCGTGAGGGCCGTGAACGCGGGCCTGATCGTGCTCGACGCCGACCAACGCATCGTGCTATGGAACGACTGGATGGAGCGCCACGCGCAGCAGCCGGCATCGGCCATGCTCGGCAGGTCGCTCACCGAGCTGTTCCCCGAGCTCGCCAACGGCCGCCTGCATCAAGCGGTCGTCGGCGCACTGAAGAACAATTTCTCCTCGCTCATCTCGCAGACCTTGAACAAGGCGCCGCTGCCGCTCTACGCCTCGGCGGAAGATGCCGCCGCCGGCACCCGCATCCAGCAGGCGGTGCAAGTGATGCCGCTCGAATTCGGCAACCAGCCGCGCCACTGCCTGATCCAGGTCACCGACGTCAGCATGGCGGTGGCGCGCGAAAAGCAATTGCGCGAGCAGGCGCTGGAGCTGCAGTCGCAGACCCTGCTCGACGGCTTGACCGGCATCGCCAACCGGCGCCGCTTCGACGCCCACATGGATGACGAATTCCGGCGCGCCAAGCGCAACGTCTCGCCGCTGTCGCTCATCATGGTCGACGTCGATTGCTTCAAGAGCTACAACGACAATTACGGCCACCAGAAAGGCGACGAATGCCTGATCCAGATCGCCGGCGCGCTCACGCGCGTGCTGGGCCGGCCGTGCGATCTGCTGGCGCGCTACGGCGGAGAGGAATTCATGGCGATCCTGCCGGACACCAATGCCGACGGCGCCATGCGGATCGCCGAGATGATGCGCCGCGAAGTCGAGGCGCTAGAACTCGAGCACGCCTTCTCGAGTGTCGCCAAGCGGGTCACGATCAGTCTCGGCGTGGTGACCCAGATACCGCAGCACAATGCCACGGTCGCGCACATGATCGGCGCCGCCGACCGCGCGCTCTACAAGGCGAAACACTCCGGGCGGAATCGGGCGGCGGCTTACGGCAGCGGCGCGAGCTAGCGTCAATACAGCGTGGAGCGCTGCCTCTCCGGCAGCGCCCGATCGTATTGTTGGCCGTCGATATCGTTCGCGGTCAGCGCGGCGAGCACGGTGCCGGCCGACGGCACGGTCTCCAGGATTTCCGGGGGCAGCGGATGCCAGAGATTCGACCTCAGCACCGCGCGGGCGCACTGGAAGAACGCTTCCTCGATCGTGATCTCGAGGACGCACTTGGGCGGCGCTCCCTGCACCGAGAATTCCTGGAGCAAGGCAGGATCCACCGAGATGCGGGCGGTGCCGTTGACGCGCAAGGTTTCGCCGACGCCGGGGATGAGAAACAGCAGGCCGACGCGCGGATCGGCGAGTATGTTGCGCAGACTGTCGATGCGGTTGTTGCCGCGCCGTTCCGGCAGCAGCAGCGTCTTCTCGTCCCGCACCTTGACAAACCCCGGAGCATCGCCGCGCGGAGAAGCGTCCAGACCGTTCGGTCCGACGGTGGAGAGGACCGCGAACGGCGAGGCGGCGATCATCGATCGGTAGACCGGATGCAGATATGCGACCTGCTTGCGCAGCGAGGCTTCGCCGACCGGACCGAACAGCGCTTCGAGCCGGGCTGGCGTATCGATGATGTGGGAATGATCCATGGTTCTCGAATCGCCGAGGCGACCCAGATCGACAAGACCGCGGAATGGTAGCACGCGCCGTCGCGCGGCGCGCTGCCCTATGCCTCCTGGCGCAGGCGCGCGGCCGCCAGCGCGAGGTCGGTGATCCGCTGCCAATTCCCCGACTGCATCGCATCTTTCGGCGTCAGCCAGGAGCCGCCGACGCAGGCGACGTTCTTGCACGCCAGGAATTGCGGCGCGGTCTCGATGGAGATGCCGCCGGTCGGGCAGAACATCACGTCGCCGAGCGGTCCGGCCAAGGCATTGAGCATGCCGACGCCGCCGGCAGGCACCGCCGGGAACAGCTTCAACTGCCGGAATCCCTGCTCGCGCGCCGCCATCACTTCCGACGGCGTCATCACCCCCGGCAGCAGCGGCAAGCCGCTCGACTTGGCGGCGGCGATCAGGGACGGCGTCAGGCCGGGCGAAACGCCGAATACCGCGCCGGCATCGCGCGCCGCCGCGAATTCCTCGGGCTGGGTCAGGGTGCCGACGCCGACGATGGCGTCGGGCACCTGTTCGGCCATGGCGCGGATCGCCGGCAAGCCATGCGCGGTGCGCAGCGTGACTTCCAGCACGCGGATGCCGCCGGCGACGAGCGCCTTGGCGAGCGGGACGGCATAGTCGGGATTGTCGATGGCGATCACCGGGATCACCGGCGAGGCGCGCATGATGTCGAGCAGGGTCATGTCGGTTTCCATGGTTCGTTGATGACGGCGCGTTCAGCGGCGGATCAGATGATCCTCGTCGGAAGGTGTGCCTTCCGGCGCATGCAATACGTTGTCGGTTTCCTCCGGCATGTGCAGCGGCGGCGGCAGGCCGAAGGTGGCCGCGCCCTGCTCCGCTTCGCTCACGGCGTTGCGGAACACGGCGAACAGTTCGCGCCCCATGCCGACGTGGTCGGCGAACAGGTCGGCCGTCGCATTGCTGCGCGCCGCCCACTCTTTCTCGTCGACCAGCGCCTGCAGCACGCCGGTCTCGGCATCGAGCCGGATCACGTCGCCGTCGCGCACGCGGCCGAGCGGCCCGCCCGCCAGCACCTCCGGCGACACGTGGATCGCCGCCGGCACCTTGCCCGACGCGCCCGACATGCGACCGTCGGTCACCAGCGCCACGCGGAGGCCGGCATCCTGCAGGTTGGCGAGCGCGGGAGTCAAGGCATGCAGCTCGGGCATGCCGTTGGCGCGCGGCCCCTGGAAGCGGACGACGGCGACGAAATCGCGGTCGAGCCGGCCGGCCTTGTAAGCCTCCATGAAAGCTTCCTGGGAATCGAAGACGATCGCCGGCGCCTCGACGCTGCGATGCTGCGGCTTGACCGCCGACACCTTCATGATCGCGCGGCCGAGATTGCCTTGGACCAGGCGCAAGCCGCCGTCCTTCGAGAACGGCTCGGCCACCGGGCGCAGCACGTCGGGATCGCCGCTCTTCGCGGGAGCGGCGCGCCACACCGCCGCCTCGCCCTCGAGGAAGGGTTCGGCGCAATGCGAGCGCAAGCCCTTGCCGAGCACCGTCGTCACGTCTTCGTGCAGCAGGCCGGCGTCGAGCAACTCGCGGATCACATAACCGGTGCTGCCGGCGGCATGAAAATGATTCACGTCGGCTTCGCCGTTCGGATAGATGCGCGCGATCAACGGCACGACCGAGGACAGCGCATCGAAATCGTTCCAGTCGATCACGATGCCCGCCGCCTTGGCGACCGCGATCCAGTGCAAGGTGTGGTTGGTCGAACCGCCGGTGGCGAGCAGCGCGGCGACGGCATTGACGATCGATTTCTCGTCGACCACGCGGCCGACCGGAATGTAGTCGTCGCCGAGCGCGCTGATCTCGACGGCGCGGCGCGCGGCGGCGGCGGTCAAGGCGTCGCGCAGCGGCGTGCCGGGATTGATGAAGGCCGCGCCCGGCAGATGCAGGCCCATGACCTCCATCAGCATCTGGTTGCTGTTGGCGGTGCCGTAGAAGGTGCAGGTGCCGGAGCCGTGATAGGACTGCGATTCGGATTCGAGCAACTCCTCGCGGCCGACCTTGCCTTGCGCATACAGCTGGCGGATCTTCGCCTTTTCCGAATTGGAGATGCCCGAGGTCATGGGTCCGCCGGGAACGAAAACCGCCGGCAGATGGCCGAAATGCAGAGCGCCGATCAAGAGGCCGGGCACGATCTTGTCGCAGATGCCGAGATACAGCACGGAATCGAACATGTTGTGCGACAACGCGACCGCGGTCGCCATCGCGATCGTGTCGCGCGAGAACAGCGACAGTTCCATGCCGGGCTGGCCTTGCGTGACGCCGTCGCACATCGCCGGCACGCCGCCGGCGAATTGCGCCACGCCGCCGGCCTTACGCACGGCTTCCTTGATCAGGCGGGGAAAGTATTCATACGGCTGGTGCGCGGACAGCATGTCGTTGTAGGCCGACACGATCGCCACCGAGGGTTGCTTCTGTTGCTTGAGCACGAGCTTGTCATGCGCCGGGAACGCCGCGAAGCCGTGCGCGAGATTGGTGCATGACAACGCGCCGCGCTGAGCGCCCTTGCGGCGCGCCGCCTCCACCCGCTCGAGGTAGGCGGCGCGCGTCGGCCGGCTGCGCTCGACGATTCTCTCGGTGACCTTGGCTATAACCGGATGCAGAGACATGTTCAAATCCTTACCGAAGAAGATTTTGAAATTTTACTACATTTTTTGCAAACACAAGGCTTTTTCGACACCCTTTCCGCGCCTCGCCGATTCAACAACCAATCTCCTCCCCTTCTCACCGCCCTTGGAGAAAATAAGGGAAAGCCCGGCCTTATGTTGGCCAATTGCCGTCCCGCACAAAATTTTTGTAGTGAATTTACCTTCTTTTGTTGTATAGTTCATTCAACCTCTTTCGACAACCATGTCCTCCGTCATGCCATCACTGTCCGTCGCGCCGGCATTCCAGGCGCTCCAAGCTCACTTCTCCGAAGCGCGCCAATGGCAGTTGCCCGACCTGTTCTCAGGCGATGCCGCGCGCTTCGACAAGTTCTCGCTGGAAGCGGCCGGCCTGTTTCTCGACTATTCCAAGAATCATCTGACCGAAACCACCCTGCGCTTGCTCGTGTCGCTGGCGCGCGAGCGCGGCGTGGAAGCGCAGCGCGACGCCATGTTCGCCGGCGCCAGGATCAATACGACGGAACGGCGCTCGGTATTGCATGTGGCCTTGCGCGCGCCGCGCGGCAAGACCGTTGCCATCGACGGCCAGGATGTCGGCCTCGATGTGCATGCGGTCCTCGAACGCATCCAAGCCTTCACCGATCGCGTGCGTTCCGGCGCCTGGCTCGGCTACACCGGCAAGCCGATCACCGACATCGTCAATATCGGCATCGGCGGCTCCGACCTGGGGCCGGAAATGGCGTGCCGCGCCTTGCGTCATTACGCGCATCCGCGCCTGAAACTGCATTTCGTCGCCAATGTCGACGGCCACGACCTCGATGCCGCGCTGCAAGCCGTCGACCCGGAAACCACCTTGTTCATCGTCGCCTCCAAGACCTTCACCACGGCCGAGACGATGATGAACGCGCATTCGGCGCGCGCCTGGTTCCTGCGAACAGGCAAGGAATCCGACCTGCCTAAGCATTTCGTGGCGGTATCGACCAACACCGACGCTGTAAAATCATTCGGCATCGACCCGGCCAATATGTTCCAGTTCTGGGATTGGGTCGGCGGCCGCTATTCGGTATGGTCGGCGATCGGATTGCCGGTGGCGCTGGCGGTCGGCTACCAGCGCTTCGCCGAGTTCCTTGCCGGCGCGCATGCCATGGACGAGCATTTCCGCAGCGCGCCGCTGGAGCGCAACATGCCGGCGCTGCTGGCCCTGATCGGCGTGTGGTACCGCAATTTCTTCGGTACCCATTCCGTCTCGATCGCTCCCTATCATCAAGACCTGGCCCAGTTCCCGGCCTATCTGCAACAGCTGGAAATGGAAAGCAACGGCAAGCGCGTGACAGCGGACGGAACCGCGGCCGACGTCGCAACCTGCCCGGTGATCTGGGGCGACGTCGGCACTAACGGCCAGCATGCCTATTTCCAATTGCTGCACCAAGGAACGGATATCATTCCCGTGGATTTCATCGCCGCCTTGAAGCCAAGCCATGATCTGGCCGGCCACCACGCGGCCCTGCTGGCGAATTGCTTCGCCCAATCGGAAGCCTTCATGCGCGGCAAGACGGCCGAGGAAGCGCGCGCGGAACTGGAGGCGCAGGGCATGGCGCCGGAGCGGGTCGCGGCCTTGGTTCCGCACAAGACCTTTCCCGGCAATCGTCCGAGCAGCACGATCCTGCTCGATGCCTTGACGCCGGCGACGCTCGGGGCCTTGATCGCGTTGTACGAGCACAAGGTCTTCGTGCAAGGCGCGATCTGGGGTGTCAACAGCTTCGACCAGTGGGGCGTGGAACTCGGCAAGGTGCTGGCGAAACGCATCCAGGACGAACTGGCCGGCGCGCCTATGCCGCAGGCGCACGACAGCTCGACCAACGGCCTGATCGAACGCGCGCGGCGCGCTTTATGATTCTTTCCTCGGATACTCCGAGCAGCGATTATTGACGGAAGTTTTTCATCATGACGACTATTGCAGATTTCGACCTCGTGTTATTCGGCGGCAGCGGCGATCTCGCCATGCGCAAGCTCCTGCCGGCCATGTATGCGCGCGACCGAGCCAAGGATTTGCCGGCGAGCGCCCGCATCATCTGCGTCGGCCGGCACGAATGGTCGCGCGAGGAATTCCTCGAGAACGTCGACCGCAACTCCAAGCCGCATATCGCCGCCAGCAATTTCGACCTGTCCCTATGGCAAGCGTTTTGCGAACGCATCGTCTACGTGACGCTCGACGCTTCCGACGCCGCTTCCTACCAAGCCCTGGTCGATGCCATGCGCGACGACAACAAGGTCACGCGCGTCTACTATCTCGCCACGCCGCCGAGCCTGTTCTCCACCATCTGCCACAACCTGGCCAAGATCGGCCTGGCCACGCCGAACTCGCGCGTGGTGCTCGAAAAGCCGCTCGGCCGCGACCTGGCCAGCGCCAAGCAGATCAACGAAGAGGTCGGGCGCGTCTTTTCCGAGTCGCAGATCTTCCGCATCGATCACTACCTCGGCAAGGAAGCGGTGCAGAACCTGCTGGCGCTGCGCTTCGGCAACGTCTTGTTCGAACCGCTGTGGCGGCGCGAATGGATTTCCGACGTGCAGATCACGATCGCCGAGGAAATCGGCGTCGGCAACCGCATGGGCTTCTACGAGACCGCCGGCGCGCTGCGCGACATGCTGCAGAACCACCTGCTGCAGCTGCTGTGCATCGTCGCCATGGAATCGCCGGTATCGATCAACGCCGACGCGGTGCGCGACGAAAAGCTGAAGGTGCTGCGTTCGCTGCGCCGCTTCACGCCGACCACGCTGGCGCAAAACGTGATCCGCGGCCAGTACCGCAGCGGCCACGTCAACGGCGTCGAGGTGCCGGGCTATCGCAAGGAACCGGGCGCCAACCCGGGTTCGCGCACCGAGACCTTCGTCGCGCTGAAGGCCGAGATCGATACCTGGCGCTGGGCTGGCGTGCCCTTCTTCCTGCGCACCGGCAAGCGCATGGCCGACCAGCTGGCCGAGATCGTGGTGCGCTTCAAGAGCATTCCGCATTCGATCTTCGCGCAATCGACCTCGACCTTCCAGCCCAACTGCCTGGTGATCCGCCTGCAGCCGGACGAAGGCCTGCAGCTGAACCTGATGGCGAAGACGCCCGGCGACGGCATGCGCCTGAAGCCGGTGGAGCTGGAACTCGATTTCCGCGAAAGCTTCAAGATGCCGCGCATGGAAGCCTACGAGCGCCTGCTGCTCGATATCCTGCGCGGCCAGCTGACGCTGTTCATGCGCAGCGACGAACTGGAAGCTGCCTGGGAATGGGTCGAGCCGATCCTGAACCATTGGGACCAGGAGGATACCGATCCGATACCGTATTCCGCGGGCACCTGGGGACCGGCCGCCGCCAGCGCCCTGATCGGCCGCGACGGCCTGCAATGGCGCGAGGAAGCGCTGCCCGAACTATGACGATGCTGCTCGACTCGATCAAGACGCATCTCGATTCGCTCTCGAAATCGGAGCGCAAGGTCGCGCTGACGGTGCTGAAGAATCCCGACCTCGCGGTTTCGGAAAACATCACGGCGCTCGCCAAGAAGGCGCAGGTATCGGAACCGACGGTGGTGCGCTTCTGCCGCGCGATCGGCTACGACGGCTGGCAGGAATTCAAGCTCAAGCTGGCGCAAAGCCTGGCGCTGGCGCTGCCGGGCGCCGACGAATCGCCGGCCCAGGACGACCTCGCGGCCGACCTGTGCAACAAGATCTGCAGCCGCTCGATCAACACCCTGCTCGATCTGCGCAACAACCTGAAGCCGGACGCCATCCAGCGCGCGCTCGACGTGCTGACGCATTCGAACAAGATCGAGTTCTACGGCCAGGGCACGTCCGGCATCGTCGCGGCCGACGCCCAGCACAAGTTCTTCCGCTCCGGCGTGCCGACGGTCGCCTACAGCGATCCGCACATCCACAGCATCGCCGCGTCGCTGCTGCAGAAAGGCGACACGGTGGTCGCCATCTCGCAGCGCGGCAACAGCGCGGCGCTCCTGCGCAGCATCCAGCTGGCGCGCAAGATGGAAGCCGACGTGATCGCCCTGACGCCGAGCGGCACGCCGCTGGCCGAGCTGGCGACCGTGCTGGTGCCGATCGACCTGTCTTTCAACATCGATCCCTACACGCCGATCTCGGCGCGCCTGGCGCACCTGGTGGTGATCGACATCCTTGCCGTCGGCCTGGCCCTGCGGCGCGGCCCGGAAGCGCGCAACAAGATGCAGAACGCGCAAAAGGCCTTGCAGAAATTCGACATGCAATTCGATTCCTTCTTCCGCTGATCGCCCTCTGCGCTTTGCCGGCGGCGCCGGCAGAACCGACGAATTGCGTACAATGGCGGGTTCCTTCTTGCCTTTCTTTCCAGTCCCATGAACCAGCTCGAACAACTCAAGCAATACACCACGATCGTCGCCGACACCGGCGATTTCCAGGCCATGAAAGCCTTCGCGCCGCGCGATGCGACGACCAATCCGTCGCTGATCCTGAAAGCCGTGCAGAAGGATGAATACAAGCCGCTGCTGGAACAGGCGGTGCGCGACCACGGGGGCAAGCCGGTCGGCGAGATCGTCGATCGCCTGCTGATCGCCTTCGGCCTGGAGATCCTGAAGCTGATCCCGGGCCGCGTCTCGACCGAGACCGATGCCCGCCTGTCCTTCGACACCGAGGCGACGATCGAGAAAGGCCGCACGCTGATTTCCCTGTACGAAGCCGCCGGCATCCCGCGCGAGCGCGTGCTGATCAAGATCGCTTCGACCTGGGAAGGCATCCGCGCCGCCGAGGTGCTGGAGAAGGAAGGCATCCGCTGCAACATGACGCTGCTGTTCTCGCTGCCGCAAGCGGTCGCCTGCACCGAGGCGAAGGCGCAGTTGATCTCGCCCTTCGTCGGCCGCATCTACGATTGGTACAAGAAGTCCACCGGCCAGGAATACGCGGGCGTCGAGGATCCGGGCGTGCAGTCGGTCAAGCGCATCTACACTTATTACCGCAAGTTCGGCCACGCGACCGAGGTGATGGGAGCGAGCTTCCGCAACACTTCGCAGATCGTCGAGCTGGCCGGTTGCGACCTGTTGACGATCAGCCCGGATCTGCTGCAGAAGCTGGCCGAGTCCGAGGCGCCGGTCGAACGCAGGCTGAGCGTGGAAGCGGCGCAGGCGGCAGACATGCGGAAGCTCTCGCTCGACGAGAAATCCTTCCGCCTGATGCTCAACGACGACGCCATGGCGACCGAGAAGCTGGCCGAAGGCATCCGCCTGTTCTGCGCCGATGCGGTCAAGCTGGAGAAGATGGTGGAGGCGGTGCGTTAACTTCGCATCTCACTTCGCTATTCGCAATTCGTATTGCGCACGCGCCTACGCCGGCGGCGGGCATTCTGGCTGCCCGGGTAGGGCGGGGCTGCCCGGGTAGGGGCTGGCCCGGCGCCGCTAGACGCTGCCCCTTCGGGGTACCCGAAAGAGGAACCGTCAACGCGGGAAGCGCAAAAACTCGCCCTGCGGGCTCAGACATTTGCGCTTCTTTATCCGCGTTGACGGTTCCTCTTTCGGCAGCGTCCCAAAGCGGCGCCGGGCCAGCCCCTACCCGGGCAGCCCCGCCCTACCCGGACAGCCAGAACGCCTTCAAAGCACGCACGAGCGTAGGAGCAGTCATTGTGCCTCGCATGCGTTTGCCAAGCCGGAGAAGGTCGTGCCGGGGCTGCGGCCGCCCCGCTTGGGGACGCTGCCGAAGAAGTGCCTGCCGACCCGGAAAAAGAAGCGCAAATGTTTGAGCCGCAGGCGAGTTTTTGCGCTTCCCGGGTCGGCAGGCACTTCTTCGGGGACCCCGCAGGGGCAGCGTCTAGCGGGGCGGCCGCAGCCCCGGCACGACCGCCCACGCCAACCAAGAACGGAGTTTCCGTTTCTCGCCGCATTCTGCGCAGTTCAAGAAAGTCTTGCGTATCGACCTAAGGTCTAAAGCGCCTTGCTGAACACCTCACCCCGGCAATCGACCGCCAGATAGGCGACATTCGCCCCCTCGAGAAACGGCAAAGCCTGTTCCGCTTTCAGCATCGCGATCGTGGCGCAGCTGCCGGCCGCGATCGCTAGCGGCGCCAGCACGCTGACCGAGCGCCAATGTTCGACCGGCATGCCGGTATGCGGATCGAGGATGTGGCAATAGCGTTTGCCGTCCGCATCGAAATAACGCTCGTAGTCGCCGCTGGTGGTCAGCGCGCCGCTTTGCACCGGGATGCTCGCGACGAGACGGTCGGACGCGCGCGGATCCTGGATGCCGATGACCCAGGGACTGCCGTCCGGTTGCGGCCCGAAGACGCGCAGGTCGCCGCCGAGATTGACATAGCCGTGGCGCGCGCCGCGCTCGACCAGCATCGCGGCGGCGCGATCGGCGGCGTATTCCTTGCCGAAGCCGCCGAAATCGATTTCCATGCCCGCGCGCGGCAGGCGGACATGAAGCCCGTTACGCTCCACCTCCGGCCATCCGATCAGCGCCAGGATCGGCGCCAGCTCTTCCCTGCCCGGCACGCGCGGATCGCGGAAATTCCAGGCGCGGCGCAATACGCCGGCAGGGATG
>DASPLX010000050.1:0-50417 GCA_035627375.1 Paucimonas sp. | reverse complement strand
ACGTATTTCGCGCAGGCCAGCCTGGTGCTCGATCCCGCAAGAACGGAAATCCGCTACAACTCCGAATGGTCCGATCCGCTCGGCGCCCGCGGCATGATCGAGCTGTCGGCCAAGTACACCGTGGCGCGCATCCTCGAGCGCGAGGATTTCACCAAGCGCTACAAGGCAGGGACGCCGATCTCGGTGCATGAGCTGCTCTATCCCTTGATGCAAGGTTACGACTCGGTCGCTCTGCAAGCCGATCTCGAACTCGGCGGCACCGACCAGAAATTCAACCTGCTGGTGGGGCGCGAACTGCAGAAGCAGTACGGCCAGGAACAGCAATGCATCCTGACCATGCCGCTGCTCGAAGGGCTCGATGGCGTGGAGAAGATGTCGAAGTCGAAGGGCAATTACATCGGCATCACCGAGCCTGCCAACATCATGTTCGCGAAGGTGATGAGCATTTCGGATGAAATGATGTGGCGTTACTACGACCTGTTGTCGTGGCGCTCGATCGCCGAGATCGCGCAGTTCAAGAAGGAAGTCGCCGAAGGACGCAATCCGCGCGACATCAAGGTCTTGCTCGGCCAGGAAATCGTCGAACGCTTCCATACGCGCGCGGCGGCGGATGAGGCGCTGGAAGATTTCAACAACCGGGCGCGCGGCGGGATTCCCGACGATATTCCGGAAGTGAGCCTCTCCGGAGCGCCGCTCGGCATCGGACAACTGCTGAAACAAGCCAATCTGTGCGCCTCGACCTCCGAAGCCTTGCGCATGGTCGAGCAGGGCGGCGTGCGCATCGACGGCGGCGTGATATCCGACAAGGCGCTGAAGATCGATGCCGGTACATTTGTGCTGCAAGTCGGCAAGCGCAAGTTTGCGAGAGTGACGCTCGCATAACGATGATCGGGGAGAGCGGGGAATGACGCACGCGGTTGCTTTTTTCGACAAGCAGTTCCAGCGGCAAATCGGGCAGCAGGATTTCGCGCTGAATCCGTTCGAGACGAAGGCGCTGGCCTATGCCAAGGGCCGCATGCTCGATTTCGGCTGCGGTCTCGGCAATCTCAGCATGACTGCGGCGCGCAGGGGTAGCAAGGTCGTCGCCGTCGATGCCAGTCCGGCGGCCATCGCCAGTCTCGCCGCCAGGGCGCGCCAGGAGAACCTGCCGCTCGAGGCCATAGAGGCCGACGCTGCCAGCTTCGGCTGGAACGGCTGTTTCGATACCGTGGCGTCGATCGGTCTGCTGATGTTTCTGCCTTGCGGCACGGCGCGCAAACTCGTGCCTCGCCTGCGCGATGCCACCTGCGACGGCGGTACGGCCATCGTCAACGTCCTGGTCCAGGGAACGACCTATCTGGAAATGTTCGGAAGCGATCCGTATTGCCTGTTCGACCCCGAAGAAGTGCGAGCCTGGTTCGATGGCTGGAAGATCGCCGATTTTTCGTTGGACGACTTCGCCGCGCCGGGCAACACGACGAAGCGGTTCGCGACCGTGATCGCACAAAAGGCGCATTGAATGATCGGATTGCTGCAACGCGTGACGCAGGCGAGCGTCGCGGTCGATGGCGTGACCGTCGGCCGGATCGATAAGGGTTTGATGGTGCTGCTGTGCGCGGAGCGCGGCGATAGCGAGAAGGAGGCCGATGCCTTGCTGGCCAAACTGTTGGCCTATCGCGTGTTTTCCGATGCTGAAGGCAAGATGAACCGCAGCGTGACCGACGTGGACGGCGGCTTGCTGCTGGTGCCGCAGTTCACGCTGGCGGCCGATACGCAATCGGGCACGCGGCCGTCGTTCACGCCCGCGGCGGCGCCGGAAGACGGCAGGCGCTTGTTCGATCATTTCGTGGCGCAGGCGCGCGCCCGCCGTGCGAAAGTCGAGACCGGCCGGTTCGGCGCCGACATGCAAGTGTCGCTGATCAATGACGGGCCGGTGACGTTTTGGCTGCAGGCCAAACCGAGATAACCGTTCCTTGCTGTTCAACATTCAGGAGACGACGATGAAATTGTGGAGCGATTCCTTCCGACCCGGCGAGTTCATTCCAGGCGAATATGCATTCGGCATCATGGATCCGGCCAGCCATGTGGCGCTGTCGGCCAACAAGAATCCCCATCTGGCATGGAGCGAGGTGCCGGCCGGGACGAAGTCGCTGGCATTGATCTGCCACGATCCCGACGTGCCGTCGCGCGGCGACGACGTGAACCAGGAAGGCAAGAGCGTGCCGGCAAATCTGCCGCGCGTCGACTTCTTCCATTGGGTCATGGTCGATCTGCCGGCGGCCACGACACGGATCGACGTCGCGCAATTCAGCAACGGCGTGACGACGCGCGGCAAGCCGGGGCCGGAAGTGAAGGACCATCCCGGCGTGCGCCACGGCCTCAACGATTACACCGGCTGGTTTGCCGGCGACGCGAATATGGGCGGCGACTATTGCGGTTACGATGGCCCGTGCCCGCCGTGGAACGACACCCTGGTGCATCGCTATGTGTTCACTCTTTATGCGCTTGATATCGAGCGCTTGCCGGTCGAAGGCAAATTCACCGGCCAGCAGGTGCGCGACGCCATCAAGGGCCATGTGCTGGCCGAAGCTTCGGTCATGGGCCGTTATACCCTCAATCCGGCGCTGATCGGCAGCACCGACAACAGCATCTGGCCCGCATGACTGAAATTCTTTTGATTCGACACGGCGAGACGGCGTGGAATGCCGAGAAGCGCCTGCAAGGCCATCTCGATATCCCGCTCAACGCCGAAGGCGAACGGCAGGCCGCGGCGCTTGGCGCGGCGCTGGCCAATGAAGCGCTGGATGCGGTCTTCTCCAGCGATCTGCGGCGCGCGCTGCAGACCGCGGAGGCGGTCGCCGCTCCACGTGGCATGCAGGTCATCGTCGACCAGGGATTGCGGGAGCGCTGTTTCGGCGCCTTCGAGGGACTGCTGTACAGCGAAATCCAGGATCGCTATCCGGACGCGCACGCCGCCTGGAAGGCGCGCGAGCGGCATGCACGTTATCCGGCAGGCGTGCATGTGGCGGAGACGCTCGACGAATTCTTTGCCCGGACGACCGGCGCCGTCGATCGCCTGTTGCGGCCGGGCGGCTACCGCAAGGTCGCCCTGGTGACGCACGGCGGCGTGCTCGATTGCCTGTATCGGGCGGCCTCCGGCAGGCTCGATTTCTCGGCGCCGCGCGATTTCGACGTCATCAACGCCAGCATCAACCGGATTCGCTGGAGCCCGGACGGCATGCAACTCCTGCAATGGGCGGATGTGGCGCATCTCGATCCCGCGGTACTCGACGAGATCGATCGCTGAGCGGCCACTGACCTGGCGGAACTGGGGTTTACCGCCTGATGACGATAAAATAGCGGCTTTCCCGCTTTTCCCGTCCGCGCCGTGCAGATCGGTCCCCATACGCTTCGCAACAATATCTTTGTCGCTCCGATGGCCGGCGTGACGGATCGGCCGTTCCGCCAGCTGTGCAAGCAGCTCGGCGCCGGTTATGCGGTATCCGAAATGGCGGCATCCGATCCGCGCTTGTGGGCCTCCGAGAAGACCTCGCGCCGCATCAATCACGATGGCGAAATGGAGCCGAAGGCGGTTCAGATCGCCGGCGCCGATCCCGCCATGCTGGCCGAGTGCGCGCGATACAACGTCGAACGCGGCGCCCAGATCATCGACATCAACATGGGCTGTCCGGTCAAGAAAGTCTGCAACAGCTGGTGCGGATCGGCGCTGCTGCAGAACGAAAGCCTGGTCGCACGCATCCTCGAAGCGGTGGTCGCCGCGGTCGATGTTCCGGTCACGCTGAAGACCCGCACCGGCTGGGACCGCGAGCACAAGAACGCGCTCCGGATCGCCAGGGTGGCCGAAGAATCGGGCATCGCGATGCTGACGCTGCACGGTCGCACGCGCGCCGACGGCTACGCTGGCGACGCCGAATACGACACGATTGCCGCGGTGAAGGCGGCGGTCTCGATTCCGGTGGTCGCCAACGGCGACATCACTTCGCCCGAGAAGGCGAAGTATGTTCTCGACTATACCAAGGCCGACGCCGTCATGATCGGCCGCGCCGCGCAAGGCCGGCCGTGGATCTTTCGCGAGATCGATCACTTCCTGGGTACCGGCGAACATTTGCCCGCGCCGGAGATCGCCGAAGTGCGGCAGCTGATGAGCGAACATTTGCGGGCGCATTACGCGTTTTACGGCGAATTCAAGGGCGTGCGGACGGCCAGGAAGCATATCGGCTGGTATGTGCGCGACTTGATCGGCGGCGAAACATTTCGCCAGCGAATGAATCTGATGGAAGACTGCGACGAGCAGCGCGCGGCGGTCGACGCTTTTTTCGAATCGCAGTTGGCGTTCGGCGAGCGGTTACAATATGCGGTTTCACAAAAAAACGAGCCAGAAGCGAAGTTTCGCCAAAGCGAGCCAGAGGCGAAGTTTCTACAAAAACTGGCGGCATGATCGCGCCTATCCCGGCGCATCAAGCCTCTCAATTCCAGGGCCACGGTAAAGCATGAGCAAAGACAATATCCAGGACGTCGTCAAAAAGAGTCTCGAAAAATATTTCAAGGACCTAGGCGACATGCAACCATCCAATGTCTATGACATGGTGATCTTTACCGTCGAAAAGCCGATCTTCGAAGCCGTGATGGCGCGTGCCGGCGGCAACCAGTCGCTGGCGGCCGAAATGCTCGGCATCAACCGCAACACTTTGCGCAAGAAGTTGCAGCAGCACGGATTGCTATAAGAGCATTGCCCCGGTCATGGAGGGGCAATGCGGATAACGCAAGCGCTGTACCGGTCGCTTGACATACGCTCGGCAACGCTTCCGTTATCCATCACTTCCGTCATTGTTCATCATGATCAAACAAGCTCTCATCTCCGTCTCCGACAAGACCGGCGTGCTCGATTTTGCCAAGGCGCTGGCCGCCATGGGTGTCAACATTCTCTCGACCGGCGGCACGGCCAAGCTGCTCGCCGACAACGGCGTGAAGGTGACGGAAGTGGCCGATTACACCGGCTTCCCGGAAATGCTCGACGGCCGCGTCAAGACGCTGCATCCGAAGGTCCACGGCGGCATTCTCGCCCGTCGCGATCTGCCCGAGCATGTGGCCGCGCTGGAGAAGCACGGCATCCCGACCATCGACATGGTGGTCGTGAACCTATATCCGTTCCAGCAGACGGTGGCGAAGGAGCAATGCTCGCTCGAGGATGCGATCGAGAACATCGACATCGGCGGCCCGACCATGCTGCGTTCCTCGGCCAAGAACCATAAGGACGTGGTCGTGATCTGCGACCCTTCCGACTACGGCCGCGTGCTCGACGAGATGAAAGCGAACCAGGGCGAAGTGGGCTACGACACCAAGTTCGCGCTCGCGACCAAGGTGTTCGCTCATACCGCGCAATACGACGGCGCGATCACCAATTACCTGACTAGCCTGGGCGCCGACAAGCAGCACGCGACGCGCAGCGCCTATCCGCAAACCTTCAACCTGCATTTCGAAAAGGTGCAGGAGATGCGCTACGGCGAGAATCCGCACCAGTCGGCGGCCTTCTATCGCGACTTGAAGCCGGTCGACGGCGCGCTGGCGAATTACAGGCAATTGCAGGGCAAGGAACTGTCCTACAACAACATCGCCGATGCCGATGCGGCCTGGGAATGCGTGAAGACCTTCGACGAACCGGCGTGCGTGATCATCAAGCATGCCAATCCGTGCGGCGTGGCCATCGGCGCCGATCCGTTCCAGGCCTATGGCAAGGCATTCCAGACCGACCCGACTTCGGCGTTCGGCGGAATCATCGCCTTCAATCGCGAGGTCGACGGCAAGGCCGCCGAAGCGGTCGCCAAGCAATTCGTCGAAGTACTGCTGGCCCCGGCTTTCACGGCCGAGGCGAAGCAGGTATTCGCCGCCAAGCAGAACGTGCGTCTGCTGGAAGTGCCGCTCGGCGCGGGCGTGAACGCTTACGATTTCAAGCGCGTCGGCGGCGGCCTGCTGGTGCAATCGCCCGATGCGAAGAACGTCGCGCTCGCGGAACTGAAGGTGGTGACCAAGAAGCAGCCGACGCCGCAGCAGATGCAGGATCTGATGTTCGCCTGGAGAGTCGCCAAGTTCGTGAAGTCGAACGCGATCGTGTTCTGTGCCAACGGCATGACGATGGGCGTCGGCGCCGGCCAGATGAGCCGCGTCGATTCCGCGCGCATCGCGTCGATCAAGGCCCAGAACGCCGGCTTGACGCTGGCCGGCTCGGCGGTGGCGTCGGACGCGTTCTTTCCGTTCCGCGACGGTCTCGACGTCGTCGTGCAAGCCGGCGCGACCTGCGTGATCCAACCGGGCGGTTCGATGCGCGACCAGGAAGTGATCGACGCGGCCGACGAGCAAGACGTGGTGATGTTGTTTACCGGCACCCGCCATTTCCGCCATTAAGAAAACGGTGCAGAATAGAAGCCGCTCCGATCGTCGGGGCGACTTCTGTGGGAAGCGCGCGGACCATCCATGAAAATTCTCGGCATCGACCCCGGCCTGCGCACGACCGGCTTCGGCATCATCCGCAAGCAGGGCGGCAAGCTCAGCTATATCGCTTCCGGCACGATCAGGACGCCGGAAGGCGACCTGCCCTCGCGTCTCAAAACCATTCTCGGCGGCGTGGCCGAAATCATCCGCACTTATCAGCCCGATTGCGCGGCGATCGAAAAGGTCTTCGTCAACGTCAATCCGCAGTCCACGCTTTTGCTAGGTCAGGCGCGCGGCGCGGCGATCTGCGCCTTGGTCGGCGCCGAACTGGCGGTCGCCGAATACACCGCCCTGCAGGTCAAGCAAGCTGTGGCCGGTCATGGCAAGGCGCAGAAGCAGCAGGTGCAGGATATGGTGCAGCGCCTGTTGTCCCTGTCCGGCACGCCGGGCACCGATGCGGCCGATGCCCTGGGAGTGGCGATTTGCCATGCGCATAGCGGCGAAGCGCTGAGCGCTCTCGGCGACATTGCGCCGGGACTGGCGAAGAAGGGATTGCGGGTACGCGGCGGCCGCCTGGTCGGCTAGGCATGCCGCTCGGCATTGCGTGCGGCGACTTCGAAGCGGTTGTTCCAGTAGGCATCTTGTCCGCGCGACCATGCCCATAGGCTGGCCGCAAGATAGGCAACGGGAAAGAGTGCACCCCAAACCGAAGCCTGCCGTACGTGCGCCAGCTCATGCGTGAGGATTTGTTTGGTCAGGCCGTGGCTTTCCGCGATGATGACGTGGCCGATCGCCATCGCGCTCATGGGGCCGAAAGGATGATGCGCGAGCAGATAATCGGCGATCGGTCCGCGGATCAGCAAGGCCGGCGTCGAATCGGTGATCACGTAAACGCGACCGCGCAGCAGCAGGATCGGAATTCCGCTCAGCAGACCCAGCAAGGTGAGCGGCAGGGCCCACAGTATGCCGAGCAGCATTGCGCACCGGAGCAACAAGTCTTGGGCCGCGACGTAGCGTTCCTCCCTGCGCGAGCGTAGATGCATGATCCCCTCGTCCTGTATGATTCATCCATCTTTTTTGGACTAATTTCGACATGATAGGCCGACTTTCCGGGATTCTGCTTGAGAAAAATCCACCGCAACTTTTAATCGACTGCAACGGCGTCGGTTATGAGGTCGGCGTGCCGATGAGCACTTTCTACAACTTGCCGGCGCTCGGCGAAAAAGTCGTGCTGCTCACCCATTTGACCGTGCGCGAGGATGCGCATCTGTTGTTCGGCTTCGGCACGGTCGAGGAACGCAACGTATTCAAGGAGCTCATCAAGATCTCCGGCATCGGCGCGCGCACCGCGTTGTCGATCTTGTCGGGCTTGTCGGTGGCGGATCTTTCGCAGGCGATCACGCTGCAGGAGGCGGGGCGGCTTACCCGGATACCAGGTATCGGCAAAAAGACCGCGGAACGCCTCTTGCTTGAACTAAAGGGCAAACTTGGCGCCGATCTTGGCGCGGCAGGCGGCGCGGCGCATACCGACGCGACGGCAGATATTCTGAACGCCCTGGTCGCGCTGGGCTATTCGGACAAGGAAGCGATGCTGGCGATGAAGCAGGTTCCCGCTGGAACAGGCGTGTCGGAAGGCATCAAGCTGGCATTGAAGGCGTTGTCCAAGGCGTAGCGCGCGGCGACGAATAGAGGAATCATCCGATGAGCATCCAGACCGACAATTTCACCGAACAGCGCATCATTGCGGCGACGCCCGCCTCGCCGAACGAAGAGGCGATCGAGCGCGCCTTGCGTCCGAAGCAGCTCGACGAATATGTCGGCCAGGAAAAGATCCACAGCCAGCTCGAGATCTTCATCCAGGCGGCGCGCCAGCGGCGCGAGGCGCTAGATCATACCCTGCTGTTCGGGCCGCCCGGACTTGGCAAGACCACGCTGGCGCACATCATCGCGCGCGAGATGGGGGTGAACCTGCGTCAGACCTCAGGCCCGGTGCTCGAGCGTGCCGGCGATCTGGCGGCGCTCTTGACCAATCTCGAGGCGAACGACGTGCTGTTCATCGACGAGATCCACCGGCTGTCGCCGGTGGTCGAGGAAATCCTGTATCCGGCGCTCGAGGATTACCAGATCGATATCATGATCGGCGAAGGGCCGGCGGCGCGTTCGGTGCGCCTCGACTTGCAACCGTTCACTCTGGTCGGAGCAACCACGCGCGCCGGCATGCTGACCAATCCCTTGCGCGACCGTTTCGGCATCGTGGCGCGGCTGGAGTTCTATACCCCGCAGGAACTGGCGAAGATCATCACGCGCAGCGCTGCGCTCCTGGGGGCTGCCATCGTCGAGGAGGGCGCGCTCGAAATTGCCAAGCGCAGCCGCGGCACGCCGCGTATCGCCAACCGGTTGCTGCGCCGTGTGCGTGATTATGCGGAAGTGAAGGGCACCGGCCAGATCACGAAGGAAATGGCCGATGCGGCATTGAAGATGCTCGATGTCGATCCGGTCGGATTCGATGTCATGGACCGCAAGCTGCTCGAAGCGGTGATTTTCAAGTTCAGCGGCGGTCCGGTCGGGCTCGACAATCTGGCGGCCGCGATCGGCGAGGAGCGCGATACGATCGAGGATGTGCTTGAGCCTTACCTGATCCAGCAAGGGTATATGCAGCGCACGCCGCGCGGCCGCATCGCGACGCCCGCGGCCTATACGCATTTCGGCGTCACCGCGCCGCGCAGCGATTCGACCGGGGATTTGTGGGGACAGAAATAGCGTCTGCCGTGCCCGGAAGGGCGGCATGGAGCCCCGTCGTCGAAGACCCCAAGGACGACTCTGGCGCGCAGCGAAGAAGTTGCTGGGTGGACATGTAAAGAAATGTAAATAACCGACTAGTCAGTAGGTTTTCTCTGACATTTCAGCAAAGTTGGTTCTATAATGGCTATTCCTTTTCGGCCTCCCCCTTTCCGGTTTTGAGACGGCGTGAACCCTCACGGTGCTGTCGGTCACGGTAATGCGCGCTCGACTCCGATATATGGCCGATATACCCCTTCAGGTAGAGATTCGCCATGCTCATGTCCACGCAAGCCACCCGCTACGCTCACCGATTGCTCGATCTGCGTGCCGAGGGCGGGCAGACGGCGCCTCTGTCGTTCGACAGCGATTTGCGTCTGGCCGACGGCTATGCGATCGCCAAATCGATCCATGATATCCGCGTGGCCCAGGGCGAGCTGCCGGCCGGACGCAAGCTGGCGTTCACCAATCGCACCATCTGGCCGAAGTATGGCTTGCATGAGCCGATCACCACGCCGCTGTGGGCGCCGATATTCGATACCACGATCCGTTATGCACATAACAATCGGGGAGTGCAAAGCCTGACCGGCGCCGTGCAACCGCGCGTCGAGCCGGAGCTCGTGTTCAAGCTTGGCAAGACGCCGGCCGCGGACGCGACGCTCGAGGACATCGCCGACTGCATCGAATGGATGGCGCATGCCTTCGAAGTCGTCGTATGTCCTTATCCGAACTGGAAATTCGAAGCGGCCGACGCGATTGCCGCCTTCGGCTTGCATGGCACGCTGATCGTCGGCGAACCGATGATGTTGACCGACGGCAGCCGCCGCCACCTCGATGCGGTGCTGGCGGGTGCCAGCGTGTCGATGACGTGCGACGGCGAACTGCATGCCGCCGGTTTCGGCGACAACGTGATGGAGAGTCCGGTGCATGCGCTCTGGCATCTGCACCAGGTGTTGAAGGAGCAGCCCGAGTTCGCGCCGCTGGCAGCAGGCGAGATCATCACGACCGGCACTTGGACCGATGCTCACCCGGTGGCGCCGGGACAAACCTGGGTCAGCGCCTTTTCGGGCATCAGTCTGCCTGGACTGACCGTGTCTTTCGTGCGCTGATCGTCACTTTCCTCGAACGGCAACGGGCCGGCAAAACGCGCCGGCCCGTTCGAGTCAATGGAACGCAATAGTTATTCTTCGCGGACCCAGGTTTGGGTGCGGCCCAGCATGGGCATGCCGATGTAGCCGCGAACGTCGAGTTTTTTGCCGCCTTCGACGAGTTTCATCTTGCTCTTGTAGACTTTCCCGTTGTTGGGATCGAGAATCTTGCCGCCGTTGAACTCATCGCCGTCCGCCTTCATGCCGGAGAGAATGGTCATGCCGACGATGGGCTGGTCCTTCTGCTCGCCTTCGCACTTGTCGCATTTTGGATTCTGTTCCTCGTTCGGCGCGCGGAACAGCTTTTCGATCTTGCCTCGCAGTTCGCCGTTCGCTTCGGTGATGCGGATCAACGCTTTCGGCTTGCCGGTCTGATCGTCGATGTTTTTCCAAAGACCGACCGGCGATGCCGGATTGGCCCAGGCTAGCGGAGCGGCCAAGGCGGCCACCGCGGCGCCGATCAAGAAATGTCTCGTCATGTTCATATCCTCTTGTTGTGAATGGCACGAATAGGGAAAAGGAACCGATGCGGAACGGCACGCCGAACGGCACTGCGCCATGCCGCATCAGTATCAAGGCCACACTATTCAGGATTTTTGCAGTTTCGCAAACTGTTCCCGGAGTTTTTCGAGTGTGCCCTCGAAATTCGCGAGCCTTTCCTTTTCCTGGGCGACCACTTGCGCCGGCGCGCGGGCGACGAAACTCTCGTTGCCGAGTTTGCCTTGCGCCTTCGCGATCTCGCCTTCCAGGCGGGAGATTTCCTTCGCCAGGCGCTCGCGCTCGGCGGCGACGTCGATTTCCACTTTCAGCATCAGCTTGGCCGTACCGACCACCGATACCGGCGCCGGCGATTCCGGCAGCATGTCGACGACCTGCACGTCGGACAGCTTCGCGAGCGCTTGCAGGTACTTCGCGAAACCTTCCGCCTGGGCCTTGTCGGCGACTTCGATGATCAGCGGCACCTTCTGCGCTGGCGACAACTGCATCTCGCCGCGCAGGTTGCGGCAGGCATCGGTCATCGTTTTCAGCTGCGCCATCCATTGTTCGGCGGCTTCGTCGAGCTTGTCGAAATTCGGCTGCGGATACGGTTGGATCATGATCGAATCGCCGGCCGGATTCATTTGCCGGCCGGTCGTCGGCGCGATCGTCTGCCACAGCTCTTCGGTGATGAAGGGGATGATCGGATGCGCGAGGCGCAGCACGACTTCGAGCACGCGCAAGAGGGTGCGGCGCGTGGCGCGCTGCTGCGCCTCGGTGCCGGTCTGGATCTGCACCTTCGCGACTTCGAGATACCAGTCGCAGTACTCGTCCCACACGAACTTGTAGATCGCGTTGGCGATATTGTCGAAGCGGTAGTCGGCGAAACCTTTCTCGACCTCGGCTTCGGTGCGCTGCAGGAGCGAGACGATCCAGCGGTCGGCTTGCGAGAAATCGCGCATGCCTTCTTCGCAGGTCGCGGCGTCGAAGCCGCAGTCCTTGCCCTCGGTGTTCATCAGCACGAAGCGGGTCGCGTTCCACAGCTTGTTGCAGAAGTTGCGATAGCCTTCGGCGCGTTTGAAATCGAAGTTGACGTTGCGGCCGAGCGTGGCGTAGCTCGCCATCGAGAAGCGCACGGCGTCGGCGCCGTAGGCCGGCATGCCTTCGGGGAAGAGCTTGCGGGTTTCCTTGGCGATGGCCGGTGCTTTCTCCGGGCGGCGCAGGCCGGTGGTGCGTTTGGCGACCAGCGATTCGATATCGATACCGTCGAGCAGGTCGACCGGATCGATCACGTTGCCTTCCGACTTCGACATCTTCTTGCCTTCATGGTCGCGCACCATGCCGTGGATATAGACGTCGCGGAACGGCACCATGCCGGTGAAGTGGGTCGTCATCATGATCATGCGCGCGACCCAGAAAAAGATGATCTCGTATCCGGTCACGAGCACCGACGAGGGCAGGAACATCTTGAGGTCGGGCGTCTCGTCGGGCCAGCCGAGCGAGGAAAACGGCACCAGGGCGGACGAGAACCAGGTGTCGAGCACGTCGTTGTCGCGCTTGAGGGGTTTGCCGCCGGCTTGCCTGGCCGCTTCCTCTTCGGTGCGGGCGACGTAGATGTTGCCGCTTTCGTCATACCACGCCGGAATCTGGTGGCCCCACCACAGCTGGCGCGAGATGCACCAGTCCTGGATGTTCTTCATCCATTGGTTGTAGGTGTTGACCCAGTTGTCGGGGATGAAGCGCACCTGGCCCGACTCGACCGCATCGATCGCCTTCTGCGTGATGCTGCGGCCGTCGGCGGTCGGCTTGCTCATCGCCATGAACCACTGGTCGGTCAGCATCGGCTCGATGACGACGCCGGTGCGGTCGCCGCGCGGCACCATCAGCTTGTGCGGCTTCACGGCTTCGAGCAGGCCTTCCTTTTCAAGATCGATCAGGACTTTCTTGCGCGCCTCGAAGCGATCCATGCCGCGATAGGCCGGCGGCGCGTTATCGTTGATCTTGGCATCGAGCGTGAAGATGGAAATCTGCGGCAGCTGGTGGCGCTGGCCGACCGCGTAGTCGTTGAAGTCGTGCGCAGGGGTGATCTTCACACAGCCGGTGCCGAATTCCTTGTCGACATAATCGTCGGCGATGATCGGAATTTCGCGGTCGGTCAGCGGCAGTTTGAGCATCTTGCCGTGCAGATGCAGGTAGCGCTCGTCGGTCGGATCGACAGCGACCGCAACGTCGCCGAGCATGGTCTCCGGACGCGTCGTCGCCACCGTGATGTGGCCGGAACCATCCGCGAGCGGGTAGTTGATATGCCACATGTTGCCGTCTTCTTCCTCCGATACGACTTCGAGATCGGACACGGCGGTGCCGAGCACGGGGTCCCAGTTCACGAGGCGCTTGCCGCGGTAGATCAGGCCTTCTTCATAGAGGCGCACGAACACTTCGGTGACCGCCTTCGACATCTTCGGATCCATCGTGAAGTATTCGCGGGCCCAGTCGGTCGAGGCGCCGATGCGGCGCATCTGGCCGGTGATCGTCGAGCCGGATTGCTCCTTCCATTCCCACACCTTCTCGAGGAATTTCTCGCGGCCGAGGTCGTGCCGAGAGATCTTTTGCGCGTCGAGCTGGCGCTCGACCACGATCTGGGTCGCGATGCCGGCATGGTCGGTGCCCGGCACCCAGGCGGTGTTGTAGCCGCGCATGCGGTAGTAGCGTGTCAGGCCATCCATGATGGTCTGGTTGAACGCATGGCCCATGTGCAGCGTGCCGGTAACATTGGGGGGGGGCAACTGGATGCAGAAGGCCGGCTTGGCGGGATCCATGGTCGCCGCATAATAGCCGCGCTTTTCCCATTCGGCGCGCCAGCGCGCTTCAATGTCGGTGGGCTCGAAGGATTTGGCTAATTCCATGATTTGACGTATGTTTTTGCGAAACTAGTGATTATATCGATTAAGTCGCTGCTGACTGAGCGAGAAGCGTATAATTCGCGGATTGCCGCATTAGAAGCGATGCTCTAATGGCAACACAATGCTAGGGGTCCTGGCCGCGGAAGCAAGTCGATGGCCGGGTGAGAAACACCCTCGAACCTGATCTGGGTAATGCCAGCGAAGGGAAGCACATGGAAATCGTCCCTCCCCCGTGCTCCTTCTTCGCACGTCCAGCTGGGGACAGAGTACCGCTAGCGCTTAACTCTGCCCCGCAATCATTTGAGAAGGAGCACCATGAACGCCAATCCCCAATTCCTCGCCGCGACCGCCAAGGTCGACGAAGCGGCGATCCAGCCGCTGCCGAATTCGCGCAAGATCTATGTCGAAGGCTCGCGTCCCGACATCCGGGTGCCGATGCGCGAGATTTCCCAGGCCGATACGCCGGCCTCGTTCGGCGCGGAGAAGAATCCGCCGATCTATGTCTACGACACTTCCGGGCCGTACACCGATCCGAACGTCAAGATCGACATCCGTTCCGGCCTGGCGCCGTTGCGCGCCGCCTGGATCGCCGAGCGCAACGATACCGAGGAATTGCCGGGCCCGACTTCGCAATACGGCATCGAACGCCTGAACGATCCGAAGCTGGCCGACCTGCGCTTCAATCTCCATCGCCAGCCGCGCCGCGCGATCGCCGGCAAGAACGTGACGCAGATGCATTACGCGAAGCAGGGTATCGTCACGCCGGAGATGGAATACATCGCCATCCGCGAAAACCTGCGCCGCAAGGAATACCTGGAAAGCCTGAAGGCTTCCGGTCCGAACGGCGCGAAACTCGCTGAACTGATGCTGCGTCAGCATCCGGGCCAGAACTTCGGCGCGGCGATTCCCGCCGAAATCACGCCGGAATTCGTGCGCGATGAAGTGGCGCGCGGCCGTGCCATCATTCCGGCCAACATCAACCATCCGGAATCCGAGCCGATGATCATCGGCCGCAACTTCCTGGTGAAGATCAATGCCAACATCGGCAATTCCGCCGTGACCTCCTCGATCGGCGAGGAAGTCGAGAAGATGACCTGGGCGATCCGCTGGGGCGGCGATACCGTCATGGATCTCTCGACCGGCAAGCACATCCACGAGACGCGCGAGTGGATCATCCGCAATTCGCCGGTGCCGATCGGCACCGTGCCGATCTACCAGGCGCTCGAAAAAGTCCATGGCAAGGCCGAGGAGCTGACCTGGGAAATCTTCCGCGACACGCTGATCGAGCAGGCAGAGCAGGGCGTCGACTACTTCACCATCCACGCCGGCGTGCGCCTGCAATACGTGCCGCTGACCGCCAAGCGCATGACGGGCATCGTCTCGCGCGGCGGCTCGATCATGGCGAAATGGTGCCTGGCGCATCACAAGGAGTCCTTCCTGTACGAGCACTTCGAAGAGATCTGCGAAATCATGAAGGCCTACGACGTCTCGTTCTCGCTGGGCGACGGTTTGCGCCCCGGCTCGATCTACGACGCCAACGACGAAGCGCAGCTCGGCGAATTGAAGACGCTCGGCGAGCTGACGCAGATCGCCTGGAAGCACGACGTGCAGGTGATGATCGAGGGCCCCGGCCACGTGCCGATGCACCTCATCAAGGAGAACATGGATATTCAGCTGGAACAGTGCAAGGAAGCGCCGTTCTACACGCTGGGGCCGTTGACCACCGACATCGCGCCGGGCTACGACCACATCACCTCCGGCATCGGCGCCGCCATGATCGGCTGGTACGGCACGGCGATGCTGTGCTACGTCACGCCGAAGGAACACCTCGGCTTGCCGAACAAGGACGACGTCAAGGAAGGCATCATCACCTACAAGCTGGCGGCGCATGCGGCCGATCTCGCCAAAGGCCATCCGGGCGCCCAGGTGCGCGACAACGCGCTGTCGAAGGCGCGCTTCGAATTCCGCTGGGAAGACCAGTTCAACCTCGGTCTCGATCCGGACAAGGCGCGCGAATTCCACGACGAGACGCTGCCCAAGGATTCGGCCAAGGTCGCGCATTTCTGCTCGATGTGCGGCCCGCATTTCTGCTCGATGAAGATCACGCAGGACGTGCGCGACTTCGCGGCGGCGCAAGGCGTTTCCGAGCAGGAAGCGCTGAAGAAAGGCATGGAAGTGAAGGCGGTCGAATTCGTCAAGAGCGGCGCCGAGCTTTATCGCAAACAGTAAGCAAGCGGTGATGATGGAAATCGAACTGAACGGCGCGCCGCATGCGGTCGCGGACAGCCAGAGCGTGCAAGAGCTGATCGCTTCGCTCGACTTGCTCGGCAAGTCGCTCGCGGTGGCGATCAACCGCGAAGTGGTGCCGCGCCGGCAGTGGCCGGAGCGCATGCTGCAACCCGCCGATCGCGTGGACATCGTTCGCGCGATCGGCGGTGGGTGAGGCCGTGGCGCCGATAAAGTAATGGAGCAAAGCATGAACTTGAACGATCAACCGCGCGAAGATCAAGGCTTGATCATCGCCGGCAAGACCTATCGCTCGCGCCTGCTGGTCGGCAGCGGGAAGTACAAGGACCTGGAGGAAACGCGGCTGGCGACGGAGGCCAGCGGCGCGGAAATCATCACGGTCGCGATCCGCCGTGTGAATATCGGCCAGGACCCCAACGCGCCGAGCCTGCTCGACGTCGTGCCGCCGTCGAAGTACACGATCCTGCCGAACACGGCCGGCTGCTACAACGCGAAGGACGCGGTCTATACGCTGCAACTGGCGCGCGAATTGTTGAACGGCCACAAGCTCGTCAAGCTCGAGGTCCTGGGCGACGAGAAGACGCTGTTCCCGAACATGCCCGAAACCTTGAAAGCGGCGGAAGCGCTGGTCAAGGACGGCTTCGACGTCATGGTCTATTGCAGTGACGATCCGATCCAGGCGCGCATGCTCGAAGACATCGGCTGCGTGGCCGTGATGCCGCTCGCGTCGTTGATCGGTTCCGGCATGGGCATTCTCAATCCATGGAATTTGTCGTTGATCATCGAGCAGGCCAAGGTGCCGGTGCTGGTCGATGCCGGCGTCGGCACCGCTTCGGACGCGGCGATTGCGATGGAGCTCGGTTGCGACGGCGTGCTGATGAATACGGCGATCGCCGGCGCGAAGGACCCGGTCCGGATGGCGCGCGCGATGAAACTCGCCGTCGAGGCGGGGCGCGAAGCCTATCTGGCCGGGCGCATTCCGAAGAAATTCGCCGCCTCGCCGTCGTCGCCGATGGCCGGGCGCGTCGTATAAGGCCCCCATGAGCGGCATACGCCCCAGCGTGCTCGTCTTCTCCGGTTCGGATCCGAGCGGGGGCGCCGGCATGCAGGCCGATGTCGCCGCGATCACCTCGCTCGGCGCGCATCCCTTGTCGGTCATCACCGCCTTGACGGTGCAGGACAACGACCGCGTCCATGCGGTGCACCCGGTGCCCGATGCGCTGCTGGCGCGGCAAGCGCAGGCGCTGCTCGACAAGATCGATGTCGCCGCGGTCAAGATCGGCATCGTCGGCAATCGCGCCAATGCGGAGGCGATCGCCGAACTCCTCAAGGCGGTGAAAGTGCGGCGCCCCGATTTGTCGGTGGTCTTCGATCCGGTGCTGGCGAGCGGGCGCGGCGATGCGCTCGCGGTCGAGAATGCGGTCGACGCCATCGATCCGCTGTTCGCGGTGGCGACGCTGGTCACGCCGAATCTTCCCGAGGCGCTTGCGCTCTGCAAGGGCGAGAGCCGGCTCGAGGCGCAGGCGGAGTACCTGCTGCGGCGTTGTCCGAACGTTTTGCTCAAGGGCGGCCACGGCAGCGACCGGGACAAGGTCACCAATCGCTGGTTCGGCGCGGCCGCCGCGCGCTCTTGGACCTGGCCGCGCCTGCCGGGCGCCTTTCACGGCACCGGCTGCACCCTGGCCTCGGCCGTGGCCGCCTTGCTCGCCAAGGGATACTCGATGGTCGATGCCATCGATTTCGCGCAAGGCTACTGCCACCAGGCGATCGAGTCATCTTATGCGATCGCGGATGGACAGCGCATTCCGAACCGCTCGCTATCCTCGCCGGACCACTAGTGATCAAGGAGAATGAAATGCAAGGTTTGTACATCGTCACGCCGGATTGGGACGACACGCAACAATTGTTGCTCGCGACCGAGGCGGCGGTACGCGGCGGCGCGACCTTGGTGCAATACCGTCACAAGACGGCGAGCATGGACTTGCGCCGCGAACAGGCGCAATCCCTGCTCGCGCTATGCCGGAAATATAGCGTGCCTTTCATCGTCAACGATTTCGTCGAACTGTGCCTCGCGCTCGATGCGGACGGCGTCCATGTCGGCGGCACCGATGCCCCGGTCGCGGAAGTGCGCTCCGCCCTCGGTCCGGACAAGATCGTCGGCGCTTCCTGCTATGGCGACCTGCAACTGGCGCGCAATGCTTGCCAGGGCGGCGCCAGTTATGTCGCTTTCGGCGGTTTCTATCCGTCGCGCGTGAAGAAATACGAAGTCGCCACCAAACCATCCATCGTCGCCCAGTCGAAGGCGGAGATTCCTCTGCCGGTGGTCGTCATCGGCGGCATGACACGAGAAAACTCCGCGCCGCTCGTCGCGCAAGGCGCCGACATGGTCGCCGCCATCAGCAGCGTCTATATGGCAGCCGATCCGCAGGCTGCGGCCAGCGAATTCAGGCAGTTGTTTCCGGCGTGAATTGGCGGCGCGCTCAGGACGGAAGGCCCACTTTCGTCCGGCAGACGCAGATCCAGTAGTCCATCCAGATGAATTTCCTGGTTCTGCGTTAACGCGCATGACCGATCAAATTCGTCTGGATGGGCCAGCGGGCACCGATGGGTTCCGGCATGCCGCCTGTCCGAAAGATGTTCCTCACATCTCGAAAAAGCGAACTTTGCGCATCCAGGCATGGTCGAATGCGTCTGCTTGACCATGATCGATATCAGTCTTTCAATTTCCACCCGGTCGCGGCTGGCGGCTTATTCAAGTCGACTTGCGAGGAGGGCGGATTTCGTCTGGCAGCCTCGGAAGCGTTGGTTAGCTTATTTTTTTCTTAATAGAAACTATCTTGGCCATTAAATTGAGCCTCCTGTGATATTTCTCAAAGGAATGCATTTTTCTCCTTCGAATTGTGTCGGTTTCAGGATTTTCCGATTGACCCGTGTGGCGCCGAAATCCTATATTCGCGCAGCAAAGTTACTAAACGATGAGAGGGAATACGCCGATCGGACCGATCGGCTAAGGGATGTTCCGTCTTGCCGCAAACCTGTTTCACAGAAACACGCCTGTGCTTTGTCTGCGAGCGAAGCGCCTTGGCCTCTCCGGAGTGCGAGTGCGAAAAGCATGGCGCAATGTTTCCAAGATCGGAAAAATTTGAATAGGCGCGATGAAATCGAATAAATCGGGGAACGGCTGGCGCCGAGCCCTTGCGGCAGCGATTGCTTGCATGACGATTGCCGGCTTCAGCATGGTGTTAGTGTGGCAGCCCGACGAAAAATCGCCGGCGGCCTCATTGTCGTCCGCGTCCGCGAGCGGGGAAGCCCGCTATGGGCCCGGCCTGTGGACTGCGGCCGCTGCTCCCACCGGCCACGGCGGGATGACTTTGCAGCCGCCGGTGCATCCGAACACGACGGCGGACGGCAGGCTGGTGATCGACCAAACCCTGCATCAAGTGATCGATTATTTTCTGCTCAGCGGACAGCCGGGCGATCGCACGTTGCACGCAGCCCAATTGCGAGCCTATCTGAGAAATGCGTTGCCGCCGGTGGCCGCGCAAGAGGCGCTGCAGATCGTCGACCGTTATCTGCTTTACATGAACCTGCACGACGATCTGCTGGCGCGTCAAGCCTTGCCGCAATGGGTTGACTTGCCCTCTGCCGCAGAAGCGGACCGGATCGCGAATTGGGTGATCCAGCGTACGCGTTTGCGGCAGACCGTCCTGGGCCGGGAAATCATGCAGGCATGGTACGCGGAAGAGGAAGAGACGATTCGCGCCGGCCTGGCCGAGTTCGAAGCGCAGAACGATGCCGTCATCGCATCGCATGGCGGCAAACAAGCCGATGAATCCGAGGTCCGCGCATCCCGCAAGCAGGATGCCGACCACGAGATACGGCGCGAGCAATTCTTCCGCAGGCTTGCGGATCAATCGAGCAGGAGCTACGCCGCGCTCGAACACCGGCTGCAGGTCGAGGCGAGCCGCAGACGCAATCCCGCGCATTGAAAACATTGCGGCAGACATCCGCTCGCAGACGTCCGCGCGAAGAGGCGCCGGTATAATCGCTGGATGCAGAATCTTCTCCAGAACCTCAATCCCGAACAACTCGCTGCGGTGACCCTGCCTGCGCAACCGGCCCTGATCCTTGCAGGCGCCGGTTCCGGCAAGACGCGCGTACTGACCACGCGTATCGCCTGGCTGATTCAAACCGGCCAAGTCTCGCCGGCAGGCGTCCTGGCCGTGACTTTTACCAACAAGGCCGCCAAGGAAATGATGACGCGCTTGTCGGCGATGTTGCCGATCAATACGCGCGGCATGTGGATCGGTACCTTCCACGGACTGTGCAACCGCTTGTTGCGCACACACTACCGCGATGCGGCATTGCCGCAGACCTTTCAGATTCTCGATTCCCAAGATCAGTTATCGGCGATCAAGCGGCTCTTGAAAGCCCACAATATCGATGACGAAAAATACCCGCCGCGCAACCTGATGTATTTCATCAACGGCGCGAAAGAACAGGGTTTGCGCGCGCATGAAGTCGAGGCGCACGACGATTACAACCGCCGTTTCGTCGAGTTGTATGAGCTCTATGATCAGCAATGCCAGCGCGAAGGCGTGGTGGACTTCGCCGAACTGCTGCTGCGCACCTATGAGCTGCTGAGCCGCAATCAGCCGTTGCGCGAACATTATCAAGCGCGCTTCAGGCATATCCTGGTCGACGAATTCCAAGACACCAACGACTTGCAGTACAAGTGGCTGAAGCTGATGGCCGGCCAAGCCAACGCGATCTTCGCCGTCGGCGACGACGATCAGAGCATCTATGCCTTTCGAGGCGCCAACGTCGGCAACATGCTCGCTTTCGAGCGCGACTTCAACGTGCGGAACCTGATCAAGCTCGAACAGAATTACCGTTCCCACGGCCATATACTCGATGCCGCGAACCTCCTGATCGCGAACAACAGCCGGCGCCTCGGCAAAAACCTGCGCACCGATGCCGGCCACGGCGAGCCGGTGCGGGTATATGAAGCGAGCAGCGATCTCCAGGAAGCGCAATGGATCATCGAGGAAGCCAAGGGCTTGATCGCGGAAGGCTCGCTGCGCAGCGAGATCGCGATCCTGTACCGCTCGAATGCGCAATCGCGCGTGATCGAGCATGCGTTGTTCTCGGCCGGGATACCGTATCGCGTCTATGGCGGACAGCGCTTCTTCGAACGCGCCGAGATCAAGCATGCGATCGCCTACTTGCAATTGATGGACAATCCGCATAACGATTCAGCCTTCCTGCGCGTCGTGAATTTTCCGGCGCGCGGCATCGGCGCGCGTTCGATCGAGCAGTTGCAGGATGCCGCCAGGCAGCATGGCTTGTCGCTCTATGCCGCCGTACCGCACGTGGCGGGCAAGGCCGGCTCCGCGCTCGGCGCCTTCGTCAAGCTGGTCGAGGGCATGCGTTTCGAAACGCAAAACCTGCCCTTGCAGGAGATGGTGGAAGTGGTCATCAACATGAGCGGATTGATCACGCATTACCAGGCCGAAAAGGAAGGCGCGGACCGTATCGAGAACCTGGAACAATTGGTCAGCGCCGCGACCGTGTTCGTGTCGGAAGAAGGCTTCGGCCTCGACACCCCGGCCTTGCTCGGTCCGCAGGCGGCGGCAAGCGCGGGACAACTGCTCACGGTGGCCGACGGCGTCGAGATCGTCGATGCCGATGCGCCGTTGGTGACGGTGATGTCGCCGTTGTCCGCTTTCCTGTCGCATGCGTCGCTCGAGGCCGGCGACAACCAGGCGCAGGCCGGACAAGATGCCTTGCAACTGATGACAGTGCATTCGGCCAAGGGCCTCGAATTCGATGCCGTCTTCATCACCGGCCTCGAGGAAGGCTTGTTCCCGCACGAGAACAGCGCGCAGGAACAGGGCGGCCTGGAAGAAGAGCGGCGCCTCATGTACGTGGCAATCACGCGCGCCAGGAAGCGCCTCTACCTCAGCTTTTCCCAGACCAGGATGCTGCATGGCCAGACGCGCTACAACATGAAGTCGCGCTTCTTCGACGAATTGCCGGACGAGGCCTTGAAATGGCTGTCGCCGCGGGTCCAGCAGCACGACTGGTTCGCCCGTCCCCGCGCCGCCTGGGACGATGCGCCGCAGGCCGGCGCCAATGCGATCGCGCAGAACTTCGGCAAGAAGGATATCGGCTGGCGCATCGGCGAGACGGTGGCGCACCAGAAGTTCGGCGAGGGCGTCATCGTCAACATCGAAGGCAGCGGCGGCAACGCCCGCGCCCACATCAATTTCGGCCGCTTCGGCATGAAGCTGCTCGACCTGGGTATCGCGAAGCTGGAGAAAGTCGCTTCGCGAGCCTGAGTCGATGCGGTCGCTGCGGCTTCGCGGCGACCGCATCGGAGCAGGCAAGATCCCGACCCGCCTCCTGGCGGCGCCTCGTCTCTCAAGCATTTTTGATCTGCCGCCTCGGCGATGCATGCTCTGCGCCGCCAAGATTGATCCAGTTCAAGAATGCTGTATAATGAGAATCATTCGCAATAAATAAGGGCGAAGAATTCGCCTCCCGCCAGCCAGCGCTTTGCGCGTCAGCCAGCCAAGTCCCGCATCGCACCTTGCACCCTCCGGTGTGCCGCGTTGCCAATTCAATCGATAAGACAGGGGTTTCCAATGCTGCATTCCGCATGCCGCCGCGCGTCGCTGCGCGTTACCAAAGACTTGAAATCGTCCATTTCCCCGACGCCGCTGGCGGCCGCGTTGTTCGCGGTCTTCGCCGCGCCGGCGGTCCTGGCGCAATCGGCACCGGCCGACGCCACCCTGCCGGAGGTGAAGGTCCGCGACCAGGCCATCGGTCCCGACTACGCGCCAGCCAAGGCCAGCATCGGCAAGACCGAGGCCGTGCTGCGCGATATCCCGCAAGCGGCGACCGTCATCAACCGCGCCGTGCTCGATGCCCAGAACGCGGCCTCGCTGACCCAGGCGCTGCGCAACGTGCCGGGCATCACGATTTCCGCCGGCGAAGGCGGCGCGATCGGCGACAACATCAACTTGCGCGGCTTTTCGGCGCGCACCGATATCTACATCGACGGCTTCCGCGATCGCAGCCAATATTCGCGCGACACCTTCGCGCTCGACGCGGTCGAAGTGCTCAAGGGTCCGGCATCGATGCTGTTCGGCCGCGGCTCGACCGGCGGCGTCATCAACCAGGTCAGCAAGAAGCCGAGCCTGAAGCCGCGCAGCGAAGTCACCGCCAGCATCGGCACGGACAGCTATTACCGCACCACGCTCGATCTGAATCGCCAGCTGTCGGAAACGGCTGCCTTCCGCGTCGCCGCTTTCGGCCAGGATGTGAAATCGACGCGCGACGTGGTGCACGATCGTGACTGGGGCATCGCCCCGTCCGTTCGCTTCGGCATCGGCACGCCGACCGAGATCACGGTTTCCGCGCTCGTTCAACGCAATCGCGACTTGCCGGATTACGGTTTCCCGGTGATCACGACCAACGGCGTCGGTTCGGTACGCAAGCCGATCGATGCGCCGGCAAACAAGTTCTACGGCTACACCGATGATTATTTCAATCAATCGGTCAATGTGCTCAACGCGGTGGTGCAGCACAAGCTGACGCCGGATCTTACGCTGCGCAACCAGACTTCGTTCAGCCATTCCACGATCGAGGCACAGCCGTCGCCGCTGTCGAGCAATTCGATCCGCCGCGTCGGCGAACCGCGCGCATCGGCGACCAACCCGGCATCGTTCCGTGATCCGCTCGAGAACCTGCTGGCGCCGCGCGAAGACCGCAACCGCCATCTGCGCGACAAGTCGCTGTTCAACCAGACCGACCTGGTCGCCAAGATCAAGGCCGGCGACGTGGTGCATACGGTGACGACCGGCCTGGAAATCGGCCGCGACGAATACCATGAAGACCGCTATATCTGGAATACCGCGACGGCCGACCGCGAGATCAATCTCGGCAATCCGGTCAACGGCACGCGCAAGGGTTCGCGCGCGCTGACGCGCACGGTCGAGACGACGGCCGATACGGTGGCGGTCTATGTGAACGACCAGATCGACCTGAACAAGCAATGGAAACTTGTCGGCGGCTTGCGCTGGGATCGTTTCGAGGTCGAGACCGCGCTGCAAAAGCATCCGCTGCCGGCGGGATTTCCGGCCGACACCACGGCCGCCGTCGCGCCGAAGACCGATACCATGCTGACGCCGCGTGCCGGCGTGCTGTACCAGCCGAACGATACGCAATCGTTCTACGTATCCTACGGCGCGTCCTTCAACCCGTCCGCCGAAACCGTGACGCAATCGTCGAACACGGCCGCGCTCGATCCGGAAAAGAACCGCTCGTATGAAGCGGGCGCGAAGCTCGATCTGCTGGGCGGCAACCTGACCGTCAACGGCGCCGTGTTCCGCATCGAGAAGACCAACGCCCGCATGCGCGACGGTCTCGGCAGCGTGCAGGTATTGGGCGGCAAGATCCGCGTCGACGGCTTCGAATTGAATGTCGCCGGCCGCATCACGCCGGAATGGCAAGTGTTCGGCGGCTATACCTTCCTCGACGGCAAAGTGGCAAAATCGCCGGAGATCGGTACCGGTGTCGATACCGGCATCCGCGCCGAAGGCAAGACCTATTGGAATACGCCGCGCCACACGGCGACGCTGTGGTCGACCTATCGCGTGGCGCCGGAATGGGAAATCGGCGGCGGCGTGCTGCATTCGTCCAAGCGCTATCTCAATATCTACGAGACCGCGCTGGTCGACGGCTTCACGCGCTTCGATGCCACGCTGGCGTATCTGCAGAAGGCCTACGATGTCCGCCTGAGCCTGCAGAACCTGGGCGACAAGAAGTATTTCGAGACGGCTTCGGCCGGCCGCGCCACGCCGGTGAAAGGGCGTTCGGCGACGGTCACGCTGAAATACCGTTTCTAAGGCAAGCGGCCTGCCTCGCGCCATCTCCGCGCGCGGGCAGGCTTCCATTCCAGCCGGCAGCCGAATGAAAGGCGACGCCACATGCTCCTGACCATCCCCGACGTTCTGACTGCCGACCAGGTCCGCCGCTGCCGCGCCGTGCTCGATGCCGCCGACTGGATCGACGGCCGCGCCACCGCCGGCTATCAAGGCAGCCAGGTCAAGGACAACCTGCAATTGCCGGAGAATTCACCGGCGGCGCGCGAGCTCGGCGACCTGATCCTGGCCGCGCTCGAGCGCAATCCGCTGTTCATCAGCGCGGCGCTGCCTTCCCAGGTGTATCCGCCGCTGTTCAACCGCTATGACGGCGGCAAGCACTTCGGCGAACATATCGACAATGCGGTCCGTCTGATTCCCGCCACCGGCCGCAAGATCCGGACCGACGTCTCGGCCACCCTGTTCCTGGCCGATCCCGAAGAGTACGACGGCGGCGAATTGCTGATCGAGGATACCTATGGCGTCCATTCGGTCAAACTGCCGGCCGGGCACATGATCATCTATCCGGCCACCAGCCTGCATCGCGTCACCCCGGTCACGCGCGGCGCGCGCATCGCCTCCTTCTTCTGGATTCAGAGCATGATCCGCGACGACGCCCAGCGTACGCTGTTGTTCGATCTCGACAACGCGATCCAGCGTCTTCATCAGACCGGCGGCGACCAGCGCGCGCTGGTTCAACTGACCGGCAGCTATCACAACCTGCTGCGCATGTGGGCGGAAGTCTGATCGGCAGCCGGCCGGCATGGCGCGACGGCTGCGAGGAAGAGCGCGCGTTCAGGCCGCCGTCTCGAGGAAGCGCATCGGATCGACCTTCCATTTCTCGGGCGACTCGTGGCTCAGGATCTTGTCGCCGCCGCCCATGCCCAGCGGCTTGGAAAGATCGACGATCTGCGGCTTGATGTAAGTGTTGGACCTGGTGCTGAAGAAGACGTTGACCTTGGGCGCCAGCAGATTGGTCTCATGCGGCTCGGTGACGACGCCGAGCCGGCCCGATTCGAGCAGCACCAGGGTGCCGACCGGATAAATGCCGACGCAGCGCATGAAGGCTTGCACGTGGACCGGATTGAAATGGTGCTTGCTCCATTCGTAGATCTTGCGCAGCGCATCGGCGGCCGACATGCCGCGGTGATAGCAGCGGTCGGAGGTGATCGCATCGTAGACGTCGACGATGGCGGCCATTTGCGCGAGCGTGGAAATCCGGTCGCCCGGTAGCTTGTCGGGGTAGCCGCTGCCGTCCATGCGTTCGTGGTGGTGGCGCGTGATGTCGAGCGGAATGGCGCCGATGTGCGGCATCTGCAGCAGGATCGCGTGGCCGTCCTCCGGATGCTTGCGCATGATCTCGAACTCTTCGTCGGTCAGGCGGCCCGGTTTGTTGAGCACCTGGTCCGGCACCAGCGCCTTGCCGGTATCGTGCAGCAGGCCGCCGAGTCCGGCCTGGCGTATCGTCTCCCCATCCATGTCCATCGAACGGCAGAAGGCGACCAGCAGCGTGCAGACGCTGACCGAATGCAGGAAGGTGTAGTCGTCCTTGTTCTTGATCTTGAGCAGGCCGACCAGGGCGCCCGGATTGCGCAGGATCGACTCGGTGATGTCTTGCACGACCGGTTCGACGCGGTCGAGTTCGATCGCCTTGCCCAGGCGCGCATCCTGCATCACGTTGCGCACCAGGTCGTGCGCCTGGTTCTTGACCTGCCTGGCGCGCGCCAGCTCTTCGCCGAACGATACGCGCATCACCGGCTGCGGGGAGCGCGCGGCGATCTCGGCCAATTCCTTCTCGATCGTCGCCTGCACCTCTTGCACGGTCGGCGCATCCTTCACGTCGAGGCCGCGCTCGGTGTCGATGTAGATATCGTGAATGCCGGCAGCGGCGATCTTCCGTATCTCGTCGGGCGACGACAAGAGGAAGCGGTTGCGCATGAAAGGATGGTCGAGCCAGTTGCAACTCAGGTCGTGAATGAACATCCCGACCTGCAACTGACTGACGTCAATTTTTTTGAGCATGGGGCTGCCGACGAAAAAGGTGCAGCACCAGTATAGCTACAAAAAATGCCTGGGAGTAACAACTTCCGGCAATGAATCGGCCCTTAGGGTGAAGGAGCGGAATCGTTGGAGATTTTCTTGCCGAAAATATAAGTGTAGCTGGGGTAAAACGAGCAATAGATCGCCGCGCTGAGGATGAATTCCAGGGGGATCAACACCATCATGCCGAGCGCCGACTGCCCGGTCAGCAGGATGATGAAGCTGCTGAGGAAGGCCGGCAGCAGGATGCCGATCATCGCGCAGGCGAGGCCATACACGATGAAAGCCTTGCCGGCCTTGCGCACCGCGAACACGCTGTAGAAGATCGATTTGCCGACGCTCATGCCATTCCACATGATCAGCGCCGGCGCATACCACAGCAATACGACGGCCGGCATGAAAGCCAGTCCGGCGAACAGCATCGCCGCGGTGACTTTCGGCTCGCGCGCCGCGTCCGCGCCGACCGTTCCCTGGTCGCTGACGATGCTCCAGAACACCCCGCCGTCGACCAGCGTCGAAGCGGCCGCCGCGAGGATGCCGGCGGCAAGATAGAACAATCCGAGCGCGGCCAGCGGCTTGAAGGCGGGCGAACGAAAGCCGGCCAGGAGCAGGCTTGGATAGACGCGCCGGCCCTGCTCGACCTCCACGCAAGCCTGCAAGAAGGCCATCGAGAAGACCGGCATCAGGATCAGGCGCAACACTTGGCCGAGCAGCGGGATGAAACCGAAGCCGAGCATGAGGAAGGTGTAGCCGAGGAAGAGCGTCGTCAATTCCATCGGTTGCTTGCGGAACAGCGTAAAGCCTTCCTTCAGCCATAGCCAGCCGCTCTTGGGCGGGATGTTTTCCAGCGCGGCCATGATCAGAACAGGAGCGGCGGACGCACGGCGATCCGGCGGCGCAGGATGCGCTCGAAATGCGCCGGATCGTGGGGTGTCAGCATCTCGGCGTCGCGCGGCATGTGGAAATCATAGAGGCGCGACAGCCAGAAGCGCAGGGCGCCGGCGCGCAGCATCGGCTGCCAGGCGACTTGTTCGGCGGCCGTGAACGGACGCTCCGCATGGTAGGCGTCGAGCAGCGCGCGCACGCGCGTTACGTCGAGCTCGCCGCTGTCGAGATCGATGCACCAGTCATTGACGGTCACGGCGACGTCGAACAGCCAGGTGTCCCAGCCGGCGAAATAGAAATCGAAGAATCCGGTCAGGCGGTCGCCGTCGAACATCACGTTGTTGCGGAACAGGTCGGCATGGACCGGACCGCGCTGCAACTGGCGGTATTCATCACTGGCGGCGAAGGTTTCCTGGAAATGCATTTCCGTGCGCAGCAGATGCTGGTTGGCGTCCGACAGGTAAGGCAGCACCAGCGGCGTCGTCTCGCGCCACCAATCGAGCGCGCGCAGATTGGGTTGCCGGATGCCGAAATCGGCGCCGGCCACATGCATCTTCGCCAGCATGGCGCCGACCGCAGCGCAGTGCGCCGGTTGCGGCGACAATTGATGGCCGCCGGCCAGCTTGGTCACGATGGAGGCCGGTTTGCCGTGCAAGGCATTGACGATTTCCCCCTGCCGGTTCGGGATCGGTTCCGGCACCAGCACGTCGCGCCGGGCGAGGTGCCGCATCAGATGCAGGTAGAACGGCAGCTGTTCGAAAGTGAGCTTTTCGAAAATGGTCAGGACGTATTCGCCGGTCGTGGTGGTGATGAAGAAATTGCTGTTTTCGATGCCGGAGGAAATGCCCTTGATCGCGAGCGCCTCGCCGAGCGGGAATTGGGCGATCCATGCGCGCAGATCGTCCAGGCTGACCGAAGTGAATACTGCCATGAGAGATACGGGAAAAGAGGGATCAAGAAAAGCGCCGCCGTAGGGCGACGCGGAATCAATTTTTCGCGGGCGTCGCAGGAGGCGCAGGAGGCGCGGGCGGCGGCGGCGCATCGGCTTGCGTGCCGGACTCCGGCGGCGCTTCCCTGACCGTGCCGAGATCGAATTCCAGGACTTTCCACTGCGCCGGCCGGTTGGTGTTGCTCTGGGCGTCGCCGGGTTGGGCATTGCCGGGTTGGTCGTTGGCCTTCAGGTAATAGGTGCTTTTGCCGCTCTGCACCTTGATTTCCGTGACCTTGCCGCCTTCCTTCTTCTCGGTGATGCGCCGTTCGCCCTCTTCCTTGCGGATCGTGATGGCCGGCGGTTCGCCTTCTTCCAGCGGCTCCAGTTTCGGCGGGGTTTGCGGCGCCTGTTGCGCCGCGGACAACAAGGGCAGAAGCGCGGCGATGCCGACGAGGGCGGACTGGAATGTCAGGGGGCGCATGATGGCGGTGAAGGTGGCGATTGAAATTCTTCTAGGGTCATTGTAGCAAACGGCTTCCCCGCCGGTTTGATCCCGCCGTCCTTCCGTTCCATAAACGTTCCACAAAACTACAGAAACGCGCTGGTTTGCGGGTCGGTGTCGGTCAGGACGATATTGCGCGCCTCGTAGAAGGCGAAGATCGCATCGACGACGTGGGCCGGCTCGTCGATCAATTGCACCAGGTCGAGATCGCGTTCGGCGATCATTCCCGTCGCTACCATCTGCTGACGCATCCACGCGATCAATCCGCTCCAGAACGCCGTGCCGACCAGGATGACCGGAATCCGGCGCGACTTGCCGGTCTGGATCAAGGTCAGGACTTCGGTCATCTCGTCAAGGGTGCCGAAGCCGCCCGGCATGACGACATAAGCGTCGGCATATTTCACGAAGGCGACCTTGCGCGCGAAGAAATGGCGGAACGACAGCGCGATATCCTGCCAAGTGTTCGGTTTCTGTTCGTGCGGCAGCTCGATATTGAGGCCGACCGACGGCGATGCGCCCTCGAACGCTCCCTTGTTGGCGGCCTCCATGATGCCCGGGCCGCCGCCGGAAATCACGGCGAATCCTTCATCCGACAGACGGCGCGCGATGTCGACGCACAGCGCATACATCGGGTCGTCGGCCTTGGTGCGGGCCGAGCCGAAGATCGATACGGCGGGGCGCAACTCGGAGAGCCGCTCCGTCGCCTCGATAAACTCTGCCATAATCGTGAACATATGCCATGATTCGCGCGCCTTTTTCGTCGTGGCGCGTTCGATATCGCTGATCTGCCGCAGCCGCGGCACAATTTTCCGTTGCGAAGCCATATGAACAAGACCCTGCTGTTGGTGGACGGCTCAAGTTATCTCTATCGCGCATTCCACGCGATGCCCGATTTGCGCAGCCCGGACGGCGCGCCGACTGGAGCGATCCACGGCATGATCGCCATGCTGAAACGCCTGCGCAATGACTACAATGCAGCATACATCGCCTGCGTGTTCGACGCAAAAGGCAAGACTTTCCGCGACGACTTGTACGCCGAATACAAGGCCCACCGGCCATCGATGCCGGAAGACCTCGCGAAACAGATCGAGCCGATCCACGAGGCGGTGTGCGCGCTCGGCTGGCCGATCCTCATGGTCGAAGGCATCGAGGCCGACGACGTCATCGGCACGCTCGCGGTGCAGGCCGTCGGGCACGGCCTGAAGACCATCGTCTCGACCGGCGACAAGGACCTGGCTCAGCTGGTCAACGAGCACGTCACGCTCGTCAACACGATGAGCAACGAGACGCTCGACACGGCCGGCGTGGTCGCGAAATTCGGCGTGCCGCCCGAGCGCATCGTCGATTACCTCACCCTGGTCGGCGACGCGGTCGACAACGTGCCGGGCGTCGACAAGGTCGGCCCGAAGACAGCCGTCAAATGGCTGACGCAATACGGTTCGGTCGACAACGTGATCGCGCACGCAGCCGAGATCGGCGGCGCCGTCGGCGAGAACCTGCGGCGCGTGCTCGATTGGCTACCCAAGGCGAAGGAACTGGTGACGGTCAAGACCGATTGCGATCTCGCCAAGCACATGGTGTCGATCCCGGAATCGCTGGTCGCCAGGCCGGTCGACGAGGATGCGCTGCATTCCTTCTTCAAGCGCTACGGCTTCAAGACCTGGCTGCGCGAGATCGAGAGCCGGCCGGGCGCGACCGCGGCCAACGAGGCCGTCGCACCGGCGCAGGACGACATGTTCGCCGCCTCCGCGAATCGCGCGCCGGCGCAATACGAGACCGTGCTGACCGACGACCAGCTCGACCGCTGGCTGGCGAAGATCGAGGCCGCCGCGTTGACGGCGCTGGATACCGAGACGACGTCACTGGACCCCCTGCAAGCCGAATTGGTCGGCATCTCGCTCTGCTGCGAGCCCGGAGTGGCCGCCTACATCCCGGTCGCGCACCGCTACCAGGACGCGCCGCCGCAGCTGGCGCGCGACCATGTGCTGGCCAGGATGCGCTCCTGGCTCGAGGATCCCGCCAAGCCGAAGCTCGGGCAGCACCTGAAATACGATTGCCACGTGTTCGCCAACTACGGCATCACGGTGCGCGGCATCGCCCACGACACGCTGCTGCAATCCTACGTGTTCGAATCGCACAAGAGCCACGACATGGACAGCCTCGCGCTGCGCCACCTGAACCGCAAGACGATTCCCTATACCGACGTGTGCGGCAAGGGCGCCGCGCAGATCTGCTTCGACCAGGTCGCGATCGAACGCGCCACGGAATACGCCGCCGAGGACGCCGACGTCACGCTGGCGCTGCATGAAGCGATGTGGCCGCAGGTGAACCAGAACGACCGGCTGCGCCATGTCTATGAAAAGATCGAATTGCCGACCTCGATCGTGCTGCAGAAGATCGAGCGCAACGGCGTCCTGATCGATGTCGAGAAATTGAATGCGCAGTCGCACGATCTCGGCCGCCGCATGCTGGAGATCGAGAAGCAGGCCTACGAACTGGCGGGCCAGCCCTTCAACCTCAATTCGCCCAAGCAGATCGGCGAAATCTTCTTCGACAGGCTGCAGCTGCCGGTCGTGAAGAAGACGCCGTCGGGGGCGCCGTCCACCGACGAGGAAGTGCTGCAGAAGCTGGCCGAGGATTATCCTCTGCCCAAGGTGCTGCTCGACTATCGCGGCCTCTCCAAGCTGAAATCGACCTACACCGACAAGCTGCCGAAAATGATCAATCCGCGCACCGGCCGCGTGCATACCAATTATGCGCAGGCGGTCGCCGTCACCGGAAGGCTCGCATCGAACGACCCGAACCTGCAGAACATCCCGGTGCGCACCGCCGAAGGCCGCCGCATCCGCGAAGCCTTCGTCGCCCCCGAAGGTTGCGCGATCGTGTCGGCCGACTATTCGCAGATCGAACTGCGCATCATGGCCCACCTGTCGGAAGACGCCAACATGCTGCGCGCCTTCGCCGACGGCGAGGACATCCACCGCGCGACCGCCGCCGAGATCTTCAGCGTGGCGCCGGGCGAGGTGACGAGCGAACAGCGCCGCTATGCCAAGGTCATCAACTTCGGCTTGATCTACGGCATGAGTTCCTTCGGCCTGGCGAGCAATCTCGGCATCGAGCGCGGCGCCGCGCAAAGCTATATCGAGAAATATTTCATGCGCTTCTCGGGCGTGAAGCGCTTCATGGACGACACGCGCATGCAAGCCAAGGCGCACGGCTTCGTCGAAACCGTGTTCGGGCGCCGCCTGTGGCTGCCCGAAATCAATTCGCCGAACGGCCCGCGCCGCCAGGGCGCGGAGCGCGCCGCGATCAATGCGCCGATGCAAGGCACGGCCGCCGACCTGATCAAGCTATCGATGATCGCCGTGCAGGAGTGGCTCGAAACCGAGAAGCTGCGGACCAAGATGGTGATGCAGGTGCACGACGAACTCGTGCTCGAGGTGCCGGAGCAGGAATTGCCCTTGGTGAAGGAACAATTGCCGCGCCTGATGGCCGGCGTTGCCGAATTGAAGGTGCCCTTGCTGGCCGAAGTCGGCGTCGGCGGGAACTGGGATGAGGCGCATTGATATAGGCCAAGGCGGCGGCCTGTCGCGGCTTGCCAATTGTTTTATGATGGAGCGCCACCGCACGGCGAAATGACGTGCTTATCCCGACAACATCAATAAGGAGAAACGCGATGGAAGGTTTGAAAGAAGATGTCGACAGCCTGGCTGGCAAGACTGCGTTGTCCGAGGCGCTCGATCGCCGCGATTTCATCAAGGCCGCGCTCGGCACCGGCTTCGCCGCCGCCGCGCTGCCCGTGATGGCGCAGACCGTGGTCAAGACCGATACGGACGGATTGACCGCGGGAGAAGTCATCCTCGAGATCAAGGGACAGAAAGTGCCGGTGTATCGCGCCCAGCCGGCCGGCAAGGCCAACCTGCCGGTGATCCTGGTCGTCTCCGAAATCTTCGGCGTGCATGAGCATATCGCCGATGTCGCGCGCCGCTTCGCCAAGCAAGGCTATCTCGCGCTGGCGCCGGAATTGTTCGTGCGCCAGGGCGACCCGACCAAATACGGCACGGTCGCTGAATTGATCAAGGAAGTGGTTTCCAAGGCGCCGGACGAGCAGGTGATGAGCGATCTCGATGCCGTTGTCGCGTGGGCCAAGGACCATGGCGGCAATATCGACAAGCTTGGCGTCACCGGCTTTTGTTGGGGCGGCCGCATCACCTGGCTGTACGCCGCGCACAATCCGAAGGTCAAGGCCGGTGTCGCCTGGTACGGCCGCCTGGTCGGCGAAACCAATCCGCTGCAGCCGCGCCATCCGATCGATGTCGCGCCGACGCTCAAGGCGCCGGTGCTCGGACTGTACGGCGCCAAGGACCAGGGCATTCCGCTCGAATCGGTCGACAAGATGAAGGCGGCGCTGGCGCAAGGCGGCAGCAAGTCCGAGTTCGTCGTCTATCCGAATTCCGGCCATGCCTTCCATGCCGACTATCGGCCGAGCTATGTCGAGGCGGATGCCAAGGATGGCTGGAAGCGGGCGTTGGATTGGTTCAAGAAGCACGGCGTGGCGTAATGCGCCGGCCGGCCCGGCGGCAAGCCTTGCGGTAAGGTCGACGACGGCGCGGCACGCGTCGTCATCGACATGATGGAATACCTGCGAGTCCTGATATCGCCGGCTCATCCATGACGGGCGAAGCTTGCCGGGCAGCCCTCCAGGGCGATGGCGATTCGGCGGCGATATTGCCCGAATGGCAATTGGGCGTGGCCAAAGTGCTGGCGTCGTTGGCCTGGTGCGATTGGATGGTAAGTGTGCAAAGCGCCCGCCGCGCCATTTGCCGAAAAAGCATGCCTATGGTCTAATTTGCAGTCTTCCTGCATCGACTCCCGGGGCTCAAAATCAATTCCACGCTGTTATCGATCCTGCTGGCGACCACCATCGCCGGCGTGTTCAGCATTTCCGCCGCCGCCGTGTTTTCGTTTGCGCTCTTGTCGCGCATGGTCGAGCGCATGGTCAGCCTGTCGGTGGGCATCCTGTTGTCGACGTCGCTGCTGCACGCCTTGCCGGAAGCCTTCGAGTCGGGCACCGATCCGCACATCCTGTTCGCCACGCTGCTGGGCGGGCTGCTCGCCTTCTTCCTGCTCGAGAAATTCGCGATCCTGCGCCATTCGCATCATCACGAAGGCGACGGCCACGGGCACGAACACGGCCACGATGCGCACGAGGCGGGCAAGGCCGGATGGATGATCCTGGTCGGCGACGGCCTGCACAATTTCACGGACGGCATCCTGATCGCCGCCGCCTTCCTCGCCGATCCGAGCCTGGGCATCATCGCCGCGCTGGCCATCATCGCGCACGAGATCCCGCAGGAGATCGGCGATTTCATCGTGCTGCTCAACGCCGGCTTCTCGCGCGCCCGCGCGTACGCCTACAACTTGCTGTGCAGCCTGATGGCGGTGGCGGGCGGCGTGCTCGGCTATTTCACGCTTGAGCAGGCGACGGGATGGATTCCTTACGTGCTCGTGTTCGCGTCCTCGGGTTTCATCTACATCGCCGTCAGCGACCTGATGCCGCAGATGCAGCGGCGCGCGACCTTGCGCGAGACGATTCCGCAGATCGTTCTGGTCGCCGTGGGCGTCTGCATCGTTCTGTTCCTCACGAACGGGGCGCACTGAAAGAGGGCTCGCCGAGGCGTGCGCCGGGTGCGCAGGCAAGCGTGACGGCGCTCACAACGCTCCGCCGGCTTCTCGTGTAAGCTGACGGTTCTTCCTTGCGCCACCCTCATTCCCCGTATCGGAGTACGAGCTTTCGTCAGTTCCTTGCGTATTTTCCTGGCACGCCTGTTCACCGGCGATGCCTTGTGGTCCAACCGCGATTTCCGCCGGTTGTGGGTTTCGAGTGTCCTCAATACCTTCGGTCGAGAAATCACCGGCCTCGCGATTCCGTTGACGGCGGTTTTGCTATTGCAGGCGACGCCCGCCCAGATGGGGGCGCTGGTTGCGCTCGAAATGGTGCCGTTCGCATTGTTTTCGCTGCCGGTCGGCGTCTGGCTCGACCGCCGCGCGAAGTATCCGATCATGCTGTGGAACGAATTCTTGTTCCCTTTCGTTCTGGTCAGCATTCCGGTCGCATGGTGGCTCGGCATGCTCACGATGACGTGGATGTATGTGGTCGGCTTCCTCACCGGCGTCGGTTTCGTCATCGGCGGCGGAGCGCAGCAAGTGTTCGTCACCCACCTGGTGGGGCGGGATCATTTGATCGACGCGCACAGCAAGCTCGGCGCCACCGACTCGCTCGCGCGCCTGATCGGCCCGGGCATGGGCGGTGTACTCGTGCAGGCGCTCACCGCGCCGTTCGCGGTGCTGATCGACGCGATCGGCTTCCTGATCTCGTGGCGCAATCTCTCGCGCATCCGTAATCGCGACGCCGATCCAGCGCCCACCGACTCCCATCCGTTGCGCGACATGCTCGATGGCTTGCTGCTGATCCGGCGCCACCCGGTGCTGTGGCCGCTTGCCTGGGGCATCGGTATCTGGCAATTCCTGTTCAACGGCTATATGGCGTTGAACGTGTTGTTCGCCACGCGCGAACTGGGCATGTCGCCCGGCCTGCTCGGCACCATGCAAATGTTTGGCGGGCTCGGCGCCTTGTTGAGTACCGCGGCGATCAAGCCCATGAACCGGCGCTTCGGAACCGGCGTCATGATCCTGATCGGATTGATCGGCACGATGCTCGCGTGGATCGCATTGCCCTGCATTCCGGCGGCATTGTTCGGTTCGCCGCTGGCGAGCGCATTGTGCTACGGCGCGGTGATGCTTGTTTTCGATTGCTCGGTCATGCTGCTGCTCATGCCTTACCTGGCCTTGCGCCAGAAAGTCACGCCTGACGAGTTCCTCGGCCGCATGACCGCGACGATGCGCTTCCTGACCGTGGCCGCGGCGCCGCTCGGAGCCCTCGGCGCGGGATGGGTCGCCGAGCATTTCGGCATACGCGCCGGCTTGGCCGTGATCGCCGGCGGCTGCATCGGTTTGTCGGCATTGCTGTTGTTCGCGTCGCCATTGCGGCATATCCGCGACGATCGGGAGTAAGCCTTCGTTACCGCATTGCGTCTTTTCGTCTTGCGTCGCCTGACCGCCGGCACGCTGGCGTCGAATCCCGATTTCCGGCGCTTCTGGCTCATGAATGTGCTGAGCACCTTCGGGCACCAGATCACCAGCCTTGCCTTGCCTCTGACGGCGGTCTTGCTGCTGCATGCGACGCCGTCGCAAATGGGGTTGCTGGTCGCGTTGCAGGTCGCGCCGTTCGCGTTTCTGTCGTTGCCGGTCGGCGTCTGGCTCGACCGGCGCGCGAAATTCCCGATTCTGTTCTGGTCGCATTTCCTGTTTGTCTTCGTCCTGGCCAGCGTGCCGGTCGCCTGGTGGTGCGGCTTGCTGACGATGACCTGGCTGTATGTCATCGGCTTCTTGATCGGCACCGTATCGGTGGTCGGCGGCGCCGCGTCGCAAGTGTTCTTGACGCACCTCGTCGGACGCGAGCACTTGATCGACGCGCACAGCAACTTCGCCGCTACCGATTCCGTCGCGCGCTTGCTCGGCCCCGGCATCGGCGGACTGCTCGTGCAATGGCTGACAGCGCCGTTCGCGCTTCTGGCCGATGCCGTCGGTTTCCTGGTTTCGTCATGGAGCCTATGGCGCATCCGCACGCGCGACGCCGATCCGCCGCCCACCGAGACGCATCCGGTGCGCGACATGCTCGACGGCTTGCTGTTCATCCGGCGTCATGATGTGCTGTGGACGCTGGCCTGGGGCATCGGCATTTGGCAATTGCTGTTCAACGGCTACAACGCCCTGTCGGTGCTATTCGCTACGCGTGAATTGCATATGTCGCCCGGCACGCTCGGCATGATGCAGATGGTCGGCGGCTTTGGCGTTCTGCTGAGTTCGCAAGCCATGAAACCGTTGTCGCGCCGCTTCGGCACCGGAGCCGTGATCTTGATCGGCTTGGTCGGCACGACCGCCGCGTGGCTGCTGTTGCCGTGCATTCCCGCCGCCCTGCTCGGTTCCGCGCATGCCAGCGCGCTGGTCTATGGCGCCGTGATTTTTCTGTTCGATTGTTCGGTGATGCTGTTGCTGATGCCGTATGTCGCGCTGCGCCAGAAGGTGACGCCGGACGAGTTCCTCGGCCGCATGACATCGACGATGCGCTTCCTGACGGTGGCCGCAGCCCCTGTCGGCGGATTGGGCGCCGGCTGGATCGCCGAGCACTTCGGCGTGCGCATCGGATTGATCGCGATCGCGGCGTGCAGCGTCGCGCTGACCGTGTTCCTCCTGGCCGCGACGCGCTTGCGGCATGTGAAGGATTGACGTGCGACGCCGATCGGCTCGGGTGCGCGACCGCGATCCCGCCTGCTTATGAACCGAGTCTTAAGCGCCGGTCGCAACCGGCCGGCGCGGATCGGCGCACCATTCGCTCCACGACCCAGGATACAGCGCCGCGCCAGGCAGGCCGGCGATCGCCAGCGCCAGCAGGTTGTGGCAAGCCGTCACGCCGGAACCGCATTGCATGATCGCGTGCCGCGGCTCGCCGACGATGGCGGCCAATTCGGTACGCAATTGCCCGGCCGGCTTGAAGCTGCCGTCGGCTTGCAGGTTATCCTTGAAGAAGCGGTTCTTCGCGCCGGGAATATGGCCGCCGACGGGGTCGATGGTTTCGTTCTCTCCGCGGAAACGGTCCGGGGCGCGCGCGTCGACGATGGTGCGCGTCGGCTGCGCCAGGTTGGCCAGCACGTCCGCGACATCGACGGTGGCGGCCAGGGCGGAGCCCACATCGATATTGCCGCGCATTTTCGCCGCCGCGTCCGTCGTCAGCGGCAATCCTTGCCCCTGCCACGCCGGCAAGCCGCCGTCGAGCACGGCCACGGCTTCGTGGCCGATCCAGCGCAGCATCCACCACAGGCGCGCCGCGTACATGCCGCCGTGCGCGTCGTAGGCGATGACTTGCGAGCTGTGGTTGACGCCCCAGCGGCGCAGCGTTTCGACGAAGGCCTCGCGTTCGGGCAGCGGATGGCGGCCGCGGAACTCGCCGTTCGGGCCGGGGCGCTTGTCCGACAGATCGGTTTCGACGGCCGCGAATTGCGCGCCGGGCAGGTGTCCGGCTTCATAGGCGGCGCGGCCGGCGGCGTGATTCATGAGATCGTGGCGGCAATCGAGCACGATCCAGTTCGGATCGGCGATGTGTTGCGCCAGTTGGTCGGCCGAAATCAGTGTCGTGTATGCCATATCCTCTCCGTGCTCATAGTTCGGCCGAAATCGGATCGGTTTCCTTCTCGATCCGCGTGGTCGCATTGCGCGCATTGTAAACCGTGGCGGCCATGCCGCTCACGAGAATGACCGCGATCCCGGCCCAGCCGAGCCAGCCGAGCGCATCCTGCCACAGTACGACACCCCAGAAGCTCGAGAAGACGATGCCGGTGTATTGCAGATTGGCGGTCACGAGTGTCTTGCCGTAGCGGTAGGCGCGCGTCATCGCGATCTGGGCGACGGTGGCCGTGATGCCGACGCCGAACAGCAGGGCGAGTCCCTTCGGCGTATGCGCGTGCCACACGGTCGGCGCGGCGCCGACCAGGCCGGGGACGAAGGCGCCGATCAAGCCGGCGATCAATCCGGTCACCGAAAAATAAAACACCACGCGGTATTCGGGCTCGCCCAGCTGGCCGAGGTGCCGCACTTGCAGGTAGGCGAGCGCCGACAGGAATCCGGACAGAAGGCCGACCGACGCCGCGAGCCACTGGTCGGACTGGAACGCCGGCCGCAGCAGCATGGTCACGCCGACGAAACTCATGACGATGGCCGCGGTGAGCCCCCATTCGAAGTGCGCGTCGCCGCTCTTGCGGCGGCGCCACCAGCTGGCGGCGAACAGGATCGCGGCGATCCACACCGGGGACATGTAATTGAGCGTCATCGCGGCCGGCAGCGGCAGTTCGCCGATCGCATGGAACCATAGCCCGAGGGCGATCACCCCGACCACGCCGCGCCAGACATGCTCCCACGGAAACGCGGTCCGGAAGCTGCCGCGATGCAGCTTGACGAAGGCGAACATGAAGACGGTGCCGACCAGGCCGCGGTACATCACGATCTCGGCGGTCGAATACAGGCTCGACGCGAGTTTCACGCATACGCCCATGATGGCGAACACGAAACTCGCGAAGAGCATCCAGAGGGATTGCATTACTCCGTCAAACCTCGATCCGCGAGCGGTACCACTCGTGGAAATGCTGCATGCCGTCCTCCATCGGCGACTGGTACGGTCCGACTTCGTTGACGCCGCGGTCCGCCAGGATCTTGCGGCCGGCATCCATGCGCAGGGCGATCTCGTCGTCCTCGATGCAAGTCTCCATATAGGCCGCGCGTTCCGCCTCCACGAACTCGCGCTCGAACAGCACGATCTCTTCCGGATAGTAGAACTCGACGACGTTGGTGGTCTTCTGCGGCCCCTTCGGCCACAGCGTCGAGACCACCAGCACGTGCGGATACCACTCGACCATGATGTTCGGATAGATCGTGAGCCAGATCGCGCCGAACGGCGGCACGACGCCGTTGCGGAACTGCATCACTTGTTCCTGCCAGGCGCGGTACTTGGGCGAGCCGAACTTGGCCAGCTTGCTGTTGATGCCGACCGTCTGGACGCTGTAATGCTCGTTGAATTCCCAGCGCAGGTCTTCGCAGTTCACGAAATTGCCGAGGCCCGGATGGAAGGGCTCGACATGGTAGTCTTCGAGATAAACCTCGATGAAGGTCTTCCAGTTGTAATCGCACTCGTGGACTTCGACGTGGTCGAGCATGTAGCCGGAAAAATCCAGGTCCTTGGCCACGGACAGCTTGCCCATGACTTGCGCGATGTCGAAACCGTTCTGCTCGAACAACAGGCCGTTCCAGTTCTGCAACGGCGTCTTGGACAGGTTCAGGCAAGGCTGTTCGCCGAAATGCGGCGCGCCGAGCAATTCGCCCTTGAGATCGTAAGTCCAGCGATGGATCGGGCAGACGATGTTGTGCGTGTTGCCGCGGCCGCTGAACATCTTGGCCTGGCGATGACGGCAGACATTGGAAAGCAGTTCGATGCCCTGGCTGTTGCGGACCAGCATGCGGCCTTCGTTTTCCCAGGCGAGGGCGGCATAGTCGCCGGCGTTCGGCACCATGAGCTCATGCCCCGCATAGCGCGGCCCGCGCAGAAAAAGCTGCTGGATTTCCTGCTGTAAAAGAGATTCGTCGAAGTAGACGTTGACCGGAAGTTGCGCGTCGGATCGCGCGAGCTTGGCAATATTAGCCAGATCGGACATCCCCACCCCCAAATTAATTTTCACCAACCTAAGAGAGAAAGAATCCGCAAAAACCAGTATTCAAGAATGAAACGGAAATTTTGGACAGAACTGGTGATTATACCTCAACGGGATGGAAAATCGACCATGGGGGATCGATAGGGTCTTGATTTCGCTATGTTTTTTGGCCTTGAAAAAATGGCATTCCGGAACCTTGCCCGTCTTGTCGCGCTGCGCGGATAGATAGAGGGGCGAGGCGCAGGGCGGTGATGCCGGGCTGAAAGAGCAACCGGCGGACGTGGGCGTGCGCGAAAAACGAAATTGCCTTTGCCTGATGCTTACCGCTAAGATTGCCCTTCGGAAATGACAACTGCGGTACGGGAGGTGCCGCGTCATGTCGCGATTCCCGTTTCGAGTCCTCGCGCGTTTGCCGCGCCAGCCCCACGTTCTGGCGGCCGGCGCTTTCGTCGTATTGCTGGCGCTGGAGTTGTTCGGCTTGCATTGGCTGCGAACGACCGAGTACCGCTTGAGCGACGTGCTGATGGCGCGCCAGGCTGCCGCTTACCGCGCCGACCCCGATATCGTCGTCATCGACGTCGACGACAAGAGCATCGCCGGCATGGAGGGACTCGCCGGTTTGTGGCCCTGGCCGCGCGAAATCCATGCGGACCTGCTGGCGGCGCTCGCCGAATTCCAGCCGCGCGCCATCGTCTTCGACATTACGTTTTCCGAGCGCGACCCGCGCCGCCCGAAAAGCGACGCGCATTTGTCCGCGGCGATCGCCGCGATGCCGCATGTCTATCTGCCGGCGGTATTGTCCGAGGGGCGTACCGATATCGCGGCGACCGGCTTGAGCGGATTGCAGCGCGCATTCGGCATGGCGCAGGCTGGCGCGCCGGCCGCCCGCGCCGCCCTGCAATTGCCGCAGGCGGTCCAGCCCGACGCCTGGCGGCTGGGCCTGATCAACCGCAACGACGACGCCGATGGCGTATTGCGGCGCTACCGGCTGTTCACCGACATCGAGGGTTGGCGCCTGCCGTCGCTGCCGGCGCGCGTCGCGGCCGATCTCGGCGGCAGGATGCCGGCCGGAGACGCGTTCATGATGCGCTGGCCGGCCGAAGGCTATCTGCGCTTCTCCTATCACGACGTCTACCGGCTGCTGACGGAGCAGCGCCCCGGCATGTCCGCCGATACGGTGGCGGGGCTGCAAAAGCAGTTCGGCGGCAAGATCATCGTCATCGGCGCCTCGGCGGCCAGCTCCTTCGACCATCACGTCACGCCGATCGGATCGGGATATCCGGGCGCCTATGTGCTGGCGATCGCCATCGACAATCTCAAGAACGGCCGCAGCGTGCGCGGCGCCCCGAACGGCATCCCGTTCGCCTACGGCGCCGGCCTGATCGCCTTGCTGGCCCTGGCGTTCGCGCGGCGCCGCCATCCGCTGCTGACCGGCGGCGCGCTGGCGGCGGTATCGGCGGCCACGCTGGCGGCGGCCGGCGCCGCGCTCGGGCGCGACCTGTTGCTGCCGGTGGCGACCCCATTGATCTTCGCCTGGGCCTTCTATCTTGTCGCCGCCGTCGGCGGCTACCTGCGCGAGCGGCGCGCCCGCGAGCAGGCGGTGTCGCTGTTCGGCCGCTTCCTCAATCCGGCCGTGGTGCGCCAGATCGTCGACCAGGGCCAGACCGTCGAAAGCCTGTCGGGCCGCCATTGCAATCTGACCGTGCTGTTCTCCGACATCCGCGGCTTCACGACGCTGTCCGAAGCGCGTCCGCCGCAGGAAGTCGTGGCCTTGCTCAACCGCCACTTCGAGCGTCAGGTCGAAGTCGTGTTCCGCCACGGCGGCACGCTCGACAAGTTCATCGGCGATTGCATCATGGCGTTCTGGGGCGCCCCGCTCGATGATCCCGATCATGCCCGCAATGCCGTCGCCGCCGCGCTCGAGATGCAGGAAGCGCTGCTCGCCTTCAAGCAGGAATTGATCGATGGCGGCGCCGACGTCGGCGATTTCGACATCGGCATCGGCGTCCATTCGGGGCCGGCCGTGGTTGGCTTCATCGGCGCCAAGCGCAAGCTCGATTACACGGCGATCGGCGATACCGTCAATCTCGCCAGCCGCGTGGAAGGGCTGACGAAGGGCATATCGCGCATCCTCGTCACGCGCGATACGATGCTGGCCTGCGGCGCATCGGACCGAGGCGCGAACGCATTCGATTTTGAGGAACGCGGCGCCTTCGCGGTCAAGGGGCGCGCCGCCGAGGTCGAAGTCTACGAACCGAGAAGGAGGACTCCATGAAACGACGCTTCACATCCTTGGGCGCGCTCGCGCTCCTGCTGGCATCGGCGGCGCAGGCCGAACCCGCCGTCACGACCCGCGCGACCGACCTGCTGGCCCAGGCTTTCTCCGACGCGGCCACCGTCGCGTCGCTGGCGGCGGACACCAAGGTCGAGGTCTTGCGCCGCAACGGCGCCTGGAGCGAGGTGAAGACCGCCGCCGGCCAGACCGGCTGGGTGCGCATGCTGGCCCTGAAGTTCGGCGACGGCAGCGCCAAGCCGGCCGCCGGCCAAGCGGCGAATCCGCTCGGCGCGCTGAATGCGCTGGTGTCGGCCGGCCGCACCTCCAACAACGCCACCGTGACGACCGGCGTGCGCGGTCTCGATGCCGAGGACTTGCAGAACGCGCAAGCCAATCCGGAGGAACTGAAAAAATTGCGGAAGTTCGCGGCCGACAAGCCGGCGGCGCAAGCCTTCGCGCGGCAAGCCAAGCTCGAGGCGAACCAGGTCGAGTATCTGCCGCCGCCCGGACCGGGCAACGCACGCGGCACCGAATCATCCGGATCGCGCGAAGGAGGAAACTGAGATGCGCATGCTCGAACGCCTGTTGTTGGCCGCCGCCCTGGCGGCCGCCGCCGCGCCGGCCTCGGCCCAATTCAATTTCGGCAATCTTAGCAACCTGCTCGACAAGGCCAAGACCGTCGTCGATGCCGTCAAGGAGCCGACCGAGGAAGAGGAAATCCAGATCGGCCAGGAATTCGCCGCGACGCTGGTCGGCGCCAAGCCGCTCGACGGCGATGCCCGGCTGCAGCGCTATGTCAATACGCTCGGCCGCTGGCTCGCCCTGCAAACCGAAAGACCCGATCTGCCGTGGACCTTCGGCGTGCTCGACGATCCGGGATTCAATGCCTTCGCCACGCCGGGCGGGCATATTTTCGTCACGCGCGGCCTGATCAACCGCATGCGCAGCGAGGCCGAACTGGCCGGCGTGCTGGCGCACGAGATCGGCCATGTGCTCAAGAAGCATCATTTGAGCGCCGTGAAGAAGAATGCCTGGGCCAACATTCTCTCGGAAGTCGGCGGCAAGGCGATCAAGATGGACGATCCGCGGGTCAAGTCCTACCTGGTCAACTTCGGCCGCAAGCTCTACGCGAGCGGCCTCGATCAGGCGGACGAGTTCGAAGCCGACCGGGTCGGGGTGGTGATCGCCGCGCGCGCCGGCTTCGATGCCTACGGCTTGCCCTCGGTCTTGCAGATGCTGCAAGCGCAGAGCGGGCAGGATGGCTTGTTCTCGCTGATGTTCAAGACCCATCCGTCGCCGGAGCGGCGGATCGAGGTGCTCGACGGCCTGATGGGAGGCAAGTTCGACAAGTTGCCGGCCTCGACCGGCAAGCCGGTCGCCGCGCGCCTCGAAGAAATCGGCAAATGAAGGGTTTCTTGCCGATTCGCCGGCATTCACGGTAGCCGCCGGAAATGTGAGCGCATGCTTTTTCCGGTCGTCTCGCGGCTTGCCCAGGTTGCCAGATGGCCGGGGCAAGCCGTTTTCCCGTGCCGCATGCCAAGTCCTGCATAAGTTGGTTTGTTCTAAAATATCGGGCTACACTTGAATTCGAGTTTTTATGCCCAAGAAACCCTTATCCGCCGCCGAGACGGCCGCCCCCGCTTCCTTCGAGGAAGCGATGGCCGAACTCGAACGCCTTGTCGAGCAAATGGAAGCGGGAGAGCTGCCGCTGGAAGCCTCGGTCGCCGCCTATCAGCGCGGCTCCGAGCTCGTCAAATACTGCGCAGCCCAGCTCGACAAGGTCGAGAACCAGGTCAAGGTCTTGGAAGGGGAGATGCTCAAGCCCTTCGCGGTCGACGGCGAGGGTGAAGCATGACGCAGGCGATCGGATTCGAGGATAGCGGATTCAAGGACTGGATGGCGGCGGTCCAGTCGACGATGGAACAGGCGCTGGCCGCGTATCTTCCGGCCGGCGACGAAGCGCCGGCGCGGCTGCACGAGGCGATGCGCTATGCGGCGCTCGACGGCGGCAAGCGCGTGCGTCCCTTGCTGGTGTTCGCGGCGGCCGAGCTGTTCGGCGGCGGTGAAGCGCAGGAGGAACTGGTGCGGCGGGCGGCGGCGGCGGTCGAGATGATCCATGCCTATTCGCTGGTGCACGACGACATGCCCTGCATGGACGACGACGAACTGCGGCGCGGCAAGCCGACCGTGCACGTGAAATACGACGAGGCGACGGCGCTGCTGGTCGGCGACGCGCTGCAGGCGCAAGCCTTCACCGTGCTCTCGGAAGGCGCCGGCGACGCGCAACGCAAGCTCGACATGGTGCGCCTGCTGGCGCGGGCCTCGGGCTCGGTCGGCATGTGCGGCGGCCAGGCGATCGACCTGGCCAGCGTCGGCCTGAACCTGTCGCTGGCCGAACTGGAACAGATGCACCGCCTGAAGACCGGCGCGCTGCTGCGCGCATCGGTCCTGCTCGGCGCCTTGTGCGGCAAGTCGCTGGACGAGGCCGAGACGGCGGCATTGAACGAATACGCGAGCGCGATCGGCCTGGCCTTCCAGGTGGTCGACGACGTGCTCGACGCGACGGCCGATTCCGCCACGCTCGGCAAGACCGCCGGCAAGGACGCCGCCGACAACAAGCCGACCTACGTGTCGATACTCGGCCTCGACGCCTCGCGCGCGCTGGCGGAAAGGCTGCGCGGCGACGCGCACCGGGCGGTCGCGCCGTTTGGAGAAAAGGCACAGCGTCTCGCGCAACTCGCGGACCTGATCGTGCAAAGAAACGCTTAAGGCTGATATGGATTTGCTGAAGAAAATTGACAGTCCCGCCGACCTGCGCAAGCTATCGCGCGCGCAGCTGAAGCCGCTCGCGGACGAATTGCGCGCCTTCGTGCTCGATTCGGTATCGAAAACCGGCGGCCACCTGTCGTCCAATCTCGGCACGGTCGAATTGACGATCGCCTTGCACTACGTCTTCAACACCCCGGAAGACCGCATCGTCTGGGATGTCGGCCACCAGACCTACCCGCACAAGATCCTCACCGGCCGGCGCGACCGGATGGACACCCTGCGCCAGCTGAACGGCATCTCCGGCTTCCCGCGCCGCTGCGAAAGCGAATACGACACCTTCGGCACCGCGCATTCCTCCACCTCGATCTCCGCCGCGCTCGGCATGGCCCTGGCCGCGAAGACCAAGGGCGAACATCGGCACGCGATCGCCGTGATCGGCGACGGCGCCATGACCGCCGGCATGGCTTTCGAAGCGATGAACAACGCCGGCGTGCACGAAGACATCAACCTGCTGGTGATCCTGAACGACAACGACATGTCGATCTCGCCGCCGGTCGGCGCCCTGAACCGCTATCTCGCGCGCCTGATGTCGGGCCAGTTCTACGCGGCCGCCAAGAACGTCGGCAAGACCATCCTGCCGGGACCGATGCGCGAACTGGCCAAGCGCCTCGAGGAGCATGCGAAGGGCATGGTGGTGCCGGCCACCATGTTCGAGGAATTCGGCTTCAACTACGTCGGCCCGATCGACGGCCATGACCTCGAATCGCTGATCCCGACGCTGCAGAACATGAAGAACCTGAAAGGGCCGCAGTTCCTGCACGTCGTCACCAAGAAAGGCCAGGGCTACAAGCTGGCCGAGGCCGATCCGGTCCTCTACCACGGCCCCGGCAAATTCAATCCCGCCGAAGGCATCAAGCCGGCGGCGTCGGGCAAGAAAACCTACACCCAGATCTTCGGCGACTGGCTGTGCGACATGGGCGCGCACGACCAGCGCCTGGTCGGCATCACGCCCGCCATGCGCGAAGGCTCGGGCATGGTCGAATTCGAGCGGCGCTTCCCGGGCCGCTACTACGATGTCGGCATCGCCGAGCAGCATTCGGTGACCTTCGCCGCCGGCCTCGCCTGCGAAGGCTTGAAGCCGGTGGTCGCGATCTATTCGACCTTCCTGCAGCGCGCCTACGACCAATTGATCCACGACGTCGCCCTGCAGAATCTCGACGTCACCTTCGCGCTGGATCGCGCCGGCCTGGTCGGCGCCGACGGCGCGACCCACGCCGGCAACTACGATCTCGCCTACTTGCGCTGCATCCCCAACATGGTGGTGATGGCGGCGTCCGACGAGAACGAATGCCGCAAGATGCTGTCGACCGCGTTCCACTTCCCGGGACCGGCGGCGGTGCGTTATCCGCGCGGCGCCGGCGTCGGAGCCGCGATCGACAAGGCGCTCGATACCCTCCCGCTCGGGAAGGGCGAGCTCCGCCGCCAGGGCCAGGGCATCGCCATCCTCGCTTTCGGCACGATGGTCGCGCCGAGCCTGGCCGCGGCCGAGGAATTGAATGCGACGGTCGCCAACATGCGCTTCGTCAAACCGCTCGACGTCGAACTCGTCAAGCGCTTGGCGGAAAGCCACGACGCTTTCGTCACGGTCGAGGAAGGCTGCATCATGGGCGGCGCCGGCGCGGCGGTGGCGGAAGCGCTGGCCGAGGCCGGCATCGTCAAGCCGATCTTGCATTTGGGGCTTCCGGACAAATTCATCGACCACGGCGATCCGGGCGCGCTGCTCGCCGCCTGCGGCCTTGATGCCAAAGGCATCGCCGCCTCGATACGGCAACGCTTCGGCAAGGGCGAACCGCGCCTCGTCGTCAACAACAACTAACTCACTGACGTTACGCAGCAGCGGGGAGGGGGAGGCTGTTTTTGCGAAGGCCCGGTAAGGGGGAACACATGCAAGTGGAGAAAAAACCGCAGCCTCTTCCTCGGACGCCATATTGTCGGAAACATGGCTTCGGCAGAAGCCTCGGACAAATCATCGTGTCGCACTGTTCCCCCTTACCGGGCCTTCGCAAAAACAGCCTCCCCCTCCCCGCTGCTGCGTAATGTCACTTAACTTACCAAGCCGGGTTGCATCAGGTAGCACGATGTGGCCTGGCGACAGGCTGCATCATGAAAACTCGCGATCTCGATCTCGTTGCCATTCCCGACGTGCAAAGCACGCCCGACACGCGCCGGCTGGCGATCCACCGCGTCGGCGTCAAGGGCGTGCGCTATCCGCTCACGCTCAAGACCGCCAAGGGCATCCATCCCTCGGTCGGCACCTGGAGCATGGTCGTCCATCTGCCCGAAGACAAGAAGGGCACGCACATGTCGCGCTTCATCGCGCTGCTCGACGGCAATCGCCACTCGCTCGACATCGCCGGTTTCGGCGAGCTGATGCGCAAGATGCTGGCGCTGCTCGAAGCCGACGCGGGCCGCATCGAGGTGTCGTTCCCGTATTTCATCAGCAAGACGGCGCCGGTCTCCGGCGTCGAGAGCCTGATGGATTACGAAGTCGGCCTGACCGGCGAGATCCGGAACGGCGCGCTGGAAATCACCCTGAAAGTGCTGGTGCCGGTCACCAGCCTCTGCCCGTGCTCCAAGAAGATCTCCGACTACGGCGCGCACAACCAGCGTTCGCACATCACCGTGCAGGCGGTGCTCGACGGCGCGCTGGAGATCGACGAACTGATCGCGAAGATCGAAGCGCAGGCTTCGTGCGAGTTGTACGGCTTGCTCAAGCGCCCCGATGAAAAATACGTCACCGAGCGCGCCTACGACAATCCTAAATTCGTCGAGGACCTGGTGCGCGACGTGGCCGGCGTGCTCAACGCGGAGCCGCGCATCGTCGCCTATACGCTCGAAGCCGAGAACTTCGAATCGATCCACAATCATTCGGCGTATGCGCTGATCGAGTGCGACAAACGGGTGAAATGAATGACGCGGCGACAATCGAACGGCGACGGGAGGCGTGCATGAGACATCTGGCTGGAATGATCATGCCGTCCGGAGATATCAGATGGCAGGTGTTCGGCGACCAGAGCTACGAGCGCGAGCAGGCCGTATGCGTGGAATTTTCGTTTTCCGGTCCCGAGCCAAGCGCGCGGCCGCCGGAAATGCTCGCCGTCGTGCGCGAGGCCGTCGCACGCAGCGGCATTTCCTGGATCCGGCCCGGGCCGGACGAATGGAGCTTCGACCTGGACGGCTTGCGCGACGCCGTGCCGCGGCTGCGCGACCTCGCATGGCTTGCCGGCAAGATTCGGACCGGGCCGGAATTCGACCATGGCGATCCCGAGCAGGCGAGCGGAGCCTCCCATCGTTCCTCGCTGAGGTTTCTCCTTATGCCCCGGCAAATACCGGCCGGGTCGGGCAGTCTTCCGGTGCCGCCGGCAATCGGCATCAGTCTCGAACGTTTCCGGCAGGATCATCCCGATCCGGCCAAGGTCGGTTTTCTCATGCTGCGAGATGGCGGCGGAGTCGTGCACGACCGGGCGGCAACCGCCATCCGCGCCGGCCTGGCCTGCCACGGGATCACCGCGCTGCGGAGCGACGACAAGCGCTATCACGACGACCCGCTTTCGAACCTGCTGACCTATATTCACGGCTGCGGGTTCGGCGTGGCCGTGCTCGAGCGGCTCGATGGCGGCGACTTCAATCCCAAGGTATCGCTTGCAGCCGGCGCCCTGTTGGCCCTCGGCAAGCCGGTCTGCCTATTGAAGGACCAGGCTCTGCCGGCGCCAGCGGGCGATCCGTTCGGCCTGCTTTACCGGAACTTCGATCCCCACGATCCCGAGGCGTCGATCCCGCGCCAGCTGCAACAGTGGATGGTGGATCAAGGTCCGATTGCCTGAGCCGAGAAGCGCGGCCGTCGTGCGCAACGATGCTCCGGCAGCGCCGACAGCGCGCCGCGAGTGCATCGAACAGCGGCCGACCTTGTGAAGGATCAAACTGCTCTCCGTTCCATCCTGCCAATGTAATCATCGGACCGCGCGGTCCGCGCCATTGCCGTTTTGCGCGCTCGCCGAGAAGGCGGAGCGCGGTTTCCGATGTCGGACGAGCCGAAGTCGTTCTGGGGCAAGCTGGCCCTGCTTACTGCCTTCCTGACCGCGGTCGGGACGCTCGGCACGCAATTGACCAAGTGCAGCGAGAACGGCGATTCCGCGCTCGCGTTTTCCGCACCGACCCGGTCGCCGCCCGCCAATCCGATCTCCCAGATCCAGCCCAGCGTTCATCCGACCGGCTTTCCATCCGGCTACGGCATGCAGGTGTGCGGCTGCTGGGGATACGACCCGGCTCCGGTCGCGCCCGAACCGCTCTGCGCAAGCGGCGCCGTTCGCCTCAATCCCTGTTCCGGATACTGCCCGGGCGGCGGAATTCAATACGCGTATGTGTGCCAATAGCCGCGGATAAAAAAGCCGGGCTTGCCGCTCCGGTATGCGGCAAGCCCGGCCCTCGTGAGGAGGCGGTTTCCGAAACGGCTCAAACCACCCAGAAATCGGCGTTGGTCAGGGCCAGCCCCGCCGTCAGTTGCGCGAACGCGATCGCCGCGCCGGCGCCCGATCCGTCGGCGTCGTAGCTCAGCGCGCCGCTGGCGCTGTCGTAGGTGATGTAGTCGTTGTTGTCTGCGGCCGCACCGACACGGAAGTAATCGGCGCTCAACGCGCCTTCGGCGACCAGCGCGCCGAAGATGTCGTTGGCCAGGTGGATGATGTCGTCCGCCACCGAGAAGTCGACGATCCGGTCGAGGTTCGCGCCGGC
>DASPLX010000049.1:0-71130 GCA_035627375.1 Paucimonas sp. | reverse complement strand
GTTTCACATGTACGCGGTCATAAAAACCGGCGGCAAACAGTATAAGGTTGCTGCTGGCGAAAAACTCAAAGTAGAACAGATACCGGCTGACATTGGTTCCGAAATCACTCTCGATCAAGTGCTCGCAGTGGGCGCTGGCGATACCATCAAATTCGGTACGCCGCTGGTCGCAGGTGCCAAGGTCCAGGCTACGGTAGTGGCGCACGGTCGCCACGACAAGGTGAAAATTTTCAAGATGCGCCGCCGCAAGCACTACCAGAAGCGCCAGGGCCATCGCCAGAATTACACCGAATTGCAAATCGTCGCGATCAACGCCTAAGCGTAGGTCGTTCAACCAGATAGTCAGGAGTCAGAAATGGCACACAAAAAAGGCGGCGGCACTACGCGCAACGGCCGCGATTCCGAGTCGAAACGACTGGGCGTCAAGGTCTACGGTGGCCAGGCCATCAATGCGGGCGGTATCATCATCCGCCAACGCGGCACGAAGGTGCATGCCGGTGAGAACGTCGGCATGGGCAAGGATCACACCCTGTTCGCGCTGATCGACGGCAAGGTGCAATTCGCAACCAAGGGCGCAATGAAGCGTCACGTCGTGACCGTTGTTCCGGCATAATCGACGTCGGCAGTTTCTAGGCGTAAGCCTCTCCAAAAAGGCTCTGCCGCTGGTAGGGCCTTTTTAATTTTTACACGGCAAAATCATGAAGTTCATAGACGAAGCAAAAATCGAAGTCATTGCCGGCGATGGCGGCAACGGCGTTGCGTCGTTTTGCCGTGAGAAATTCCGCCCGTTCGGCGGACCCGACGGCGGCGATGGCGGCAAGGGCGGCAGCATCTACGCCGTGGCCGACCGCAACATCAACACGCTGGTCGACTACCGCTATTCGAAGCTGCACAAGGCGAAGAGCGGCGAGAACGGCCGTGGCTCCGATTGCTACGGCAAGGGCGCGGACGATATCTATCTGCGCATGCCGGTCGGTACGCTGATCGTCGACAACAATACCGGCGAAGTCGTCGCCGACCTGACCGAGCACGAGCAGCAAGTGCTGCTCGCCAAAGGGGGCGAGGGCGGCTGGGGCAATATCCATTTCAAGTCGTCGACCAACCGCGCGCCGCGTCAAAAGACCGACGGCAAGCCGGGCGAACGGCGCGAACTGCGTCTCGAACTGAAAGTACTGGCCGATATCGGCCTGCTCGGCATGCCGAACGCCGGCAAGTCGACCTTCATTTCGGCCGTGTCGAATGCGCGCCCGAAGATCGCAGATTATCCGTTTACGACCCTGCATCCGAATCTCGGCGTCGTGCGCGTCAGTCACGAGAAGAGCTTCGTGATCGCCGATATCCCCGGCCTGATCGAAGGCGCAGCGGAAGGTGCGGGTCTCGGCCATCAGTTCCTGCGGCATCTGCAGCGTACCCGTCTGCTGCTGCACATCGTCGACCTGGCTCCTTTCGACGCGAACGTCGATCCGGTCAAGGAAGCCAAGGCGATCGTGAAAGAACTCAAGAAGTACGACGAATCCCTCTACGACAAACCGCGCTGGCTCGTGCTCAACAAGCTCGACATGGTGCCGGAAGACGAGCGCCAAAAGCGCGTCAAGGATTTCATCAAGCGCTTCGGCTGGAAGGGGCCGGCGTTCGAGATTTCGGCGCTGACCCGGGACGGCTGTGAAGAGCTGATCATCGAAATCTATAATTACCTGGCGTCCCAGCGCGAGCAAGAACAGCGCGCGCAAGAGACGAAGATGGCGGAAGAGGCGCGCGGCATCGTGTCGATCGATCCCGACGATCCGCGCTTCAAAGTCATCGAAGAATAACGGCAGCGACGCATATCTGCTCCCCTTTCCCGCGGACGGGAGAGGGGCGGGGGGAGGGGCGCGCGCACCGATGATCCCTTCTCCCCATCCCTTTTTCCTTGCGGAAGAGGGAATATCGTCGATTGTCATGAACTCCGTCATTCAACACGCCAAACGCGTCATCATCAAGGTCGGCTCTTCGCTCGTCACCAACGACGGCAAGGGGCTGGATCATGCGGCCATCGCCAAGTGGGCGGCGCAGATTTCCCGCTTGCGTGCGATGGGCAAGGAAGCCGTCCTCGTCAGTTCCGGCGCGATCGCCGAAGGCATGCAGCGGCTCGGCTTCGACAAGCGGCCGACCGGCATCCACGAATTGCAAGCTTGCGCCGCCGTCGGGCAGATGGGACTTGCGCAAATCTACGAAACGAGTTTTCGCACGCACGGCCTGGGCACCGCCCAGGTGTTGCTCACCCATGCCGATTTGGCCGATCGTGAACGCTATCTCAATGCCCGTTCGACCCTGTTCACCCTGTTGCGCCTGGGCATCGTCCCGATCATCAATGAAAACGACACCGTGGTCACCGATGAGATCAAGTTCGGCGACAACGACACGCTCGGCGCGCTGGTCGCGAATCTGATCGAAGCCGACGCGTTGATCATCCTGACCGACCAGAAGGGGCTCTATACGGCCGATCCGCGCCGGAATCCTGATGCGCAATTCGTGCACGAAGCAAAGGCCGGCGATGCTGCGCTGGAAGCGATGGCGGGCGGCGCCGGCACCGGTATCGGCCGCGGCGGCATGCTGACCAAGATCCTGGCGGCGAAGCGCGCCGCCACCTCCGGAGCGCACACCGTGATCGCATGGGGTCGCGAAGACGATGTCTTGACGCGGCTGGCGCAGGGCGAGGCGATCGGCACGCAATTGACGGCGCAGACCGCCCAATTGACCGCACGCAAGCAATGGATGGCCGACCATCTGCAGACGGCCGGCAAAGTCGTCCTCGACGCCGGCGCGGTTCAGAAGCTGACGGCGGAAGGGAAGTCGCTGCTGCCGATCGGCGTGGTCGGTGTCTCGGGGGAATTCGGCCGCGGGGATGTCATTACCTGCGCCGATTCGACCGGCAAGCCGATCGCGCGCGGCATCAGCAATTACTCAAGTTCGGAGGCGCGCCGCATCATGCGGCATCCGTCGTCGGAGATCGAGGCGATACTCGGCTTCGTGGAAGAGCCGGAGCTGATTCATCGCGACAACATGGTTCTGCTCTAGTGGCCTATCCGGATAAATCGGGCGGTTCCGCCGACTGCTCGAACGACGCGATTGCCGCGTTACCGATGCTCGCCAGAGGAACGGCACTGGCGAGCATCGGCGCCTTGTGCTCGCCTGCGATCGCCGCGGCATAGGCCGCAATCGGGACGTGGCGAACAACTAGTCGTTGATGTTGTTCGCCCACAGCCGCTGTTGCCTGCGGATGCGCGCGACGATGTCGGCGGCGGTTCCGGCCACCATGCCGTCCCGGCAAAAATAGTCGGCGGCGAGCGCGGCCTGCTGCGGACTGGGGCGCGTACCGGAGAGCGGTTCCCACTCGTCGCGGCGCGATCTTCCCCACGTGCCGTCGAGGTGGCCGAAGGCATACAGTTTCTTTTCCTTCGTCCGGCAGCGGATGCCTTCATAGCTGATGTTCTTCGCGCCGCTCCGGCTTTTCGCGACCAGCGTGTAGCGTACGACGCCGTCGCTGCCGACCGAGAGCGACTTGGCATCGACGGCGAAATCCTGCGTCGCTGTCGGGCTTACCTGGAACGACAGCAGATTTTCGTCGACCGGAGACGCCGGCAATTGGATGGCGATTTCTTGCCAGGGCTTGTCGCGATTGTCGAAGTCTTCCTCGAACTTGGACTGGGCGAAGACGCTGGCGGCGGCTGCCGCCAGCATGCAGGCGGCGCCCCAGCGGGGCAGGCATGTGGCGGCTGCGAAATGGTTGACTTGCATGGGAAAGATCATTTCTTCTCGATTTCCGCCGCGACGATCAGCGTCTGCGGAACTGCGGGCGCGGTTGCCGCCGGAGCGGCGGAATGGGCCGGCGTCTCCGTCGACGGCGTGCGGGGAGCATGGTTTTGCCGCAAATAACGCGCGCCATGCCGTTGCGGGCCGTGATGCGCCGGCCGGGAGAGATAGCGCGACAACTCCTGCAAGGCCTTCTGGTAGACCTCGCGCTTGAATTCGATCACGACGTCCAGCGGCACCCAGTAATCATGCCAGCGCCAGGCGTCGAATTCGGGATGATCGGTCAGGCGGAGATTGATGTCGCAATCACGGCCGACCATGCGCAACAGGAACCAGATCTGTTTTTGGCCCCGATAGTGGCCACGGATTTCGCGTTTGATGAAACGGTCGGGGACATCGTAGCGCAACCAGTCGCGCGTGCGGCCGATGATCTTGACGTGCTCGGCGCGCAGTCCCACTTCCTCCTCGAGCTCCCGATACATCGCCTGTTCGGGCGTCTCGCCGTACTTGATTCCGCCTTGCGGAAATTGCCACGAATGTTCGCGTACCCGTTTGCCCCACCACACCTCGTTGTGAGAGTTGAGCAGGATAATGCCGACGTTCGGGCGATAGCCTTCACGGTCCAGCATAGTGCACCTCAATACTTTCTGCGGCTGGGCGGCCCGGTGGGAATCTGCAGCGCTATTGCTAGTCTCGCAAGCGCAATCTGCCGTCGCGCGGAGCGAAAACGGAGCGGCATGAATCCATTGTGCGAAGAAACGGGCGCATCAGCCAGCTAATCCTTTAAAATTGAGTCGATTATAACCCTCTATTTTTAAAAAGAATTGCCCTTATGCGCGCCTCGCGATTTTTTATTTCTACGCTTAAAGAAGCCCCTTCCGACGCCGAGATCGTCAGTCACAAATTGATGCTGCGTGCCGGCATGATCAAGCGGCTGTCCGCCGGTATCTACAATTACATGCCGCTCGGCTTGCGCGTGATCCGCAAGGTCGAGGCCATTGTGCGCGAGGAAATGAACCGCGCCGGCGCCGTCGAATTGCTCATGCCGGTGGTGCAGCCTGCCGAGCTTTGGCAGGAAACCGGACGCTGGGACAAGATGGGGCCGGAACTGATGCGCGTGAAGGACCGTCACGGCCGCGACTATGCGATCCAGCCGACGTCGGAAGAAGTCATCACCGATATCGTGCGCAGCGAGATCAAATCTTACCGCCAGTTGCCGCTCAATCTCTACCATATCCAGACCAAGTTCCGCGACGAGCGCCGTCCGCGCTTCGGCTTGATGCGCGGCCGCGAATTCACTATGAAGGATGCCTATTCCTTCGATCGCGACACGGAGGGCTTGCAACGCTCCTACCAGGCGATGTACGACGCCTATGTGCGCATCTTCACGCGCTTCGGTTTGCAGTTCCGCGCCGTGGCCGCCGATACCGGCGCGATCGGCGGCTCCAGTTCGCATGAGTTCCACGTGATCGCCGATACCGGCGAAGACGCGCTCGTGTATTGCCCGGATTCCGATTACGCCGCCAACATGGAGGCGGCCGAGGCGCTGGCGCCGGCGACGCCGCGCGCGGCGCCGAGCGAGCAACTGGTCAAGGCGTCCACGCCGGGCACCGAGAAATGCGAAGACGTCGCCGCCTTTCTCGGCCTGCCTCTGACGCGTACCGTCAAGTCGATCGTGCTGGCGGTGGACAAGGACGACGGTCCCGAGATCTGGCTGCTGCTGCTGCGCGGCGACCACGACCTGAACGAGGTCAAGACCAGCAAGGTGCCCGGATTGGCCAGCTATCGCTTCGCCAGCGAAGCCGAAATCGTCGAATGGTTCGGCACCAAGCCCGGCTATCTCGGCCCGATCGGCACCAGGAAGCCGGTCAAGGTGGTGGCCGACCGCACGGTCGCCGCGATGAGCGATTTCGTCTGCGGCGCCAACGAAGCCGATTACCACTACACCGGCGCCAACTGGGGGCGCGACATCCCCGAGCCGGAGATCGCCGACTTGCGAAATGTCGTGGCCGGCGACCCGTCGCCGGACGGCAAGGGCACGCTCGCGATCCAGCGCGGCATCGAAGTCGGTCATGTGTTCCAGCTCGGCACGCGCTACTCGGCCGACATGCAGGCGACCTATCTCGATGAAAGCGGCAAGCCGCAGCTGATGCAGATGGGCTGCTACGGCATCGGCGTCACCCGCATCCTGGGCGCCGCGATCGAGCAGAATTTCGACGACAAGGGCATCATCTGGCCGACGTCGATCGCGCCGTTCGCGATCGTGCTGTGCCCGATGGGCTACGACCGCAGCGAGGCGGTCAAGTCCGAAACCGACAAGCTCTATGCCGAGCTGCAGGCCGCCGGCATCGACGTGATCCTCGACGATCGCGGCGAGCGCCCGGGCGTCATGTTCGCCGATTGGGAACTGATCGGCGTGCCGCACCGCGTGGTCATCGGCGATCGCGGCCTCAAGGAAGGCAAGCTGGAATACCAGGGACGGCGCGATACGGCGGCGACCACGGTCGCGATCGCCGAAATGGCCGACTTCATCAAGGCCAAGCTCGCGGTCTGATGTTTCGCCGCTCGACGTCGCAGCCGAAGCCGGCGCCGGCATGCATTTCGGCGGCATGATGACGATGCGCCGGGGACTCCGCCACCGTGGACTCGGCCGCCGTGGACTCGGCAAGATGCTGGCGCGCGCTGCTGTGCTCGCGCTGGCATTGCATGCCGGCGGCGCCGCGGCGGGCAACCAGAAGGAAGAGGCGCTGGCCGATTCCGTGCGCATCGCCTTGTCGCGCGCGATCACGGATTCGCGTCCGCCGAAACCCCAATTCGCCGACATCGGCGAGCGCATCAAATACCTCTATTGGCGCGGCGAAATGTCGGAGCGGCTGAAGAAGAAATTGCCCGACCGCCAGATGCGCCTTGAATTCCTGCAGACCGCGTGGTACGAGGCGAAGCGCGCCGGCCTCGATCCCGCTCTCGTGCTCGGTCTGATCCAGGTCGAGTCGGCATTCCGCAAATATGCGGTCTCCCCGGTCGGCGCCCACGGCTACATGCAGGTGATGCCGTTCTGGACCCGCGTGATCGGCGACGGCGACAGCCGCAAGCTGTTCCACATGCAGACCAATCTGCGCTATGGCTGCTCGATCCTGCGCATGTATCTCGACATGGAGCGCGGCGACCTGTTTCTGGCTCTCGGGCGTTACAACGGCAGTCGTGGGCAATCGCAATATCCGAATGCGGTGCTCGCCGCATGGAAGCAATGGGAATACAAAACTTGATGCACTGCGATCGACTCGGCGCCGGTGGCGCTTCGCCTGCCGGATTGGGCGCAATCGCCGTTTGACGCTGTCACGATCGAGTCACAAATCGTCATTACGATCCACGCATCTTTAGACCGCGAGAATTTGCAAATGAACGACCCGACTCCGCCTGCCATGCCGGAAGGCAACGAAGAGCTTGGCACCGATGTCTCCAATAATCCGACTTTCGAGAGCGTATTGCGGGTGCGCCTGAGCCGCCGTTCCATCCTGAAGGGCTCCTTCGGCATCGCTGCTTCCGCTTTTTTCGGCACCAGTTTTGCCGCATGCCGCGACGGCTCCGGCGGAACGACGATTGCGCCGTCGTCGGGTTCGGCAGCCAGGGCCATGACGCTCGACTTCAATGCCGTCGCCAAGAGCCTGGCCGACGCCTTGTCGGTGCCGGCCGGCTATACCGCGACCGTGTTGTACCGTCTGGGCGATCCGATCGCTGCCGGCGTCGCGGATTACAAGAACGACGGCACGGACACGGCCGCCTCGTTCGCACAGCGCGCCGGCGACCATCATGACGGCATGCATTTCTTTGGCATCGCGGCGAACGGCAAGTACAGCGCGTCGGTCAGCGATCGCGGTCTGCTGTGCATGAATCACGAAGCCATCACCCCGTCCTATTTGCATCCAAGCGGGCCGACCGTCGTCGGCGGCGTACGTACCGTCGCCGACGAAGTCGTCAAGGAATTGAACGCGCACGGCGTCAGCGTCATCGAAGTGAGCCGCAGCAACGGCGTCTTTTCATGCAAGAAGGATTCGGCTTTCAATCGCCGCATCACCACCTTCACCGACATGGCATTGTCGGGGCCGGCAGCCAAGTCGCCCTACATGATCACCGCCTATTCCACCGACGGATCAAAGACGCGCGGCACGGTCAGCAACTGCGCGAACGGCTACACTCCCTGGGGAACCTATCTGACGTGCGAGGAGAATTGGGCCGGCTATTTTCGCCGCATCACCGCGCTCGACAATTCCAAGCGCAGCGCCAAGGAATTGGCCGCGTTCGCGCGCTACGGCGTTGCAGGGGAGGGGCGCGAATTGTGGGCGACCGCGACTGCCGCCGATCCGGCCGATACCTCCTTCACACGCTGGAACGCGATGAAGCTCGGCACGTCGACCGACGGCAGCGACGATTTCCGGAATGTCGCCAACACCTATGGCTGGGTGGTGGAAATCGATCCCTTCAATCCGGCTTCCGTGCCGAAAAAGCGGACCGCGCTCGGCCGCTTCGCGCACGAAGGGGCTTGGCCGGGGCCGGTCGTTCCCGGCAAGCCGCTGGTCTGGTACATGGGCTGCGATTCGCGGAACGAATACATCTACAAGTACGTCTCGAACGCGGTATGGGACCCGGCCGACGCCGATAAGGGACTGACCGCCGGCGACAAATATCTCGACGACGGCAAGCTGTACGCGGCGAGGTTCAATGCCGACGGCACCGGCCAATGGTTGGAGTTGAACTTCGGCAGCAACAACATTGCCGCCGCCAATTCCGCCTATGCCTTCGCCGATCAGGCCGACGTGCTGGTGCATGCTCGCCTGGCCGCCGATGCCGCCGGCGCGACCAAGATGGATCGGCCGGAATGGGGCGCGGTCAATCCTGCCAACGGCGAGGTCTACATGACCCTCACCAACAATAACAATTCAAAGCGCACGATAGCCAACGTCGACGCCGCCAACCCGCGCTTCTACAACGATCCGAAGGGAGCCGCGGCGAAAGCGCAAAAGGGCAATCCGAACGGCCATATTATCCGCTGGGCGGAAAACAGCGGCGACGTGGCGGCAACCGCGTTCAAGTGGGATATCTTCCTGTTCGGGGCGCGCTCCTCCGCCGATGCGGCCAACGTCAACCTGTCGAACCTGACGGCGGCCAATGACTTTTCCAGCCCGGACGGTTTGTGGTTCGCCGGAAGTACCGGACTGCTTTGGATCCAGACCAACGACGGCGCCTATACCGATGTGACCAATTGCATGCTGCTCGCTGCAGTGCCCGGCAAGGTGGGCGATGGCGGCAAGAAGACCGTGAACAACGTCGACGGTGCGACGACCAAGGCGGTCGACACCTATGTCGGCGCGCCGCTCGACGACACCAGCCTGCGCCGCTTCCTGGTCGGTCCCAAGGAGTGCGAAATCACCGGTCTGGCGGAGACGCCCGACGGCCGCGCCTTGTTCGTCAACGTCCAGCATCCGGGCGAGGATACCGCGCCGGATTTCGCCGATCCGTCGAGCTACGGAAGCCATTGGCCGGACGGCGGCGTCGCGCGTCCGCGCTCGGCGACGATCGTCATTACCAGAAACGACGGCGGCCAGATCGGCGGCACGCCGCTGTGAAGAGCTGCGGTCTGAAAACAAAAACGCCCGCGCGATGCGGGCGTTTTTGTTTGGCTTCCTGGAAGAAGGATTAGCTCAGGTGGTTGGAGACCAGCTTGGTCATCTCAAACATCGAGACTTGCTTCTTGCCGCCAAAGACAGCTTTCAGTTTGTCGTCCGCATTGATCATGCGCTTGTTGGCTTCATCCTGCAGCTTGGCTTTCTTGATGTAGTCCCAGACCTTCTTGGTGACTTCCGTGCGCGGCAGCGGGTTGGCGCCAATGACCGCGGCCAGCGTAGCGGACGGCGTCATCGGTTTCATGAATGCTGCGTTAGGCTTGCGTGCGGTCTTGGCTTTCTTTGCTGCGGGCTTCTTGGCGGCGACCTTCTTTGCTGCCGGCTTTGCGGCCTTCTTGGCCGGAGCTGCCTTCTTGGCGGCCGGCTTGGCTGCGGCTTTCTTTGCTGCCGGCTTGGCTGCGGCTTTCTTCGCTGCCGGCTTCTTCGCCGGAGCTGCTTTCTTCGCTACCGGCTTCTTGGCCGCGGGTTTTTTCGCAGCGGGTTTTTTTGCGGCTGCTTTCTTAGCCGCGGGTTTCTTGGCTGTTGCCATCTTCGAGCCTCCTTCACAAAGTGTGTTGGGAAATTGCGTCTCTCACGCACCGCTAATAGTGGTGCGGTTTTTCTGGCTATGCAAGTCTTTTTTACATCTTTTTGCGCGAATTTGTGCGTACGCAGCCACAGAGGGAGCGCCCTAGGGAAGCCAGAGGGAGAGAAAGTCGTGCGCACAGTCGCATTTGAACGTGCTTGCGGGAGTGAGATCAGAGAGGAATTTTCGATTTTTCCCTCTGCGCGTAGAGGGAAAAAACGTTCGCGCAAATGAAAAAAAGCCGTCCGTGGACGGCTTTCGCGGATCGCCGCCGAGCGCGGCTTTTCCGATTTTCGAGAGAAGCGAAGAGTACCGTTTTCCCTCTAGCGCATACCGGGCAGCATGCCTTTCATGCCGCGCATCATCTTCATCAAGCCGCCGCCCTTGAGCTTCTTCATCATCGACTGCATCTGCTCGAACTGGGACAGCATGCGGTTCACTTCCTGCACCTGCACCCCGGCGCCGGCGGCGATGCGGCGCTTGCGCGAAGCCTTGATCAATTCCGGCTTGGCGCGCTCGGCGGGCGTCATCGAATTGATGATGCCCTCCATGCGCCGTACCTGCTTTTCCGCCTGGTCCATGCTGGCGCCGGAAGCCGCCTGCTGCAGCTGGGCCGGCAGCTTGTCCATCAGGTTGGACAGGCCGCCCATCTTCTTCATCTGCGACAGTTGCGCCTTGAAATCGTTCAGGTCGAACTTGCCGCCGCCCTTGATCTTTTGCGCGAGATCCTGCGCCGCCTGCACGTCGACGCCCTTGCGCGCTTCCTCGACGAGGGCCAGGATGTCGCCCATGCCGAGAATCCGGTTGGCCATGCGTTCCGGATCGAAGGCTTCCAGACCGTCGAGCTTTTCCGCCACGCCGACGAACTTGATCGGCTTGCCGGTCACGCGACGCACCGACAGCGCCGCGCCGCCGCGCGCATCGCCGTCGAGCTTGGTCAGCACGACGCCGGTCAGCGGCAAGGTGTCGTTGAAGGCCTTGGCGGTATTGATCGCATCCTGGCCGAGCATGGCGTCGACCACGAACAGGGTCTCGATCGGCTTGACCGCGGCATGCAGGGCGGCAATCTCCTGCATCATCGCTTCGTCGATGCCGAGGCGGCCGGCGGTGTCGATCAGCAGGACGTCATGGTAATGGCGCTTCGCGTAGTCGACGGCGGCCAGGGCGATGTCGACCGGCTTGTCGCCGACGTGCGAGGGGAAGAAGTCGGCGCCGACTTGCTGGGTCACGGTCTGCAGTTGGCCGATCGCCGCCGGGCGATAGACGTCGGTGGAGACGGTCAGCACTTTCTTTTTCTGTTCGCGCAGGTGTTTCGCCAGCTTGCCGACGGTGGTCGTCTTGCCGGCGCCTTGCAGGCCGGCCATCAGGATGATCGCCGGCGGTTGGGTCGCGAAGCTCAGTTGCGAGGCTTGCGGGCCGAGGTCGGCGCCCATGATGGACGCCAGCTCTTGCTGGACCACGCCGACCAGCGCCTGTCCCGGCGTCAGCGAGCCGATCACTTCCTGTCCCTGCGCCTTTTCCTTCACGCGGGCGATGAACTCGCGTACGGCGGGCAGGGCGACATCCGCTTCCAGGAGCGCCAGACGCACTTCGCGCAGCATCTCGGCGGTATTCGATTCGGTTAGACGCGCTTCACCGCGCATCGTTTTGACGACTTTCGCCAGTCGTTGGGTGAGGTTGTCGAGCATGGATGGTGAACTATCAAGAATGGGGGCGGGATGGCGCATGAAGACGCCGGAAACAGCGCCCATTTTACCCGATGCTCCACCCGGGACGCCGGATGGAAATCCGCACGCGCCGGGGCATGGGTTTGCGGGAATCGGCATGCGGCGACGGCCGGCGGCGAACGAACGCCGCGACGGCGTGCCGCCGCCGAGTGCCTTGCATAGTGGCACGAAGCTTGCCAGCGGCAGCCCGAATTCCCGAGGGGAGGCGAATGCGGAACGAGGAATCACTAGCGCTGCGACAGGACGAGCCATCGGCATTCCGTGGCGGTAATATAGGGACCGGATTGCCGGCGTGGGCCGGATACGGATACCCGAACCATTGTGCGGATGCGAGCGAGGCGGAGCGAATGAAATCAGCGAGACAGGCGGCCCTGGTCGCCGCCGCGGTCGTGTGCGCCGCCGCGATCGCGTGCGCGGCCTACCTGATCGCCGCGCGCAAGGCCGGCGGCGATGTCCAGGCGGCGGCCGAGCGTCAACTGGAGATCATTGCGCTCGATCTCGGCTCGGTGCTGGAAAAATTCGAGACGCTGCCGTTCACGCTTGCCGTGCATCCGGACGTGGCGAGCGCGGCGACGCGGCCGCATCCGGAGGTCACCGAGCGCGTCAATCGCACCTTCAAGGCAATCCAGGAGCAGGCCAAGGTCGCCGCCATCTACCTGATGGACCGCAACGGCAACACCCTGGCATCGAGCAATTGGGACCAGCCGCTGACATTCGTCGGCAGGAATTTCGGCTATCGCCCGTATTTCCAGGAGGCGATCCGCGGCAATGCCGGCCGTTTCTACGGCATCGGCAGCACGTCCGGCGAACCGGGCTATTTCATCGCGCAACCTGTATATCCGCTCGGCGGGGAACGCGAAGCGGCGGCGCCGATCGGCGTCATCGCCGTGAAAATCAGCCTGGCGGAATATGAGCGCGCGTGGCGCTCCAGCGAGGAACCGATCGCGTTGGCCGATCGTGCCGGGGTGGTCTTCCTCAGCAATCGCGAGACATGGAAATACCGCAGCCTGCGGCCGCTCGATGTGCGGTCGCAGCGCGCGCTCGCCGCCACGCTCCAGTACGCCGGGCGCGCGATACGTCCGATCGCCGACCTGCCGAGGCAGGAGCGCGCCGGCTTCGGCGAATTCGTCGCCAAGCCGGCCGGTCGCCTCGGCTGGCAATTGATGCTGTTTCCATCGCCGGTCCGGGTGACCCGGGTCGCCGTTTTCTCTGCGCTGGCGGCCCTGCTGTTGCTGGCCGTCGGCGCCGCCTCCGGGTGGGCCGTGCATCAGCGGCGCAGGCGCTTGGAAGAGCGCGTCGAGTCCCGCAAGGCGCTGCAAAAGGCGGCCGAGGAACTCGACCGGCGCATCGCACAGCGCACGGAAGAGTTGTTGGAGGCCAATCTGCGGCTCGAAACGCGGTATGCGACGCTGCAGGAGACGGAGCAATTGCTGCGCACCACGCAGAATGAGCTGGTCCAGGCCGGCAAGCTGGCGATGCTGGGACAGATGGCCGCCGGCATCACGCACGAGCTGAACCAGCCGCTCGCCGCGATCCGCGCCTTCGCTGACAATGCCGTGACTTTTCTCGCCCGCGGGCAAACCGAGCAGGCGGGTGCGAATCTGTCCCACATCAGCGCCGCCAGCGCGCGCATGGGAGCGATCATTTCCCAGCTCAAGGGGTTCGCCCGCAAGAGCAGCGAAACCTTGGCGCGCGTCGATCTCGCGCAGGCGATCCAGGCATCGGCGCTGCTGCTGGAGGCCGATGCGCGCCGCCTCGGGGCGTCGATCGATATCGATGCCGTCGACCCGGTGTTCGTGATCGGCGACGCGGTGCGCATGGAACAGGTCTTGATCAATCTCCTGCGCAACGCGCTGGATGCCGTCGAGCATGCCGGCGAGCGCCGCGTGACGGTCGTGCTGCGGCGCGAGGACGGCGACGCGGTGATCCGCATTCGCGACAGCGGGACCGGCATACCGGAAGAGGTGGCGCCGCATTTGTTCGAGCCGTTCTATACGACCAAGAGTTCCGGCAAGGGCCTCGGGCTCGGATTGGCCATTTCATCCTCGATCGTGCAGGCGATGAACGGTCGGCTGACGGCACATAACCATGCCGGCGGCGGCGCCGAATTCATGCTGCGCCTGCCGGCGACGAACAATGAAACAACCAACGTGGAGGGAGGAAGGCTTGTCGACGCTTGAGCCCATGAATGGTCCGCTCCGGGAGACGGTCCTGATCGAAGACGAGGAAGCGCTGCGGCTCGCGATCGCGCAGACGCTCGAACTGGGCGGTTTCACGGTGCACGCTTGCGGCAGCGCGGAAGAGGCGCTGCGCTGGCTGCAGCCCGGCTTCGCCGGTGTGCTGGTGACCGATGTCCGGTTGCCGGGGCGCTCCGGTCTGGAACTGTTGGCGCAGAGTTCGGCCATCGATCCGGATCTGCCTGTCGTCGTGGTAACCGGCCACGGCGACGTCGCCATGGCGGTCGAGGCGATGCGCGCCGGCGCCTACGACTTCATCGAGAAGCCGTTCGCCGCCGAGCGTTTGCTGGAGACCGTGCGACGGGCCCAGGAAAAGCGCGCCCTGGTTCTCGAGAACCGCCGTTTGAAGACTTCGCTGATCGGCCAATCCGATACGCCGGCCCTGATCGGCGCTTCGCCGGCGATCGAACGTGTCAAGGCGCTGATCCGCAGCGTGGGACCGATGCCGGTCGACGTGCTGATCAACGGCCAGACCGGCACCGGCAAGGAAGTGGTCGCCCGGCATCTGCACGCCGCCAGCGGCCGCAAAGGGCCCTTCGTTGCGATCAACTGCGGTGCCATGCCGGAGTCGGTGTTCGAGAGCGAGATCTTCGGTCATGAAGCCGGGGCGTTTACCAGCGCGCAGAAGCGCCGAATCGGCAAGCTCGAATATGCGAACGGCGGCACGGTTTTTCTCGACGAAATCGAAACCATGCCGTTGGCGTTGCAGGTCAAGCTGCTGCGCGTGCTCCAGGAGCGCCGGCTCGAACGGCTCGGCGGCAACGAGCAGATCGCCATCGATTGCCGCATCGTCGCGGCGAGCAAGGCGGACTTGCTGCGCTTGAGCGCCGAAGGAAGATTCCGCGAAGATTTGTATTACCGCATCGGCGTGGTCGGCATCGATCTGCCGCGCCTGGCCGATCGGCGCGAGGACATTCCGCTCCTGCTCGCGCACTTCGCCCAGGCGGCGGCGATCCGCTATCAGCGTCCCTTGCCGCAATGGAGCGCGGCGATGTTGGCGGGCTGGCAGGCGCGCGAATGGCCGGGCAATGTGCGCGAATTGCGCAATTTCGCCGATCGCCTCGTCCTCGGCGTGGCGGACAACGGATTGCCTGGACTGCCGGCAGGGCAGGAAAGCTTGCCGCAACGCGTCGATGCCTACGAGCGCATGCTGATCGCCGAAGCCTTGAGCCAGAGCGCCGACAACGTGGCCGCGGCGGCGGAGCGGCTCGGCGTGCCGAAAAAAACCTTGTACGACAAGATCAAGAAATACCAGCTGGCGGGAAATCGCGGAGCGGAATAGCGGGCCGGAGCGGCCGATACTTGGTGTAAACTGGATGAAGGAAGTCGTCGCAGTGACGATGCGTCTTGCGGGGCCTGCAATGATGTCTTGACCGGCCGGATCCGCGGCAAGCCAACCCTTCATTCAAAGATCGCCGTTGATGGAAACCTATTTCTTCGTTCTGGCCGCGCTGCTGTATGCCGGCTGCGCGATCGTGCCGGGCGAGCGGCGCCTCGCGGTCGCGGCGGGCACCGCCGCCGCCTGGCTGCTGCATGGCATCGCCTTGTGGGTCGACGTGTTCGTGCCGGGCTCCTTGCGCCTCGGCTTTGCCGTCATGCTGTCGTCCGCGCTCTGGATATCGGTCGGCGCCTATTGGCTGGAAAACCGCAATTTCACGCTCGACGGCCTGCGCATACTCGTGCTTCCGTGCGCGGCGGCAGCCGCCGTCCTGCCGTTGGTCTTTCCCGGCAGCGTGGTGCCGCTCACGGGCAGGTCGACCTTGTTCCCGTGGCATGTCGCGATCGCCATTCTCGCCTACAGCACCTTGACGATCGCCGCCTTTCACGCCGTACTGATGGCGTTGCAGGAGTCGCAATTGCACATGCGCGGCGGGGAGGGGCGGGGCAGCTGGTTTGCGGCCGCGATCGATCGCCTGCCGGCGCTCCTGACCATGGAAAAGCTGCTGTTCCGCCTGATCGGCTTCGGATTCGTCCTGCTTTCGCTGACCGTGCTGTCGGGCGTCGTGTTTTCCGAGCAGTTGTTCGGAAAGGCTCTCAAATGGGATCACAAGACGGTTTTCACGATGCTGTCCTGGATCCTGTTCGGCGTCTTGCTGGCCGGGCGGCATTGGCGCGGCTGGCGCGGCAAGACGGCGCTCTCTTTCACCCTGTCCGGTTTCGCGACCCTGTTGCTGGCCTATGTCGGCAGCCGTTTCGTGCTGGAAGTCGTGTTGCACCGGGGTCTTGCATGAAGTTCCTGTTGTGGATCGGGCTGTTCGTGTTGGTCTATCTGGCCTTGCGCCACAAGTCCCGCATCGCCTCCCGCGATGCGAGCGCCCGCAGCAACCGCGCGTCGCGCGCCGGAACGACGGAGCCCATGCTGCAATGCCGCCAGTGCGGCGTTCATTTCCCGGCTTCCGAGGCGACGCGCAATGCGCTCGGCGATGCGTTTTGCTGCGAGGAACACCTGCGCGTCCACGGTTCGCACTAGGCCGACATGGTGCAAGAGCCGCATTCGCATACGACCCAAACCCGCGAAACGTTCTGGCGGACGCTGCAAACCTTCGCGGTGACGCGCATCGTCATCGCCATCGTCCTGCTGCTCTACCTGGTCTTCAATCTCCGCAAGGAGTCCGTCGTCGGCAACTACCTGGTGTATTGGGAAAGCTGCTTCGGCTACCTGATCGCGGCGACAGGCTTCGCTTTCCTCGCGGTACGCTACCGGCGTCATTTCCTGATGCAATTGTGGGTGCAGATCGCGGCGGATCTGGCCATCATCTCCATCTTGTATACCAGCGTCAGCGGCACGCATAGCAGCTTGGCGGTCCTCTATCTGTTTCCCTTGGCCGGCGGCGCGATCCTGTCGCCGCTGCTCCACGCGCTGTTCTTCGCCGCCGCGGCGACCATTTTCCTGTTGACGGAAAGCGCCTATCAAATCCTGGAACTGACGGCCGACGCCTCGATGTCGCATGCCGGCTTGTACGGCGCGGCGTTCTTCGCCACCGCCATCGTGGTCAATCGCCTGGCGGCTCGCCTGATCACGGAAGAAGCGCTGGCGCGGCAGCGCGGCATCGATCTGCGCCTGCAGGAAGCGATCAACCGTCTCATCATCGCCGACATGGGCGACGGCATCCTGGTGATCGGCCCGGACGAGGAAATACTGACCGCCAACCCTGCGGCCGAGCGCATGCTGGGGCTCGACGTGCCGTATGTCGAACCTTATTGCCGGCTGACCGACGTGCGCTCCCTGACGCCCATCGCCGATGCCTTCTCGCTCTGGCGCGCGCGCCTGCATGGCGCGGCGCCGGGGCAGGCCGACACGCCGATGTATGTCGTCGTCAAGCCGGGCGACGAATTCTCGCAGCATGCGCCGCTGACGATGCGCGGCAGCCGGCGCGAGCACGGCCCCCATCTCCTGGCTACGCACCTGCAGTTGCGCTTCGCCAGCGTCGAGACCGAGGGCTTGAGCGAGGACCGGACCGTCATTTTCCTGCAGGACGTGAGCGAGATCGAAAACAAGGCGCAACAGCTCAAACTGGCTTCGATGGGACGCCTGACCGCCAGCATCGCGCACGAGGTACGTAACCCCCTGTCCGCGATCGCCCATGCCTCGTCGCTGCTCGGCGAAGAGCCCGCCAACCCGATGCAGGCTCGCCTGCTGCACATCGTCGCCGACAATGTCGCCCGCTTGAACCGCATGATCGAAGACATCCTCAAGCTGTCGCGTAAGGCCCAACCGTATCACGAACCGCTGGCGCTCGGACCGTTCATGGCCGATCTGATCGGAGAATTCCGAGAGATGCACGCGGTGCCGGCCGGCGTCGTCGAGCTGGGCCGGATGGACCAGTACCAGGTGTGGTTCGACCCGCTTCATCTGCGCGAAGTCGTGACCAACCTGCTGTCGAACGCGTTGCGCTACGCCAGCGGCAAGCCGGGCTGCATCCGCGTCGACGCCTTGCCGGGTATCGCCGACCGCCTGGAATTGCATGTCCGGGACGACGGTCCTCCGATCTCGCAGGAGGTGCGCGCCCACCTGTTCGAGCCGTTTTACACGACCTCGAGCAAGGGAACCGGCCTGGGTCTCTACTTGGCGCGCGAATTGTGCTTGAATAACGGTGCGATTATCGATTACGAATTCCGCGCCGAGGTGGCGGATCAAAACTACGGCGAGGCCAGCGGACGTTTCGTCATCACTTTTGCCGCCACGGAGGCCGGCGGCGCCAGGATGCCGGAAGCACAGGCGCCGGACGCGGGGCGGTCCGCCGCGGGAGAGGCCGGTTTCCCCATTGAACATTAAAAGAACATGAGTGCACCACGTATCCTGATCGTCGACGACGAAGCCGATTTGCGCGAGCTGATCGAGATCACCCTGCTCAAGATGGGACTCGATGTGGACAGCGCCGGGTCGCTTGATGCCGCGCGCCGCCATCTGGCGGAGCGGGAATATGCGCTAGTGCTGACCGACATGCGCTTGCCGGACGGGCTCGGCATCGAACTGGTCCGGGAAGTGTCGGCCGCGGAGCGGAATACGCCGATCGCCGTCATCACCGCCTTCGGCAGCGCCGACAACGCTGTCGCCGCGCTCAAGGCGGGCGCCTTCGACTACGTCACCAAGCCGGTGGCGCTCGACCAGCTGCGCCAGATGGTGCAATCCGCGCTGCGTACCAACCAGGCGGCAAGCCAGCCGGCCGGGCGGCAAGCCGACGGCGCCGCGCCGTCGCGGTTGATCGGACGATCGGCGGCGATCCAGGACTTGCGCGCGCAGATCGCGCGCCTGGCCCGCAGCATGGCGCCGGTGGCGATTTCAGGCGAGTCGGGCAGCGGCAAGGAACTGGCGGCGCGCGATATCCATGCGCAAAGCGCGCGGGCCGGCAAACCGTTCGTGGCCGTCAATTGCGGCGCGATTCCGGAATCGCTGATGGAAGCGGAGTTCTTCGGTTACCGCAAGGGCGCATTTACCGGCGCCGCCGAAGATCGCGACGGATTCTTCCAGGCGGCCAACGGCGGTACGCTCCTGTTGGACGAAGTGGCCGACCTGCCGCTGGCGATGCAGGTCAAGCTGTTGCGGGCCATACAGGAACGCAAGGTGCGCAAGGTCGGCGCCACGGTCGAGGAGCCGGTCGACGTGCGCATCGTCAGCGCGACGCATCAGAATCTGGCCGAGTGCGTGGAGCGAGGCAAATTCCGCCAGGATTTGTATTACCGGCTCAACGTCATCGAACTGAAACTGCCGCCCTTGCGCGAGCGGCGCGACGATATCGGTTTGCTTGCCGAGACGATCCTGCACAAGCTGGCGGCGCCTGGCAACGACGCTGCCGCCGGCGGGTCCGCGGTCGGCACTACGGTGCTTGCTCCGCAGGCGCTCGAGGCGCTGACGGCCTATCATTTTCCCGGCAACGTGCGCGAACTCGAGAATATTCTTGAGCGCGCCCTGGCCTTTGCCAACGACGGCGTCATCGAGACGGCCGATCTCGGCCTGAAGAATTGTCTCGCGGCGGATATGGCGCCGGCGCCGGCCGCCGAACCGCCGGCCGAGGCGGCCCGGACGGCAGCGCCCGTTCCCGCCCCGGCAGCGGAGGTCAAGACGGCACCGATTGTCCGGGATGCGGATTTGCCGTCATCCTTGCCGGATCATCTCGACCAGGTCGAGCGCGAGATCATCCGCCGCGCGCTCGCCAAGACGCATTACAACCGGACGCAGGCGGCCGAACTGCTCGGCATCAGCTTCCGCCAGTTGCGCTACCGCATGCAAAGGTTGGCGATTCACGAGCCGGAATGACATGCGACGCCCGGCAATGTTGACGATCGATGGCGCTGGCTGGTGCCGCCAGGCCCGGCACGTGCAATCGCCCAATCGCGATGCGCGGCCGGACGGCGTTGCCGTCGATTTGCTGGTGATCCATAACATCAGCCTGCCGCCGGGGGAATTCGGCGGACAGCAGATCATCGAATTGTTCACCAACCAGCTCGATTGCGATGCGCATCCCTATTTCGATCAGTTGCGCGGCTTGCGGGTCTCGGCGCATTTCCTGATCCGGCGCGACGGATCGCTACTGCAATTCGTATCGACGGACGAGCGCGCGTGGCATGCCGGCGTATCCTCCTTTCGCGGCCGCGAGCGCTGCAACGATTTCTCGATCGGCATAGAATTGGAAGGAACCGATTTCGAGGCGTTCGAGGATGCCCAGTACAAGACGCTAGCCGCCCTGGCTTGCGCGCTTGGCGCGCGTTATCCGCTGAATGCCGCCGCAGGCCATGAGCATATCGCGCCTGGACGCAAATCCGATCCCGGGCCGCATTTCGACTGGTTCCGCGTTCGACAGTTGTATCAGCAGGCAGTTGTTGCGCAAACCCCATCGCCCTCAAACCCGCATGCGCTCTGCTTTCCCGAAAAGTCAACGGGGTTGCCGTAAAAAAATTCCGACGAAAATTATTGCAACGTCAAATTCAGCGCACTAGAATTAGTGCACGTCGCGACCTACACTACTAGATATAGTGCTGGTCGCGATTCTTTCCGTGGTACTTCTTACGGGCTGTTCTGTGTAGTTCCTCAACGTAATTGCATAAATCATGTTGCTCGGGGCCGGTACAGCCCTCCTAAAAAAACAACCGGTTAGACCTGATGTGCGGCGCAAGCCGCGCGTCGAAGGATATTTGATAGCTGCGGCGCAATCGCGACATCAAGCGCGATACCCAGCGGCACATTAATAACCAACATCGCCGGTTCGACCGACGCTCTGTTAACTAAATAATCGAAGGAGGCTCAATGCACTCGTCCCCAGATATTTCCGTCAAAGCCCCCACCGAGTTCAATGTCGTCGCGCCGTCGTTCCAGGGTTCCGTCGCCGCGCCCGGCAATGCTTCCGTCAGCCTGGCCGACTACAAGATCATCCGCCGCAACGGCGCGGTAGTCGGTTTCGAGCCGTCGAAGATATCGATCGCGATGACCAAGGCCTTCCTGGCCGTCAACGGCGGCCAGGGAGCAGCCTCCGCGCGTGTGCGCGAACTGGTCGAACAGCTGACATCGAACGTGGTGACGGCGCTGGTCCGCCGTCAACCGGCCGGCGGCACTTTCCACATCGAAGACGTGCAGGACCAGGTCGAACTGGCCCTGATGCGTTCGGGCGAGCACGACGTCGCCCGCGCCTACGTCCTGTACCGCGCCAAGCGCATGGAGGAGCGTGCCCAGCAGCAAGCCGCGAAACCCGAAGCCGCGTCGGCGCAAATCCATGTCGTCGAGAACGGCCAGCGCCGGCCGCTCGACATGGAGCAGGTGCGCACGCTGATCACTTCGGCCTGCATCGGCCTGGAAAAGCATGTCGACGCGCAAGCGATCCTGGCCGAGACGGTCAAGAACCTGTATGACGGCGTGCCGGTCGAGGAATTGCACAAGTCGGCCATCCTGGCCGCCCGCGCGCTGATGGAAAAGGACCCCGCCTACAGCCAGGTCACCGCGCGCCTCCTGATGCACACGATCCGCAAGGAAGTGTTCGGGCAAGAGGTCGCCCAGGCCGACGCCAACGAACACTATATTGACTACTTCCCGAAATTCATCAAGAAAGGCGTCGCCGCCGAACTGCTCGACCCCAAGCTGGAACAGTTCGACCTGAAGAAACTGGCCGAGTCGATCGTGCCGGAGCGCGACCTGCAGTTCGGCTATCTCGGTCTGCAGACCCTATACGACCGCTACTTCCTGCACATCCGCGGCACCCGCATCGAAATGCCGCAGGCTTTCTACATGCGCGTCGCCATGGGCCTGGCCTTGAACGAGATCGACCGCGAGGCGCGCGCCATCGAGTTCTACAACCTGCTGTCGACCTTCGACTTCATGAGCTCGACGCCGACGCTGTTCAACTCCGGCACGCTGCGCTCGCAGCTGTCGTCGTGCTACCTGACAACGGTGTCGGACGACCTCGACGGCATCTTCGAAGCGATCAAGGAAAACGCGCTGCTGGCCAAGTTCGCCGGCGGTCTCGGCAACGACTGGACCCCGGTGCGCGCCCTCGGTTCCCACATCAAGGGCACCAACGGCAAGTCGCAAGGCGTCGTCCCCTTCCTGAAGGTCGTGAACGATACCGCCGTCGCGGTCAACCAGGGCGGCAAGCGCAAGGGCGCGGTCTGCGCCTACCTGGAAACCTGGCACATGGATGTCGAGGAATTCCTGGATCTGCGCAAGAACACCGGCGACGACCGTCGCCGCACGCACGACATGAACACGGCCAACTGGATTCCCGACCTGTTCATGAAGCGCGTGATGGAAAAGGGCGAGTGGACGCTGTTCTCGCCGGCCGACGTGCCGGACCTGCACGACAAGGTCGGCCGCGCCTTCGAGGAAGCCTATACCGCCTATGAAGCCAAGGCGGCCCGAGGCGAACTGAAGCTGTTCAAGAAAGTCCAGGCGCTCGACCTGTGGCGCAAGATGCTGTCGATGCTGTTCGAGACCGGTCATCCGTGGATCACCTTCAAGGACCCGTGCAATATCCGTTCGCCGCAGCAGCATGTCGGCGTCGTCCACAGCTCCAACCTGTGCACCGAGATCACGCTCAACACCAACGATTCCGAAATCGCGGTCTGCAACCTCGGTTCGGTCAACCTGCCGGCCCACATGAAGGACGGCAAGCTGGATCACGCCAAGCTGCAGAAGACGGTCCGCACCGCCATGCGCATGCTCGACAACGTGATCGACATCAACTATTACGCGGTCAAGAAGGCGCGCGATTCCAACCTGCGCCATCGCCCGGTCGGCCTCGGCATCATGGGTTTCCAGGACTGCCTGCACATGATGCGCGTCCCTTACGCCTCGGCCGACGCGGTCGAATTCGCCGACCGCTCGATGGAAGCCGTCTGCTATTACGCCTACTGGGCTTCGACCGAACTGGCCGAAGAGCGCGGCCGTTACAGTTCCTACCGCGGTTCGCTGTGGGATCGCGGCATCCTGCCGCAGGATTCCCTGAAGCTGCTGCTCGAGGAGCGCGGCGGCTACCTGGACGTCGACACTTCCGAAACCATGGATTGGAGCGCGCTGCGCGACCGCATCAAGCAGTACGGCATGCGCAACTCGAACTGCGTGGCGATCGCGCCGACGGCGACGATTTCCAACATCATCGGCGTTTCGGCCTGCATCGAGCCGACCTATCAGAACCTGTACGTGAAGTCGAACCTGTCGGGCGAATTTACCGAGATCAACGAGTACCTGGTGCGCGACCTGAAGGCGCGCGGCCTGTGGGACGAAGTGATGATCGCCGACCTCAAGTATTTCGACGGCAGCCTGTCCAAGATCGACCGTATCCCACAAGACCTGCGCGACATCTACGCGACGGCCTTCGAAGTCGATCCGAAGTGGCTGGTGGAAGCCGCCTCGCGCCGCCAGAAATGGATCGACCAGGCGCAATCGCTCAATATTTATATGGCAGGCGCATCCGGCAAGAAGCTCGATGAAACCTACAAGCTGGCCTGGCTGCGCGGCTTGAAGACAACCTACTACCTGCGCACCATCGGCGCCACCCATGCCGAGAAGTCGACCACCAAGGCCGGCGCGTTGAACGCCGTGTCGGCGGACATCAACAGCGGCATGGCGGCGGCAGCGCCGGGAGCGGCCGCCGGCCTCTCGATACCGACCGAAGTTGCCGGGCCGGTCTGCACGCTTCGCCCGGGCGACCCTGGCTTCGAAGAATGCGAAGCCTGCCAATAAGGCGGCCGTGACTAAAAAATGAGCAGATAAGGCATGACGCATTCCGATGCAGATCATCGGAATGCGTCGTGAAACTTGCCTTATTCGAACATACGTACTATCAAGTAAGAATACAGAGAAGGAAATCGACCATGCTAAGTTGGGACGATGAAGCGACCCCCGCAGCCAAACCCGCTCCGATTCCGCAACCGGCGCTCGCGCCGGTGCAGCCGTCTCCGGCCCGCGCTCCCCATGCTCGACTGAATGACGTGGCTCTCGACCCGGCCCTGGTGGGCGGGGCGTCCGCGCCGGTCGATACCGCGCGCCGCGTGAACGCCGCCGACAAGCGCATCATCAACGGCCAGACCGACGTCAACCAGCTGGTGCCGTTCAAGTACAAATGGGCCTGGGACAAGTACCTGGCCGGCTGCGCCAACCACTGGATGCCGCAAGAGATCAACATGCAGCGCGACATCGAACTGTGGAAGAGCCCGAACGGCCTGACTGAAGACGAGCGCCGCATCATCAAGCGCAACCTCGGCTTTTTCGTGACCGCCGATTCGCTTGCCGCCAACAACATCGTGCTCGGCACCTATCGCCACATCACCGCGCCGGAATGCCGCCAGTACTTGTTGCGCCAGGCGTTCGAAGAAGCGATCCATACCCATGCCTACCAGTACATCGTCGAATCGCTCGGCCTGGACGAGGCGGAAATCTTCAACGCTTATCACGAAGTCCAGTCGATCCGCGACAAGGACGAGTTCCTGATCCCGTTCATCGACACGCTGACCGATCCGGAATTCAAGACCGGCACGCTGGAAAGCGATCAGAAGCTGCTGCGCTCGCTGATCGTGTTCGCCTGCTTGATGGAAGGATTGTTCTTCTACGTCGGCTTCACGCAGATCCTCGCGCTCGGTCGTCAGAACAAGATGATGGGTGCGGCGGAACAGTATCAGTACATCCTGCGCGACGAGTCGATGCACTGCAATTTCGGGATCGATCTCATCAACTCGATCAAGCTCGAGAATCCGCATCTGTGGACCGCGGAGTTCAAAGAGGAGATCAAATCGTTGTTTTTGCGTGCGGTGGAGTTGGAATATCGCTACGCTGAGGATACAATGCCGCGTGGAGTGCTCGGATTGAATGCACCGATGTTCAAGTCCTACCTGCGGTTCATCGCGAATCGTCGAGCACAGCAGATCGGTCTCGAGACGCTGTTCGCCCAGGAAGAAAATCCCTTTCCGTGGATGAGCGAGATGATCGATCTGAAGAAAGAGCGCAACTTTTTCGAGACTCGCGTAATCGAATATCAAACAGGCGGTGCGCTCAACTGGGAATAATGAGACAGCAGACGATTCCGCGAAATGCGGAATCAGGAGTGAGTGAGACAGAAGGCGGCCCGACAACGCGTAACAAGATAAAGCGAGGGGCTGCCGCAACACGGAAGGTAACCACCAAAGTTAATGGACAGTAGAAGACCGAAACGATCTGACTTGTCGACGCCGCTGCACCTGACCCGTTCAGGTAAGGCGGCGTTTTCTTTGGAAAAAGTGTTGGCTTACGAGAAACAGAGTTCCGGCGCCGGCGAGATTCTCGCTGGCGTTTTTATTGGCTGACGCGGCTGTGGTGTCGTTCGCGCGCGCGAGCGCCGGCGATCAATGATGCGAACGCCCGAGGTTTCGCGAAGAGCGCCGCCCTGCAATGAGCACGGCGCAGATCGCGAACCGAAGACGGCGCGACGCAGACACGGCGTACGCGTATAGCCATGATGGCTGAAGCGCTGCATGTGTGAGGGGATGCAGCAGTTCAGCTGGTGCCGAATTCATTAGCGCAAACAGCAGCTTGCTTGTGCCGATGAATAATCCGTTTGGTTCGCCGCGGCGGACCACGCGGGTTTCAACTTTGAAGTGTATTTTTCCATCACGTGAAGGAGAAACAAATGGCAACAGCCGCTAAAAAACCCGCAGCCAAGAAGCCTGCTGCGAAGAAGCCCGCTGCTAAGAAAGCAGCGGCCAAGAAACCCGCAGCCAAGAAAGCAGCGGCCAAGAAGCCGGTAGCGAAGAAGGCAGCAGCGGCCAAGAAGCCGGTGGCGAAGAAGGCAGCAGCAGCCAAGAAGCCGGTGGCGAAGAAGGCAGCAGCAGCCAAGAAGCCGGTAGCGAAGAAGGCAGCAGCAGCTAAGAAGCCGGTAGCGAAGAAAGCGGCAGCGCCGAAGAAGGCTGCCGCCAAGAAGCCGGTAGCCAAGAAGGCCGTGGCGAAGAAAGCGGCAGCACCGAAGAAAGCCGCCGCCAAGAAGCCTGCAGCCAAGAAGGCCGCCGCCAAGAAGCCGGCAGCCAAGAAGCCTGCCGCGAAAAAGCCGGCTGCTAAGAAAGCTGCTGCCAAGAAGCCTGCCGCCAAGCCTGCCGCTGCGGCAGCTCCTGCGGTGAAGACAGTGCTGAACCCGGCAGCGGCCTGGCCGTTCCCGACCGGCACGCGTCCGTAATCCGGGCTTGCTTGGACGCCTGATTAAGTTCAGGCACAATCCCCGCTGTATGGCTTATAGTCGTGCAGCGGGTTTTTAGTTTCAGCGGGGCCGCCTGGACCGCCGCTGCGCGGCTTTCGCCGGCTTTGCCGACATGAGTCTTCATGACGCCAGGGCTTGGCTTGGGTTGCGGCTATCGCTGCCTGGCTCGCCGTGCAAGTCAGCCTGCACTGAACTCGCGTGTTGTTCGAATGTGGAGAGCGCAAGGTGCTATACAGTATTTTTTCGCTGATCGTCGACACCATCGCCGCCGTGCTCGGGGGCGTGCTGTTGCTGCGCTTCTGGATGCAGGTCGTGCGCATACGTCCGCCGACATCGATCGCGCAATTCACGTTTCAATTGAGCGATTGGCTGGTGCGTCCGTTGCGCCGCCTGTTGCCGGGTGTGGGAGGCTATGATTGGGCCAGCCTGGTCGGCGCCTTCCTGGTCGCGCTGTTGTCGATCGCCGTCGAGATCTGGGTTGTGGCCCAGCCTTCGGCGGAGGCAATCCTGCTGTTCTCGGTGCTGCGTGTCGTGCGCTGGATCCTGTACGGTCTGATGGGCTTCATCCTGATCGAAGTGGTGTTCAGCTGGGTCAATCCGCATGCGCCCCTGGCGCCGTTCGTCCGGGCTCTGAACGATCCGTTGATGCGTCCGTTGCGGCGCGTGATTCCGCCGATCGGCAATATCGATTTGACGCCCCTGGTGGCGTTGCTCCTGTTGCAGATCGCATTGCAATTGCTCGGCACGATCATCGTATCGCCGCTCGCTGGATGAATCGGGCATGGTGTGCGGCCATGGCCGGCCATGCGCAGGGCGTGCGCATCCCGGTGCACGTCACCGAATGCAAAGAAAAGCGAAGTGGTCGGCCTGCATGACGACGCTTTGAAAATCCGCCCGCAAGCCCAGCCGATCGACGGCAAGGCCAACGAAGCACTGATTCGTTATCTTGCCGATCGGCCTGGCGTGCTCAAGAGCGCCGTGACGAACGTCCATGGGCAAGCCGGCAGGCGGAAAATTCTGGAAGTGCGGGGAGCGTTGACCACCGAGATGGCGGAGGAAATATTGCGGCCGTCGGATTCGCGGGAGTCCGGAGCGCGGCCGCTCAGCTAGCGTACGCTTGCCCACTGGCCGGCATCGCGGCTGAAGACGGCGGGCGAATCAAACTTGCGCTTGACTAATGCCGGTTGGATAAAGTTTAATACGCAAACGTTTGCGCAAACGTTTGCGCAAACGTTTGCGTCAGGTGCGGGGCAGATGAAACATAACGCAGCATGGGGCGATATGCCCATGAGCGCGTTAGCAGGGCGGAGAGCCGCATGAGGAATGCGCATTCCATCCGCAGAAGCCCGCGCGAAACGAACGAAGAATACACGCAATATCCGGTGAATGCCACCGGCACGATAGCAAGGAAGTGTCAAATGAATGCACGTATTGCGGTGGTCGGCAGCGTCAACATGGATCTGGTGTTCCGCACCAGCCGCATGCCGGCGACCGGCGAAACGATCAAGGGGCGGGAGTTCCACCAGATCCCAGGCGGCAAGGGTGCCAATCAAGCCGTCGCCGCTGCGCGCCAGGGTGCGCAGGTGGTCTTTGTCGCCAGCGTCGGCGACGACGGCTTCGGCGAACAATCGCTGCGCGGCTTCGCCGCCGAGGAGATCGACCTGCGGCATATCGTCAAGGCGGCCGCGACCCCGACCGGCACCGCCGGCATCCTGGTCGACGACAGCGGACACAACTGCATCGTGATCGCGGCCGGCGCCAACGACCTGCTGTCGCCGGCGCAAGTCGACGCGGCGTCCGACGCGATCGGAGCTGCGCAACTGCTGGTTTGCCAGCTCGAGACCCCGATGCCGACCGTGGCGCGCGCGATCGACGTCGCCAAGGAGCGCGGCGTGAAGGTCATCCTGAATCCGGCCCCGGCGCAAGCGCTCGACGCCGGCCTGCTGGCCAAGATCGATTACCTGATCCTGAACGAAACCGAAGCCTCGCAGATGAGCGGCATCGAAGTGACCGATCGCGCTTCCGCGAGCCGCGCTTCGGAAGCGCTGCTGGCGCGCGGCGTCGGCGTCGTCCTGTTGACCATGGGCGAACATGGCGTCTGCATCACGCAATCCGGCGCCAGCCGGCATCTTCCCGCCGTGAAGGTCGACGTGGTCGATACGACCGCGGCCGGCGATACCTTCGTCGGCGCGTTCGCGGTCGGTATCGCGCGCGGCCTGGCGCTCGACGAAGCGGCGATGGAGGCGCAATATGCCGCCGCATTGACGGTCACCAAGCTGGGGGCGCAAACCTCGATTCCGCGCCGCGCCGAAGTCGAGCAATTCATGCAAAGCCGCAAGAACCTGGTTGCCGCGCAATGATGCGCGCAGCCGTTACTGGAGACAAGAAATGACATTGAAACGCCTCTGCCTCGCCATCGCTGCGCTCGCCGCGACCGCGGCGGCGCATGCCGCCGATCCGAAACTGGCCGTCGTCTACGATGCCGGCGGCAAGTTCGACAAGTCCTTCAACCAGTCGGCCTCGGAAGGCGCCGAGCGCTTCAAGAAGGAAACCAAGATCTCCTATCTGGAAGTCCAGGCCGCGAGCGATACCCAGGTCGAACAGGTGCTGCGCAACCTGGCGCGCAAGAACGTCGACTTGATCGCCTCGATCGGTTTTGCGCAAGCGCAGGCGGTGCAAACCGTCGCCAAGGAATTCCCCAAGGTTAAGTTCGTCCTGATCGACGGCGTGGCGCAGGGCGACAACGTCAATTCCATCGTGTTCAAGGAGCAGGAAGGCTCTTACCTGGTCGGCGTCGCCGCGGCCCTGGCAAGCCAGTCGAAGAAGGTCGGCTTCATCGGCGGCATGGACATTCCGCTGATCCGTGCCTTCGCATGCGGCTATGTGCAGGGCGCCAAATCGGTGGATGCGAAAATCGAGGTGACGCAGAACATGGTCGGCACGACGCCGGCGGCTTGGAATGATCCGGCCAAGGGCGGCGAACTCGCTCGCGCGCAATTCGACCGCGGCGTCGATGTCGTGTTCGCGGCGGCCGGCGGCAGCGGCATGGGCGCCATGAAGATCGCCAAGGAAAAGGGCAAGCTCGCGATCGGCGTCGATTCGAACCAGAACTATCTCTATCCGGGCACGATGCTGACCTCGATGGTCAAGCGCGTCGACAATGCGATCTACGACAGCTTCATGCAAGTCAAGAACGGCACCTGGAAGGCCGGCCTGACGAGCAAGGGACTGAAGGAAGGCGGCGTCGATTGGGCGCTCGACGAGCACAACCGCAAGCTGATCACCCCGGAAATCGAAAAGCGCGTCAAGGCGGCGGCCAAGGACATCATCGACGGCAAGATCAAGGCCGTCGACTATCGCGCCGCCAACAAGTGCCCGGTCTGAATTAATCCGAACCGCTCCGCGCCCCGCGGTCCGGCCTGACCGGTTCGGCTCGGAGGCGCGGCCCAATGATCGACGAATTTCTTCCGCGCCCGGCGACGGGAGAGCGAATCCATATGCAAGCAGCAGTCGAATTCCGGCAGATATGCAAACGCTTCGGCGCCGTCCAGGCGAACGCCGAAGTGAGCTTCGGCATTCCCAATGGTTCGATTCACGGCCTGATCGGCGAGAACGGCGCCGGCAAGTCGACGCTGATGAGCATCCTGTACGGCTATTACCAGGCCGAGAGCGGACAAATCCTGCTCGACGGCCAGGAACGCAAGATCCGCAGCAGCCAGGACGCGATCAAGCTCGGCATCGGCATGGTGCACCAGCATTTCATGCTGGTCGACAACCTGTCGGTGCTCGACAACGTCATGCTCGGCAACGAAGGCGGATTCCGCCTGGCCGGCCATCGTGCCGCGGCTGAGGCGAAACTCAAGTCGATCTGCGAAACGTATTCGCTCGAAGTCGACCTGCATGCGCGCATCGAGGAGTTGTCGGTCGGCGTGCAACAGCGCGTCGAGATCCTCAAGCAGATTTACCACAGCGCCGACATCCTGATCCTCGACGAGCCGACCGCCGTCCTGACCGCCCAGGAAACCGAAGCCTTGTTCGACGTGCTGCGCCTGTTCAAGCAGCAGGGCAAGACCGTCATCCTGATCAGCCACAAGCTGCAGGAAATCCTCGACATCACCGACAACGTGACGGTCATGCGCGGCGGCCGCGCCATCGGCACGGTCGAGACGGCCAAGACCGACAAGGAGCAGTTGGCCAGCATGATGGTCGGCCGGCCGATCCAGACGGAATTGCCGCGCGCCCCGTATCGGCCGGGAGCGGCGGTATTGGAAGTCGCGGGGCTGAACCTGCGCAACCGGCAGAATGTCGGTCTGCTCACCGATGTGAACTTCGAAGTGCGCGCCGGCGAGATCGTGGCGATCGCCGGCGTATCCGGCAACGGCCAGTCGGAATTGATGGAAATCCTGGCCGGCATGCGCCTGCCGACCTCGGGCAAGATCGATTTTCTCGGCAAGGAGTTGCCGCTCCGTCAGCGCCATGATGCCGACGGCTTGCCGGCGGAGTTCCGCCGTCTCGGCATCGCCCATGTGCCGGAAGACCGCCTGCGCGACGGCGTGATCAAGGATTTCTCGGTCATGCACAACACGATCTTCGGCTACCAGGATCAAGCCCCGCGCAAGTTCGGCTTGCTGGATTTCAAGGCCGTCATGGAGCGCTGCACCGAATTGCTCAAGAAGTTCGACGTGCGCCCGGCCGATCCGGACCTGCGCATCGCGCTGCTGTCCGGCGGCAATCAGCAGAAGGTCGTGATCGCGCGCGAAATCGCGGCGGCGCCGAAGCTGATGCTGGTCGGCCAGCCGACCCGCGGCGTCGACATTGGCACCATCGAAAGCATCCACGCGCAATTGCTGGCGCTGCGCGATGCGGGCGTCGCGATCCTGCTGGTGTCTGTCGAACTCGAGGAAGTGCGCTCGCTGGCCGACCGTATCCTCGTCATGTCCGGCGGCCGTATCACGGGCGAATTGAAGATCGACGAATTCGACACGACGAAGATCGGTCTGATGATGGGAGGCATGCATAAATCATGAGCGCGAACGAATTGCCGCGCTGGGCCACCGCGATTGCGCTGCCGGTCCTGAATCTCGTCTCGGCCCTGCTGGTGGCCGGGCTGGTCATTTATCTGCTCGGCGAAAGCCCGGTCGAATCGCTGGCCATCCTGGTCAATAGCGCGGTGCTGAATCCGGAGGGGCTCGGCTATACGCTGTTCTACGCCAGCACCTTCATCTTCACCGGATTGTCGGTGTCGATCGCGATGCAGGCCGGCTTGTTCAATATCGGCTCCGAAGGCCAGATGTATATCGGCGGCCTCGGTCTCACTCTCGCCGTGCTGGCGCTCGATGCCGCGCTGCCGGGCTGGCTGATGGTGCCGGCCGCGATCGCCGGCGCCGCCCTGTTCGGCGCGCTGTGGGCATGGCTGCCCGGCTATCTGCAGGCGAGGCGCGGCAGCCATATCGTCGTGACGACGATCATGTTCAACTTCATCGCCGCCAGTTTGATGAACTGGCTGATCGTGAGTTTCCTGATCCCGGTCGGCGAGCAACGCCCGGCGAGCCGCCTGTTCGCCGAATCCGCCTGGCTGCCGAAACTGAGCGGCATCCTGCCGGTGCTGGGCGATACGCCGCTCAACATCAGTTTCCTGCTCGCGCTGCTGGCGCTGGCGGTCTACGGTCTTGCCGTATGGCGCACCTCGTGGGGCTACAAGCTGCGCGCGGCCGGCTTGAATCCGCATGCGGCGCATTACGCAGGCGTGTCGATCGCCAAGACCATCATCGTCGCGATGCTGATCTCGGGCGCGCTGGCCGGCCTGGCTTCGGTCAACTCGCTCATGGGCTCGACCCATTACATGGCGCTCAATTTCACCGGCGGCGCCGGATTCATCGGCATCGCGATCGCCTTGATGGGGCGCCGCCATCCGCTCGGCATCCTGTTGTCGTCGATCCTGTTCGGCGCGCTGATCCAGGGCGGCTTCGACCTGTCGCTCGAGAAATCGAACATCCCGCCCGAAACTTTCATCTTCATCCAGGGGCTGATCATCCTGTTCTGCGGCGCGATGGAAAACCTGTACGCGCCGGCGCTGGCAGCCTTGCTGAAGGGACGGAAGGCATGAGCTTCTTCGACGATCTGAATTTCGCGAGCATCCTCGTCGCGACCGTGCGCAACGCGCCGGTGCTGATTTTCGCCGCCATGGCCGGCTTGTTTTCCGAGCGCAGCGGCGTGGTCGACCTGGCGCTGGAGGGCAAGATGCTGGCTAGCGCCTTCGTCTCCGCGGCGGTCGCGTTCGCGACCCAGAACGTGTGGTTCGGCATCCTGGCCGGCATCGGCATCTCCGTGCTGCTGTCCGCCGTGCAGGGTTATGTCAGCATCACCCAGAAGGGCAATCAACTGGTGTGCGGCATCGCGATCAACATCGCCTTGAGCGGCTTGACTTTCGTGCTCGCGCAATTCTTCTTCCAACAGGGCGGCCGCACGCCCGATCTCGGCGAGGCGCGTCTGCACGAGATCGTGCTGCCCGGTGCCCAGGCCCTGGCCGACGTGCCGGTGCTCGGTTGGCTGTACGGCAGCCTGATCGGCGGACATACGATACTCGTCTATCTCGCCTTCGCGCTGATTCCGCTCGTGCACTGGATCGTGTATCACAGCCGCTTCGGCCTGCGCCTGCGCGCAGTCGGCGAGAATCCGCACGCGGCCGACGCCGCCGGCATCCATGTCGAGCGCACGCGTTATCTGGCGATGCTGTGCGGCGGCGTGCTGTGCTCCTTCTCCGGCGCCTACCTGGCGATCGTGCAGAGCGGCTTCTTCCTGCGCGACATGTCGGCCGGCAACGGCTTCCTGGCGTTGACGGCGCTCGTGTTCGGCAACTGGCGGCCGCTGCATACCGCGCTCGGCTGCCTGATGTTCGGTTTCTTCGCGGCATTGCAGATCCAGATCGAAGGCGTGGAGATCCCGGGCGTCGGCAAGATTCCGGGCTCCTTGATCCAGATGATTCCGTATGTTGTGACCGTGATCGTATTGGCCGGCTTCATGGCGAAGTCGGTGGCGCCGAAGGCGATCGGCGTGCCGTTCGTGAAATCGCGTTGATTGGGACTGGAGCTGCCGCGCCGCTGCGGGCGGCCGTTCCGCATTTTGAGAGGATGATATGCAGGCAAAACACAAGGTGATTTTCGACACCGATCCCGGTGTCGATGACGCGATGGCGTTGTACTTCGCGCTGGCGCATCCGGATATCGAAGTGCTCGGCATCACGACGACCTTCGGCAATGTGACCGCGCAGCAGGCGACCGAGAACGCGATTTACCTGACCCGCATCGCCGGTCGCGAGACGCCGGTCGCGCACGGCGCCGCGATTCCGCTGGCCAAGGCGCCGGGCATGCCGCCGGCATTCATCCACGGCGCCGACGGCCTCGGCAACCTGCCGTCGCGCGCCCAGGTGCGCGGCGCGCCGGAGCCGATGAGCGGCGCCGAATACATCGTGAAGATGGCGCGCGCCTATCCCGGCGAAATCACGCTGGTGGCGGTCGGCCCGGAAGCCAATCTCGGCCTGGCGCTGAAGCTCGAACCGGAATTGCCGAAGCTGCTGAAGCAAGTCGTCTTGATGGCCGGCACCGTGATCGAACCCGGCAACGTCTCGCCGGTCGCCGAAGCCAACGTCTGGAACGATCCGGACGCCGCCGATCTCGTGTTCACGGCCGGCTGGGACCTGACCATGGTCGGCCTGGACGTCACGCATCGCGTGGTGCTGCCGTCGTCCTTCTTCAAGGAGCTGGCGGAGCAGCACAAGCATATCGCGACCGACACGCTGTACCACGCGGTCATGTTCTACAGCGATTTCTATAGCGGCATCCGGCCGGAGCTCGGCCACGGCTGCTTCGGCCACGACGTGCTCGCCTTCGTCTGGCTGGTGGCGCCGGAACTGTTCAAGACCCGCAGCGGCCGCGTGCGCGTCGCCAAGGAAGGCGTCGGCAACGGCCAGACCATGATGGACCGCCACGGCGGCTTGCATTATCCGCAGCCGGGCTGGGAAAAGGACAGGCCGGAGACGCGGGTCTGCCTGGAAGTCGACGCCGCCGCCTGCCGCGGCCTGATCGAACGTACCTTGCGCAGCGACTGGCTGCGCCCCGCACTCGTCAAGTAAGGAGGCCTCATGCTTATCACGCCGGTCGACTATCGCAGCCCCGATGCGCCGCGGCTGTTTTCCGAAAGCCTGCACGAGACGGGCTTCGGCGTCCTGACCAATCATCCCCTGTCGCAAGCCACGCTCGAGCAGATCTATGGGGAATGGCTGGCGTTCTTCCACACCGACGCCAAGCACAAATACGCTTTCGATCCCGCCAACCAGGACGGCTATTTCTCGCCCAAGATCTCGGAGACGGCGAAGGGTTTCACGAAGCGCGACCTGAAGGAGTACTACCACATCTATCCGCACGGCCGCTATCCGGCGGAAGTGTCGGACGCGGCGCGCCGCTACTATGACGAGGGCTCGGCCTTCGCCGGCGAGCTGTTGCGCTGGGTCGAGGAAAACTCGCCGGCGGAAGTGAAGGCGAAGTATTCGATGCCGCTGCCGAAGATGATCGAAGGCAGCGAACAGACGCTGCTGCGCGTGCTGCATTATCCGCCGCTGCAAGGCGACGAGGAACCTGGCGCGGTGCGCGCCGCCGCCCATGGCGACATCAATCTGCTGACCATCCTGCCGGCCGCGACGCAAGCGGGCCTGCAGGTGCTCGGCAAGGACCAGCAATGGCATGACGTGCCCTGCGATTTCGGCATGCTGATCGTCAACATCGGCGACATGCTCGACGAGGCTTCCGGCGGCTACTATCCCTCGACCCAGCATCGCGTCCTCAATCCGAGCGGCGAGGAAGCGAGGAAATCGCGCGTCTCGCTGCCGCTGTTCCTGCATCCGCGGCCCGACGTCGTGCTGTCCGAACGGTACACCGCGGACAGCTATCTCGAAGAACGCCTGGTCGAGCTCGGGGTCAAGAGCAAGGCGGCGTAACGATCCGGAGCCGGAAGAGAAAGCAGCTATGGCGACAATGAAACAGGTGGCGGAGAAGGCCGGCGTGTCGACGACCACCGTTTCCCACGTGATCAACGAAACCCGCGTGGTGAGCAAGGAAGTGCAGGAGCGGGTGCGCGCCGTGATCCAGGAATTGCATTACATTCCGAGCGCGGTCGCCCGCAGCCTCAAGAACGACAAGACGCACACCCTCGGCATGCTGGTGCCGAACAGTTCCAACCCGTATTTCGCGGAACTGATCCAAGGCATCGAGGATGCCGCGTTCTCGCTCGGCTACAGCATCATCCTCTGCAATTCCTACGACGATCCCAAGAAGCAGGTCGCCTACGTCCGCGTCCTGATGGAAAAGCGCATCGACGGCCTGATCCTGGTGTCGTCCGGCTCGGACCGCGAATTGATCCAGTTGCTCTCGGACGAGAGCATTCCGAAGGTGCTGGTCGATCGCGAGCTGCCGGGCGTGGCCGCGGATTTCGTCGAAACCGACCACGAACAGGCGGGCTATCTGGCGACGAAATACCTGATCGATCTCGGCCATCGCGATATCGCCTGCGTTTCCGGCCCGCAGGATCTGCTGTCTTCCAGCGCCCGCGTGGCCGGCTACCGGCGCGCCTTGCGCGAGGCGCGCATCAAGGCGCGCGCCGATCATGTCGTGCATGCCGATTTCACGAGCAAGGGCGGGTTCGACGCTTTCGGCAAATTGCTGGCCCAGCGCACCCGGCCGACGGCGGTCTTCGCCGGCAACGACTTGATGGCGATCGGCGGCATCTGCGCCGCCGAAGCGCTGCGCGTACGCGTGCCGGACGACTTGTCGGTGGTCGGCTATGACGACATCGCCCTGGCATCGTATTGCAATCCGCCGCTGACCACGATTCGCCAGCCCAAGCGCGAAATCGGTGCGCTGACGGCGCGCGCCCTGGTCGAACGCATCAACGACGGCGAGGCGCCGCCGCGCCGGGAGCTGTTGCAACCGACCTTGGTGGTGCGCAAGTCGACCGCGGCGCCCGCGGCATAGTTTTTTCATAACTTTTTTGAGCGAGAGCCGCTATTTTTCTCGGCAAGCGGCTACAATCTCGCCTGCGCTCCGGCAGCGGCGCAGCTTGCGGCGGCCGGCATTACTAACCAAGGAGTTTTTCATGCCGATCAAATCGCTTATCCGCACCGTTCCCCACTATCCGAAGCAGGGGATCATGTTTCGCGACATCACGACGCTCCTGAAGGATCCGGCCGGATTCGGGCGCGCCATCAACGAACTCGCCGGACGCTACAAGGACATGAAGATCGACCGCGTCGCGGGCATCGAATCGCGCGGCTTCATCATCGGCGCGCCGCTGGCGTTGCAACTGGGCGTCGGTTTCGTGCCGATCCGCAAGGCCGGCAAGCTGCCGTCGGAAACCATCGGCCATGAATACGAACTCGAATACGGCACCGACCGCATCGAGATGCATGTCGATGCGGTATCGAAGGGCGACCGCGTCCTGCTGGTGGACGACCTGATCGCCACCGGCGGCACCGCCCAAGCCGCGTGCTCGCTGATCGAAGAGGGCGGCGGCGAAGTCGTCGAATGCGTGTTCGTCATCGATCTTCCCTATGTGGGCGGCCGCAAGCGCCTGGAAGACGACGGCCGCAAGGTGTTCGCGTTGTGCGAATTCACCGACGAGAGCTGATACGACGTTCCCGTTCGGGCCGGTACGGGCGCACTGCGGTGCGCCTTTTTTATTGGTGCGTCCATATCGCCGCTGTCATGCGCACGTTTTCAGGCGCCACGGCTTGCGGTTGACGTGGATTGGGCATTTGTTTATTGTTGTGAACAAATGTTTGATGACGGTTTTCCCATGACGGAAGCATCCAAGAAAGACCAGCTTTACCAGCTGATCCGCGCCCATCCTTTCATTTCCCAGCAGGAATTGGCGGACCGGCTCGGCTTGTCGCGCTCGGCGGTGGCCGGGCATATCGCCGGCCTGATACGCGAGAAGCGTCTGCTCGGACGGGCCTATGTGTTTCCGAACAGCCGTCCCGTTCTTTGCATCGGCGGCGCCAATGTGGACCGCAAGCTGCGTACGCTCGACCGGCTGCGGATGCATACCTCGAATCCGGTCAGCCAGCACGAGAGCTTCGGCGGCGTGGCGCGCAATATCGCGGAAAACCTGGCGCGCCTGGGTGCCCCGACCGCGCTCTTGACGGCGGTTGGCGACGACGCTTCCGGCCGCGCCATGCTGGCCCATGCCGAAGCGTCCGGCATCGATCCGCGCGGCAGTCTGCAGGTGGCGGGCGCGGCGACGGGAAGTTATACGGCTGTGCTCGACGCCGGGGGGGAGATGATGCTGGCGCTCGCCCACATGGCCTTGTGCGATGCCCTGACGCCGGAGTTCCTCGTCAGTCGTCAGGCGCAGCGCGCCGCCGCCGCGTTGACGGTCGCGGATCTGAACCTGCCGCAGGACAGCGTGCGCCTGTTGCTCGACGACGCGCGCCGCGGCCACGCGCCGCTGGTCCTGGTCGCCGTCTCGCAACCGAAGATGACGCGCCTGCCGGCCGATCTCACGGGCTTGCGCTTGCTGATCCTCAATCTCGGCGAATTGGAGGCGCGCGCCGGCGCCAAGCTATCGACCGCGGCGAAGATCGCCAAGGCATGCCGCGCCTTGCAGCACGACGGCGTGCGCGACGTGATCGTCACGCGCGGCGAGGACGGCGCGCTGTACACGACGCCCGATGGCGTGGCCGAGTTGCCTGCGCCGGCCGTGGCGGTGACCGATGTCACCGGCGCCGGCGACGCGTTTGCCGCGGCCGCATGCTGGTCGCTCTATCACGACGATCACGATCTCGCGCTCGCCTGCCGGCGCGGTCTGACGCTTGCCGCCTTGACCGCGCAAAGCCCGGCCACCGTTTGCCCCGAACTTACCCCGGCAAGCCTGGATACCCTTCTTGCCTGATACTTGAAAAGGATAAGCACCATGCAACGCCACATCTCTTTCTCCGACGAAGTGATCCATGCCCGCGCCGCCGGCCGTCCCGTGGTCGCGCTCGAATCGACCATCATCTCGCACGGCATGCCTTATCCGCAGAACGTGCAAACGGCGCGCGAGGTCGAGCAGATCATCCGCGACGGCGGAGCGGTTCCCGCGACGATCGCCGTGATCGACGGCAAGATCCGCATCGGCTTGTCGGAGACGGAACTGGAAATGCTCGGCACCGCACCCGATGCGATGAAGGTCAGCCGGCGCGACCTGCCGTACGTGCTCGCGAGCGGCAAGCTGGGCGCGACGACGGTGGCCGCGACCATGATTTGCGCCCATCTGGCCGGCATTGAAGTCTTCGTCACCGGCGGCATCGGCGGCGTGCATCGCGGCGCGGAAACCAGCTTCGACATTTCCGCCGATCTGCAGGAATTGGCGCGCACCTCCGTGGCGGTGGTATGCGCCGGGGCAAAATCCATCCTCGATATCGGGCTGACGCTCGAATATCTCGAAACCCACGGCGTGCCGGTGGTCGGTGTCGGGCAGGATGCATTCCCGGCCTTCTTCACGCGCGACAGCGGATTCAAGGCCGACTTCCGTCTCGATGGCGCGGACGACATCGCGGCATTCATCCGCACCAAATGGCAGCTCGGCCTGGCCGGCGGCATCGTGGTCGGCAATCCGCTCCCGGAAGCCGATGCCATGCCGAAGTCGGAAATCGACGGCATCACGGAGCAGGCGCTCAAGGAGGCGGACGATCGGGGCATCGCCGGCAAGGCGGTGACGCCGTTCCTGCTCGACCGCATCAAGCAATTGACCGGCGGACGCAGTCTCGCGACGAATATCGCTCTGGTGAAGAACAATGCGAAGCTCGGAGCCGCCCTGGCGCTGGCGCTTCACGCACAGCCGCCGGGAGCGGCGGCGTAGAGGGGCACAACCCTTTAAGCCGGTGGCAAACCGCTCTAGGGATAGAAGATCGCGACTTCGTAGCCGGAGGAATCCGGCTGCGCGAGATTGAACACCAGCTTGATCTGCTGTTCGGTGGAGGAGGCGAAACCCCGGGCCACGTCTTCCGGCGCCAGCAGATACTCGCGCGGCAGGAATACGCGGCGCACGAGCGGCTTGCCGTTCGCATCCTTCAGCGTCAATTCGAGATTGGGCCAGGCTTGGGTCATCGAAGAACGGTTGCGCAGGACGGTCGTCAAGACCAGGATGTCCTTGCCCGCGGCCGTGGTCTGCAATTCGTTGGCTTCGATCGAGATCGCTTCGATCTGCATCGGCAGGCTGATGCGGCAATCGAGCATCGCGCAAGCCTTGATCAACAACGGCTTGGCTTTCGGCAGGCGTGCGGCCAGTTGATTGCGGTAGGCATAGATGCCTTGTCCGAGCAGGACGAGCGCCAATAGCACCGAGCCGAGTCCGAGCGTCCAGCGCACCAGCGGGCCGAAGCGTTCGCGGCGCCGCGCTTTCTTGACGAAGCTCAGGTCTTCGATGTTCGCGTCGTCCTCGGCAGAGGCCAACTCCGCGAGCTCTTCATCCGGCAGGTCGGCGGCCTCGTCCGGTTCTTGCGACAGGTGCTGCATGTTGCGCGGCCGGCGTTGAGGCGGCTTGCGGCGGTCCGGGCGGCTTTGCAATTCATCGATCACCTGGTCCAGGTGGTCGGCATCGCCGCCGCCCGCCGCGTCGGCGTCGGTTGCTTCGGTGGTCGCGGGTTCGTCGTTGCCGTCGCTGCGGTCGCGGAAATCCATCAGCGTCATGCGCGTCAACGGATCGACGGGTTCCTCGTGTTCCTCGTATTCCGTCTCTGGGCGCGGCAAGGTTTCTTCGCCGGCGGGAGAGGTCGGTGCTGCCGGAGCGCCGGCCGCGGCATTCGGGGCCGCTTTTCCTTTTGCCTTGGCGTCGAGCTCGAGAAGATCGAAAAAATCGGGTATCGCCTGATCGTCGCCGCGCGGCTTGGCCGCTTCGGCGGGCGGTGCGCCGGAGCGCCCTTCATGTTCCCGGCCGGGAGAAGCCGGCGGTTGCGCTTCCGCCATATCGGGCGTCGGCGTCGCGGCGGTTCCTGCCGGCGCTTCCGGTTCGGTTTCCGCTTCAGGCGAGGGCGGCGCCGGCGCTGCCGAGACCGGGCTGGGGCCGATCGCGGGTTCCGGCGGCGCCGGCGGTTGGAGGGATGGAGCCGGGGCAGCCGCCGGCGCGGCGGCCGGCTTGTCCTGCGGCAGCAGATGCTCGATGCCGTTGAAGATTTCCTTGCAGGCGCCGCAACGCACCAGGCCGGCGCGCAGCTTCAGCTGGTCATGGGCGACACGGAAGGTCGTATGGCAGTGCGGGCAGCGGGTCGCGAGCGCCATTGCCGTGGCCGCTCACGCTTTCTGCCGGCCGGCAAGGGCGACCCAGCCTTCGCGCTCGGCCCAGACCGTGAGATCGATGAAAGGCGCATAGGCGGCGATGACTTCATCGGCTTGCCTAGCGAGCACGCCCGACAGCACGAGCGAGCCGCTCGGCGCGACGCGGCCGGCCAGCATCGGCGCCATCAGCTTGAGCGGGCTGGACAGGATGTTGGCGACCACCACATCGTAGACCCTCCCTTGCGCGCTCTCCGAGAACGCCTCGGGCAGGTAGTAATCGATGTCGCAATGATTGCGTTCGCTGTTGTAGCGCGCCGACTCGATCGCCTGAGGATCGATATCGACGCCGGCCACATAATCGGCACCGAGTTTTTTCGCCACCATCGCCAAAATGCCGGAGCCGCAACCGTAGTCGAGCACCGATAATTGCAGCGGCGCATTCGCCTCCAGCCATTCCATGCATAAACGGGTGGTCGGATGGCTTCCGGTGCCGAAAGCAAGGCCGGGGTCGAGTTCCAGCACGAGCGCATTCGGATCGGGGGCGTCGTGCCAGCTGGGCACGACCCAGATGTTCTTGCCGATGTGAATCGGATCGAATTGCGACTGCGTCAGGCGCACCCAGTCCTGCTCGGCTACGGCGCGCGTGGTGTAACGCATCGCCGGATCGAGGTCGCACAATTCCGCCGCGGCTTCCACCATGACGGCGTGGTCGGCATGCAGGTCGGCCAGCGCGACGACCCGGCTGCGTTCCCAGGCCAGCTGCTCAGGCTCCATGCCGGGTTCGCCGAACAGCGGATTCTCCGCCTCGGTGCCTTCATCGGCGTCTTCGACCGACACCGACAGCGCGCCCACTTCCATCAAGGCATCGGACAACGCCTCGGCATGGCTGCGGGGAACTTCGATGACGATTTCGATCCAGCTCATGAGTGCCTTATTTCTTGGAGGCGGTCACCGGCGTCTTCGGCAGATCCGGCTTTTGGGCCAGCTTCTGCTCCAAGTAATGGATGTCGGTACCGCCTTCGATGAAGCGTGCATCGACCATCAATTCGCGATGCAGCGGAATGTTGGTCAGGATACCCTCGACCACCATTTCCGACAATGCGATTTGCATGCGCTTGATCGCCTGTTCGCGCGTCGGGCCGTAGGCGATGACCTTGCCGATCATCGAATCGTAATTGGGCGGCACGAAATAGCCGGCATAGGCGTGGGAATCGACGCGGATTCCCGGGCCGCCCGGCACGTGCCAGGCTTGCAGCCGGCCCGGCGAAGGGATGAACTTGAACGGGTCTTCCGCATTGATGCGGCATTCGATCGCATGGCCCTTCAATTCGATGTCGCGCTGACGGAAACGCAACTTTTCGCCGGCGGCGATGCGGATCTGCTCTTGCACGATATCGACGCCGGTGATCATTTCCGTCACCGGATGCTCCACCTGCACACGCGTGTTCATCTCGATGAAATAGAACTCGCCGTTTTCATACAGAAACTCGAAGGTGCCTGCGCCCCGATAACCCATCTTGCGGCAGGCGTCGGCGCAGCGTTCGCCGACGCGTTCGATCAGCTTGCGCGGAATGCCGGGCGCCGGCGCTTCCTCGATCACTTTCTGATGGCGGCGCTGCATCGAGCAGTCGCGTTCGCCGAGCCAGATCGCGTTCTTGAATTCGTCGGCCAGGACCTGGATCTCCACGTGGCGCGGCTGCTCCAGGAACTTCTCCATGTAGACTTCCGGATTGCCGAAGGCCGCCCCGGCCTCGGTCTTGGTCATGGTGACCGCGTTGATCAGCGCCGCCTCGGTATGGACGACGCGCATGCCGCGTCCGCCGCCGCCGCCGGCCGCCTTGATGATGACGGGATAACCGACCTTGCGCGCGATCTTGATGATTTCCTTCGGATCGTCGGGCAGGGCGCCTTCCGAACCGGGCACGCACGGTACGCCGGCCTTGATCATCGCCTGCTTGGCGGAGACCTTGTCACCCATCATACGGATCGATTCGGGGCGCGGGCCGATGAAGACGAAGCCGGATTTCTCGACGCGTTCGGCGAAATCGGCGTTTTCCGACAGGAAGCCGTAGCCGGGATGGATCGCCTCGGCATCGGTCACTTCCGCCGCGCTGATGATCGCCGGCATATTCAAATAGCTTTGCGTCGACGGCGCCGGGCCGATGCAGACCGACTCGTCCGCCAGTTTCACGTATTTGGCGTCGCGGTCGGCTTCGGAATGGACGACGACCGTCTTGATGCCCATTTCGCGGCACGCGCGCTGGATGCGCAAAGCGATTTCGCCGCGGTTAGCGATAAGTATTTTTTCAAACATGAGTGGACTCCGCGGCGAAACCGCTTTGGCTGCCTTCGGCAGCTATGCATTTTGACTTCGTCGCTGCGCCGCTGCGCGGCTGGTCGCCGCGATTGGCAATGAGGATTTTTTCAAACATGGTTCAGGATATCCGGCAGCGTTGCAGGGATTGATACTGAATCAAGAACGAGGCGCCGAGCCGCACGAAGAGGTGCGGCGGCCGGCGCGGACGGCCTTAACCGATCACGAATAACGGCTGTCCGAATTCGACCGGCTGCCCGTTTTCAACCAGGATTTGCTTGATCGTGCCGCTGACTTCGGCATCGATCTCATTGAGAAGCTTCATCGCTTCGATGATGCAGAGCGTGTCGCCTTCCTTGACAGCGCTGCCGACATCGACGAAGGGCGCGGCGCCGGGAGCCGAAGCGCGGTAGAAGGTGCCGACCATCGGCGATTTGACGATATGGCCTTGCGGTTCGGCCGGCGCAACTGCCGCCGGCGCCGGCGCTGCCGCCGCAGCCGGTGCGGAAGCGGCCGGAACCGTATGGGTGACGGCCTGCGGCTGCATCATCATGACCGGTCCTTGCGGCGCGGAAGAAGATTTGACAATACGGACCTTGCTTTCACCTTCCGTGACTTCCAATTCGGCGATATCCGATTCCGCGACCAGGTCGATCAGCGTCTTGAGCTTGCGTAGATCCATATGAAATCCCTTGAGTGTTTTTATAAGACTCGGAAAAACAAGGCGACAATTATAGGCGTTTTGCGCCGAATTGTAGCTAGATAATGAAAATTAGAGCTTTTTGAGCGCGAAATCAAGGGCGAGCCGGTAACCATCGACGCCCAGGCCGCAAATGACGCCGACGGCGATCGCGGAAAGGAAAGAATGATGGCGGAATGCTTCCCGTTGATGAACATTCGAGATATGCATCTCGATGAACGGTATGGCGACCGCCGCCAATGCATCGCGCAAGGCCACGCTGGTATGCGTCAAGCCACCCGGATTGATGATGATGGCGTCAATGCCATCGCTTTTTGCCGCATGAATCCGGTCGATCAAGGCTCCTTCATGGTTGCTTTGAAAACAAGCGAGCTTTGCGCCTTCGGCATGTGCTTGTGCCGTGGCCGCGCGCTCAATATCGGCAAGCGTGCTTGCTCCATAGACTTCAGGCTCGCGCGTACCGAGCAGATTCAGGTTCGGTCCGTTGAGCAGAAGGAGGTTTTTTGCCATGAACATCAAACTCCGTTTGACGACGATGGCGCATTTTGCCGCCAAATATCGTAGATTGGCAAGAGAAAATATCTACAAGTTAATGTAGGGTGGCCAAGTCGCGGCGCAATTCTTCGAACTTCAAACGTCCCAAATAGGTTTGCTTTACCTGCCCATCCGAGCCGATAAGAACGGTAAATGGTAGGCCGCCTGCTTGGTTTCCCAGCCTTTTGGAAAGTTCGTTGCCGCTCATCCCGGCAACATAGAGAGGATAGCCGATTTTGTATTTTTGGGAAAATTCAGCGATATTGGAAGGAGAATCAATGCCAATTCCAATGATTTGAATATGCCGGGCGGCCACTTCGGCTTGCAGCCCCGAGAGTTCCGGCATTTCTTCCACGCAGGGGGCGCACCAGGTTGCCCAGAAATTGACCACGAGAGGGCGGTCTTTCCATTGTGATAATGACTGCGCCTTTCCTGCACTGTCAGGCAGGGTCTGGGCAAGGAGCAAGGATGCCGCCGTCGGCTCCGCCGGTGTGGGCGCTACCCGTTGATTTCCAAAATAGATACCGATCGCCATGAATAATAGGGCAACCGGCGTGATTAACAGGATGTTTCGTTTCATTCGGATTCGCTTTCCGCTATCAAGGTAGCGAGACCCGCCATGTCCGTGCGCTCCGTTTTGCCGTCCGGCGACATCCTTATCGCCCCGCGCAAGTCGTCGGTTTCGTACAGTGCCAGATGAATTCCTTCGTTGCGCCACATGAAACTCAAGGTCTCCACCGGCTCGCCCCGGTTTTTGAAATGGCTTGTTTCGGAGACGTCGAAATTCACGTTCTTATTGAGCAAGAAGATTTCGACGTCCTTGACGCTTTCGGTGAACAATTGCAAGTGGATGTCGGAATGCTCGCCCGCCGTGCCGTTGAAGACGGCGCCGGTCAGGTAAGGATTGAATTCCTCCAATTCTTGCATGATTTGCAAGGCAAGCTTGCGCAAATGCAGCAGGCGGGCGGGCTGGGTATCGCCAAAGAACAGCTCATTATAAATACGGACTTCTTCTTCGATCTGGCTGTTGTCCGGCAGGATATCGCCCTGGATCCTGGCATTGCCGAGGATCTGCTTGGCCGCCTTGCGTTTGGCCGTGCCATAGTCAGCGCCGCCTTCGGCGATCAAGCGGGCAGCCGCGGCGGCGATTTCGGCACGGAGTTGATCGCGATCGGAAGCGTAATCGGAATTCATGACGAACAAATGATATGAGAACGACCGGCACCCGTTCGGCCGGCATACCGGTTGGAGGGAAGGGGCGGCGCAGCGGTTCTGGATGAAAAATTCAACGTCTTGCGGGAGCTTGCTCGCATTTCCTCGGAACCGGCGGCAACTGCCGACGCCGGTCGGGTAAAATCGCGTATTTCGTTACTCCACGCTTTGCCGGACACGCACACCGCGTTCCGCGAACCCTGAATTCTACAATGCATATTCATATTCTCGGCATCTGCGGCACCTTCATGGGGGGGCTCGCGGTACTCGCCAAGGAAGCCGGTCATCGGGTGACCGGTTGCGATGCCAATGTCTATCCGCCGATGAGTACGCAACTGGCTGCGCAGGGCATCGAGCTGATCGAAGGCTACGACCCTTCCCAGATCTCGTTGAGCCCCGACTTGTTCGTAATCGGCAACGTGATCTCGCGCGGCAATCCGCTGATGGAGGAAATCCTTGATCGCGGCTTGCCTTACATCTCCGGCCCGCAATGGATCGGCGAACATATCCTGCAAGGCAAATGGGTGCTGGCGGTGGCCGGCACGCACGGCAAGACCACGACCTCGTCGATGCTGGCCTGGATACTCGAGGACGCCGGTTACCATCCGGGTTTCCTGATCGGCGGCGTGCCGCTGAATTTCGGCATATCCGCTCGCTTGTCCGGCAAGGGCGCCGACTCGTCCTTTTTCGTGATCGAGGCCGACGAATACGATACGGCCTTCTTCGACAAGCGCAGCAAGTTCGTCCATTACCGGGCGAAGACGGCGATCCTGAACAATCTTGAATACGATCATGCCGATATCTTTCCGGACCTCGGCGCCATCGAGACGCAATTCCATCACCTGGTGCGTACGATTCCCAAGCTCGGACGTGTCGTGGCCAACGGCGCCGAAGCCTCGTTGCGACGCGTGATCGAGCGCGGCTGCTGGAGCGAATGCGAATGGTTCGGCGGCGACGGCACGAGCGACTGGGGCCTGTGGACACACGAGGATGGCCGATTCGACGTGGCATTCCGCGGCGAAAGACAAGGCACGGTCGAATGGACGTTGACCGGCGAGCACAACCGCATGAATGCCTTGGCGGCGATCGCGGCCGCGCGCCATGTCGGCGTGCCGCCGGCGCAGGCGATCGCCTCGCTGGCCCGGTTCGAAAGCGTCAGGCGCCGCATGGAGTTGCGCGGGACGGTCAACGACATCGCCGTGTACGACGATTTCGCGCATCATCCGACCGCGGTGGCGACCACGGTGGCCGGCCTGCGCAAGAAGATCGGCAAGGATGACGACCGGCGCATTCTCGCGGTGCTCGAACCGCGCTCCAACACCATGAAGCTCGGCACGATGAAGGATGCCTTGCCCGGCAGCCTGGCCGACGCCGACCTGGTGTTCGGCTACGGCGCCAAGAGCGGCAAGGATGCGCTCGGCTGGGATCTGGGTGCGGCCCTCGCTTCCTTGGGCGGCAAGGCGCAAGCTTTCGACGACCTGGCCTTGCTGGTCGAGGCCGTCGTGCGCGCCGCCCGGCCGGGCGACCACATTCTCGTGATGAGCAACGGCGGCTTCGGCGGCGTCCATCAGAAACTGCTCGATGCCTTGGCAGGCGTCCCGGCCCGATAAGTCTTCCCATGATCCTGTATCTGCACGGCTTTCGCTCTTCGCCGCTGTCCTTCAAGGCGCGCATGATCGCCGATCGTCTCCGGGAAACGGGCTGGCGCGGGCAATATGAATGTCCGCAGTTGCCGGCGTCGCCGCGCGCGGCGATCGAACTCGCGCAGCGCATCGCCGCGACGGTGCCGCCGCAGGAGCTGGCGCTGATCGGTTCTTCGCTCGGCGGCTATTATGCGACCTGGCTGGCGGAACGGATCGGCTGCAAGGCGGTCCTCCTGAACCCGGCCGTCAAGCCGCCGCGCGACCTGGAAAGTTATGTCGGCGTGACGACGGCCTATCATTCGGACGAGCGCTTCGAATTCAAGCGCGAATACATCGATGAATTGAAGGCGCTGGCGGTCGCGGCGATCAGCCGGCCGGAACGTTATTTCCTGCTCGCCGCGACCGGCGACGAAGTGCTGGACTGGCGCGAGATGGTGGAGCATTATCCGCATGCCCGCCAGCGCGTCATCGACGGCAGCGATCATGGCATCTCGGATTTCGCCGACCATATCGACGACGTGCTTGCCTTTTGCGGAGTGCCGCCCGGAAGCGGACCGGATCGGCCGCACGAAAGGGCGCGGTGATGCGGCGCACGCGCCTGGCGCGCTGGCATGCGCATGCCAACGGCGTCCATCCCTCCAACGCCATGCGCGGCTGGCTCACGGACTTGATGTCCCTGACCAAGAAATTGATCGCGCGCAGCGGCCATTTCCGGGTGCGGCGTTTGCGGCAGGGACATGGCGTTTGCCTGGCCGACGAATTCGCGCTGGTCGGTCTCGCGCGCCGCGCGCCGGTGCAGGAACGGGAAGTGCTTCTTGAATGCGACGGCGTGCCGGTCGTCTATGCCCACACGATCGTGCCTCTGGGCGCGACCGCATCCGACTGGCCGTTCTTCAACTCGCTCGGCGAGCGCTCGCTCGGCACCACCTTGTTCGGTGATCCGCGCGTCGTGCGCGGAAAATTGCAGTATGCGCGGCTGCGGGCCGAGCATCCGCTGGCGCGGCGCGCCGCCGCGGCGCTCGGTATCGGTGCGTTCAGCGTGCCGCTGCATGCCCGGCGCTGCCTCTACCGGCGCAGGAACGGCCTGCTGCTGGTGACCGAAGTATTCCTGCCGGCGCTGGCCGGGGTCCGATTGCCGGGAGCGATCCCCGGCGCCGGCCTCCCGGCGGCGGCAACCCATCCCGTGCCGGAGCCGCTGCTGCAAGCGGCGGCCTGATACGCGGCGACTCAAACAGACAAGAACAGAATGAATCTCTTTTTCGAAGAATCCGGCGATTTCAAGGCCGGCGCCGTGCTCTCGCAACAAGGCGAAGCCTACCAGGTCGAATTGCCGACCGGCAAGCGCACCAAGGTCAAGGCGCGCGATGTGATGCTGCAATTCGCATCGCCGTCGCCGGCCGAGTTGCTGGCCGAAGCGCATAAGCAAGCCGAAGATATCGATATCGATTTCCTGTGGGAAGTGGCGGGCGAGGAAGAGTTCGGCTTCGCCGACCTGGGCGCCGAATATTTCGGCCATGCGCCGCTTCCGGCCGAGGCCGCCGGCTTGCTGTTGCGCCTGCAATCGGCGCCGATCTATTTCTACAAGAAGGGCAAGGGACGCTACAAAGCGGCGCCCGAGGAATCGCTGAAGGCCGCTCTGGCCGGCATCGAGAAGAAGAAACAGCAAGCCGCGATCCAGGCCCAATACGTCGAGGAGTTGAAGGCGCATCGCTTGCCGGACACCATGAAGCAAAGCGTCCGGCAATTGCTGTTCAAGCCGGACAAGAACAGCATCGAATACAAGGCGCTCGAAGCGGCCTGCAACGAATTGCAGACGTCGCCTCAGCGCCTGATGCTGGCGGCGGGCGGCATCGCTTCCGCCAAGGAATTGCATTTCTCGAAGTTCCTGCTGGAGTATTTCCCGCGCGGCACCGGTTTTCCTGCGCTCACCGTGCCGCAGGTGCCGGCCTTGCCGCTGGCGCCGGTCGCCGCCTTCTCGATCGACGACGTGACGACCACCGAGATCGACGATGCGTTTTCGGTGCAGACGCTGGACGACGGCAAGGTGCGCGTCGGCATCCATATCGCGGCGCCGGGATTGGGCATCAAGCGCGGCGATGCGATCGACGCGATCGCGCGTCAGCGCCTGTCGACGGTGTACATGCCCGGCGACAAGATCACCATGCTGCCCGATTCGCTGGTCGAAATCTTCACCTTGGCCGAAGGCAAGAACTGCCCGGCGGTGTCGCTCTATGCGACGCTCGATCCCGCCGACTGGTCGGTGGTCGCAGCCGAGACCCGGGCGGAATGCGTGCCGATCGCCGCCAACCTGCGCCACAACGATCTCGATGCGCTGGTGACAGAGGAGAACCTTGCCGCCGGCGCCGGCGACTATCCGCACAAGGCCGAGATCGCGTTGCTATGGCAATGGGCGCAGGCGCTCGAGAAGGGACGGATGGCCAAACGCGAGGCCTTCGGCCTGAAGCCGGAGCAGACCAATCGCGTCGATTTCAATTTCTACGTCGAAGACGACGTCGTCTCCATCGTGCGCCGCAAGCGCGGCGCGCCGCTCGACAAGATCGTGGCCGAGCTGATGATCTTCGCCAACAGCAGCTGGGGCCGGCTGATGCACGACCACGGCGTCCCCGGCATCTACCGCACCCAGATCAAGAGCGGCTGGGGCAAGATGCAGGTGCGCATGCTGACGCACGCGGCGCCGCACCAAGGTCTCGGCGTCGATCAATACGCCTGGAGCACCTCGCCGCTGCGCCGCTATACCGATCTGGTGAACCAATGGCAGATACTGGCCTGCGTCGAGCATGGCGTCACCGCGCCGCTGGCCGCGCCGTTCAAGCCCAAGGATGCCGACTTGTTCGCGATCGTGTCGGCCTTTGATGCCGCCTATACCGCCTACGCCGATTTCCAGGCCGACATGGAACGCTACTGGTGCCTGCGCTGGCTGGGCCAGGAAAACGCCAAGCTGGTCGACGCCGTGGTGCTGAAGGACGAGGTGGTGCGCCTGACGGATATTCCGCTCGTCATCCGCATGTCCGGCATGCCGCAGACGCCGCGCGGCGCGCACGTGAAACTGGATATCGTTCGCTGGGATGAAGTCGACCTGGCCGTCGAGGCCCGGCTGCTCGAAGTCGCATCCGGCGAGGTCGAACCGATCGACGAGTTGCTCGAGGACGCCGACGAAGGCGCCGCCGGGGAGGCCGTCGAAGCCGGGGGCGATCCTGCGCCGGAACCGATTGCCGGGGAAGCAACGCCGGGTGTGGAATCGGTACAGGGCTAGCCGAAACTTCGGTTAGCGCAGTACCCTTGTCGTAAAATGCTTTCCTTCAACCATCGCCAGCCAGCCGACGCGTGAAGTTCGTTTTGCAAGACCGCACGTTATCGATCGCCGTTGCCATTTCGATTACGGCGCATGCCGCATTGCTGGCGGTGCGCTTCGCCGCCCCCGACGCGTTCCGGTTCAAGCCGGCCGATCCCGGCCTCGAAGTCATCCTGGTCAATGCCAAGCACGACAAGCGGCCGCTCAACGCCGAGGCGCTGGCGCAGGCCAACCTGGACGGCGGCGGCAATGCCGCGAGCGGGCGCGCGAAATCGCCGCTGCCCAACATGAGCAAGAGCGAGGACGGCGACAGCATCAAGGTCGCGAAACGCCGCGTCGAGGAACTCGAAGAGGCGCAGCGCAAGCTGATGTCCCAGCTGACGAAGAAGAGCGCGGTGACGGCACCCCTGACGAGCGATACCGAGCGGCGCCGCGAAACCGCGCAGGACGGGTTCGACATGCTCGACGCCCGCGAAATCGCGCGCCGCGAAGCCGAGATCGCCAAGAACATCGAGGACTACAACAAGCGGCCGAAGAAAACGCAGATCACGCCGAGCACGCGCGAAGTCGGCTACGCCATGTATTACAAGTCCCTGCAAGACCGGATCGAAAAATTCGGCACCTTGAATTTCCCGCATGAGAACGGCAGGAAGCTGTACGGCGAATTGGTCGTCTATATCCCGATCTTCCAGGACGGCTCCATCTACGAGCGCGACGGCGGACCGCGCGTCGAACGCAGCTCCGGCAATGCCGCGCTCGACCGCGCGGCCTTGCGCATCGTGCGCCGCGCCGCGCCTTTCGGGCGCTTTCCGGACAACATGCGCTCGGCCGACAAGGACGACGTCTGGGAAATCATCACGCGCTTCAAGTTCACGCGCGAAGACGCATTGCAGGCAGACCTGCGCGGAGGCGCGAATTGAACGGACTCGATCGTTACGTCGTGATCGGCAATCCGATCGCGCACAGCAAGTCGCCCGAGATCCATGCGCGCTTCGCCGCCCAGACCGGGCAGCCGATCGTGTACGAACGTTTGCTGGCGCCGCTCGGCGGCTTCGCCGCAACCGTGCGGGCGTTCATGGAAAGCGGCGGCAAGGGCGCCAATGTCACGGTGCCGTTCAAGCTCGATGCCTGCGAGCTGGCCGATGAATTGAGCGCCCGCGCGCTGGCCGCCGGCGCGGTCAATACGCTGATATTCGAAGAGCGGCACGGCGGCGTGCGCCGCATCGTCGGCGACAACACCGACGGCGTCGGCCTGGTGGCCGATATCGCGCGCAACGCCGGCGTACCGCTGGCCGGCAAGCGCATCCTGTTGCTCGGCGCGGGCGGCGCGGCGCGCGGCGCGGTGCTGCCGTTGCTGGACGAACGGCCGGCGCGGCTCGTGATCGCCAACCGGACACCGGAACGGGCGCAAGACCTGGCGCGGCGCTTCGGCGGACAGGGAACGGTCGAGGCGAGCGCCTTCGAGACTTTGCAGGACAAGTTCGACATCGTCGTCAACGCGACTTCGGCCAGCCTGGCGGCGGATCTGCCGCCGGTGCCGCCGCGAGTATTCGGCGCCGGAACGCTGGCCTATGACATGATGTATGGGGCGGCGCCGACCGTCTTCATGCGTTTTGCGCAGGAACACGGCGCGGCGGTTCGCGACGGACTCGGCATGCTGGTCGAGCAAGCCGCCGAGGCGTTCTTCGTGTGGCGGGGCGTGCGGCCGGAGACGGCGCCGGTCTTGCGGGAGTTGCGCGGCAAGCTGCGGTAGACGCCCGGGAGGAGGGCGCGGGAGGAGCAAGAATGAAAAAGAAAGGGCGCAGGATATTGCTGTGGTTGATCGTCGCGCCGCTGGCCCTGGTGCTGGCGCTGCAACTCTATTTCTTCGTGCAGATTCTGTGGTGGACCGGCCATAACCCGGACTCCACCAGTTTCATGCGGCATCAGCTGGAGCTTTTGCAGGAAAAGAACCCGAAGGCCAAGCTCAAGCACAAGTGGGTGCCGTACAACCGCATTTCGAATCATCTGAAACGCGCCATCATCGCCGCCGAGGATTCCAATTTTTCCGAACATGAAGGCGTCGATTGGGAAGCCCTGCAAAAGGCGTACGAAAAGAACGCGAAGAAGGGCAAGATCGTTGCCGGCGGCTCGACCATCACGCAGCAGCTGGCGAAGAATCTTTTCCTGTCGGGCGAGCGCAGTTATGTGCGCAAGGTGCAGGAATTCGTGATCACCTTCATGATCGAGATGGTAATGGACAAGGAAAGAATCTTCGAGATTTACCTGAACGTCGTGGAGTGGGGCAACGGCGTGTTCGGCGCCGAGGCCGCCGCGCAGCATTATTATGGCGTCTCGGCGGCCGGACTCGGGCCGGCGCAGGCGGCCCAGCTCGCCGTGATGCTGCCCAATCCGCGCTTTTACGACCGCCATCGCGGTTCGGGTTACCTTGCCAGACGCACCAACGTGATCCTGCGCCGCATGGGCGCGGCCGAATTGCCTAGATGAGGGAGACGACGATGAAGAAAAGGACGCTGAGTCCGCAACGCGGACTGAGCCTGGTGATGGTGGCCGTCGTGATGGGGCTGCTGGCCTTCGTGGCGGTCCTGGGACTGGTATCGATGCGGCAGGACAAGAACCTGTTCGGCGAGATCTGGTCCTCGTTCCAGAAGACGTCGGCCGTGCAACAGGTGCAGCAAGCCCAGCAGGCGCCGGCCGCGCCGATCCGCAAGTGCACGATCGACGGCAAGGTCGTGTATTCGAACGTCGAGTGCGGCAAGGAAGCGGCCGACAGCCGCGCCGTTCAATTGCACGACACGCGCGGCGTCGAGGCGCCCAAGGCGCCGCCCGCGCCGCCGGCCTCCGCCGCCGGCAATGCGGGCGCCGATCTTCGCGAAAAGGCCATCGAACGCGCCGTACGCTGATTTTGCGCGGTCCTGCCTTGCCTCGGCCTCGCGTTGAAAGTACACTTGCGCTGTTTCGCTTTTCGGAGACCCGTCTTGGGGAGTCCCAGTACATGTTATCGGCCGTCGCTAGACGGCGTTCCGGCAAGATAGCGCTTCCCCATTCCGCAAGCGCCTCTCGCCGGCATTTTGGCGGGCGGCGCGTCCAGGCCTCGATCATGGCCGCGTTCCCACGAATTCAACGACCTGCAAACAGCCTTGCAGGGCAACCGCGCGCGGCAATCCCCGCGCGCGGCAAAGGAAGCGCATGATTAACGTATTCGTATTGCAGAACGGCCGGCTGAATCAAGTCAACATCGAGACGCGCGAAGATCTCGAGAACGCCGCGCCGATCTGGGTCGACCTGACCGATCCGAACGACGACGAGCGTGCCTGGGTCAAGAGCATCTACGGCGTCACGTTGCCCGACGAAGACGAGGTCAAGGATATCGAGGCCTCGGCCCGCTATTACGAAGCGGAGAACGGCGATCTCCATCTGCGCACCGATTTCCTGCTGGAAGAGGACGACGGCCCGTCGCGCATCGTCACGGTCGCGTTCATTCTTTCCAAGAACATCCTGTTCTCGGTCCACATGGACGATTTGCCTGTGTTCCGCCTGGTGCGCATGCGGGCCAGGCTGCGCCCCGGTTCGATCGAGGATTACAAGGACGTGCTGCTCGACCTGTACGCGACCGACGCCGAGTACTCCGCGGACGCGCTCGAAGGGATCTACCAGAGCTTGGAAGACGTCAGCCGGCGCGTGCTGCAGAAGCGCCTGACCGACCAGGATGCCGCCGACGCGCTCAATGCGATCGCCCAGGAAGAAGACTTGAACGGCCGCATCCGCCGCAACATGATGGATACGCGGCGCGCGGTCAGCTTCCTGATGCGCGGGCGCCTGCTCAATGCCGACCAGTTCGAGGAAGCGCGCCAGATCCTGCGCGACATCGAGTCGCTCGACGGCCACACCGCCTTCCTGTTCGACAAGATCAACTTCCTGATGGATGCGACCGTCGGCTTCATCAACATCAACCAGAACAAGATCATCAAGATCTTCTCGGTGGCGTCGGTCGCCTTCCTGCCGCCGACGCTGATCGCGAGCATCTACGGCATGAACTTCCGGATCCTGCCGGAGCTGAACTGGAATCTCGGTTATCCGTTCGCGCTGGGATTGATGCTGGCCAGCGCCGTCGCGCCTTTCCTGTACTTCCGCAAGCGCGGCTGGCTACATTGAAAACGGCGCCCCGGGCGGGGCGCCGTTGCGGGCTTCTTCAAGAGGGATTCAGGCGAGGCGGGCGAAGGCCTTCTTCGATGCCGCCACGGTCGCCGCGATGACGGCATCGTCGTGCTGCGCCGACACGAAGCCGGCCTCGAACGCGGACGGCGCCAGGTACACGCCTTCGTCGAGCATCGCATGGAAGAAGGCGTTGAATTTCGATTTGTCGCATTCCATCATGGCAGCATAGGACTGCGGAATGTCTTGCGCGAAGTAGACGCCGAACATGCCGCCGACCGAATTCGCGCAGAACACGGCGCCGGCTTCCTTGGCGGCCGCCGCCAGGCCTTGCACGAGCTTGGCGGTCTGCCCGCCGAGCGCCTCGTAGAAACCCGGTTCCTGGATCAGTTTCAGGGTTGCCATGCCGGCCGCGACCGCCACCGGATTGCCGGACAGCGTGCCCGCCTGATAGACGGCACCCAGCGGCGCCAGGTGCTTCATGATGTCGGCGCGGCCGCCGAAGGCCGCGACCGGCATGCCGCCGCCGATCACCTTGCCGAGCACCGTCAGGTCCGGCGCGATGCCGTACAAGGCTTGGGCGCCGCCGAGGCCGACGCGGAAGCCGCACATCACTTCGTCGAAGATCAGCACCGAACCATGCTGCGAGCACAGGCGCCGCATGGTCTGCAGGAATTCGGGCGTCGCGGGCAGGAGATTCATGTTGCCCGCCACCGGTTCGACGATCACGCAGGCGATCTTGTCGCCCATGTCCCGGAACACGTCTTCGAGTTGCTGGCAGTCGTTGTAGTCGAGCACCAGCGTGTGCTTGGCGAAGTCGGCCGGCACGCCGGCGGAGGTCGGATTGCCGAAGGTCAGCAGGCCGCTGCCGGCCTTGACCAGCAACGAATCGGCGTGACCGTGATAGCAGCCCTCGAACTTGATGATCGTGTCGCGGCCGGTGGCGCCGCGAGCGAGGCGCAAGGCGCTCATCGCCGCTTCGGTGCCCGACGACACCAATCGCACTTGCTCGATCGACGGCACGAGGCGGCAGATTTCCTCGGCCATCTCGATTTCGCCTTCGGTCGGTGCGCCGAACGATAGGCCGCGCGCGGCGGCATCCTGCACCGCCTTGATGACGGCCGGATGCGCATGGCCGACGATGGCCGGACCCCAGGAGCCGATGTAATCGATGTAGCGTTTGCCGTCGGCATCCCAGAAATACGGGCCTTCGGCGCGGGTGATGAAGCGCGGCGTGCCGCCGACCGAGCGGAAGGCGCGCACCGGCGAATTCACGCCGCCCGGCGTGGAGAGTTGCGCGCGGGCGAACAGGGTATCGTTCCTGGAAGTCATATACGGTAGAAAAAGAAAATTATTGTTGGTTGGCGTCGGCTTCTCGCGCCCAGAAATAACGGTCCGGAACGAGCTTGCCCATGCCGAGCCGTTGTGCGTTGGCGAGCGCAGCGATCGTGAATTCCTGGGCCTCGACCACCGCTTCCGGCACGTCAAGGCCGTTGGCAAGCAGCGCCGCCATGGTCGCCGACAATGTCGTGCCGGCGCCCGAGAACGAGCCGGCGACGCGCTGCCAGTTGTCCGCGCGCACGACGCCCGTTTCGTCGAACAAGGTGTTGGCGACATCGTGCACGTCGGTCGGCGTGCCGGTCACGAACAGGAATTCGCAGCCCATCTCGATGATGCGCATCGCGTCCGCGGTCAGCATGTCCTCCGTCATCGGCTCGCGCCAGGTCTCCGCCAGCCGCGCCAGCTCGACCGTGGAAACGAGCAGCAGCGTCGTTTGCGGAATCAGCAGCTCGCGGACGGCAACCAGCAGATCCTCGCCTTCCGGACCGTTGTCCGGCAGCGCCGTGACGAAGGGATCGAGTATCAACGGCACATCGGGATAGTCGGACACGATCTCTGCGATCACCGACACGTTCTCGATGCTGCCGATGGTGCCGACCTTGAAGGCGCCGATGGTCATGTCTTCCAGGATGACGCGCGCCTGGTCGGCCACCCAATCGGCGTCGACTGCCTGGGCATCCTCGACCTGGGTCGTGTCGCCGATCAGGATGGAAGTGACGACCGACAGGCCGTGGCAGCCCATCGCGGCGAAGGCGGCGAGATCGGCCTGGATGCCGATGGCGCCGACCGGGTCGGAGGCGCCGAAGGTCAGTACGAGCGGGGAGGTTTGGTTTTGCACGGGAGACGGATCGAGCGTGATTTGGTACTGCTTTGGGTTAAGATATCCGACTTTGCATTTTACTTGAAGGGCAGTCGGCCGTGAGCATTAACGAAACAGCGAAAGAAGAATTCAAGACTTGGATGTGCCTGATCTGCGGCTGGGTTTACGACGAAGCCGCGGGTTTGCCGGACGAAGGCATCGCACCGGGAACGCGTTGGGAGGACGTGCCGATGAACTGGACCTGTCCGGAATGCGGTGCCCGCAAGGAAGACTTCGAGATGGTCGCCATCTGACAAATTCCGAAAGGGCAGCTTCCCTTCTTGTGATTCCGCAAACTTTCCTTGGAAAGCAGGCGGCGAAAGGGAATTCCGTTTGGAGAAGTTGTTCTAAAGCATCTTGCTTTTTGTTACAGTTGCGCCGTATATTGGTCGAAGTTTAGAGAGATGACGCCATGACAACATCACCGGATAGCGCAGGTTTGAAAATCATGGTGATCGACGACAGCAGCACGATTCGACGATCGGCAGAAATTTTTCTGGGGCAGGCGGGATACCAGGTGGTCCTTGCCGACGACGGTTTCGATGCGCTCGCGAAAATGAACGACCACAAGCCGGCGCTGATTTTCTGCGACATCCTGATGCCGCGCCTCGACGGCTATCAGACCTGCGCACTGATCAAGAAGAGCGCGAAGTTCCATGCGACGCCTGTCATCATGCTCTCGTCCAAGGATGGCTTGTTCGATCGTGCGCGCGGCGCCATGGTCGGGTCCGACGCCTATCTGACCAAGCCCTTCACCAAGGACAGCCTGCTCAAGACCGTGCGCGAATACGCCGCCAAGACGGACGGAAAATAATCACACTGCAAAAAAGGTTGTTGAAGATGCCTATTCAAAAAGTCCTCATCGTTGACGATTCTCCCACCGAACGTTACTTCCTCAGCGACATCCTGATCAAGAACGGTTACTCGGTATCGACCGCCGAGAACGGCGAGGAAGCGCTGTCGAAGATCAAGGCCGACAAGCCGCAGCTGATACTGATGGATGTAGTGATGCCGGGGCAGAACGGCTTCCAGATCACGCGCGCCATCAGCCGCGATCCCGATACGCAGGATGTGCCGATCATCATCTGCACCAGCAAGGGTCAGGAAACCGACCGCATCTGGGGATTGCGTCAAGGGGCCCGGGACTACATCGTCAAGCCGGTCGATCCGCAGGAGCTGCTGGCGAAAATCGCCGCGCTCGGCTGAAAAATCCTGCGATGACCCAATCCAACACCGATCTGGCGAACGACAAGCCCGCCGGCGAACCGTTCGGCAAGCCGGATACGCAGGCGCGCCGCACGCGCCTGCGCGAATTCCAGGCGCAACTCGTCGAGCGCATGCAGGCCGCGCGCAGCGGCACGCATGCTCAGGCCAATCAGCTCGGTGTCATGATCGGGCAGACGCGCTGGCTGCTGAATCTGCATGAGGCCGGTGAAATCGTCTCGGTCGGCGCGATCACGAAGGTGCCGCTGACCCAGGACTGGTTTCTCGGCCTGGCGAATGTCCGCGGCAACTTGATCAGCGTCGTCGACTTCGCGCGCTTTCAGGGCATGGCGCCGACTCCGGTGGAGAAGGAAAGCCGCATCGTCGCCTTCGCGCCCTCGCTTTCGTTCAATAGCGGCTTGCTCGTATCGCGCGTGATGGGATTGCGCAATATCGCCGACATGGAATTGCACGGCGACGGCGGGCAGGCCTCGAAACCCTGGTCCAGCAAGTCCTACATCGACCGCGACTCCCATGTGTGGTCCGAACTCAATCTCTCCCTGATCATACAAGACCCGCAATTCCTGCACGTCGGACAATAAGAACCGTCGACGGCACCCAGACCGCAATTTAGGAGACTCAGTATGGCGTTCAAATTACCGTTTCTTTCCCGCGACGAAGAAGCGATCGTCGATGCGGAAAACGTGGTCGAGCACGGCAAGGCCAGCTTGTCGGCGGTCCAGGGCGGAGCCGTAGTGGACACGTCCGGCGCCGAGGCCGTGGATCCCGCAGCGAACACGGTACTGGTACAGGACGAGCCGGCGGCGCCTGTCTCCGCTCCCGACGCAGCCCATGCAGGCCGCGCCGGCGCCGGCGGCATGAATCCGAACCAGACGCTCAACCCGAACGCGACCGTCATCGGCGACGTGCTGCAGAAGAGCGGCGACATCCGCCTGCCGCTGATCGGCAGGTATCCGCTGCAGAAGCAGGTGCGCATCCTGCTGTTCATGCTCGGCGGCGCGCTCGTCCTGGGCGGCTTGTTCGTGTGGCTGAATGCGAATTTCTCGATCCTGACCTCGACCCAGACCCAGATCGCCGGCGACGCGCTGATGCACTCGCAGCGTATCGGTAAGGCGGCGCCGAACGCGATCCAGGGCAACCTCGAGGCCTTCAAGCAGCTCGACGAAAGCCGGCGCGAATTCAATCGCGACCTGGCCGTGCTGTCCAAGGGCGGCAACTATCAAGGACGCGAGATCAGCCCGCCGGATGCGGAAATGGAAGCGATGCTGAAGGATGCGCAAAAGATCTGGGCCAACTCCGACAAAGCGGCCGATACCATCCTGAAGCTGAAGAAGGAACTGACCGGTTTCGGTTCGACGCTGCAGAAACTGAATTCGCTGTCGCCGACGCTGCTCGAATTGACCGAGCAGATTTCGACCCTGAAAGCGCAAGGGGGCGCCTCGCCGCGCGAAATCGCCGCCGCCGGCCAACTGGTGATGCTGACCCAGCGCCTGGGCCGCAGCGCGAACGAATTCCTGACTTCCGAAGGCGTGAATCCGGAAACGGCGTTCCTGCTCGGCAAGGATACCAACACCTTCCGCGACATCACCGAGGGATTCCTGAACGGCAGCGAGGTATTGCGCCTGTCGGCCACCAAGGACAAGGACGCGCGCGAAGCGCTGATCGAATTGCAGAAAGTGTTCGCCGAATACCAGACCGCGGTGCAGTCGATTCTCGGCAATCTGCAGAACTTCATCGCCGCGAAGCAATCCGAGCAGCTGATCTTTACCGAAAACGAAGCGCTCAAGCAGCGTCTCACCACGCTGCAAAAGACTTACCGCGCCGAGCAGGACTCGTTGACGTGGGCGTTCTGGGCGATGATGGGATGCGCCTTGCTGGCGCTGATCGCCTCCGCCGGCATCGCGCTGGTGCTGCTGCAGGATTCCAAGAACCGCGCGAAGGAAGCGGAATTGCGGCGCCAGGACGCGGAAGCGCAGCGCCAGCAGGCCTTGAAGCAGGAGGAAGAAGCGAAGGCCATGAACGAGCAGAACCAGGCCGCGATTCTGCGCCTGATGAACGAACTGCAGGAAGTGGCGGACGGCGACTTGACGATCCAGGCGACGGTGTCGGAAGACATCACCGGTGCGATCGCCGACTCGGTGAACTACACGGTGGAAGAGCTGCGCGGCCTGGTCGGGCGCGTCACCCAGACCGCCGAGCGAGTGACTTCCGCGTCGAACGAAGCGCAAAACATTTCCGACGAGCTGCTGGAAGCTTCGCAGAAGCAATCGCGTGAAATCCAGGAAACCGGCCAGGCGGTTCTCGAGATGGCGGTGCAGATTACCGACGTCTCCAAGTCCGCGCTAGAATCGGCCGACGTTGCGCGCCAGTCGGTGGCGGCGGCGGAGGAAGGCGCCCGCGCGGTGGAAAACGCGATCAAGGGCATGAACGAGATCCGCGAGCAGATCCAGGAAACGTCGAAGCGAATCAAGCGTCTCGGCGAATCTTCGCAGGAGATCGGCGAGATCACCGAACTGATTTCCGACATTACCGAGCAGACCAACGTGCTGGCGCTGAATGCCGCGATCCAGGCGGCCTCGGCCGGCGAGGCGGGGCGCGGCTTCTCCGTGGTTGCGGAAGAGGTGCAGCGGCTGGCGGAACGTTCAGGCGAGGCGACCAAGCAGATCGGCGCGCTGGTGCGCACCATTCAGACCGACACTCACGACGCCGTCGCGGCTATGGAAAAATCGACGCAGGGCGTGGTCGAGGGCGCGAAACTGTCCGACGCGGCCGGCGCCGCGCTGGCCGAGATCCGGCGCGTGTCGAACCAGTTGGCGGAACTGATTCAAGGCATTTCCGCGGAAACCGAGCGGCAAGCGACTTCGGCCAACGGCGTGGCGAAGAACATCGAAAACATTCTGACGGCGACCGAGCATACCGCGCAAGGTACCCAGCAGACCGCGCAGTCGATTCGCGAACTGGCGAAGCTGGCGGAAGAGCTGAAGAGCTCGGTGTCGCGATTCCGCGTCGCATAATCGCCCGCAATCACCGTCGGCCAACCCTCTTCGCGGGCGCAATGGCGGCCAGTCCCGGCCGCCAGGAACCCGCGATCCTCAGAAGACATCCGCGAGGCAGACATGACCACCTCCACTTCATCGCCGCAGCACGCGGACGCGATCGACACCGGGCCGCTGTCCTGGGTGATGGGCGAAATCCGCGAAGCGCTGAATCGTTCCAGGACTTCACTGCGCGAAGCGGTGACCCAGGATGCCGAGACGCGGTCGACGTCGCTGCGCCATGCCAAGGCTTATCTGCACCAGGCGCACGGCGCGCTGCAGATCGTCGATATCGACGGCATCGCGATGATCACGGAAACGGTCGAGGATCTGTTCGACCGCATGGAGGCGCAGCAGCTGGAGCTGAGCGAGCAAGTCGCGGGCGCCATCGACAACGCGTATCAGGCGCTGCTCGAATACCTGGAAGAGCTGCTGTCGGGAGCGAAACATCAGCCGGTGCGCTTGTTCCCCTACTATCGGGCACTGCTCGAGGCGCGCGGCGCGGAACGCATCCATCCCGCGGACCTGTTCTTTCCGAACCTGGCGATCCGGCCGCAGCTGCCGCCGGCGCACGTTCCCGCCGGCAAGCCGGATTACGTCGCTCTCCGCAAGCGTTTCGAGCGCGCTTTGCTGCCGTTCCTGAAGAGCGCCGGCGACCCGACGCATGCGGCGGCGATGCGCGACATCGTCGGTGAAGTCGAGACGGCGCAATCCAATCCGCAGGCACGCAGCTTCTGGTGGGTGATGCATGGTTTCGCCGATGCGGTCGCTTCCGGCAGCGTACCGGGCGAGATCTATATCAAACAGCTGTTCGCACGCATCAACCTGCAATTGCGGCGCTTGTCGGAGGGCTCATCCAGCATCACCGAGCGCCTGTTGCGCGACGCCCTGTTCTTCATCGCGCGCGCCGACAATCCGCCGCCGCGCGTGCGGCAGATCCAGGCCGCATACCAGATCGGCGGCGCGGTGCCGGCCGACTACGAAAAGAAGCGCTACGGGCAAATCGATGTCGAGGCGCTGATCGCGGCCAAGGAGCGCTTGTCGCAGGCGAAGAATGCGTGGAACCGGATCGCCGGCGGCGATGCCGGCGCTGGCGAAAATTTCGAGCAGGAGATGACTAGCCTGGCCGAGGCTTGCGTCCGCCTGAAGTCGAACGCCTTGTCGAAGCTGCTGCGGGAATTGAACGGCATCGCGCGTCATGCGGCGCACGCGAATCCGGGCGATGCCATCGGCCTCGAGATCGCCACCAGCCTGCTGTTCGTCGAGAACGCGCTCAACAATATCGCGCAACTGCCGGACGACTTCGCGGCACGCGCAGATGCCATGACCGCGCGCCTCCTGGCCATCGTCGCCGGCGAGAAGCCGCGCGCCGCGGCGGCCGAGGACTGGCTCGACGACATGTCGAAGCAGGCGCAGCAGCGCCAGACGATGACGGTGCTGGCCTCTGAGATGCAATCGAGCCTGCGGCAGGTGGAAAAGACGCTCGACGAATATTTCAACGATCCGGCGCAGCGTGCCGGGCTCGATCAGATCGGCCCGGTGCTGCATCAGATCGAAGGCGCGTTGGCCGTGCTCGACCAGGACGACGCGATGCGCGCGGTGCGGCATGTGCATGCGGCCGTCAGGCGTTTCATCGAAAACCCGGAGACGCCGGACCGCGAAGCGTTTCAGCATGTCGCGCGCAACGTCGGCGCCCTGAGCTTCTTCATCGAGACGCTCCAGCTCAACCCGGACGGCGCCCGCAAGCGCTTTTCCTTCGACGATCAGGAGGGCGTGTTTCATGCGCAACTGATCGAAAAAAAGCCTGAGGCGCCGGCGCCGGAAATCGAGTTCGATCTCGGCGCGCTCCCGGAGGCGAATGCCGGCAACGGTGCGCCGGCGGGAGAAGAACCGGCGCCGGCCGCGTTGCCAACGGTGGAAGAGGAACTCGCTTTTCATCAGCAGCAATCGGCGGAGCTGGCGGTCTCGCTTTCCATCGAACCGCACAACCCGGTCCTGCAGGAACAACTCAAGGAATCGCTCGAACACATACGCCTGGAAGCGACGCTGGTCGACAATCCGGAAGCCGGCGATCGTGCGCGCGCGGCGATCGATTTGCTCGCACATGCCGATCTGGCGCATACGCGCGACGCGCTGGCGGAGATCATCACGGCGACCGTGCCTTTGCACGTTCCCCAGTCGGCGCCCGCAGTCCCGCCGCCCTCGGTGCCGGCGACCGACGAGGCGATCGATGCCGAGCTGCTGGAGATCTTCCTGCTCGAGGCGGAGGAAGTGCTCGGTTGTGTGCGCGAAACGCTTCCGCATTCGCGCACCGAACCCTATAACCAGGATCATTTGACGACGTTGCGCCGCTCCTTCCATACCTTGAAGGGCAGTAGCCGCATGGTCGGCCTGACGACCTTCGGCGAGGCGGCCTGGAGCGTCGAACAAGTCTTGAACCTGCGTCTGTCGGAAACCCGGCCGGGCGATCCGGAACTCTATGCGCTGCTCGAGAAGGCGGCCGACGTGCTTGCCGACTGGGTCGCCGACCTGCAGGCGCATGGCCGTTCCGATCACGGCGCGGCGGCGCTGGTCGCGGCTGCGGAGCGCGTGAAGACGGGGGGCGCCTTCGCCTGGGACGAGCCGCAGGCGGCAGCCGCCGCACCGGCCGCGCCGGCGCCTGTGCCGCAGCAGGTACCCGTTTCTTCGGCACCTGCCGGCGCGCAAATCGAGGATGTCTCGCGCGGCGACGGCGGGTTTTCGCTGGAGATCGAAGTTCCAGCCACCGACGATGCCGACATTCCGCCGGCCTTGCCCGAGGCGACCGAGATCGGCTTGTCCGACGCCGATTTCGCCTTGCTGCACGACAGCGTGAGCGGTATCGAAGCGCGCAGTGACGACGAGCCGGCGGTCGAACTCGACTTTTCGATCGGCGACGACGAGGAGCCGGCGGTGGCCCCGGTCGCGGAGGTGATCGCTTTCCCGGGCATTCCGCCGAGCGAACCGAGACGCGACGACAATGTCAGGCAGATCGGCAACATCACGATCAGCGTTCCTTTGCACAACATCTATCTGGCGGAAACCGACGAACTGGTGCGCGTGCTGTCGCAAGACATCGGCGAATGGCGCCACGAGCCGGAGCGCCATGTGCAGACGCACGCGGTGCATGCGGCGCATTCCCTGGCTGGCAGCTCGGCGACGGTGGGATTCTCCGCGCTGCAGGAAATCGCCTATGCGCTGGAAGCGGTTCTTCAATTCCTGGCGCGCCGTCCGGCGCGGCTGGAAGACGGCGATTATGACGTGATGGAACACGCGCTCGAGCGCATCCGTTTCATGCTGCAGATGTTCGCGCTCGGCGAGATGCCCGAGCACGAGCCCGTCCAGGTGCAATTGCTCGAGCATCTGCTCAAGACGGTCCAGGAGCGGGCCGACGCGGCGGCCGCGGTTCACGAGGCGCCGGCGGGGGAAGAGATCGAGGCCGTAGAGCCGCCGGCGGACGTCGATGACTGGATTGGCGTGCCCGATGGCGAACCCGTCGCGGCTGCGGAGGATGAAATAGTGCCGGCCGAGACGGATCCGGAGCCGAAGCTGGAACCGGAGCCCGAAACGGAACAAGAGCGCGAAACGGAACAAGAGCGCGAAACGGGCTTGGCAGACGAGCCTCTCGCCGAAGCCGGAAACGTCATTCCGTTGCGCGAAGAACCGGCGTATCCGCCGGTCGTCGAAGTGGCGCTCCCGGCCGCGACCGAACACACCGCCGCGCCGTTCGCGGAACCGGTATTCGTGCGTGAGGACGAGGCCGCGGCCGACCCGACACTGCTGGTCTTGAAGGACGAGCTCGACGCCGACCTGATGCCGGTGTTCGTGGAGGAGGGCCGCGACATGTTGCCGCAGATCGGCGAGGCCTTGCGCGTCTGGCAGCAGAAGCCGGAGGATCGCGGTGCGCCGCAAAGCCTGCTGCGCCTCTTGCACACCGTGAAGGGGAGCGCGCGCATGGCCGGAGCGATGGCGCTGGGCCAGCACTTCCACGAGATGGAAGCTCGCATCGAGCAATTGATGCTGCTCGGCGCTCCGGCGTCGCAGGCGCTCGACGATTTGCTCTCGCGCCACGACGCCGGTCTGCACATGTTCGAATTGCTGCAGAACCCGGAAGCGGCCAGGCAGGCCGTCGCTGAGCTCGCGGCAGCGCCGGAGACGCCGGTCGCGACGGCGGCTGCCGAACCGGCCGCCGATGCCACCCAGGCCGGACCGGTCGAATTGCCGTCCCTGGTGCCGAGCCTGCGCACCAAGTCCGCGCCGCCGCCGGTCGCTGCCCAGCCGGCCGTGCCGGCGCAGACCGGGCCGACGCCGCTGGTGCGCGTACGTGCCGACATCCTCGATCGTCTCGTGAACCAGGCCGGCGAAGTCTCGATCGCCCGCTCCAAGCTCGAAACCGAAGTCGGCAGCTTGCGGCAGTCCCTGTCCGAACTGCACGAGAACGTTGGCCGCCTGCGCGACCAGTTGCGTGAGCTGGAAATGCAGGCCGAATCGCAGATCACCTCGCGCATGGCGCATGCCGCCGACCGCGAATTCGATCCGCTCGAATTCGACCGCTTCACGCGCTTGCAGGAACTGACGCGCATGATGGCCGAGAGCGTGAACGACGTCGGATCGGTGCAGCAGAACCTGGTGCGCACGATCGACAGCGCCAGTACCGACCTGACGACCCAGGCGCGCCTGACGCGCGAATTGCAACAGGATCTGATGCGCGTGCGCATGGTGCAGTTCGCCAGTATTTCCGAGCGCCTGTATCGCGTGACGCGCCAGGCCTCGAAGGAAGTCAACAAGCGCGTGAACCTCGACATCCGAGGCGGCGCCGTCGAGATCGATCGCGGCGTGCTGGAAAAAATGGCAGGCCCGTTCGAACACCTGTTGCGCAATGCTATCGCCCACGGCATCGAGTCGCGCGAACAGCGCATCGCCGCCGGCAAGAGCGAGATCGGCGAACTGCTGGTTGAGATCCGGCAAGAAGGCAACGAAGTCGTCATCCGGTTCTCCGACGACGGCCAGGGATTGAATATCGAGAAGATCCGCAGCAAGGCGAAAGCGACCGGCCTCCTGGCGGACGACGACGAGATGTCCGACGCCGAGGTGACCGACCTGATTTTCCACCCGGGCTTTTCGACCGCGAGCGAAGTGACGGAACTGGCCGGACGCGGGATCGGCATGGACGTCGTGCGTTCGGAAGCGGCGACGCTCGGCGGCCGGGTGTCGACCTGGTCCGAACCGGGCAAGGGAGCGCATTTCACGATTCACTTGCCGCTGACGCTCGCGGTGACGCAAGTCGTGCTGCTGACGACCGGCGGCAAGACTTTCGCGGTGCCGTCGGTGCTGGTCGAACAGGTGCAGCAGCTGAAGATACAGAGCCTGACGGCGGCCTACAACGACGGTGCCGTCCTGTGGCAAGGACAGCGCGTGCCGCTCCATTACCTGTCCACCCTGCTCGGCGATAACGCCGCGACACCGGTAGCCCAGCAATACTCGCCGATCCTGGTCCTGAAGAGCGGCAACGATCGTGTCGCGGTGCATGTCGATGAAGTGGTCGGCAACCGCGAAGTGGTCGTCAAGAACATCGGGCCGCAACTGGCGCGCATGATCGGCATTGCCGGAGCGACCGTGCTCGGTTCCGGCGACATCGTGCTGATCCTCAATCCGGTGCCGCTCGCGCAGCGTCTCGCGCACGAGCATGTGCAGGCGCCGCATCATGTCGTGGCGGATGCGCAACAGCAGATGGGCGCCGTCGCCGAAATCGGTGCATCGGCGCCAGGCGACGTCGATACGGCACCGGTGCAGGGCCTGCGTACCCATCGCATCATCATGGTCGTCGACGACTCGCTGACGGTGCGCCGCGTGACGCAGCGCCTGCTGACGCGCGAAGGGTATCAAGTCGTGGTCGCCAAGGACGGTGTCGACGCTCTCGAGCACTTGCAATCGATCACGCCGGACGTGATGCTGGTCGATATCGAAATGCCGCGCATGGACGGCTTCGACCTGACCCGCAATGTCCGCAGCGACGAGAGGACGCGCCATATTCCGATCGTCATGATCACCTCGCGGACGGCGGCCAAGCACCGCAACTATGCTCTGGAACTCGGCGTCAACGAGTATCTGGGCAAACCCTACCAGGAAGAAGTCCTGCTCAAGTTGATTTCCGGTTTCATCAACAAGGAAATGCCGGTGGCTTGAACCGGCCCGGGCCCGGCCGGTTCGTTCCGCGCGAACTGGCCGCCGTGGCGCATTCGGCCGTTGCGCCGGAGTCGGATTCTGGATTTTTGTCGCATGCCGGCCGGTTTTGTTTTGACACAGCGCAGCATGGCCTCGAATATTTGTTCGGCCGTCGCGAACGGACAGATGTTGTTTCCTGTGCGAGTGCAACAACCGGAACATGGAATCCGGCAGGAAGGGGTATCAAAACTGCTAAAATAGCGGCTATGGTCAGGCCACGTACTCGCAGAGCTTCTTCCACTTCCGGCATGTCGCGGGAAAAATCCGATTTGGCCGATTCCACCGAAAGCCGGAGCGGCGCCAGTCTCAGTTTTGCCAATCATTTCCTGATCGCGATGCCGTCCATGCTTGATCCGGTGTTCGGCGGGTCCGTCGTTTATCTGTGCGAGCACAATGACGAGGGAGCGCTCGGTGTGATCATCAACAAGCCGACCGACATGACCATGGACGTGTTGTTCGAACGCATCGATCTGGAGCTCGAGATTGCGCCGAATTTTTCGGCGTTCGGACGCAAGCCGGTGATGTTCGGCGGTCCGGTGCAAGTCGAGCGCGGCTTCGTATTGCATTCGTTCGGCGAACCGTTTTCCTCCATGATGAAGGTGACCGACGATATCGCGCTGACAACCTCGAAGGACGTGCTGGAAGCCGTTGCCGCCGGCCACGGCCCGCAACGACTGCTCGTGACGCTCGGCTGCGCCGGCTGGAGCGCGGGACAGCTCGAAGACGAGATCGCCAACAACGGTTGGCTGACCGTGCCGGCCGATCCCGCCATCATTTTCGATCTACCGATCGAAGAGCGTTTTGCAGCGGCGATGAAGTTGCTCGGCATCGATCCCCTGACGCTGGCCGGGGAAGCCGGCCATGCGTGAACACGGTGGAGAGTAGTGGAAACGCTGCTGGGATTCGATTTCGGATTGAAGCGCATAGGCGTCGCGGTCGGCAACACGGTGTTGAGGCAGGCGTCGCCCTTGACGGTGATCGCCGAGCCGACCAACGACGGCAAGTTTTCGGCGATCGGCGCCCTGATCGAGGAATGGCAACCGACCCGCTGCGTCGTCGGCCTGCCGCGCCATCCGGACGGCTCCGAGCACGAAATGACGGCGCGCTGCCGCCGGTTCGCGAACCAGCTGAACGGCCGCTTCGGCGTCATTCCGATCCTGGTCGACGAGCGATATTCTTCCGCAGTCATTGCACAGCGGCGCGGCGACGTGATCGACGCGCAAGCCGCCGCCGTCATCTTGCAACAATATTTCGATGAATACTCCAATCCATAATCTCGACGCGGAAGGCTTGTATCAAGCGCTTCTGCAGCAAATCCAGGCCGGGCTTGGGCAGGTGGACAACGCGGCGATCGTCGGCATTCATTCGGGCGGCGCCTGGCTGGCCGAACGTCTCGCCGCCGACCTGCGGCTGCAGGACAGGCTGGGCTTCATCGACGTCTCCTTCTATCGCGACGATTACGCCGAGAAGGGGCTGCATGCGGCGGTAAAGACGACGCAGATTGCGTTCGAAGTCGAAGGCGCGAACATCGTCCTGGTCGACGACGTGCTCTTCACCGGCCGTACCACGCGGGCCGCGATCAACGAATTGTTCGACTACGGGCGTCCGGCGCGCGTCATGCTGGCGGCGCTGGTCGACCGCGGCGGGCGTGAGCTGCCGATCGCCGCCGACTTCGTCGCCGAAAAGATTTCGCTCCCCGCCAACCAGCAGCTCGTGCTGCGACGCGCCGACGACGGCCGCCTTTCCCTCTCCGTTGACCATGCATAACCCGCAACTGAACAAACACGGCGAACTGCAGCACCTGCTGACGATCGAAGGTTTGCCCAAGTCCGTTCTTACCCAGATCCTCGATACCGCATCTTCCTTCGTCGGCATCAGCGACCGCGAAGTCAAGAAAGTGCCGCTGATGCGCGGCAAGAGCGTATTCAATCTGTTCTTCGAAAACTCGACCCGGACACGCACGACCTTCGAGATCGCGGCCAAGCGCCTGTCGGCCGACGTCATCAATCTGAACATCGCGGCCTCGAGCACCAGCAAGGGCGAATCGTTGCTCGACACGATCGACAATCTGTCGGCGATGCATGCGGACATGTTCGTGGTGCGCCATGCGCAATCGGGCGCGCCTTATCTCATCGCCAAGCATTTGATCGATACCAACCAGCCGCACGTGCATGTCGTCAACGCCGGCGACGGTCGCCACGCCCATCCGACACAGGGCTTGCTCGACATGTACACGATCCGCCATTACAAGAAGGATTTCAGCAACCTGACGGTGGCGATCGTCGGCGATATCCTGCACAGCCGCGTCGCGCGCTCCGACATCCACGCGCTGACGACGCTCGGCGTGCCGGAAGTGCGCGCCATCGGGCCGCGCACCTTGCTGCCGTCCGGCCTCGAGCAGATGGGCGTGCGCGTGTTCACGAACATGGAACAAGGCCTGAAGGATGTGGACGTCATCATCATGCTGCGCCTGCAGAACGAGCGCATGGGCGGAGCCCTGCTGCCGTCGGCGCAGGAGTTCTTCAAGAGCTACGGGTTGACGCAGGAACGGCTGGCGCTGGCGAAGCCCGATGCCATCGTGATGCATCCGGGGCCGATGAACCGCGGCGTCGAAATCGATTCGGCGGTCGCCGACGGTTCGCAAGCGGTGATCCTCTCGCAAGTCACCTTCGGCATCGCCGTGCGCATGGCGGTCATGAGCATTCTGGCCGGTCACTGACGGCATTCTCGACGGGATTCGAACATCAATGAAACTCCATATCAAGAACGGACACGTGATCGACCCGGCCAACCAGGTCGATGCGAAACTCGATCTCTTCATCGCCGACGGCAAGGTGGCGGGCGTCGGCGGCGCGCCGGGCGGCTTTTCGGCCGATCGCGTGATCGACGCCGCGGGGATGACGGTGATTCCCGGCCTGGTCGACCTCTCCGCGCGCTTGCGCGAGCCCGGCTACGAATACAAGGCCACGCTCGAATCGGAATTGCAGGCGGCGATGCAGGGCGGCGTCACCAGCCTCGTGTGCCCGCCAGATACCGATCCGGTGCTCGACGAGCCGGGCCTGGTCGAGATGCTCAAGCATCGCGCCAAGACGCTCAACCAGGCGCACGTCTATCCGCTCGGCGCTCTGACCATCGGATTGAAAGGACAGAGTCTCACCGAGATGGCCGAGTTGACCGAGGCCGGCTGCGTCGGCTTCTCGCAAGCCGACGTGCCGGTCCTCGATACGAACGTCCTGTTGCGGGCGATGCAGTATGCGCAAACCTTCGGCTACACGGTCTGGCTGCGCCCGCAGGATGCGCATATCGGCCGCGGCGGCATCGCGCATAGCGGCGCGGTGGCCTCGCGTCTCGGCTTGCCGGGCGTGCCGGTGATCGCCGAAACGATCGCACTGCATACGATTTTCGAATTGGTGCGCGCTTCCGGAGCGCGCGTGCACCTGTGCCGCGTCTCGTCGGCGGCCGGACTGGACCTGGTGCGCGCCGCGAAGAAGGAAGGCTTGCCGGTGACCTGCGACGTCGGCGCGCATCATGTGCACCTGACCGACGTCGATATCGGTTTTTTCGATTCCAATGCGCGCATGGCGCCGCCTTTCCGGTCCCAGCGCGACCGCGACGCCATCCGCGCGGCGCTGGCCGACGGTACGATCGATGCGATCTGTTCCGACCACACGCCGGTCGACGACGATGAAAAGCTGTTGCCGTTCGGCGAAGCCTCGCCCGGCGCGACCGGCCTCGAATTGCTGTTGTCGCTGACCGTGAAATGGGCGCAGGAGAGCGGTGGCGCGAGCGTGTCCCTGCCCCAGGCGATCGCCAAGATCACCTCGGCCGCAGCGCGGGTGGCCGGACTGAAAGGCGGTCAGTTGGCGGTCGGCAGCAGCGCGGATATCTGCGTGTTCGATCCCGCAGCGCGCTGGAAAGTGGAAACCAAGGCGCTGGCGAGCCAGGGCAAGCACACGCCTTTCCTCGGCTACGAGCTGCCCGGCGAGGTGAAGACGACGATCGTGGCGGGTCATGTCGCGTTCGCACGCTGAGCGGCGACGTAGGGGCGGTCGGATGGTGCGGGCATGATGGCGCTGCGCCTGGCGTGCTTGTGCCTGCAT
>DASPLX010000048.1:0-45432 GCA_035627375.1 Paucimonas sp. | reverse complement strand
CACCTTCTCGATCCGATAACCCTTCCAGCCACCCATCGCTTCCAGCGTCTTCCGGTCCAGCATGCTTGCTCCCTTCCTGTGACAACACAGGATAGCAAGCTCGGAAAACTCCCCGGAATTCTACGATGAACCAAAAAAAAGGCGCCCGATTGAGCGCCTTCGCTTTTGTCATGCATGCGGGGCTTACGCATATGCCGCCAGCGCACCGCGCATTTTTTTCAACGCCGCCGCCTCGATCTGACGCACGCGTTCCGCAGACACCCCGAATTCGTCGGCCAGCTCGTGCAGCGTCGCGCCGGAACCGTCGTCGCTGGCGAGCCAGCGCGCTTCCACGATACGGCGCGAACGGGGATCGAGCTTGCCGAGCGCGCTTTCCAAGCCTTCGGTCTGCAGGCGATCGTATTGCTTCGCTTCCAGCACCTTGGTCGGTTCGCTCGATTCGGACGACAAGTAGGCGATCGGCGCGAATTTGTCGTCATCGTCGTCGGTCGGCGCTTCGAGCGCCACGTCATGGCCGGACAGGCGCGTTTCCATCTCGATCACTTCCTCGCGCTTGACGTTCAAGGTCTTCGCAAGCGAATCGACTTGCTCCTGCGACATCGCATCGAGGCCTTCCTTGTGGCTGCGCAGATTGAAGAACAGCTTGCGCTGCGCCTTGGTCGTCGCGATCTTCACGAGACGCCAGTTCTTCAGGATGTATTCGTGGATCTCAGCCTTGATCCAATGCATCGCGTAGGACACGAGGCGCACACCCTGATCCGGATCGAAGCGCTTGACGGCTTTCATCAAGCCGATGTTGCCTTCCTGGATCAGGTCGGCATGGGGTAAGCCGTAGCCGAGGTAACCGCGCGCGATCGATACCACCAGGCGCAGGTGCGACATGATCAGCTGCTGGGCGGCCGCCAGGTCATTGTTGTCGCGCAAGCGGCGCGCCAAGGAAGTTTCTTCTTCCTGGGACAGCATCGGTAAGCGGTTCACTGCCGAGATATAGGCGTCGATGTTGCCCAAGCTGCCGGAAAAGCCGAGTGCCAGAGCGTTGTTCGCCGGAACCAATGCAGTTTGTGCTTTCATGCTTTCTCCTTGCTTTCCTTCTCGGAAAAGGCCGGCAACTGAACTTGCCGGCTTGATATTCGGCTATATATTAGCACTCTCTTCCGGTGAGTGCTAATCGGCGTTTCCAAAAACGATCATAGCTACTCGCTATAAAAAGACGAATTTCTATTGCATTCTGAACATATGCTTAGAACAGTCTTGAGTCCAAAAGTTGCGATGTATTAAAAAGGCAGGTCGAGATAGCAACTTCCCGGGAAATATAGGCCATTTTCAAAATATCAATAGTGTGCGTACTCGCTCCCGGCAGAGGTAAGCAAAACCCTTGCCGCGTCAGGTCACCTGCGTCCAGTAACCGGGCCGTGCATAGACGGCCTTCAGCCAATCGATGAAAAAACGGATCTTCGCCGGCAAATGCCGCTGCTGCGGATAGACGGCCATGATGTCGTATTGCGGCAGCGCATAGTCGTCGAGCACCGTGATCAGCTCGCCCGACGCCAGTTCGGACTGGATCTCCCAGGTCGAGCGCCACGCCAATCCCAATCCCTCGCAGGCCCAGCGGTGCAGCAGTTCGCCGTCGTTGCAGTCGAGATTACCGTTCACGCGGATCGTCACCGGCTTGCCATGCTGCTGGAAAAACCAGCCGCGCTGCTGGCCGCCTTGCAGGTTGAACGCCAGGCAATTGTGATCTTCCAGATCCTCGAGCGTGCGCGGTATGCCGTGGCGCTCGAAATATTCGGGCGTGCCGCACACGACGCGGCGATTGCTCGCCAGCTTCACCGCCACGAAATTCGGATCGATCGCGCCGCCGATGCGGATGCCCAGGTCATAGCCTTCGCGCACCAGGTCGACCACGCGGTCGGTCAGGTTGAACGAGATCTGCACTTCGGGATTCGCCTTCAGGAATGCCGGCGCGTGCGGCGCGACGTGCTTGCGTCCGAACGCGGCCGGCGTGGAGACGACCAGATGCCCGGTCGCCTTGTGCCGGCCTTCCGATACTTCCTGTTCCGCATGATCGAGCTCGTCGAGCAACTTGCGGCAATGGTCGAGAAACACCGTGCCTTGCTCGGTCAGCGTGAGATGGCGGGTGGTGCGATGCATCAGCTTCACGCCGAGCCGCTTTTCCAGCGCATCGATACGCCGTCCCAGCACCACCGGCGTGACGCCCTGTTCGAGTGCAGCGCGCGCCATGCTGCCTTTTTCGATGGCATCGACAAAGGCTTCGATCTGCTTGAGCTTGTCCATGGAAGTCTCCGATTCGATACGTGGAGTATGGAATATATGGACTGTTTGTCTCATTCTCAGCCGCGAATGTCGGGTATAGCATCCAAACCATCGAATCCAACCGACACGTCAAGGAATTGGGGGTTTTTATGGCAAAGATGACAGCGGCCGAAGCGGCGGTCCATGTACTCGAAAAGGAAGGCATCGCCCAGGCGTTCGGCGTGCCCGGCGCGGCGATCAATCCGTTCTACGCGGCGCTCAGAAAGCGCGGCTCGGTCCAGCATGTCTTGGCGCGCCACGTCGAAGGCGCCTCGCACATGGCCGAGGGTTACACGCGCGCCAAGGCCGGCAATATCGGCGTCTGCATCGGAACTTCCGGTCCGGCCGGCACCGACATGATCACCGGCCTGTACTCGGCCCAGGCCGATTCGATCCCGATCCTGTGCATCACCGGCCAGGCGCCGCGCGCCCGCTTGTACAAGGAAGATTTCCAGGCGGTCGATATCGAGTCGATCGCCAAGCCCGTCACCAAGTGGGCGGTTACCGTGCGCGAACCGGCCTTGGTGCCGCGCGTGTTCCAGCAAGCCTTCCACCTGATGCGTTCCGGCCGTCCCGGCCCGGTGCTGATCGATCTGCCGTTCGACGTGCAAGTGGCCGAGATCGAGTTCGATCCAGACACCTATGAACCCTTGCCCGTCTACAAACCGCAGGCGACGCGCGCCCAGATCGAGAAAGCGCTCGCCATGCTCAACGAGGCCGAACGTCCGCTGATCACGGCCGGCGGCGGCATCATCAATGCCGATGCCGCGGCGCTATTGGTGGAGTTTGCCGAGATCACGGGCGTGCCGGTGATTCCGACGCTGATGGGCTGGGGCGTCATTCCCGACGACCATCCGTTGATGGTGGGCATGGTCGGTCTGCAAACCAGCCACCGCTACGGCAACGCGACCTTGCTCGCGTCCGACTTCGTGCTCGGCATCGGCAACCGTTGGGCCAATCGCCACACCGGCTCGGTCGACGTCTACACCAAGGGCCGCAAGTTCGTGCACGTCGATATCGAACCGACCCAGATCGGCCGCGTGTTCGGCCCCGACTACGGCATCGTGTCGGATGCCGGCGCGGCGCTCAAGCTGTTCGTCGAAGTCGCGCGCGAATGGCGCGATGCCGGCAAGCTGAGAGACCGCGCCGTCTGGGTCGACGAATGCCAGCACCGCAAGCGTACGCTGTTGCGCCGCACTCACTTCGACAACACGCCGATCAAACCGCAGCGCGTGTACGAAGAGATGAACCGCGCCTTCGGTCGCGACACTTGCTACGTCAGCACGATCGGCCTGTCGCAGATCGCCGCCGCGCAATTCCTGCATGTCTACAAGCCGCGCAACTGGATCAACTGCGGCCAGGCCGGCCCGCTCGGCTGGACGATACCGGCGGCGCTCGGCGTGTGCGCCGCCGATCCGCAACGCGAAGTGGTGGCGATCTCGGGCGACTACGACTTCCAATTCCTGATCGAAGAACTCGCGGTCGGCGCGCAATTCAACCTGCCGTACCTGCACGTGGTGGTGAACAACTCCTACCTCGGTCTGATCCGCCAGTCGCAGCGCGGCTTCGATATGGATTACTGCGTGCAACTGTCGTTCGAGAACATCAACGCCCCCGAATTGAACGGCTACGGCGTCGATCATGTCGCCGTTGTCGAAGGCCTCGGCTGCAAGGCGATCCGCGTGCGCAAGCATGAAGATATCCTGCCCGCCTTCGAGCAGGCGCGCGCCTTGATGAAGCAGCATCGCGTGCCGGTGGTGGTCGAAATCATCCTCGAGCGCGTGACGAACATTTCGATGGGCACCGAGATCGACAAGGTCAACGAATTCGAAGACCTGGCGATGACGGCGTCCGACGCGCCGACCGCGATCGCTCTTTTGGACTAGTGATCAATGAGGCTGAAATCGCGCCTTGCATTCGCCTCCGATCACTACGGCACTACCCGCAAATCCAACCTCATTGATCACTGGAGGAGACCATGACAAAGCTGGCAGCCAACCTGACCATGCTCTACAACGAAGTGCCGTTCCTGGAGCGCTTCGACGCGGCGGCGAACGCCGGCTTCAAGGCGGTGGAATTCCTGTTTCCCTACGCCTTCGAAGTCGATCGCTTGCGCGACAAGCTGAGCACCAACGGGCTCGAGCTCGTGCTGCACAACCTGCCGGCCGGTAATTGGGAGGCGGGCGAGCGCGGCATCGCCTGCCATCCGGACCGGGTGAACGAGTTCCAGGCCGGCGTCGAGGAGGCGATCCGCTACGCGTGCGCGCTCGGCGTCGCGCAAGTGAATTGCCTGGCCGGCATCAAGCCCTCGTTCGTCGATGCCGATGCCGCCCGCCAGACTTTCGTGAGCAACCTGCGCCACGCCGCCGACAAGCTCCGGGCGCACGGCATCCGTCTGCTGATCGAGCCGATCAACACCTTCGACATTCCGGGCTTTTTCTTGTCGGGGACGCAACAGGCGCTCGCCATCATCGAGGAGACCGGCTCGGACAACATCTTCCTGCAGTACGACATCTATCACATGCAGCGGATGGAAGGCGAGCTGGCCAACACGATCAAGGCGAACCTGCCGCGGATCAAGCATATCCAGCTGGCGGACAATCCGGGCCGCAACGAGCCGGGCACCGGCGAGATCAACTACCACTACCTGTTCCAGCTGCTCGACGACCTCGGCTACGGCGGCTGGATCGGCTGCGAATACAAACCGCGCGCGGGCACCGCCGCCGGCCTCGGCTGGCGCGAAGCGCATGGCGTCAAATAGACATCACATCGGGAGAACATCATGGCAAAAGTAGGTTTCATTGGTTTGGGCATCATGGGCGCGCCGATGGCGGGCCATCTGCAAAAGGGCGGCCACAAGCTTTATCTGCATGACCAGAAGAATCCGCCGTTCGAATTGATCGAAGGCGGCGCCACGGTCTGCACTTCGGGCGCCGAAGTCGCGAATCGCGCCGATATCGTCATCGTCATGGTGCCGGACACGCCGCACGTCGAAGCCGTGCTGTTCGGCGAGAACGGCGTCGCGCAAGGCTTGAAGGAAAGCGGGGCCGAAGGCAAGGTGGTGGTCGACATGAGCTCGATCTCGCCGATCGCCACCAAGCAATTCGCGAACCGGATCAAGGAGCTCGGCGCCGACTACCTGGATGCGCCGGTCTCGGGCGGCGAAGTCGGCGCGAAGGCGGCATCGCTGACCATCATGGTCGGCGGCTCGGAAGCGGCCTACGACCGCGTCAAGCCGCTGTTCGAATTGATGGGCAAGAACATCACCCTGGTCGGCGGCAACGGCGACGGCCAGACCACCAAGGTCGCGAACCAGATCATCGTCGCGCTCAACATCCAGGCCGTGGCCGAGGCGTTGCTGTTCGCTTCCAAGGCGGGCGCCGATCCGGCCAAGGTGCGCCAGGCGCTGATGGGAGGTTTCGCTTCGTCGCGCATCCTGGAAGTGCACGGCGAGCGCATGGTCAAGCGCACTTTCAATCCGGGCTTCCGGATCGAGTTGCACCAAAAGGACTTGAACCTCGCTTTGCAAGGCGCGAAGGCGCTCGGCGTGTCGTTGCCCAACACGGCGACCGCGCAGGAACTGATGAATGCCTGCGCCGCCAACGGCATGAGCGGCCTCGACCATTCGGCGCTGTGCCGCGCGATCGAGCTGATGTCGAACCACGAGATCGCGAAGGCGTGATACGTTAGGTCTTATCGTCTTCCCGGAATCGCCATCATGAGCCAGCTCGATCCTCGCCAATTCCTGCTCGACCTGTACGCGGCCGCCCTCGATGCGGTCAGCGCCGCGAAGTGCCTGCCGCAGCACCTGCCGGCGCCGCCGAAGGGCCGCACGCTCGTCATCGGCGCGGGCAAGGGCGCCGCCGCGATGGCGAAGGCGGTCGAGGACCACTGGCATGGCGACATCTCGGGCCTGGTCGTCACGCGCTATGGCCATGGAGCCGATTGCAAGCGCATCGACGTCGTCGAAGCCGCGCATCCGGTACCCGACGAAGCTGGCCGCAAGGCAGCCGCGCGCATGATGGAGATGGTGCAAGGCCTGACCGAAAACGACCTGGTGCTGTGTCTGATCTCCGGCGGCGGCTCGGCCTTGTTGGCCTTGCCGGCGGACGGCATCACGCTCGAGCAGAAGCAGGCGATCAACAAAGCCTTGCTCAAGAGCGGGGCCGCGATCTCCGAAATGAATTGCGTGCGCAAGCACTTGTCGGCGATCAAGGGCGGCCGGCTCGCGCTCGCCTGCGCGCCGGCGCGCGTCGTCACCCTGCTGATTTCCGACGTGCCCGGCGACGACCCCGGCGTCATCGCCAGCGGCCCGACCTTGCCCGATCCGACCACTTGCGAGCAGGCGCTCGCCATCCTGAAGAAATACGACATCGCCGTGCCAGACAACATCGCGCAGCATCTGCGCTCCGGCAAGGGCGAAACGCCGAAGCCGGGCGACGCGGGCTTCGCCCGCAACGAGCAGCGCGTCATCGCCACCGCGCAGGAAGCGCTCGAAGCCGCCGCCGCCAAGGCACGCGCGCTCGGCATCACGCCCTACATCCTGTCCGACGAAATCGAAGGCGAAGCCCGCGATATCGGCATGATGCATGCCGCATTGGCAAAACAGATCGCCAGGCGCGATCAACCGTTCGTCAAACCTTGCGTGCTGATCTCGGGCGGCGAGACGACCGTCACGGTGCGCGGCGACGGCCGCGGCGGACGCAACGCCGAATTCCTGCTGAGCCTCGCCGTCACGCTCGACGGCCATCCCGGCATCCATGCGATCGCCTGCGACACCGACGGCATCGACGGTTCCGAAGACAATGCCGGGGCCCTCTACCATCCCGATTCGGTCGCGCGCGCCGCCGAAGTCTTGCCGCAACGGCCGCGCGCCATGCTCGACAACAACGACGGCTACGGCTTTTTCAGCGCGCTCGGCGACCTTGTCGTGAGCGGGCCCACGCGCACCAACGTCAACGATTTCCGCGCGATCCTGATCCTCTAATTCATCTATGCGACGTCAACGCAAGGCGAAAATTGTCGCCACCCTCGGCCCGGCCAGCTCCAGCGCCGGCATGATCGAATCACTGTTCGAAGCGGGCGCCGATGTCTTCCGCTTCAACTTCAGCCACGGCACGCATGCCGACCACCGGGAGCGCTACGAACTCGTGCGCGCCGCCGAACGCAAGCTCGGCCGTCCGATCGCCATCCTGGCCGACCTGCAGGGACCGAAGCTGCGCATCGGCCAGTTCGAAGACGGCAAGATCACGCTCGCCGCCGGCGACGAATTCATCCTCGACCGCGACCCGGCCGAGGGCGGCCGCGAGCGCGTCTGCCTGCCGCACCCGGAATTGTTCGACGTCATCGCGGCAGGGCAAGCGCTGCTGCTCGACGACGGCAAGATCAAGCTCGAAGTGATCGCCGCCGACGGCCGGCGCATCCGCACGCGCGTGGTCAACGGCGGCGTACTGTCGGACAAGAAGGGCGTCAACGTGCCCGATGCCGTGCTGCCGATTCCCGCGCTGACCGCCAAAGACCGGCGCGATCTCGAATTCGCGCTCGGTCTCGGCGTCGACTGGATCGCCTTGTCCTTCGTGCAGCGGCCGGAGGATCTGCTCGAAGCGCGCGCCTTGATCGGCGACCGCGCCGGCTTGCTCGCCAAGCTCGAAAAGCCGGCCGCATTGGCACGACTGGAAGAGATCGTCGAAGTGTCGGACGCGATCATGGTCGCGCGCGGCGACCTTGGCGTCGAACTGCCGCCGGAACGCGTGCCGGGCGAGCAGAAGCGCATCCTGCGCGCCTGCCGCAAGCATGGCAAGCCGATCATCGTCGCCACCCAGATGCTCGAATCCATGATCGCCGCGCCGGTGCCGACGCGTGCCGAAGCATCGGATGTCGCCGGCGCGATCTACGACGGCGCCGATGCGGTGATGCTATCGGCCGAATCGGCCAGCGGCGCCTATCCGCTCGAAGCGGTCGCGATCATGGACCGCATCATCAAGGAAGTCGAGCGCGATCCGCTCTACCGCAACCTGATCGACGCCTGGCACGTGGAATCGCTGCCCGATGCGGCGTCGATGCGCGGCGACGCGATCTGCGCCGCGCTGCGCGACGTCGCTCGCATCGTCGGCGCGATGGCGACGGTGACCTACACCACGTCCGGTCATACCAGCCTGCGGGCGGCGCGCGAACGGCCGTCGGCGCCGATCCTGTCGATCACGCCGAAGCTATCGACCGCACGCCGCATGGCGCTGGTGTGGGGCGTGCACTCGACGGTCAGCGCGGATGCCTTGAATGTCGATGCGATGGTGGGGCTGGCTTGCCGGACGGCGTTGCAGGAAGGGTTTGCGCAGCCGGGGGACCAGATCGCGATCACGGCCGGCGTGCCGTTCGGGCAGCCGGGGACGACCAATTTGTTGAGGGTGGCGGAGGTGTGGGGGCAGGAAGCGTAGATGGCGGATTTGGAGCGCTATCCGCTTGAACTGCCCTTGCGGCGAAAGGGGAAGATGCGGCGCTGTCGCGCGGGCATCATTCACAGCTCGACGCGGCTGCCGTCATCCAGGACGCGCCAGGCGGCGCTGCCGTCCAGGAGCAGGCCTTCCGAGCGGCGCGGCGGGAAGACGATGCGATAATCCCCGGGATGTTTGACATCGATGGCGAACACCTTCTTGTCATACAGCGCCTTTACGCGTGAATTCGGGGTATGGCCGACGACGACGGCGGTTGCCCCGAACTTGGCCAAGGTTCGTTCGATTTGCGCTTGGGTCAAGTCGTCCTTGAAGTAGCCGCGATACCAAGACGGCCCCGTCTTGGTGTTGAGCAGCAGGTCTTCGTCGCCCGCATGGCGCTTTGGGAACCAGATGCGTCGATACTGGGCGCGAACGATGCGATTGAGATCGTCCAGCGTATAGGAGCGCTCGGCAAGCGCCGGATGCAAGCCGCCATGCACGAACAGAGTGCCGTTGATCACTTCGACGGTGTTTTTGCTCATCAGCCAGCGGCCTAGAAAGGCGTTGTCGCCGAACAGTTCGGACTGCGGTTTTCCGAGAATGGCGGCGACGTTGAAGTACTTTTTGTGCGCGGCCTGGAAGTCGCCTTGCAGGTTCTTGATTTCGTGATTGCCCAGGAGGTAGTGCACGCGGCCGCCATGCGGCTTGGCGCTTTGCTCCAGTTTGTAGATGAACCAGAGCACCTGCGTGGTGGAGGGGCCGCGGTCGACAAAATCGCCGACCAGTACGAGGTGCCCTTTGCCAAACGTCCAGTTCATGTCGTTATCGATCACCTTGGCGTTGATCAGGAAATCGCGGAAGGTTCGGTAGTTGCCTTCAATGTCGGAGATCGCAAGGATCGGCTGGCCATCCTGATAGCGGGTGGGCGGCGTGGCAAATTCGGGACTTGCTTGCACCAGGAAGCGGCTGTCGTCCAACGGAAAGATCACTTCGAACTGGAAGGGGGCCGTTTGCGGATGGTGCCGCGCTTCGACCCAGAAGCCTTCGTCGCGGTCGCCGCGCAGGGTGTGCGCCAGCCATTGGCCGTCTTGTTGAAACACGTGCGGGCCTTCGTCAGCCGCTTTGTAGGCGGTCGTGCTTTCGTAGTAGGCATCCGCGCCCGACCAGAGACCGATGCCGACGACAGGCACTGCCAACACCAGCAGCACGGCCAGAAAATGCCGGAAGTAAGTCAATGCAGTTTTCATGGTGAGCATTCCTTTTTTTTGGCGCGAGCAAAGGCTGACAGCCGCACGGACCGCCACGGACCACTCGCAATGCTTGGAAAAAAAGGGTGGAGCACCACCCTCGGAAACTGGGCCCTTAAGACAGCCCGCGCCGCAGCACCCGTAACACCCGCCTTGTCAGCTCCGCGCACCACGCCGCGGCCAGCAGGGCGAGCGGCACCAGGGCGTACCCCAGCAATTCTTGCGCTTCCGGGTAGGGGGACCCTGACCAGGCGATCGAGATGGCGTTGCCGCCGGCAACCGACCATACGCCGACCGACGAAGGTTCGACTATCTTTGCCAGCGCCAGCAAGACCAATGCGATGGCAACCGAATAACCGAACGCTCCCATCGAGTAATACAATCCGCGGGTCGCCGTCTGTTTGACGCTCTGGATGACGCGGAAGCCCGCAGGCGGCGGTGCGCCGTTCTGGATGTGGGCCACGTACTGCGCCGCCAATTTCTCGGGCGGCCCGAAGCCTGCCAGCAATTCGGCAACGTCGAGATCTTCGCCACGCGCTTCGGCCTGGTCGATGACTTCATGGATATGGCTCTCGATTTCCCGGATGACCTCCTCGGCGTCGGCTTTTTGCAGCTTGCCAAGCTGCGAGGCAAGCGCGTGCATATATGCGCGGATCGGTTGGTGCGAAATCATGTCAGCTTCCTCCGTTGGGCAGATCGGTGTCGGCCGTTATGGCCAGCAAAGAGTTGATGTCGGTGACCGACTGGTGCCACGACAGCGAGAGAGCGGCGAGTTTTCGTTCGCCCTTGGGGGTGAGCTGGTAGTACTTGCGAGGCCGGCTCTCGCCCTCTTGCACCCAGTTGGCGCTCACCAATTCGTCACGCTTCAGGCGGTCCAGCAACGGATACAGCGTGCCTTCCGTAATGGCGGTAGTGGGGAAGCGCTGCAGGTGACGCAGCAGGGCCAGGCCATACACGGGGCGGCCTCGCAGGGCAGCCAGAATCACCAGTTCAAGCGCGCCTTTGCGCAACTGTATTTGCCATTTTTCCTGATGTTCTTCGTTTTCCACACGAATATCCTGTTATGCAAGTTACCTTGTAATGCAAGGTATAGTGCTGTGCATTGATCGCGCTGTCAAGAGCTCGGTGGTTGTCGAATCGCATGGTTGCGCACCGTCCTTGCATATTGGAAGCGAGAGCCCGACGGAGTCAGTTATTGCCCCGGAAACGGTCGAATGTTCCGGACGGCTGGCAGGCGTTACCCGTGAGACTCCTCACATCTGCCGCTGCTTCGCCCATAGCGCCGTATATGGCGATGAAGGTCGCAATAGCGCCCGTTGCATCTCCTCGAATCTATGGCCGGCGGGAGAGGGTGCCGTTGTCTTGAAGACGCTATAGCTCAGGCCAGGACGGCCATGCGCGGCCTCGATGCCGGCGAATTCCAGGAGGGTCGGAAACAAATCGAAGTGAACCAGCTCATCTCTCGTCTTCCTCCAGTCATCGCTTGAAATGAAGGTGTTGTCAATGTAGCGTTCCGGCTTCGCCGACCGCTTTTCCCATGCCGGATTCTTGCGCGCCGGGTGATCGCCCATGACGACGTTGATGTTGTCGAAGTATCCGCCGTCTCCGCTGAAGCGCACGAATCCGGCGATGTCGGCGGCGGGGACTCCCTGCGCAAGCCAGTCTTCCTTGCCATGAACTTCGTGGTAGTCATGCGTCCGGAGAAAGCTTCCCTTACCGGCAAATGCCCGAAATTGGCCCGTGGATCACGCATTTCGATTTGGGGATGGAGTCTCGCACGGCAAGTGAGCGAGGGCGGGCAGGATGCTCGCGATGCCTGCTATTGGTACCTGGCCGCGGTAATGAATTGGCTGAATGACTCGCACCAGACGATGACGGTGTTGTAGCGCGATATATCCACCGACTCCGGCACGTGGACGACGAAATTCTCGAACGTCCGCACATCTCCCACGCGCACCATGCGCGGCTTCAGGCGCATGAAATCGGCCTCGGTCTCCACGAACTCCGGCGACAGGTAGAGCTTGTAGTCAGGGCCGGGAGCGAGTTTCCCGGCCAGGACGATGCTGCGGCGAGAAAGCGAGACGGTGCCTTCGCCCCAATGCAGCGGATCGCTGTCTTTCAGATCCCGGCGAAATTGCCCCCGGTACGCGGCTTGCGTCGCCGCCGAAGCCACGTCGGCCGATGTGGGCGCGGCGGGCGCTGTGAGGATCGGAAGAGCGTAGATGCCGAGGCCAAATCCAAGGCCAAGAGCGGCGGCGTGCGTGGCAGCGAGGAGTAGCGGCTTTTTCATGCGGGCTAGGGTGTGCTGTTACCAGGAATGAAACGGCCAACACTTGGCAAGATACATGCAAGTGTATGGAGTTGCTTTCAACAGCACAATGTTTTTGTAGCGGCGTTTGGGGCGACGCCCACGCCCGGTTCATCGATTCCCGGCTGCCATGACACTCCCGAGACCTGGCCCATATCCATCGGACCCGCTCGGCTATTTTTTCGGCGCTTTCGTCGCCGATTGCTTCCTGGAGTTGACCGGCTTTTCCTTCTCGCATTGATCGAGGCACAGCAAGGTGTCCGCGTAAGACATGAACCGGTTGAGATAATCGGGAGAGATGTCGCGCATCAATGTCAGCGAGCGCAGCACCAGCATGTGGGAATTGATCGGTCCGGCATTCTTGGGGGCCTGCTCGCGTGCCTGCGCCAATTGCCTGTCGACACTCAGCTTTGACCAGGTATCCCTGAAATTCCGTACGGTCTTCAGTTCGGCGCGCGGTTCGACGTGGTCCACCGGACACGCATCGATATTTTCCGGCGGATGTTGCTCGAGGCGGCGCACCAGCGCGCTCAACGATGCACATGGCTCGCCCGATTTCAGGGCGGCGGCCAATCGTTGCAATCCTTTGAAATCGCCGGCAACCAAGAGACGCTGCAATTCGCCGGCCGCATGCGGATACTGTTCGATACTGCGATCGGCGGTTTCCTCGGCATCGCCGCGCGCAAGCCGGAAGCGTTTTTCGAGCGCCGCCAGCGCGCGCGCCAACTTGGCGTCGAGCATGCGTTTGACGCTGCCCTGATACGTCGCCGCGCGTTTGGCCAGCACTTCGACATAGCGCCAGCGCACCGGATCGAACCGGTCCGCGCCTGCCGCGCGCAAGGAAGCGATCAGCGCATCGACATCGGGAGATGTATCCGCGGGGGCATCCGCGATGCTCTTGTGTTCCGGCTCGATCATGAAGCGGCTTTTTTGGCGTTGGAGGTTTTCGGCACGGGCGCCATTTCCACCCGCCGGTTTTGCGCGCGCGCGCCGTCGTCGGTGTTGGGCCGTACCGGCTGCTCGGAACCGAAGGCTGCCGCGAATACCATCGACGACGGCATCCCCTCCTCGATCAAGGTGCGGGTCACCGTCAAGGCGCGCTGGGCCGACAATTCCCAATTGTCGGCGAAGGGGCCGCCGCGTATCGGCTTGTCGTCGGTGAATCCGCTCACCATGAGCAGCTCTTCGCGCGCCCCCAAATAGGCCCGCAGCGGCAGGACCAGGCTCTTCAATAATTGCCGGCCTTCGGGCTGCAATTCATCCGAATTGAGCGCGAACAAGACCTGGCCGCTGATGCCGATGCGCCCGTCGTTCAAGGTGATGCGTCCGGTCGCCAGCGGAATCGCCAAGGCCTTTTCCAGGCTCATCCTGCGCTGCTCTTCGAGCCGGCGCTTTTTCACCTCTTCTTGCAGGTGCGATGTCAATTCCATCTGGACGGCAACCACGCCCACCAGGAGCAGCACGAAAGCGCCCAGCAAACTCGACATCAAGTCGCCAAAGACGGCCCACACGGGCGCCGTCTGTTCAACACCGGCGTCGCTGTCGTGCATTATCGGACCTCTTCGGCGAACGTGCCTTGTGCCGACGGCAGCCGGCGCAGCGCTTCGACGATTTCCTTTTGCGACGTCATCGAGAGGTCGATGATTTCACGGGCCTGGGCCACGTAATAGGCGAGCTGTTCGTCGCTTCTCGACTGGGATTTGTCCATTGCGCCTTCGATGCGCTGCAGGCTGGCGATCAGCTTCTCATTGGCTTCATTGAACGCCTGCACCGCGAAACCGAAGGCTTCGCTCAGGCTCGACACTTCGACCGCGCTGCTGGTGACGTTCGCGGCGATGTCCGTCAGTTTGGCGGCCTCTGCGGCGACATTGTCCGAGAACGCGCTGGCGGTGGCGTTGAGCGCCTTCTCGGAAGAGGCCACCAGGGAATCGATCGCGGCGCGCTGCTCCAAGGACGCATGATTGATCGCGGCGAGCAGCGCATTGAGCGTTTCCATGATGCGGCTGCGTTCCTCGAGAAGCTCGTTGTCGCGCGCTACGCTGTTGGAGATCTCCTGGCGCAGTTGCCCGATCACTTCCGCCGCGGCGCGGGGCGCTTCCGAGGCCGTGTGGATGAGCCGCGTGATTGGCTCCTCCAGCGCGGTGCCCAGCGTCGTCAGGTGGCTTGCCAGCGCCGCCTGCAGTTGCCCCAGGCGTTCGATCGCGGCATTGCCGCGTGCGGCTTCGTCGTCCTTGAGCGTGCCGAGCTCGGAACGCAACATGCCGGCTAGTTGATCCATCCGCTCGCGGTGCTGTTCGATCCACTGCGCTTCGGCGGCGATGCGCGAGCGCATCAATTCTTCGGCGGACGCGATCAAGCGCGTCGTTTCGGCTAGCGCATCGCGAGCGCGAGCCTGCGCGTGTTCGGTGATGTCTTGGGCGGTCCGGGCCAGGGTGTCGAGGACCTCCTGTTGCTGAGAAAGCGCTCGTGCGCCGGTCTGCCGCAATTCCTGGGCAACGGACGCAGCCATCGCTTCCAGCGACTGCGTCCAAGCCTGCTGCCGCCGCTCGTCACGCTCTGTGTGATCGGCCTGCAGGCCGGCGTAAGTTTCGCCAATCCTGGCCACGAGGGCGCCGGAACGCTGCTCGAATGTTTCGTTGAATTCAACCAGTGAACGGCCCAGGTCCGCGGCGATGCCGGCGCTTGCTTGCTCGTGGCTGCGCACAGCCGCAGACCAGTTTTCAGCCACGCCGGCGGCGGTATCGTTGAAGCGCGCGGAAAGTCCGTCGAGCTGCGCTTGTACCGTCTCTGCCATGCGTTGGTGCATCAATGTCGCTTCCCGCGCGATCCCCTCCATCGCGGATTCGAGCACGGGTTTGATGCTTTCGCCGGCAACCTGCGCGCTTCGGCTCAAGCTCTCGCGAAGGGATTGATCGACCGCCCGTGCCAGATCGGTATAGACGATCTTCGCATTGCTGTGAAAATCCTCCTGATTGCTGAGCAAGCGCTGGTTCGACTGCCGGCTCATCTCTTCCATCTGCGCCATCATCGCCTGCAATTTGTCGACAACCTGAGGCAAGGCCTGGGATTGCAGCTGCAGCGCCTTGAAGGTTTCCTGGCGCTGATGCGTGAGCGAAAAGCGTCGCAACGTCGTGGCGATCCTGGTGTCCAGTTGTTGCGCGGCTTGCATTCTTTCGCGCCGGCTGAGCGCCGACATCAGGCCCAGCATCGCGGATGCGGCCACCCCTGCCACGGAGGTGCCGAACGCAAGCCCCAAGCCCGCGACCGGCACCGCGAGCGCGGAGCGGATCGCTTGAAGGTCGGTCGTCTTTTCCAACGCAAAGACCGCGCCCTTGAGCGTGACGACCATGCCCAGGAACGTGCCGAGCATCCCCAGCATCACCAGCAGTCCGACCAGGTACGGCGTGAGGGCAGGGCCTGGCAAGCCCATGCGCTCTCCCTCGATGCGCAAGCGCACGGCGTTTTGCAGCGAAGGATGCACGCGGGCCAGCCAGTCGTCGAGGTCGGTCAGGTTCTCTGGAATCGCCGCGAGAGCGTCCGTCAATGTGGATGTCGCCTCTCGGAACCGCCGCAGCTCATGCGCGCCGAACACATAGACCGCGCCGATGACAACCGTCATCAGCAGCGCCAGAAGGCTGGAGTCGATGAATCCGATACCTACCCAGACGATGCCGAGGGCGCCCAAGACGAAGGCGGCCGTAAATAAATGTCTATTCATTGTGTATCTTGTTTGATTGCTTCGATGAGTCCCACCGTCGGTTGCATGCGCAGCTCCACTTCCGCCAGCAGCAGCGTTCGCATGTCATCGCAAAAGCGCGCCAGCCAGGCTCCCGCTGGCATTCGGCCGGCTGGATTGCCAGCTTGTCGAGCATCGATGGATGTTTGCTGATATTCCTGGAACAATTGCGCAAAACGCTTTTTCAGAAGTAGCGGCACCTTGGAGAGCAATTTATTCTCGCGATCGCGCAATATCTTCTCGAACGTCGCATCCAGGTCGGCAAGTTTCTTGAGTCGCGGCGATGTCTTCGCCACCGTTTCCCTGACCCTCGCCCTCAAGGGCTGAATGCTCGATTCCATGTCGCGTTGATGCGCTTCATAGAACCGGCGATATGGCGCGTACGCCTTCGAGAGATCAGGCACGGGCTCGGATATGGGAGGAGGCAGCGTGATGTGCGTCTTGCCGGAGTCGGGCAAGCAACTCTCCCTGACCGTGTTCGCCAGCATGCGCTGTATGCGCTTGCATTCGGCGTCGACCGCGGCATGCGCGGCGTCTCGTGCTTTGGACGATCCGTTTGTCGGAATCGCTATGCTGTCGTTGTGCACGGCAGAGAGAGTGATGGCGTCGGCAAAATGGATCCACAGACCCAGTGTTTCCGCATAGGAACTCCCCGGATCCGCGGTATGCACGAGGTCCAAATCGGCGAGGCAGCGAATGAGTTTTGAACTATGGAAATTTGTACGCGGTAACACTCGCGTCATATGCAGGCGCAATCAAAATCGAAAAAAGCAAGAAGACGAGCAGCCCGGGTCGCTATTCGAGCGAACACTGGCCTTGACCTGGTGCTGGTGAACCGAAGTCACTACCGGCAACAGATCCATGGGGACAAACCCGCGATTATATCGCGGAGGAAGGAGGGGCTCAAACGAGCAAGAAGTGCAGGTCCCGCGCGGCGCGGGACTCTTGAGGGAGGCGTTAGAATTGCTTTATCCAGGCTGCCAGCCTGGATCTTGGAAGAGGCACATTGTCCTGTGTCACGCGGCATTCCAGACCCGCATCCGACTGCGTCACTTGCAGCGACTGACCGCGCCGATCCAGCCACATCAAGAACGCCAGCCAGTCGGCATGATCGGGAGAAGCTGGAGATTGCGAGGGCGTTTCCAGGAATTCCGCCAGGTTCAAGTCGTTCGCCAACACGTAAGTTTGGTCGTCGAGCGCACATACTTTTCCCGGCCACAGTTCCGCCAATGCCTGAATCGTATCGTCGCCGTCGTACTGCGCGAAGCTCTGCCCCATTCTGAAGAGCGCCCGGCGCACTTCATCGCCATAGGCTCCGCTGCGCAATGCTTCCGCGCACATGAGATCGGTATAGTCCATCTGCAACCAATCGGCGTCCGGACGCCTCATGCCGACATTCCGCGCCGCATTGAGATAAGTCTCCACCGGCTGGAGGCATGCCGATCCGGCGATGGTGCTGCATATCGAATACAGAGCGCTGATGCGGCTGGCGATCAGTTGCTTTTGTCTTGCTGCTATCTTTTCGCGCAGCAGGCGGTCGCGTTCCTTGCGAACGGCGGCGAATTCCATCGCCTGCTTCAGTTCGATGCGCAGCGCGGCGAGATCCAGCGGCTTCTGAAGGTAGCGTTGCACCGGGCCCTCGTTGATCGCCTCGGCCGTGTCGTCCAACTCGGAATAAGTCGTCGTCAGGATCCGGACGATATGCGGATGCCGGTTGCTGGCATAGCGTAGTAGTTCATTGCCGTACTCTCCCGGCATACGTTGGTCCGACATCAATACTGCCAGCGTATCCGCATGCCGATCCAGCAGGCGTTTTCCTTCTTCGACCGAGTCGGCCGTCACGACCGGGGCGAGCGAATCGATCGCACGCTGGAAATACTTGACGGCGGCGGGCTCGTCATCCACGAAGAGAATCATCGGCTCGGAAACGCTGGTGTCCATCATCGCTTGCTCCTACCCTGATATGGTTGAACTGCCGGAAATCCCGGCAAATCGGTACTGCAATCGTCGTGCACGTCGTTATCGATACGCGCGACCGGTTTCAATCCGCCCGCGGCAAGTCGAAGCTCATTCGAGTCCATTCGCCGGCGACGCTTTCGGCGTGCAACGTGCCGCCGTGACGTTCGATCACACGATGGCTGATGCTCAGACCAAGGCCCAATCCTTGCCCGACCTCGCGGGTCGTGAAGAAAGGCTCGAAGATGCGGGAGATATTCTCGGGAGCGATGCCCGGGCCGTTGTCGCGGACGGCCACATGCAGCCTGCCATCCTGCCAGGCGGCCGACACCTGTATGGCGGGTTTCGGCGTGCGCGCCTTGCGCATGGCCAGGGCTGCATTGCTGAACAGATTGATCAACACGCCGACGATGGCCGCTTCGTCGCCGCGCACCAGCGTATCGTTCGGCAAATCGCGGCACATCGAGACGCCTTTCAATTCATACATGGTCAGTCGCGTCGCGGATTCCAGCGCCTTCTCGAACAAGAACGATTTCATGACGAAAGCGGCATCCGGATCGCGATAGGCGAAGACCTTCAAGTCGGAGACGATATGCTGAATACGCTGCATGCCTAGTTTGGCATCGGTCAGACATTCGTTCAGGCCGGGATCTGCCTTGGCAATGGGACTCTCTTGCGCGACATTGACCGCCATCAGGCAAAAGTTCACGGGATTGTTAATTTCATGCAGCAGGCCGACGGCAAGCGTGCCGATGGCGGCCATTTTCTCCTGTTGCAACATCTGGCCCTTGAATTCGGCGAGATTCTTGCTGACCGCTTCCAACTCGACGTTCTTCTTCGCCACCTCTTCCTTGAGGCGAAACGACATGGATCTCGAGCGTTCGTTGAAGAGCGCGCATACGCTGGCGACCGCGATGGAGAACGTCAGCAGCACGGCGCTCGCAAAAATCGGCTCGCGCATGTCGATTCCATTTGGATGAGACGCAGACGCAAGCGCGCAAATCAGGCCGGACGCCGAAATCAGAAAAGACATCGCGCTGATCGAAAAATTGTGCGAGAGGTTGTTATTCATACGCTATGTCCGGCGTTGGGTTCGGATGGCTGCGAAACTCGTCTTTCCAGCTTCTTAACGCAGCGAAGATGGCGGGAGGTTCAATATTGGCGGGGCGCCTGCGAAGTACGATATTTCGAACGACACTGGCTTCCGACGCCCGGACAAAGGGATTGGTGCGTCTCTCCCAGCCTATGGTGGTCGGGATCGTGGGCAGGCCTTGCCTGCGCTTCGCTTTCTCGACTAGCAGCCGGTGAGGGATATCCGGATTCTCGGGGTCGGCTTCCAACGCGAAGGCCAGGTTGGATAGCGTATATTCGTGCGCGCAAAATACCTGCGTGGTGTCCGGCAATGCCATGAGTTTCTGCAAGGAGCGGTGCATCTGGTCCGAACTGCCCTCGAACAGGCGCCCGCATCCTGCGGCGAACAAGGTATCGCCGGGGAACAGCCACTGTCGCTGTTCACAGTGGTAAGCGAGATGTCCCAGGGTATGTCCGGGAATTTCCAGCACATGCAGCTCCAGTCCGGCCTGTGCGATCCGGATCACATCATTTGCTTTTACCTTGTGCGTCAGACCAGCTATATCTTCTTTCGCAGGCCCAAACACGTCGCAGCGGAAGCGAGCCGCAAGCGATGGTATGCCGGCGATATGATCGCCATGATGATGAGTGACGAGGATCGCGGCCAGATGCAAGCGGCGCTCATCGAGAACCCGGATGACGGCATCCGGATCGCCAGGATCGACGACGATGCCGCTCGTGCCATCGTGGATCAGCCAGATGTAGTTGTCCTCAAAGGCGTGGACGGCAAGTACCTCGAGTTGATGATTGCCGGATTTTTGCATGATGATCGAAAAGCGATGTCCAATGTACCAGGAACGACGAGGAAGGCTCCACGCTCAATTCATTTGGCCTTTTTTTCCGGGAGGCTTACCACCACCGAACGGTCTTCCGTCGCATGGTTGTTCGCATGCGGGCCATGAGTCTCTGGCCGGGTAACCGCGGAACGGCCAAGCAACAGGAACTCCTTGTCGTGATCTTTGGCGACGAAGGACAGATAACGCATGCAACTGATCCTGAGGAACGACGCGAAATTCGTGATCTTTTCCTGGCGTTCGATGAGTTCGTCATGGAGCGTGCAGATCAGCTGGTTCGTGGTGAGTTCGCTCGAATTGGCAATCCGGGCAAGAATGTCCCAGCACAGATTTTCGAGACGGATGCTCGTGACCACGCCATGGATCCGGATCGAACGTGTCCGCAATTCGTAATGGATTGGATCCGCTTCAATGTAGAGTTTGCACATTTGGTGTCCCTCGATAAAAAAGCGCTGTTGAAACAATGACCGCCGCGAACGGCGGTATCGATGCGGATCCTGGCATTTCCGCAGCCCTTGCTTGATCCCGGGCTTGATATCGAATCCGTCATCAATCTCATCGTGCTGTTTTACGCCGGCACGATACGCGCGCTGCATTCGCTCGAATCGTCAGTGCAGCGTATTCAGGTATTTGATCAACTCCCGGCGCTTATCGGCGTCGGCCTGGACATACGGCATCACCGAACCCGGTGCGACATCTTGCGTATCCGCCAGCCAGGCATCGAGCGCGGCATCGGTCCAGCGCTTGCCGCCGAGAGCTTTCTGGAACGCGTCGGAATACGTGTAGCCGGGTGTCCGCCCGGCATCCCGTCCCACGATGCCGAAAAGATTCGGGCCCTGGCGATGCGGCTCGCCGCGGCCAGTGGAATGGCAAGTCATGCATTGGCCCTTGAACAGTTTTTCGCCCGCAGCCTTCTCCTGAGCATACGCGGCATCGATCATCACGCCAAGACCGGCAACGACGGCTGCAACGGCACGTATTCCGCGAATGCTGCGCATCACAGCTCCTTCCTCGACATTGCTTGCGCGATATGGTCGGCTTGGCGTATCGCCAGCGCCACGATGGTCAAGGTCGGATTTTCCGCCGCGCTGGTCGTGAACTGGCTGCCATCCGAAACGAACAGGTTCTTGATGTCATGGGCGCGCCCCCACTTGTTGACCACGCCGTCCTGCGGCTTTTCACTCATCCGGTTCGTTCCCAGGTTGTGGGTGGATGGATAGGGGCGCGTGAAGACGGTACGCTTGGCGCCGACGCTTTCATACAAGGCCTTGCCCTGCTTGTAGGCGTGAGCACGCATTGCGGCGTCGTTGGCATGATCGCTGTAGGCCACATGTGGAATGGGCAGGCCGAATTGGTCCTTTTCCGTCGGGTGCAGGCTAATGCGGTTCGACTCTTGCGGCAGGTCTTCCCCGACCAGCCACATGCCGGCCATGTTGTCGTAGGCATCCATCACGGAAGTAAACTCCCGGCCCCAGGCGCCCGGCTCGAGGAACGCCGCCAGGAATGGCACGCCGAGGGAGAGCGTCTCCATTTCATAGCCGCCGACGAATCCGCGGCTCGTGTCGTGCCGCGACTCGTCGCGTATGATGCCGGCCATGGTGGTGCCGCGAAACATGTGCACCGGCTTGTCGAACACGGCATACACCGAACCGGTCATGTGGCGCATATAGTTCTTGCCGACCTGCCCGGAAGAGTTTGCCAAGCCGTCCGGAAACATCGACGAGGCGGAGTTCAGCAGCAAGCGCGGCGATTCGATGGAGTTGCCGGCCACGCAAACCACGCGCGCCTTCTGGAAATTCCGTACACCTTTCGAGTTTGCGTAGACTACCCCGGTGACGCGTCCCGAGGCATCGTGTTCTATCTTGAGTGCCTGGGCATCCGGCCTCACTTCGAGATTTCCGGTGCGCTCTCCTTTGGGAATCTCGGCATACAGGGTCGACCATTTGGCGCCGGATTTACAGCCCTGGAAGCAGAAACCGATTTGCTGGCATGCGCCGCGCCCGTCCCGCGGCTGGGAATTGATCGCCATATTCCCGGTATGGAAATCGCGATATCCCATTTTCTTCGCGCCGGCCGCGAGCACGCGGTAGTTGTTGTTTCCCGGCAGGCGCGGAATGCCATGCGTGCCGGTGACGCCCATCTTGTATTCGGCGCGTTCGTAATATGGCGCCAGTTCGTTCAGGGTAATGGGCCAATCCAGCATGTTGGCGCCTTGTATGTCGCCGTACTCGGAGCGGATCCGGAACTCATGATCCTGGAAGCGCAACGACGCGCCCGCCCAATGCACTGTGGTTCCCCCCACGGCTTTCACGATCCATGCCGGAAGATTGGGGAAGTCTCTGGCGATTTCCCAAGTGCCGGAGGTGGACCGCTTGTCCAGCCACGAGATCTTCTCGAACATCGGCCATTCATCATTTTCGAAATCGCCGATTTCATGCCGCTTACCCGCCTCGAGGATGACAACCTTGATGCCTTTCTGGGCAAGTTCATTTCCCAAGGTGCCGCCGCCCGCGCCGGAGCCGATGATGACGACGACTTCCTCGTCTAAGCCGAATTTAGCCTTTGCTGCCATGATAGTAGCCTCCTCGCTTATATTTGTCTGTTACCGGTTTCAGCTTTGCGCGTCCATCCAGGATTGATCGTTGAATCCGCGATGGATATAACCGCCGTGTTCGGCGGACGGACCTTGATAGCCCAGTTTTGCCCAGACGGCCGGCTGGTTATACAAGCCGACCACCAGGGCGCCGCGCAGACCGGTGAAGAGGGGGTGTCTTGGATGGTGGTCAGGATGGCGACGCGCGCTTTCTCGTCCGCCAGTTCGGCGTAACCTTTTCGGTGCTGTTTCTTCGCCGCTGCATCGGCCAGCTTGACTCCGTCGATGAGAACGTTGCGCAACGCAGGATCTTCCTTTCCCTTGCCGCTATAATCCGCGACCGCCTTGGCATATGGTTCGTCTCCAAAGCGGTCATGCGGGAAGATGTCGCGCGCGATCTTGACCAGGGTGGAGAAGACCTCCTTGCCCAGCAATTCTTCCGCCTGCGCCTGGCTGGAAACAAGAAGACTCGGAATTCCTACGGCCGTGCTTGCCAGTGTCCCGGCGGAGGCAATCTTGAAGAACTTCCTGCGTTGCGGTTGTGTCGGTCCATGCATGCTTATCTCCTCTATCGTTTTTCAGGCATCGTTGCCAGCGATTTATTGGTAATGCCCTTGTCTTTCCAAGACTTCGATTTTGTATCCGTCGGGGTCGGCAACAAAGAAAAAGCGAGCGAGCAGTTCGTCGTTTTGGCGAAACTCCTTGATCGCGGTAGGCGCATAACCGAGTTCAGCGATCTTGGAGTGCATGCTTACTAAGTCTGTCGCGGCGAAGGCGTAATGTCCGTAGCCGTCTCCGTGCGTATAGGGTTCGGTCCGACCATGGTTATGCGTCAACTCGATCTCGTACTGACTCTCTTCGTTGCGCAGATAAATCAACGTAAAGTCATCGAAGGTCAGTCGGTGCGACTCCTTGAAACCAAAGATATCCGCATAGAATTTGATCGATCGGTTCGGATCGAGAACCCTGATCATCGTATGTATGATTTTTGCCGTTTCCAAGATGTATTCCTCGTTTGAAGTTGAAGCCATTATTAGGTCTTCCCGAAACGAGGTGGTAACAGACAAATACTACTTTTCTGTTGCAGTGCGGAGAGAGAAAGATATCAGCGGCGCCATGCCGAGCGCGAAGGAGGGCGCCTTGATCGAGGAGTCGACGGGCGCGTTGGGTTGATGGAGGCGTACATGCGTAGCCTATGCTTCCGGGCTAAGCATGGTCAGGAGCTCTCCGCCGTTGGACGGATTGGCCTCGCTGCTTCTCGCCGCGCACTGCGAGGCTTTACTTCCAATATTCCGTAATCTTCGAGACCTTCTTACCCTTGAATTCAAATACGGATAAATGGACCTTCCCGCTATCGAGTTCCAATCTCTCGACGGCGGCGGCGTTCAATCCGGGCAAGATATTCAAGATCCGATAACGGTCCCGAGTCAGCTTGTAGCGCCCGGCCTTCACGTTTCTCGATGCATTCCCATAAAGCAGTTCTCTTGAATACGTTCCACCATAGGCCTCGTGGATGTAGGTGAAATCGTCGGAATACATAGCGAACAAGGCGTCGACGTCGTCCATTTTTGAACCGAGCATCATCATCTTGTTCTGAGCGCCGTTGACTTCCGAGACCAAGGTCTTGATCTCATCCGGAGCGAGCTCCGCGGATTCGTCCGCATAGCAAGAAAGGCAGATCAGAAGACCGACGAGAGCAAAGAGTTTCTTCATTTTCATTTCTTTTCAAAAGTGTTCTTGTTTCCGCCAAGCGGATTTTACAAGACACGCTTGTGCGATCTCAATCGGCGCCGTGCGGAACACAGGTATCGTCCTCCCAGGTCGCCGCACGCCGGCATGTTGGAACGTTCCATTGCAAGATCATCGAGGAGATTCTTCATGGTGACCAGCGCCAACGCCAAGGTCGTTCAACTCGGCTCGTACAACGTCAAGAAAGGGCAGAGCTCGATTTCCGGCTTGTCGTCCGGGGCGTTCATGACGGTGCAAATGCACCTCGCCCATTCGGCCAGCTTCGTGGGCGCCGGTATCATTGCCGGCGGCCCGTTCCGCTGTGCCGAAACCTACCGTTGGGCCGCGCCGCTCGCGGAAGACGCCAACATCGAGAATTCCCTGTATATCTGCATGAATCCGCTGGTGCCGCAAACCGCGCCGAACGCGCAACGGTTGGCGCAATTGGCCAGGCAAACGGCCGAGGCCGGCCAGATCGACGACGTCGCCAATCTTGCCGACGACCGCGTCTACATCTTCACCGGCAGCCAGGACGAGGTGGTCTATTCCGACGTGGTGGCGAGGACCCGGAAGTTCTATGAATTGCTGGGCGTCGAACCGGACAATATCGTCTACGACGACAGCCTGCCGGCCGGCCATTCGATCATTACCGATAATCCCGAGGATTCGCCCTTGCCCACCAATCAGCCGCCCTACATCAACAATGGCGGTTTCATGCAGTCCCATGAGATCCTGCGCCATCTCTATGCCGGTCTGAAGCCGCCGGCCGAACGGCTCAGCGGGCGTTTGCTGCGTTTCGACCAGACCGAATTCTTCGGCGGCGAACCGCGCGCCAGCATGAGCCGGTTCGGCTACGCCTACGTGCCGCGCGCCGTCGAAGAGGGCGCGCCGGCGCGGGTGCATATCGCCTTGCATGGCTGCAAGCAGGGTTACAACTACACGGATTACGTCAATGGCCGGGCCGACATCGCCAACCAGCCGCCCTATGGCAATCGCTACATCACGACGACCGGCTACAACCATATCGCGGATAGCAACGACATCATCGTGCTCTATCCCCAGGTGGAGGGGATGGACGACGGCGAGATTCAGAATCCGGACGGTTGCTGGGACTGGTGGGGTTATACCAGCCTGGATTCGCGGCAGCCCGATTACTACTCGCGCGACGCGATCCAGATCAAGGCCATCCACGGCATGCTCGATCGGCTCGGCGGCTGACCGGCCTTGGCCAAAGCGTCACCATCCCCGGCTCCTTCGACTCCCATCACTCTCAGGAAGCGAGACCATCATGAGCAGACTTCCCGTCACTATCGGCCGGCGCTCGCTGGCCAGGCACGACATTCCGGAATTCCACGAGATGACGGCCAAGAAGGCCGCGGCACCGCTCGCGCACGCCGTGACGACGCACACCCTGCTGCACAAGCATTCCGCCCGCGCGTTCCACAACGGGGTGTTGACCGCGGCGTTGACGACGCATCTCATGGATCCCCAGATCTGGAACGAATCCTTGCAATTGCAGGCGGCGGTGATGCAACGCTTGCAAGACCAGTATCGCGACTGGCTCAAGGGTTGCGCGATCCTGATGGACGATTATTCCCAGCTCAGACAAGCCAACACCATGTCGAAACTGGTGGAAAAGCAATGCAATCTCGTGACGCAATGGAGCCAGCTGGTGACTGTCCAGGCCACCAACCTGGTGGGACTGATGGAGAATATCGAGGTGGATTATGGCTATTGGGTGAGCCAGAAGCTGCATTCATGATTGCGTCCCTCGTGCCTGGGACGGCGGCCGGGGCAATCCTCGCGGATTGCCATATCGTCAAATATGCCGCGCCGATTTTCGCCGGACACTGTTGCGTAGATAGCCAATATCGATAATTTCAGCCGCTCGTGCATACTGCCTGCGGTACATCCGGCGCTAGAATTTGCCGATCACATCCTGCGGTCGGTGACATTCTGGAGGAACGATGGATTTGGAAAGGCAGGGACGGAGCAGGGAGCCGGCAAATACCCGCGATTCGTCGGTCAACGTGAAGAGATCGGCTCCACGCTATACGCCTTCACAGGAGCACTATCAATTTGGCCAGCCCCAGGAGCCGTTCTCGAACGGCATCCAACCGCCGAAGAAGCTCAAGACCGACGAAACATTGGTGCGGCAAGGCAGTCCGATGAAGTCGCCCTTGTCGCCGGATTCTCATGGCATGCATCTTCAACTGCAGCAGTCGTTTCCTTTCTTTTCACAACCGACTCCGCTTCACAGCAATCTGTTCCAAGGCGGGAATTCCTCGTTCGATCACCTGAAAAGCCTGTTGTCGTCGTCCGATTTCTTTTCGCAGCAACAGCAGCGCGCATCCTCGTTCTCTAAGCAGCTGCAGAACCTGGGAAGAAACTCCGTCTTCGATATGTCGCCCTTCCCGTCCATGCAGTCGCCGCGTGGCAGTCAGCAGCTGTCGTCGCAGTCGCTGACGCCGACTGTGGACACGTCGAGCAAGAGCAAGCTGGTGCGTCCATTCCAGAAAGGCTTGAAAGGACTTGCCGTGCCGATCGGCGGGGAGCAAGAAGCCGTCGAGATCGACCGCAAAGGCAAGCAAGAATGGCAAGCGCGGCCGGTCGGCAAGCCGCCGACCCATGAGCAAATACAGGCGGAGGCCAAGAAGTTCGGCCGTGAAATGCGCGAGAAATTCATCGGACTCTCCGACACGAAGCGCAAAAGCACGCTCGCCAAGATGGAGAAGCTTGCCGACGGGTTGGAGGCGCTCAACAAGGGAAATCTTCCTAAAAATCACGGGGAAAAAGTCGAGAAATTGCGGCAAGCCGGAGTCACGGGCGAGGGATTTCGCCGCATCGAGCCCGGGCTCGACGAGGCGACGCAGTCGCAAACGACGGCGGCGTTCCATCGCGGCTTCAGCCAGGCGCAGAAAAGCGACGAGAAGCCGGAGCTCACGAAGCAAGCCGACCTGCTGCAATATCACTATCTGCGCGCGCAGTCGGCGATGCGGCTCAAGACCGAAGACGTCGTCGCCCCCATCGATCTCGACGGCGAGACGCGCGGACAGCGGCATCCGACCAGCAAAGGCTTCCCGACATTCGCGCACGGAGGGAGCGGCCATACCCAGGCCGATCGCGAACGCGCCTCCACCTGGGTGGATCAGGGACGGCAGCAGGGCATGAAGTCGACCGGCGTTTTCAAGCCGCTCGCAACGGCCCTGGTGTTCGCCGGTTCGCGCACCCTCGACCGCATGTCGTTTCCGCTGCAGGCCCGGAACGTCGACAGCAGCCCTTACAACTCCACGCAGGTGGAAACGCAAACCGAGCGGCGGGAAGTGCTCAAGCGCCAGACCAACTATGCGGCGGACATGATTCGCGTCGCCCGCGGCACCGGCACGCAATCGTCCACGGCGCCGAAGACCTTCATCCGGGACCGGGCAACCAGTCCGGAGCGCAAATAGGAGAAATCGCCGGAGCGGCTTGGCGGTCGGAATATTACCTGTTTGTGCTGGTCATCCATGAATGCGCTGCGCGTCCGCTCCCGCCGCATGGAAGGGGCAGGTTCCGGCGTGCGAGGCGGGCGGCTCCGCCGGAACGGCATCGCCTTCTCGCCGCTCGCGTCTGCTCAGCTCCAATCGCACACCGTTTTCCGGCCGCAGGGTCACCTGCATGCGTATGCGCGGCCGGTTCTGTCCGGGTGCGGGATGCAAGGCATAGCGCTGCAGCAGCATTGCCAGGATCAGCGTCATTTCCATGGTCGCGAAGCTGTTGCCGATGCAGACGCGCGGGCCGGTGCCGAACGGGAAGTAGGCGCCGCGCGGGATCCGCTTCGCCGCTTCGGCCTCGAAGCGGGAAGGGTCGAATTTGTCCGGTTCGGGGAACCAGCGCGGATCGCGATGCGGGATGGTCGCGAGAATCGAGACCAGCGCTCCCTTCGGTACGATCCATTCGCCGATCCGCGCATCTTCCACGGCGCGGCGCATGAAGACGCCGGGCGCCGGCGGATACAGGCGCAGCGTTTCCTTGACCACTTGGCCCAGGTAGGGCAGTTGCGCCACGTCGGCGAACACGGGATCGCGTCCCGCCAGCACGCGGTCGACTTCCTCGGCGGCGCGGCGCGCGACGTCCGGATGCGCGGCCAGCAGCCAGCCGGCCCAGGCCAGTCCCGAGGCCGTGGTCTCGTGGCCGGCCAGGAAGATGGTCATGAGCTGGTCGCGCACCTGGCGGTCGGACAGCATGCTGCCGTCGCCTTCGCCGTCCACGGCGGTCAGCAGCATGCCGAGCAAATCTTGCTGCGTCTCCTGCCGGTCCGGCGGCGCCGCGCGGCGGGTGCGAATATGGGTCCAGATTAGTTCGTCCAGCAGCCGCAGCGCCGCCAGTTTCGCGGCCTTGCCGGGAAGCGGCAGCCAGTCCGGCAGCGTGACTTGATCGAACATTTCTTCATAGCCGAGCCGGCTCAGCGTGCGTACCGCGGCCTCGATATCGGAAGTGTCCTGCGTGATCTTGGCGCCGAACATGGTGCGCAGAATGACATCCATGGTCAGCATGTTCATGACATGTTCGAAGTCGAGCGCCGTGCGGCCATCGGCCGGCAGGGAGTCCAGCAACCCGGCGGCCGCTTCGGTCATTTGGCGCGCGTACCCGTCGAAGCGCTTCGGACTGAACCCGGGCTGCAGCATGCGGCGTTGCTGTTGCCAGGCTTCGCCCTCGGTGATCAGCACGCTTTGCCCGTGCAGTTGGCCGAGCACTTTCATGTGGCGTTCGTAGCGGATGAACGAGCGGGCCTGGTCGACCAGTACCGCGCGTATCAGGTCCGGATGCATGAAGCCGTAGGTGTCCAAGGGCCCGATGCGCATGTAGACGGCGTCGCCGTAGTTCCGTTGCGCGTCGTTCCAGAAGCCGAGGTAGTCGCGTTCCATCCGGCGCAGCAATTGCAGGCCGAAGAAGCGGTCACGGGGACCGGGAGGGCGGGGGATCTTCATGCGTAGGAAACGGGAGTCGATAAATCCAGTCGGCTTCTTCGGTCTGCACGTCGCGCGCGAGTTGGGTCGGCGAGCGTCCGGTCTGCGCTTTGCAGTCGCGCGCCAGGTGCGCCTGATCGGCATAGCCGACGGCCAGCGCATGGTCGGCCAAGGCGATCGGTTTGCCTTGCAGGTATTCGCGCTGCGCCTTGATGAAGCTGCGTTCGCCACGCCACAGGCGGATCAGGGACTGCAGGTTGACGCCGGCTTCGCGCAGCGCGATGCGCTGCAGCTGGCGCGGGCCGACGCCGAGCATGGCGCTGGCGAACGATAGCGTGATCCGGTTGCCGAGGCGGCGCAGGCGGGTCCAGACGGTGGGGGCGATCGCCGGCGCGTGTTGCGCGAGAAAACGTTCGATCACATGCTGGCGCTCCTCATGGGATGGCGCCCGGCGGACGGTCTCGATCAGTTCCAGTCCGTGCGGCGGCAATACCTCGCGCGCGTCGAAGATGCGGTTTTGCAGCGGCGCCAGGTAGATGCCGAACAAGGCATGAAAGGCATCCGGATAGAACACGACCATGAAGGCATTCACGTCGCCGCAATTCCTCGACGTGATGGGGAGAGTCTGGCAACCGTTGACGATGCACGATGCCAGCGGCGTGCGTTGTTCGACACCGCCGTAGGAGAGGACTTCGACGCTGCCTTCGAGAAACCAGGTGATCGCGCAATGCGAGCTGGCCGGGAAGCGATTGAGCTGCTGGTGCCCTGCCAGTCCGCAGCCGCGCGTGTCGCGCACGATGTAGGCGCGCACCTGATCGTGCCATGGAGAGTGCGGCGGCCAGATTCGCGTCTCCGGCGATCGGGGAGATGTCGTGTCGCTCATGACGGCTATTGTAATCGCACCGGCATGGCGATCTTGAACGATCACGACATCCGGATTATTTGTCCGCGGGAACGACGGGCGATTGCGTTGCCGGGGGGCAGCCCTGCGCCGCGCCGATGCCTTTCAAGAAAGCGCGGCGCACGATGCCGGCGGCATTGGCGGCCGCGAGATGCCGCGCATGCTGATCGGCGCCGGTCAGTTTCCTGATCCAGCTCCGGAAAGGAATCACGCCTTCGGCAGTGCGTTGAAAGGCGCCGATGGCGGAGTCCTCGAGGGTGTCGCCGCCGCGTTCGAGCAGGCCGTGCTCGGATTCCGATGGCGGCGCATCGAGGTCGGGCCCGAGCGCTTCGTCGAGCTTCCCAATCTGGGCGGCGAGATCGGCGCAGCCGCGCTCGCTCGGCAAGGCGTAAGGCTCCTTCTTTGCCTGCTCCAGCACGGGATGGATGTCGGCCCGAACGATGTTCAAGTCGCTGAGCGGCGTCGTCGCGGCGGTGCCGATGCGCGATTGACCGCTCGTGGAGCAGCCGGCGAGCGCAAGCGCCGCGGCGACGAGCGCGGCGAGCGCTGGGGGCGCGAGAGGATGCGGGCTCATCGCACGGGGAGGTGGCGGCGAACGGGAGCCCGCGGCGCTCAGAACTCTTCCCAGTCGCCGCCGTCGCCGTCGGCGGGCTTGGTCACCGCCGCAAGGCGCGGCGCGGACCTGGCCGCCGTCACCGGCTTGGCCTTCGGTCTGGCGGGCGGTTTGGACGCGGCCGCCTCTTGCTGCATCGGCCGCGCCGCCGGCTTCTGTGCGCGCATCGTCCTTTCCATCTCGCTCAGGTGGAACACGCTGACCGCCTGCATCAGGCTTTGCGCCTGGTCCAGCATGCTCTCGGCGGCGGCCGCGGCCTGTTCGACCAGCGCCGCGTTCTGCTGCGTCATCTCGTCCATCTGCGTGATCGCGCGGTTGATTTCCTCGATGCCGGAACTCTGTTCCTGGCTGGCTGCCGTGATCTCGCCCATGATGTCGGTCACATGGCGGACCGACGTCACGATTTCCTGCATCGTCTTGCCGGCTTCATCCACCAGCTTGCCGCCGGCGTCGACCTTTTCCACCGAATCCACGATCAAGGCCTTGATTTCCTTCGCCGCATTGGCCGAGCGTTGGGCCAGGTTGCGCACTTCGGCGGCGACCACGGCGAAGCCGCGGCCCTGTTCGCCGGCGCGCGCCGCTTCCACCGCGGCGTTGAGCGCCAGGATGTTGGTCTGGAACGCGATGCCGTCGATCACGCCGATGATGTCCGAGATCTTGCGCGAGCTGTCCTTGATCGACCCCATCGTCTCGACCACCTGGCCGACGACCCGGCCGCCCTTCATGGCATGCTCGGAGGCGGACACCACCAGCTGGTTCGCCTGGCGCGCATTGTCGGCATTCTGCTTGACGGTGGAGGTCAGTTCTTCCATCGACGACGCCGTCTCTTCCAGCGAGCTGGCCTGCGATTCGGTGCGGAAGGAGAGGTTGGCGTTGCCGGACGCGATTTCGCGCGCCGCCTGATCCATCACTTCGCTGCTTTCGCGCACGTGGCCGATCGTGCTGGACAGGCTTTCGTTCATGTCTTTCAGGGCCTGGAACAACTGGCCGACCTCGTCGTCGGACAGCACTTCCACCTTGCGGCTCAGATCGCCGCTGGCGATGCGGCCGGCCACGGCGATGGCTTCCGCCAGCGGGCGCGTGATCGCGTGGATGATCCAGAGACCCATGACCGCAGCGAAGCCGATGCCGGCCAGCATGACGAGAATGGAGATATTGCGCACCACGGCATAGCGGCTCTGTCCGCTTTCGAATTCGCCCTTGGCGGCGTTGGCCTGGTATTTGTAGATCGCGTCGAGCGCCGCCTGCACCTGGGTATAGCTCTGGCGCATCGGTCCCTTCATCAGGTCGGTGGCCTTGTCGGTATCGAGCACGCGCAAGGCGGCGATGGTCGGCTTCAGCCCCTCTGCGGTGTATTTCTGGCGCGCGGCGATGAATTGGTCGGCAAGCTTCTTTTCGTCTGCGGACAGGTCGCTCTTCAGATAGGAATCGAGGATCGCGTTCTCTTCGCCGATGCGCTTGTCGATCGCATCCATTTCATTGGCGATCGTGCTCATCGAACTGTACATCGATTCGGCCACCGCGATGCGCGTCGCATCCATGTAGCGCGCCACGAGATTCAGGCGCCCCATCGGCAAGACGCGTTCTTCATACAGGCTTTGCAGCGAACCGTTGGTAGTGCGCAGGCTGGCGAGCCCCATGCCGCCGATGACGATCAAGAGCAGCAGCAAGAAGCCGATGACGAAGGTCAACCGCGTTTTGATCGTTATGTTTTTCAACATTCCCGCTCCCTCCAAGGCGTGCCGTTTTGGTCGATGTCCAGTGCGTTGTTCAATATAAATCTTCCCCTTGAACGGGGTCAATCGAACAACTGATCGCCGTCGAGCAGGCGCGGCAACAAGCGCGCGGGCGAGCCGGTTGTGTTGTTCCAGCACCACTGCGGTATCGAGTGTTGTGCATTCGCCATCCCGGGGACGGCGCCATCTCAACGCGCTGCCGGCTCGAAATGGCGTAGGAAATCGAGCAGTATCTGCGCCGATATCTCGGCATCGTCGGCCGTCATGGTCTCGAGAGGATTGTGGCTGATGCCGCCGTTGCCGCAGCGCGTGAACAGCATGGCAATATCGGTGATGGCCGCGATTTCCATGGCGTCGTGGCCGGCGCCGGACGGCAGCTCGAAGGCCGGCACGCCAGCGCGTTCGGTCGCTGCCGCCAGTTGCCGCATCAGCCACGGCGCGCACGGCGCGGCCGGCGCGCTGGTCACGAGATCGAGCTTGCATTCGATGCAGCGGCGGGCGCAGATCGCCTCGATGCCGCGGAGAATGTCGTCGACGGCGGCGCGGCGCACCGCGTCGTCGGCGGCGCGGATATCGAGCGACAGCTTGCAAGCGCCGGGGATGACGTTGATCGAGCCGTTCGGCACGTGCAGTTGGCCGACCGTGCCGACCAGCGACGGCGCCTGCCGGCAGCGTTCCTCGACCAGCAGCACGATCTCGGCGGCGGCGGCGGCCGCATCCTTGCGCATGCTCATCGGCGTGGTGCCGGCATGGCTGGCGACCCCAGTCAGCTCGACCAGGTAGCGGCAGCTTCCAGCGATCGAGGTGACGATGCCGGCCGGCAGATCGTGCTCGAGCAGGACCGGGCCTTGCTCGATATGCACTTCGACGAAGCCGAGCAAGTCTTCCGGCTTGCGGGCGATGGCGGCGATCCGGTTCACGTCATGGCCGGCGGCCTCGAGCGCGGCGCGCATCGTGATGCCGTCGGCATCGGCCTTGTCGAGCACGTTCATGTCGAAGCGGCCGATGATCGCATTGCTGCCGAGGAAGGTGCTCTTGAAGCGCACGCCTTCCTCCTCCGAGAAGCCGACGATCTCGAAATGGAAGGGCAGCTTTTCGCCGCGTTCGTGCAAATGCTTCACGACCGCGATCGGCAGCAGGATGCCTTCGCGGCCGTCGTACTTGCCGCCGTTGCGCACGGTGTCGTAGTGCGACCCGGTCATCAATGTCTTGGCATGCGGATCGTCGGAGAGGTAGCGGCCGACCACGTTGCCGACCGCGTCGATCTCGACTTGCATGCCGGCGTCGCGCATCCAGCTTGCGATCTGCCGCGCTGTCCTTTGGTGGGCATCGGTCATGTAGGCGCAGGTCAGGCCGTCGGCATCGTCGCTCCAGGCGCCGATCGTCTCGCTCCATTCCATGATCAGGTTGCCGAGCTGCGGCACATGGCCGAGCAGGTCGTTCAGCCGCAATTCGGCGATGCGGCCGATCTGGCGCAGGTTCTCCGCCAGCTCGTCCTCGCGCCGGTTCTTCAGGCGGCGCGTGAACGCGGCGATGATTTCCTGGCGCGTGAGTCCCTTGCCGAGCGGCCCCTTGACCGCGAGGATGAAGGGGAAGCCGAACTTGGCGTTGTAATCGGCATTCAGCTTTTGCAGCGTCGCGAATTCTTCCGGGCTGCACAGGTTGAGGCCGGCCTTGGCCTGTTCGCCTGTGGATTCCTTGGTCAGCTGGCCGGCCACGGCGGCCTTGCCCGCGAGTTCCGGGTGGGCGCGGATCAGGCCGAGCTGCTCGTCGACGGTGGCGTTCTTCACGACCGCTTGCAGCGCGAGCTTGAGCGCGGTCAGGTTGGCGAACGGGCGGCGGGCGGCGGCGCGTTCGGGTATCCACGGCGAATGCTCGTAGATGCCGTGCAGCGTGTCGACGAAGGCGGCGACCTCGCAGCTGTTCAGGTAGTCGAGAGTGGTGGTCATGGCGGATATCGGGCGGCGAATTCAGGCGGTATAGGGATGCACGGCGCGCCAGTGGTTGGCGATGTCGATGCGGCGCGTGATCCACACCTTGTCGTGCGCTTGGACGTAATCGAGGAAGCGTGCCAGCGCCGCGGCGCGCGCCGGCCGGCCGACCAGGCGGCAATGCAGGCCGATCGACAGCATCTTCGGACGGTTCAAGCCGTCCGGATCGCCTTCGCGATACAGCACGTCGAAGGCGTCCTTGAGGTAATCGAAGAATTGCGTGCCCGAGTTGAACCCTTGCATCGCGGCGAAGCGCATGTCGTTGGTGTCGAGCGTGTAGGGCACGACGAGATGGGGCTTCCTGACCGTTTCGCCGCCGTTGCCCGCGTCACCGATTTCGACTTCGGTCCAGAACGGCAAGTCGTCGCCGTAGTAGTCGGCGTCGTACACGAAACCGCCGTGCTCGACGACGAGCCTGCGGGTATGGGGTGAGTCGCGGCCGGTGTACCAGCCGAGCGGCGCCGATCCGGTCATGTCCCGGATGATCGCGATCGCTTCTTCCATGTGGGCGCGCTCGGTCGCCTCGTCGATATGCTGGTAGCTGATCCAGCGCAGGCCGTGACAGGCGATTTCATGGCCCAATTCGCAGAAGGCGGCGACCGCTTCCGGATGCCGCTTCAAGGCCATCGAGACGCCGAAGACGGTCAGCGGCAGCTTGCGTTCCTCGAACATGCGCAGCAATCGCCACAGGCCGGCGCGCGAGCCGTATTCGTAGATCGATTCCATGCTCATGTGGCGCATCTCGAAGGCTTGCGCGCCGATGATCTCGGACAGGAAGGTTTCGGAAGCGCGATCGCCGTGCAGCACGCAGTTCTCGCCGCCCTCCTCGTAGTTGAGGACGAATTGCAAGGCCACGCGCGCGCCGTCGGGCCATTGCGCATGGGGCGGCATGCGGCCGTAGCCGACGAGGTCGCGCGGGTAGTTCTTGTAGGTATCTGTCATGCGGCACCTGACATGAAGGGGGAATGGATGCTATATGGCGGATAGTATATTGGCCGCGTTACGGCGGTATAAGATTTCGCTGATAAATGTCTTTGGTAGCAGGATATACACGGATCGAATCAGGAGAAATCATGGGAAAACTCAGCACGCACGTACTCGATGTCACGCAGGGCAAGCCGGGCGCCGGCGTCGAGGTGGAGTTGTATGCGGTCGAAGGCCAGGGCCGGACCCTGCTCAAAAGCGTCGTCACCAATCACGACGGCCGTTGCGACGCGCCGCTGCTGCAGGGCGAGGAGATGCGGGCGGGGCAATACGAGCTGGTGTTCGCGGCCGGGGATTATTTCGCGAAACAAGGCGTGGAGCTGCCGAATCCGCGCTTCATCGATCGCGTGATCATCGCCTTCGGCATCGCCGATCCGGGCCAGAATTATCATGTGCCGCTGGTGGTGTCGCCGTGGGCGTATTCGACTTATCGCGGCAGCTGATTCTTGCCGTCCATTCCTCGAAAAGCGCAATTTGTCGCATTCCTTCTTCCGACGCGCAGGCGCGGCGCCTACAGTTCGGGCTTCTCGTCATGGAGGAGCCCGCATGAATACAACGACCATCTATTCTCCGGCCGCGGCGAAGGGCTGGATTCCATGGGGCATTCTGGCTCCGCTCCTGGGCTTGGCATTCGTCGTTTCCACCAACCTCGCCGGCGTCGTGGGTTGGCATGCGGGATGGAGCTGGCTGCTGGCGACCGGCTTCGAGGTGCCGCTTACCGGGATCAATGCCGGCGTGCCGCCCTTGCTCGTCTAGTCGAACCTGGTCGGGGCGCATTGGCTTACCTGCGGCGCAAAAGGCCCGGAGGCGAGCGTGTTTTGCATCGGCTTTTTCGTGGTCGTGAGCGCCTGGCTGGCGTTCCGCATGTGGAACCGGCCGGCGGAGGCCGCCTGGAGCGCTTGACCGAGAGGTTGCCATCGCTGGCATCGCTGGTGCACGGTATTCGTGTTGCTTGTTTTCAAGAACAGCATGCCGGTAGAATGGGGCCGCCCATGCGCAGACCCGTTCTGCCGGCCGGCTCCGAGGAGCCGCTGCGGCGTCCCGCCGTCAACCATCTTTCCAGCGAGGATATCCATGAACAAGAAATTCGCAGTCGCCTGGTTGATCGTTTTCGTTGCCTGGTTCTTCGGTAGTTTCCTGGTGCATGGCGTCCTGCTGCACGGCGATTACGCCACGCTTCCCAACCTGTTCCGCCCCGAGCAGGAAGCCCAGCAGTATTTTCCGCTCATGGTGCTGGCCCATGTGTTCTTGTCGGGCGCCCTGGTCTGGATCTACCGGCGCGGCGCCGAGCCGAAACCTTGGGCGCCCCAAGGCGTGCGCTTCGGCATTGCCGTCTCACTGTTGACCATCGTTCCGACGTACACGATCTATTACGTCGTGCAGCCGATGCCGGGAGCGATGGTGGTCAAGCAGATCGTGTTCGATTCGATCCTCGTGATCATTCTCGGCCTCGTGGCCGCCTTCCTGTACCGCGAACCGGAGAGCAAATAGCGTTGCCGGCGGCGCAGGCATTTGTTGCGCCGCCGCATCGGAGGATGCGCGCATGAACACCTTTCTCGGATTGATCGGCTGGTGCCTGCTGTTCCTGCTGTGCTGGCCGCTGGCCCTGCTGGCGCTGGTTCTGTGGCCCGTGATCTGGCTGCTGTCCTTGCCTTTCCGCCTGCTCGGCATCACGTTCGACGCCTTGTTTGCCTTGCTGCGCGCTTTGCTCTTCCTGCCGGCGCGGCTGCTCGGCTATCGCGGCGGGCGGTAACGGCTCCCTCATCCGTCCATTCCGGCATTTTCGCCATCCATTCCCGGGAATCCGCAATCCGTCGCCTCCGCTTTGCCGGGAGAGCGGGTTCTGTTTACAGTGCCGAATCTTGAAGCCGGCGTCGCGTCCGGCCTTTTTTCAGGGAGTGCCAAATGATCCGTTTTATCTTCGCAGCCGTCGCCGCCGTCGCGGCGGTTCAGCCGGCCTGGGCTTGGGACAAGCAGGCCAACAATTACCGCGTGAGCGTCGATGCGGACGCCAAGTACGCGCATGTGGAAGCCGATGTCTGGGTGGAGGGCAATCTGCTGTCGCTGTACAGCGTCCAGCCGACGCCGCAACTGCCGAACGGCCAGGCGCAATTCATCGAGCGGCTCGAGGTGCGCGACCTGGAGGGCAAGCCGGTCGCGCTCGCCGACAAGGGCGAAGGCGATTTCGAGCTGCGCGGCGACCGCCGGGTCAAGCTCAAGTACGACGTTAGGCTCGAGCATGACCGCTACGACTGGCCGGGCGGCGTCGAGGAGGTGATGTACCACACCGACGAAGGCATCATGTCAACCGGTTATGCCTTGTTCCTGGTTCCCGGCGACAAGATGCCCGGCGAGACGCGCGTGGAATTCCGCCTGCCCTCGGGCTGGCAGGCGCGTACGCCCTGGCGCCCGGCGGACGGCGCGAATGCCTTCGTCGCCCGCAGCCGCCGCGAACTGGTCGACAACGTGTTCTTCCTCGGCAGCGCGCAGATGGATCAATTCCAGAGCGGCGGCATCACCCTGTCGCTGGTGCTCGGCAAACGCTACTGGCCGCAACGCGCGGTATTCCGCGAGATGCTGGAGCGCCAGCTGCAGTCTTACCTGGCCTATTTCGGCCGCCCGCCGCTGCAGGACCGCTACCTCATCGTCATCAACCAGGGCGACAGCGGCGACGGCGGCGCCTTCATGGGCAGCTTCAGCCAGTTCCTGCGCGGCGACGCCCGTCCGGAATCGCGCGTGATGTGGGGCAAGGTGCTGGCGCATGAGCTGCTGCACTTCTGGAACGGCCATTCGCTGGTGCCGGCGAACGACAAGGAAGAGTGGTTCAAGGAAGGCGTCACCGATTACCTGACCGTCATGACGCTCGCGCGCAATCGTCTCATTGAGCACCGCCATCTGGTCACCTGGCTGGAAAACCTGAGCCGCGCGCAAACCGTGGCGCGTCGGGCGCAGGGGCTGAAGATGCCGATCCGCGACGCTGCCGGCGACAAGCACAACAACTGGCTGCTCGTGTACAGCGGCGGCAGCCTCGCGGCGCTGGCGGTCGATGTCGAGCTGCGCCGCGCGACCGGCGACAAGTACGGCTTGCAGCAGGTGATGCAGGCGCTGTTCGCGGAGTTCGCCCAGCCCGGCAAGCGTTATACGCTGGACGACATCTGCCGCGTCGCGAAAGCGACCACCGGGCACGATATCGCGCCGCTCCTGAAGCGCATCGTCGCCGACCCGGCGCCGTTCGACATGGCGCCGGTCTTCGCCGGCATCGGCTTGCAGCTCGAGACATTCACGATGCTGGAGCACACGGCAGTGGCCCATCCCGACGCCAAGGCGGCGGAGCGTCAGCGCTTCATCGATATGTTCGGCATGCCGTTCTGATGACGGCGAGCGCCATGCCGCCGGCCTGCGCGAGTCGTGGCGCTCACCGTCGTTCCCGCGTCGCCTTGTCGTGCAGCGGCTTGACGCCGTAGCGATTCGCGATGTCCTCGAGCACGCCGCGTTTCGCCAGACGCTCGATGGCGGCATTGATCGCATCGACGTCCGCCGGCGTCAGCGACTTCCTGCTCAACATCAGATGCACCGGCTCCTCGTTCACCGCCACCGGCAGGACATCGAGCGGCGTTTCTCCGCTGACGCGCTTCGTGTGGATGACTGCATAGTAGTCGCCGAGCAGGAGGTCGCCGCGCCTGGCCTCGAGCATCTGCAGCGCGAGCCAGTTCGAATAGTGCGCGGACAGCCGGCGCTCCGCCGCCAGCACCGGCTTCAGCGATTCGTAGCGCGCACCGAACCAGCCGGAATGCGGAGCGATCAGCGTCCATTTGCGGGTTGCTAGTTCGGCAAGGTCCTTGATCGGATAGCGTGCCGCCTCTCCGGGGCGCGCGAACAGCCGGATGATTTCGGTGCGGTACGGCAAGCTGAACCAGGCATAGGCATGGCGCTCGGCGACGTCGGACGCCGCGAACTGGACGTCGAGCGAACCCTGCCGCAGATAGTATTGCTGCCGCTTGGACGGGACGCCTTTGATGTATTCCAGCTTGCAGCCGGCTTCCGCGGCGATGCGCGAGATGAGTTCGATATCGAGGCCCTGCGGCGCGCCATCCGGGCCCTCGATGGAATAGGGCGGCCAATCTTCCCATGCCAGCCGCAACGTCCTGCTGCAGGAGGCGAAGGACGGCGCCGTCGCCAGCGCGGCAAGCGATGCGAGCAGGAAGCCGGCGAATGCCTGGTGGCATTTCATGGATATTGTCCGAGAGCGATGGAAGATGGCTGCTATGAGTGTAGCCGCAGCCGTCTCCCAGGCCAAGTTCCGCGCGGCCGCGAACGGGCTTTCAGCGGGCGGTGAGCGATTTCGCCGTCGTGCTGATCAGTTCGCGCAGCCATTTGTGCTCCGGCGCGTGATGCACGCGGTCGTGCCAGAGCTGGTAGAAGCGCATGGTCGGGAATTTGATCGGGATCGAGTAGGTCTTGAGCGGCAGGCTCTTCTCGTAGAAGCGGATGAATTGCCGGCCGGTCGTGAGCACCAGATCGGTCTGCGTCAGCATGTAGGGAATCAGGCCGAAGTAGGCCGATTGCACGACCACGTTGCGCTGCATGTTGTGCTTGGCGAGGAAGCCTTCGATCACGCCGTGGTAGCCGGCCAGCGTCTGCGCCGGCGCCACGTGCGGCAGGCTCAGGTAGTCCTCGACCGTCATGTCATCCGGCCCGGTGCGCTTGGCGTAGGCGCAGTCGGCGCGCATGAAGCAGGCGATCGTGTCTTCGAACAGTTTCGACAGGTGCAGGTGCGGCGGCGGCTCATCCCAGTTGGCGATGACCAGGTCGAGATCGCCGTCCGACAGCAGGCGCAGATAGTCGATCTCGGGACCGAGGCTGTGGATGACGATCCGGCTCTTCGGCGATTCGCGTCGCAATCCCGCAACAACGCTCGGCAGGAACTGGCTGTCGAGATAATCGGGCGCGGCGATGTGGAAAGTGCGCGCTTCCTGTTGCGGCGCGAACGGCAGCTTGCGCACGAACAGGCGCTCGGTCTCGTCGAGAATGCGCTTGGCCGGCAGCAGCAGGCTTTCGCCGTGCTGGGTCGGCACCATGCCGCGCGCGCCGCGTACCAGCAGCGGGTCGCCGGTCAGCTCGCGCAGCTTTCGCAACGACGCCGAGATCGATGGCTGCGGCTGATTGAGTTTCAAGGCGACGCGCGATACATTCTTCTCGGACAACAGCAGATACAGTATCCGGATCAGGTGCAGGTCGAGATGGTCGGGAAGGCCAGACATGGTCCTATCAATATAACGAGTGCCTGAGGTATATTGAAAGTGCTATGTGAAATATACGGTATGTACGATGTTTTGCAACAACATCTTGGATATCTTGCATAGCACGGCGACGAGCCTGCGGCGCGCAGCGCGATAGGGTTCGAGCCGTCTAGCGGCCCATCCAGGTGAATTCGGGCCGCTACACCGGTCGCAGCGGAGCATGAGGAGCGGCAAGGCACCCTCCGAAAGTTCGCGGCCCATTGGGGATTCCCCTCTCGTCTGGAGCGCCCGCGGTGGCAGACGAGCTTCAATCATGAGGAAAACATGGAAGCTTTGTTGCTCAGTTACGGCGTGGAGTGGGCCAACCTGCTGGTGCGGTGGCTGCACCTGATCACCGGTATCGCCTGGATCGGCGCCTCCTTTTATTTCGTCTGGCTCGACAATTCGATCAAGCCTCCCAAGCCCGGCTCCGATCTCGCCGAAAAGGGCGTGGCCGGCGAACTCTGGGCCGTCCACGGCGGCGGCTTCTACAACCCGCAGAAATATCTCGTTTCGCCCAAGACCTTGCCCGAGGAACTGCACTGGTTCAAATGGGAAGCCTATTCGACCTGGCTGTCGGGTTTCGCGCTGCTGTTCATCGTCTACTACTTCAACGCATCGGCCATGATGGTCGACAAGGCGGTCGCCGACCTGACGACCTGGCAGGCGATCGGCATCGGCCTCGGCACGCTGGCAGTCGGCTGGACCGTCTACGACTTGCTGTGCCGTTCGCCGCTCGGCCGGCGCGACGGCGCGCTCGGCATCGTCATGTATATCCTGATCGTCGCCGCCGGCTATGTCTTGTCGAAGCTGCTGTCGGGGCGCGCCGCCTACATCCACGTCGGCGCGATGATCGGCACCATGATGGTCGGCAACGTGCTGATGGTGATCATTCCCGGACAGCGCAAGCTGGTCGACGCGCTGATGAACGGCCGCCAGCCGGAAGCGATCTACGGCCAGCGCGCCAAGCAGCGCAGCGTGCACAACAACTATTTCACGCTGCCGGTGCTGTTCATCATGATCAGCAACCACTATGCGATGACCTACAGCCACGAGTACAACTGGCTGGTGCTGGCGCTGATCATGGCGGCAGGCGTATTGATCCGCCACTTCTTCAACCTCAAGCACAAGGGGAGGATCGCGATCGGCTACCCGGCCGCCGGCGTGGCCCTGCTGCTGGTCGTGGCCGTCATGATCGCGCCGAAGCCCGCCGCCAAGCCGGCATCTGGCGCGCAAGCGCCGGCCGCCGCGAGCAGCGATACGGCTAGCCTGCAGACGATCGTCGCCCAGCGTTGCGCCGTTTGCCATGCCGACCGGCCGACCCAGCCCGGATTCGCGACCGCGCCGGCCGGCATCATGCTGCACACGCCGGAATTGCTGCGCCAGCATGCCGCCAAGGTGTACCAGCAGACCGTGCAATTGAAGGCGATGCCGATCGGGAACCTGACGCAGATGACCGACGAGGAACGCGCCGTCGTCGCCGCCTGGTACGAGTCCGGCGCGAAATGAGAAACGTGCAGCGAATCCACAACGAATCCACGGAAAGAGAATCATCATGACCACGATTACCATCGACGGCTTCAACCTCAGCACGGAGCAAGTGATCGCCGTGGCGCGCGATCCGAACGTCAAGGTCGCCCTGGCGCAATCTTCGCGCGACGCCCTGAGGCAGAGCCGCGACTACATCGAATCGACCTGGATGCACGACGAAGCGCCGATGATGTACAGCTTCAACACCGGCGTCGGCCTGTTGAAGGACACCCGCATCAAGGTCGAGCACATCGAATTGTTCCAGACCCAATTGATTAAGGCGCACGCGGCCGGGCTCGGCGAACCGTTCTCGGAAGAGGTGAGCCGCGCCACCATGCTGTTGCGCGCCAATGCCTTCGCCTCCAACTACTCGGCGCCGCGCGTCGAAGTGGTCGACCGGCTGCTGGCGTTCGTCAATGCCGGCATCCATCCGATCATGCCGCAGAAGGGGTCGGTCGGCGCCTCGGGCGACCTGGCGCCGCTGGCCTATCTCGGCGCGGCGATCGCCGGCTTCGATGAGGCGGAAGTGATGTACAAGGGCGAGCGCATGACGGCGCCGCAGGCGATCGAGAAAGCCGGCGTCGGCCCGGTCAAGTTCGATCTGAAGGCGAAGGACGCTTCCGCGCTCATCAACGGCTGCACCGTATCGCTCGCCGTCGCCGTGCTGGCCGCGCACGATGCGCGCAACCTGCTGACCGACGCCTGCCTCTCGCTCGGCCTGACCCTGGAAGCGATGCGCGCCGAGATGTCGGCCTTCGATCCGCGCATCCACACCGCGCGCCCGCATGCCGGCCAGATCAAGACGGCCGCCATCGTGCGCACCCTGCTCGAAGGCTCGACCCGCACCACGCATGAAGCGCGCGCCGTCCAATTCCCGGACGAACTGCGGCGCACCGACATTCCCTACACGCCGCGCATCCAGGATGTCTATTCGCTGCGCTGCGCGCCGCAAGTCTACGGCCCGGTGTTCGACGCGCTCGACTACATCGACACCATCGTCGAGCGCGAAATCAATTCCGCGACCGACAATCCGCTGATCTTCTCCAAGGACGGCGGCGGCTTCGAGATCATCTCGGGCGGCAATTTCCACGGCCAATACCTGGCGCAGGCGATGGACTTGCTGGCGATGGCGATCACCGACCTCGGCAGCATCTGCGAGCGCCGCATCGCGCGCCTGATCGACCCGACCCTGTCGTGGGGCTTGCCGCGCAACCTGATGACCGGCATCCGCGGCGTCAACACCGGCTATACCGTGGTGCAATGCTCGATGAGTTCGCTGGTGATGGAAAACCGCACCCTGTGCATGCCGGGCAGCGTCGACAGCATCCCTTCCAAGGGCAACAGCGAAGACCATATCTCCAACTCGACCTGGTGCGCCCGCAAGGCCGCGACCGTGGTCGCCAACACGCAATACATCATCGGCGTCGAGATGCTGCTCGCGGCGCAGGCGCTGACGATGACGGAAGCCTTGTTGCCCGGATTCGTGCTCGGCAAGGGCACGCAAGCGGCTTACGAAGAAGTGCGCCGGCAAATCCCGGCATCGCTGGAAGGCGACCGCTGGTTCCACGACGATATCGCGGCGGCGCATTCGTTCGTCACGAGCGGATCGGTGCGGGCGGCGGTGGAGAAGAAGATCGGGAAGTTCGTGTAACGCGGAAGATTTTCATGCGACTTGACAGGCGGACGTCTCTTGCGAGGCTCCGCCTTTTTTGGTCGCGCTTCCGCACGGATAAGGACGGCGGTCGTCGTTCCGGTCCGTTCGATGTTGCATCGACGACATTCTCGTGGCAGCATGCCGAGCAAGCGACCTCAAATTCGCCCCCATCGGAAACCGCCGTATCTTATCGACTCAGTCCTATGCCTACTGCGAAGCGTCATCGGCTCCTCGCCGTCACTTTGTTAGCTTGCTCCGTCGTTCTCCTTGGCGCCAATGCCTGGGGTTTCTATCTCCAGTACAAGGCAAACCAAGCCTGCGCCAGCGGCAAGAGCGCATCCTACAGCACGCTGGTCGGATCATACTCGTGTTCGCCGGCTCGTCGCTGAGCGGGCCTTTCCCGGTTATTCCGCTTCGCTCCACAATTTTCCGGCCGTCGCCCAGTTTTCCTTCTTCACTTCCTGGATGATCACATCGACCGACTGCGGCGAGCATTGCAGCGTCTTGCAGGCAGCTTCGGTCACGGCTTCGACGAAGGCGCGTTTCTGTTCGACGCTGCGGCCTTCGAACATCTGGACGTTGATGGTGGGCATGTTTTCCTCTCTGGTCGTGGTTCAGGATTTGTAGGAGGGCGACAGCGTATCGAGCATGCGCAGCAGGGCGGGCCATTCGAGTTCGCCTTCCGGCGTGCCGTCGCCGATCAAATCATGGCAGGTTTTGGCGCAGATCTCCGGCGTCGGCGCCACCAGTTCGGTGTTGGTCGCCAGCGCCTTGACCTGGATGTCGCAAGCCTTGTCGAGCGTGTCCATCAGCACATAGGCTTCGGCGATCGTGCGGCCGCAGACCAGCGTGCCGTGATTGCGCAGGAACAGCGCCGGATGGGTGCCGAGGCGTTCGACCAGCCGCGTCTGCTCGCGCGGCGACAAGGCCAGGCCTTCATAGTCGTGGTAGCCGATTTGCCCGTAAAAACGCAAGGCATGCTGGGACAGCGGCAGCAAGCCGTGGCGCTGCGCGCCCACCGCGATGCCGTTCACATTGTGCAGATGCATGACGCACATCGCGTCGGCGCGCGCGGCGTGCACGGCGCCGTGGATCGCGAAGCCGGTGACGTTCACGCGCTGTTCGCGGCCGCCGACGATGTTTCCCTGCAGGTCGATCTTGACGAGATTCGACGCGCAGATCTCGTCGAAGCGCAGGCCGAACGGATTGATCAGGAAATGCCCTGGTTCATCCGGCACCGCCGCCGAGATGTGGGTATAGATCAGGTCGTCCCAGCCCTTGAGCGCGCATAGCCGGTAACAGGCGGCGAGATCGCGCCGTACCTGCCGTTCGGTGTCGCCGATCGCATCGGTATCCCAATCCATAGGCTTCTCCTTGGCACTTCGTCGCCATGCGCAGGATGTCGGGCGCCGGACTATTCCCGGCTGTGCACCTTGCCGCCGGCGGAATAGGTCGCCGCGATCGCCCGGTCGTCGCCGAGCAGGGCGAAGGCGAACAGCAGCTCCTCCAGGGTCTCGGTGCGCTCGGTGCGGCGCGCCAGCAGCGGCGTCGCTTGCGG
>DASPLX010000047.1:0-15579 GCA_035627375.1 Paucimonas sp. | reverse complement strand
TCGACGTGGCCTGGGGCAAGGAACTGAGCCGCCGCTTCGATTGCCGCATCGTCGTCCTGGTCGACAATCAGCGCGGCATCCTGGCGCGCGTGGCGGCCGAAATCGGCGAAGCCGACGCCAACATCAGCGCCGTGGCCATGGACGAGGCGAACGACGCGCAATTGATGACGCAGTTGCGTTTCACGGTCCAGGTCGAAGACCGCATCCACTTGGCGCGGCTGATGCGCGGCGTCCACCGGATTCCCGGCGTCGCCCGCATACTGCGCGACCGCGGATAATCCGCTTGTCGGCAAACCGTCCCATCGGATTATCCGGATGGCGGCGTAGGACGGAGGAGCGAAGCAGCGCTATCCTCCGCTTGGCTTCGAGGCTGCGGCTCGCCGCGCTCCCCCCTTCTTTCCGCACCCACGCTCCGGTGCAGATGCCGCAAACCCAACCATACGCCGGCCGCGATCGCCGGGATCAACAGGCCGGTCGCGATGTCGGGATTGACGGGCCAGCCGGCCGCCTTGGCCGCCTTGCCGACGTAATTGCACAAGCCGGCGAAGTAATACGAGATCGCGACCACCGACAAACCTTCCACCGCCTGCTGCAAGCGCAGCTGTTGCGCGGCGCGCCTGTTGAGCGACTGCAGGATCTGCCGGTTCTGCTGTTCCTGCACGATGCCCACGCGCGTGCGCAGCAAGTCGTTGGTATGGGCGATGCGCGCCGCCAGCGCTTCCTGCCGGCGCGCCATCGCCTCGCAGGTATTCATCGCCGGCGCCAGGCGCCGATCCATGAATTCGGCGATCGTCGGCAAACCCTCGATGCGCGACTCGCGCAATTCCTCGATGCGCGCGCGCACCAGCCGGAAATACGCTTGCGAGGCAGAAAAACGGTAGCTGTTGTCGAGCGCCAGCTTTTCGACGCGCGCCGCCAAACCCGTGATCTCGCCCAGCAAGGCTTGTTCGTCGTCGGCATCGTCCGGCTCGCCGCCGGCCTTGCCGGCCTCGACCATGGCGGCGGTCAAGGTCGCCAGTTCGCCCTCGATGCCGTTCAGCACGGGGGCGGCATGCTGCGCATGCGGCAGGCCGAGCAAGGCCATCATGCGATAGGTCTCGATTTCCAGCAGGCGTTGCACCAGACGTCCCGCCTCCTGCTCGTGCATGCCCGCATCGCGCACCACGAAGCGCGAGAAGCCGTCGGATTGAATCAGGAAATCGGTCCAGATCTCGCCGCCGTGCAATGTCCGGCTGCCGACCAGCATGTTGCCTTCGAATGCGCGCCGCACCTGGGCATCCGGCGCGCCGCCGGAAAATCCGCTCTTCTCGAGCAAGACATGGGCGGCGACGATGATCTTGCCGCGCAAGCCGAGAAGCCATTCCTGCGGAACGTGGAACAACGGCACCCGCGCGAAGGCGTCTTCGAGCGGCAGCCCGCTCTCGTTCGTCTGCGCGAAGGTATAGGTCGCGAATTCGGTGTGGCACTCCCATTTCAGGCGGAAGCGGCCGAAATCATGGAAGAAATATTTCGCCTCGCGCCCGGGCGCGGCGACGCCGAAATGGGTGCACAGCTGCGCCAGCGCCGCATGCTGGATCGCAGCGATATCGATCGCGGCGATCGCGCCGCCAGCGCGAGGATACACCGCGAGATGCGTCACGCTTTCCGGCGCGGTCATGCGCAAGAAAGGACGCGAATGGACTTCCGCCGCGAGCGGAACGCGCAAGGGATGATTGAGGCTGGAATACGGAATCGCCATGAGATCGGGTCGGTAAATACGTCAAGCCTACCGGCGCAACGCTACGGAGCCATGACGGGCGCCAAGGTTTTCGCCGAGCGGGATGTCGATTCGCCTGCGGTCGCGGAGACGGTAATCGTCCGCTGCAAGGAGATGCGATTGAATGCCTGTGTATTCGCTTCAATCCGCGCGAGGGCACGCGCCCCCGCGATGCGGCTCAAGGCGCCGGATAGCGGACCTCGAGTATGTCGAGTTCTTCGATGCCGGCCGGCGTCTTCAGCACGACCGATTCGCCCTCGTGCGCCTTGGTGAGCGCGCGCGCGACCGGAGATATCCAGCTGATCTTGCCGTTGAGCGGATCGATTTCGTCGATGCCGACGATTGTAACAGTATGCCGCTCGCCGTCCTGATTCTCGTAGACGACGGTGGCGCCGAAGAAAATCTGGCTGCTGCCGTGATGCACGCTGGGATCGACGACTTCGGCGATGTCCAGCCGCTTGGTCAGGAAACGGATGCGGCGATCGATTTCGCGCAGACGGCGTTTGCCGTAAATGTAATCGCCGTTCTCGGAACGGTCGCCGTTGGATGCCGCCCAGGAAACGATCTTCACCACTTCCGGCCGATCGACATCGATCAGGTGCAGCAATTCGTCCTTGAGACGCTGATGCCCCTGCGGCGTGATGTAGTTCTTCGCGCCGGCCGGAATCGCCGGCAGGGCGCCTTCGAGATCGTCGTCTTCGCTCTCGGAATCTTTAACGAATGCCTTGCTCATGGCGCCTATTTTAGCAACAGCGGCGCAGCCGATAGAACAAGGCGGTGTGAGCGCTTCGGTATGGAAGACGCGGGTCAGCGCGCGCCGGAGGAAACGTTGTTGCTCCAGTCGAAGGCTTCGAGTTGCATCCGATACAAATCGTCGGCCGACAATCCGAACCGGCCCAGAAGCGACGATACCCGCGCCTCCGCGCCGTCGATCCGCTCGCAGCCTTCGACCAGCTCGAGGAGCTCGCCGAGAAAACCCTCGTGGCGCAGCAATGCCGCCGCCACATCGTCGGCCACGGCGATCTGCCCGAGTATCGCTTGCATGGGCGCCGCGAACAGCGCCTCCATCAGCGACATGATCCCGACCGTGAATGCCGTCTCCGCCAGACCATGCTTGCCCGGCCGGATCTTTTGCGCGAGCAGCTCCATCAGTTTGCCGCGCGTCGTGGCGAGCAACAGCAGCGGCGACATGCCGCTGTCGCGCTTGCCCGGCTCCGCGTAGAGAAGGATCTGCAACCAGCGTTCGAGCTGGCGCCGGCCGAGGATGATCAAGGCCTGGCCCAGCGATTCGATACGCTTGCCCACGCCGATCGCCGGCGAATTCACCAGCCGCAACAGCATGAGTCCGAGCGCCGCGTCGTGCTTCACGCTTGTCTCGATCTCGGTGTTGTCGACATCAGCCGCCAGTTGCGACATGATGCGCAGGATGGCCAGTTGCGACGGCGACAGCTTCTTGCCGCTCATGATGACCGGCTTGGCGAAATAATAGCCCTGGAAATACTCGAAGCCGAGATGGAGGCAGAGTTTGAACTGCTCCCGGGTTTCGACCTTCTCCGCGAGCAGTTTCTTGTGGCCGTCCTGCAACTGCTCGCTCAAGCGGGTCAGCACATCGCGCTCCATGCCGGCGATGTCGACCTTGACGATGGAAATATGCGGCATCAGGCGCCGCAAGTCGGGAGAATCGGCAATGACGTCGTCCAGCGCGAAGGTATAGCCGCGCTGCGCCAGCCCTTCCACGCGGGCAACGACGGCATCGGTGATTTTCACGGTTTCCAGGATTTCCAGCACCACCTGTTCCGGCGGCAGGAAATTGACGAAATCGCTCATCAATACCGTCGAATCGATATTGACGAACCCCCGGGCGCTGCCGATGACGTTGGCCAAGCCGAGTTCCGAGGCATGGGCAATGACGGCGGCCGTGGCCGAGACGTCGTCCTTCACGCCCGCCGTGCTGCGTTCGGCGTCGCGAAACAGCAATTCATAGGCAACCAGGCCTTGCTGACGATCCAGGATGGGTTGGCGTGCGAGAAAAAAATCCTTCAGACGATCAACGCCGGTTTCATTGTCCTGAACCGCATTTGTCGACATCGTCGCACCCGATGTAGTAAGTGCGCGAGGAATGGAACCCCGCATGAGAAATCCGGGAAGCCGGAGAATGTTGGTACTTTACGCCTTTTTCCCAGGCAAATCATTGCCTGAAGCAAAGAATCCCAAAATTCGATGCGTTTTCGCTACCGGTTTTATCTATCCCGCACCTTCGACGGCGGAGCGACCGGCACGCCGGATTCGAGGGTGAAGCCGGCGGCCGCATCGGTGCCGAGAACCTCGACCAGATAAGGCATCAGTCCACGCAAGGTCTTTTCCAGGGTCCACGGCGGGTTGAGGATGAACATGCCGCTGCTGCGCAGACCGAAACCGTCCGGCACCGGACCGCTGATCGACAGCGTGACGTCGAGCCAGTCCTTGCAGGGAAGCTGCTTCAGCTTGTCGGGCAACTGCCGCGACTCGTTACGATTGAGCACCGGATACCAGACCGCATACGTGCCGGTGGCGAAACGGGCCAGCGCGTCGGTCAGGGCATCCCGGACGCGCCGGTAGTCGTTCTTGTCCTCATACGGCGGGTCGATCAGCACCAGGCCGCGGCGCGACGGCGGCGGCAGCAGCGCCTTGAGGCCCAGGAAGCCGTCGCTTTTCTGCACCAAGACCCGTTTGCCGCGTCCGCCGCCCCGTCCTTGCGCCGCCTCGTGCGCTTCCAGCTTGCGGAAATTGTCCTCGAGGATGCGGCCTTCGGTCGGATGCATCTCGAACAGCCGCAGGCGGTCCTGCTCGCGCAGGACTTTCTCGGCGCAATACGGCGAGCCCGGGTAATAGCGCAGGCGGCCGTTCGGATTCATCGACTTGATCAGCCCGACATAGTCGGCCAGCGCCTCCGGCAGATCCTTGCGCTCCCAGAGGCGGCTGATGCCGGTCTCGTATTCCGCGTTCTTCGATGCGTAGTCGCCGTCGAGCGCATACACGCCGGCGCCGGCGTGCGTATCGACGACCATGTAGGGCGTTTCCTTTTGATTCAGGTAGCGCAGCATCTGGATCAGCACGGTGTGCTTGAGTACGTCGGCGTGATTCCCGGCGTGGAAGGCGTGACGGTAGCTGAACATGGGAAGTCGGTCTCGAAGGTCGGTGAAGGAGGAGGCAAGGCAAGGGGCCGCCGATTGTACCGCACAATCCGAAGCGCAAAAACGCCGAATATTCATCCGTTCGGACGATGTTTTCTCCGGTTGAAGCCGCTAGGATGGCGCCGACAATCCCGCTCCGAATACATTTAAATACATTTTGACGAACATTAAATACAACTGGCGGCATAGGCCACATGATGCTGTCACCCGACCAACCTAGATAGCGCCATCACTGCCTTCCCGATGTCCGAATAACCAACAACAATCGCGCGCTATACCTCACCGAACTCACCTGCGTGCCTGACGAATCCGGTTCCCGGCCGAGCGCCCGGAAGCTATCCCCGGAATCGGCTTGCTCGTGTGGTTAGTGGGTCAGGCTCACAAGGCCTGTTTTTTTAACAGAAGAAGTTAATATCGTGAGGAGCATAAATGAAACAGAAGTACTCGCAGTACCCTGCTGTACTCAAGTTATGTGTCGCGGCGATTGTTGCAATTTCCGGAAGCTCGGCGATTGCAGGCATGGTGGAAACGCAGGCAACGGCCGCAGCGCTGCCTTCGGCCACCCTGCATACCGACCGTCTGATCATCAAGTACAAGGACGTCACCCCCAACATGAAGGCAGCGACCGTCGTTCCCGCTATCGCGGCGAATCGCATGGCTGCCGCCCAGAGCGTCGGCAAACAGCACGGCGTGACGATGAAGGCGTTGCACGGCATCGCAACGGGGGCCAATGTCGTCAAGCTCGACAAGAAGCTGCATCTCGATCAAGTACGCGCCATCGCCGCCGACCTGAAGGCGAATGATCCGTCGATCGAGTACGCCGAGCCGGACCGCATCATGGTCAAGATGTTCACCCCGAACGACACGCGCTACAGCGAACAATGGCACTACTTCGAGACCACCGGCGGCATGCGCTTGCCGGCGGCCTGGGACAAGTCGACCGGCGTTGGCGTGAAAGTGGCGGTCCTCGACACCGGCTATCGTCCGCATGTCGACCTGGCCGCCAATATCGTCGGCGGCTATGACTTCATCGGCGACACCTTCGTCTCGAACGACGGCAACGGCCGCGACACCGATGCGCGTGATCCGGGCGACGCCGTCGCCGCCGGCGAATGCGGCAACGGCGAACCGGCCCAGGCGCAAACCTCGAGCTGGCACGGCACCCACGTCGCCGGCACGATCGCCGCCGTGTCGAACAACAGCACCGGCGTGGCCGGCGTTGCGTTCGGCGCCAAGGTGGTTCCGGTGCGCGTGCTCGGCAAGTGCGGCGGCTACACCTCCGACATCGCCGACGCGATCATCTGGGCATCGGGCGGCTCCGTCTCCGGCGTGCCCGCCAACGCCAACCCGGCCAAGGTCATCAACCTGTCCTTGGGCGGCGGCGGCGCTTGCGACACGACGACCCAGAACGCCATCAACAGTGCCCGCTCGCGCGGCGCCGTCGTGGTGGTCGCGGCCGGCAACGAGAACCAGAATGCGTCGAACTCCAGCCCGGCGAACTGCTCGGGCGTGATCACCGTCGCGGCGACCAACCGCTCCGGCGGCCGCGCCTGGTACTCGAACTACGGCACGGTGGTCGACGTGGCAGCGCCCGGCGGCGATACCAGCATCACCTCCAACGGTATCCTGTCGACGCTGAACGCAGGCACCGGCGCTCCCGGCGCGGACAACTACGCGTTCTATCAAGGCACCTCGATGGCGACGCCGCACGTAGCCGGCGTCGTCGCCCTGATGCTGGCGCAGACGCCGACCATGACGCCGGACCAGGTCGAAACCAAGCTGAAGTCCTCGTCGCGCGCCTTCCCCGCCACCTGCTCGGGTTGCGGTTCGGGCATCGTCGACGCCAACGCGGCGCTGAGCACGATCGTCGACGAATGGTTCCAGCTGAACGAGTCCGAGTCGAACAACACCACCGGCACCGCGGACAGCGTCACCAATCGCAAGACGCAGGCAAACGGCAACATGGGTTCGACCACCGACTCCGACTACTTCGTGGTGCAATTGCCGGCCGGCGCGACGCTGACCTCGGTCCTGGCGCCGAACGCCTCGTCGGACTACGACCTGTATGTGTACAACAGCGCAGGCACGTTGATCGGCAGCAGCGAGAACGGCGCCGGCTCGACGGACACCGTCTCGGTGACCAACACCGGCTCCGGCACGATCGCCCGTTATGTCCGCGTCAAGTACTACAGCGGCGGCACGGGCTCGACGAACGGCAAGTACACGCTGAAGATGAGCTGGTAATCTTCCGCGTGCATACGTCGTGAATCGACGGGCGGCGGACGCACTCCGTACGCCGCCCGGCATTCTCTTCCTGTAGCAAGGACCGCACTCTTTTCGAGTGCGGTTTTCGTTTGCGTTCCCTTCCCTCCCCCTCGCGTCGGCCAATCCGCATCGAGGCGTCCTTCCGTCGCCAAGCATTGCCGGCGCGAACACGCAGGTATTCGCGTCGCCGCCCGACCGGCGCTTTCATTGTCTTGACGCACCACTTCGCCATCCTCGGCCTTTGACCGAGCTTAAGAGCCCGGCAGCGTTTGACGGACTTTAAGAGTCGCCCCGGCGGCGGACCGCAAGATGCATGAGACCTCAGTCATCTCGCCGGTCCGGCGCCGGATGTCGCGGCATGCCGCGCGGGCGCATCGCCGACGGGCCGAGGTTCGCAAGAATCCGCCATTCAATGAAAGCCTATCGAGGAGCCTACATGAAACAGTCTTGCTCGAAGTTCCCTGCGTTCGCCAGGTTATGTACCGCCGCGCTGATCGCGTCGGCGTCCGGTCTCGCGGCCGCGGCCGTGCCGGATAGCGGCATGGCGGCGACGGCGGCCGCGCACGCCAATTTCACCGATCGCGTAATCGTGAAATACAAGGACCCGCTGCCGATGTCGAAAGGCGCCAAGACGGCAGCGCCGATGCGGCCGCTGTCGGCCGAGCGCCTGACGGCGCTGCAACAGGTCGGACGCCAGCACGGCCTGACGATGAGGGCGCTGCGCGTCATCGGCACCGGCGCGCATGTCGTCAAGCTCGACAAACGCCTCTCCCTCGAGCAAGCCCGCGCGGTCACGAAGCAGATCCAGTCCCAGGACCCGAACATCGAATACGCCGAACCCGATCGCCTCCTGCAGCCGACCTTCACGCCGAACGATCCGTTCTACGCCCTGCAATGGCATTACTACGAATCCGTCGGCGGCATCCGCGCTCCCGCCGCCTGGGACAAATCGATCGGTACCGGCGTGACGGTGGCGGTGCTGGACACCGGTTATCGTCCGCATGCCGATCTGGCGACACATATTCTTCCCGGCTACGACTTCATCAGCGACCCGTTCGTCGCCAATGACGGCGACGCGCGCGACGCCGACGCGCGCGACCCCGGAGACTGGGTCCTGGCCGGCGAATGCGGCGGCGGCCAGCCGACGCGCGACTTCAACTCGAGCTGGCACGGCACCCACGTGTCAGGCACGATTTCGGCGCTGACCAACAACGGCAGCGGCGTCGCCGGCGTCGCCTCCGGCGCCCGGGTCGTTCCGGCCCGGGTGCTCGGCAAGTGCGGCGGCTATCTCTCCGACGTCGCCGATGCGGTCACCTGGGCCTACGGCGGCAACTTTCCCGACTCGCCGCCCAACCCCTATCCGGCACGCGTGATCAACATGTCGCTCGGCGGTTTCGGGCCGTGCGATCTGACCATGCTCTCGGTGATTATCAGCGCCAACCAGGTCGGCGCCTCGGTCGTGGTCTCGGCCGGCAACGCCAACATGGATGTCGCCAACTTCACGCCGGCCAATTGCCCCGGCGTGATCTCGGTCGCGGCGACGGACCGCACCGGCGGCAAGGCGTGGTATTCGAACTTCGGCCCGCTGGTGGACTTGGCGGCGCCGGGCGGCGATACCCGCTTTCCGGGCGGCGGCGTCTTGTCCACCTTCAATGCCGGCTTGACGACCCCCGGCGCGGACGCCTATGCGTTTTATCAAGGCACCTCGATGGCCGCGCCGCATGCGGCCGCCACGGCGGCATTGATGCTGGCGAAGAACCCGACGCTGACCGCGGCGGAAGTCGAAACCCGGCTCAAGGCGACGGCGCGGGCCTTCCCGGCGGCATGCGCGGGATGCGGCAACGGCATCATCGATGCCGCCGCCGCGACCAAAGCCGCCGTCGACCCCGGACCGACGATCCACGAAACCGAGCCGAACGACGACCTGGCCACCGCGATCCGCATCCTCAACTGCAGCACGATGGTCAAGGGAACCATGGGGACGACCTCGGACAGCGATTACTACCGGCTGGAACTGCCGCCGGGAGCCACGCTGACCGCCAAAATGGCGCCGACCGGCGCCGCGGACTACGACCTCTACGTCCGCGACGGCAACGGCGACGTCATCTTCGGGAGCCTGCTCGGCCCCGGCGCGCTCGAGACCCTGTCGGTCACCAACAGCGGATCGGCGCCGGCCACCTACTATGTCGAAGTCGCGTACGGCTTCGGCGGCACCGGTCCGGTCAACGGCCGGTACAGCCTGAAAATCGATTGGTAATCGATAGGCACGAAGCTGGGCGGCGCCATGCCGCCCAGCCCCTCCACTGTCCGCTTTCCGATGTCGCACCGCATCCTCGTTATCCGGACGAGCCGAAGCCTGCGCTGGCGCAGACGCGCGATTGAGCATCCTTAAATCCATTCGCGCGATTTAAGACACCATCGAAGCAACCGACGATCCGCCGTTCCCGCCGCTGCCGGGCGGGCGTTCAGAAGAAGCGCTACTTCGAGGAGCCGTCATGGAACACCAACCCTGGAGAAACCGGACCTTCCTGGAGCTATGCATCACCGCCTCGGTCGCCGCCGCCGGCGCCGCCGTCGCTGCCGCTCCCGAATCACCGCCTCCCACGATCGCGGCCAGGCAAGCCGACGTCACCGATCGCCTGATCGTGAAATACCGGACCGCGGGACCGCCGCTCAAGGACGCCGCTTCGGTGCAGCAGATCTCCGGAGAAAGCCTGGCGGCGCTGCAGCGCGCCGGCCGCCAGCACGGACTCGCGATGAAGGCCCTGCACGCGACCGGCGGCGGCGCCCATGTCATCAGCCTCGGCCGCCGGCTTGCGGTGGAGGAAATCGAAGCCATCGCCGCGCAATTGCAAGCAGGCGACCCGTCGATCGAATATGCCGAACCGGATCGGCTCCTGCAGCCGGCGCTCACGCCCAACGATCCGCGCTATGCCGAACAATGGCACTACCACGAAGCGACCGCCGGCATCCGCGCGCCCGGCGCCTGGGATAAATCGACCGGCAGCGGCGTACGCGTCGCCGTGATCGACACCGGCTACCGTCCGCATGCCGACCTGGCAGCCAACATCCTGCCCGGCTACGACTTCATCAGCAATGTCGCCGTCGCCAACGACGGCAACGGCCGCGACAGCGATGCGCGCGACCCCGGCGACTGGGCGCTGGTGGGCGAATGCGGCTTCGGCCAGCCGGCGCAGAACCGCTACTCGAGCTGGCACGGCACGCACGTCGCCGGAACCATCGCCGCCCTGAGCAACAACAGCAGCGGAGTCGCCGGCGTCGCATTCAACGCCAGGATCGTCCCGGTGCGGGCGCTAGGCAAGTGCGGCGGCTACATGTCGGATATCGCCGATGCGCTCATCTGGAGCGCGGGCGGCCCGATCAGCGGGGTTCCGAACAACGCCTACCCGGCCCGCGTGATCAACCTGTCGCTGAGCGGCGGCGGCGCCTGCAGCGCCACCACCCAGGCCGCCATCAACAGCGCCCGCTCGCGCGGCGCGGTGGTCGTGGTCGCCGCCGGCAACGCGAATTCCATCGTGCTGGATTACACCCCGGCGAATTGCCAGGGCGTCGTCACGGTCGGCGCCGTCAATCGCTACGGCGGCAAGGCGTGGTATTCGAACTACGGCGCCGCGGTCGATCTGGCGGCTCCTGGCGGCGACACCAACCTCGCCGGGCACGGCATCCTGTCCACGCTCAATGCCGGCACGACCACTCCCGGCGCCGACATCCACGCGTTCTTCCAAGGCACCTCGATGGCCGCGCCGCACGTCGCCGGCGTAGCGGCGCTGATGCTGTCGCGGAAGCCGAGCCTGACGCCCGACCAGGTCGAATCGCTCCTCAAGAGCACCGCCCGGCCGTTTCCCGCGAGCTGCTTCACCTGCGGCGCCGGCATCGTCGATGCGACGGCCGCCGTGAACGCCGCCATCGGCAGCGGCGGGACGACCATTAACGAAATCGAGCCGAACGGCAACATGGGCAGCGCGCAAGCGATCGCCGCCAGCGGCACGACGGTCAACGGCACCATGAGCTCCGCCACGGACAACGACTACTATGTCGTGCAATTGCCCGCGGGCCGCACGCTGACCTCGACGCTGGCGCCGAATGCGACTTCCGACTATGAGCTATATGTCTACAACAGTGCCGGAACCCTCCTCGGCAAGAGCGAGAAGAGCACCGGCGTCGTCGATTCGGTCGCGGTGACCAACCCCGGCCCTTCCACCGCCGCCCGTTACGTGCGCATCTTCTACTACAAGGGCGGCACCGGCGCCACCAACGGCAAGTACACCCTCAAACTCAATTGGTAAAAACCGGCCGAAAAAAAACCGCGCCCCTGGGGGCGCGGTTCCACAACGTGCGGCACCTGGCCGCTGTCTCCCTCCGTCAATCCTGGGCGAGCTTTCTTACGCGACTTTCTTGCTGTCGAAGAATTGCTCGTCTTCGGTCGAACCGTGCAGCGCCGTGGTCGACGACTGGCCTTGCTGGATCGTCTGCGTCACGGCATCGAAATAGCCGGTGCCGACTTCGCGCTGATGCTTGACCGCGGTGAAGCCCTTCTCGGCGGCGGCGAATTCGGATTCCTGCAGCTCCACGAAGGCCGACATCTGGTTGCGGGCATAGCCGTAGGCCAGGTTGAACATCGAGTAGTTCAAGGCATGGAAGCCGGCCAGCGTGATGAACTGGAACTTGTAGCCCATCGCTCCCAGCTCCTTCTGGAACTTGGCGATGGTCGCGTCGTCCAGGTTCTTCTTCCAGTTGAACGACGGCGAGCAGTTGTAGGACAGCATCTTGCCCGGAAACTTGGCATGGATCGCTTCGGCGAATTTCTTGGCGAAGGCGAGATCCGGCTTGCCGGTTTCGCACCACACCAGGTCGGCGTACGGCGCATAAGCCAGGCCGCGCGAGATCGCTTGCTCGATGCCGGGCTTGGTCTTGAAGAAGCCTTCGACGGTGCGCTCGCCGGTGCAGAACTGCTTGTCGTTGTCGTCCACGTCCGAGGTCAGCAGGTCGGCCGCTTCGGCATCGGTACGCGCGATCAGGAGCGTCGGCGTGCCGGAAACGTCGGCCGCCAGGCGGGCCGCGGTCAGTTTCTCGACGGCTTCGCGGGTCGGCACCAGCACCTTGCCGCCCATGTGGCCGCACTTCTTCACGGAAGCCAACTGGTCTTCGAAGTGAACGCCGGAAGCGCCGGCTTCGATCATCGCCTTCATCAGCTCGAAGGCGTTCAGCACGCCGCCGAAACCGGCTTCGGCGTCGGCCACGATCGGCGCGAAGAAATCGGTGTCATCCTTGCCTTCGGCCCACTGGATCTGGTCGGCGCGGGCGAAGGTATTGTTGATGCGCTTGACGACCATCGGCACCGAGTTGGCCGGATACAGCGACTGGTCGGGATACATCTCGCCGGCCAGGTTGGCATCGCCGGCGACTTGCCAGCCGGAGAGATAGATGGCTTTCAAGCCGGCCTTCACCTGCTGCATCGCCTGGTTGCCGGTCAGCGCGCCCAGGGCATTCACGAACGGCTCGTTCTGGAGCAGGTTCCAAAGCTTCTCGGCGCCGCGCTTGGCGAGCGTGTGCTCGATCTGCACGGAGCCGCGCAGACGGACGACGTCTTCCGCGGTGTAGTTGCGCTTGATACCGGCCCAACGGGGATTCTCTGCCCAATCCTTAGCCAATGCTTGAGCTTGCTGTTCGCGAGTTGCCATGGTCGTTCTCCTTGCAATGAGAGTGAAGATAAAGAGTGAAAACGGTACGAATGAAAGCGAAAACCTATGGCTAAATCTTATGCCTCTTTTTGCGGAGCACCAATGTCTTATATAAGACATATAAGCATTTTTTATTCGATTGAAATCAAAGAGTTATCATTAAATTTTCGCGATATGCAATTAAATTCCTCAAAATGAAAGATTCCACTGATGCTTTGCCGCAAGAAATTCCACGATACGAAATGCGAATTTCGAGTCGTGAAAAGCCTGGGAAGGCGGAGAAAAATAGCCATAAATTTTTCTTCTCCAAACAATATTTTTCTGCTTACAGAAATTACAATCGCGGTTCGGCGCAAACCGTGGCGCATCCTGCCCGGCTCGCCGCTACCGCCAGCGCGACCATCTCGCGCTGCGGCCCGCCGAACGGGCGCGACCGGCGCACGCGAGGCAAGCGTCCTTTGATCAACCCACACATAGGCAACATGCATGGTTAAGTATTTCCTGCTCCCCCTGCTCGCCGCCGCCCCGCTGCTGGCCGGCGCCGCCGAGACCGAAAAAGACCGTTGGAACCTGAAGGACCTCTACCCTTCCCTCAACGAATGGAATGCCGACGCCGCCAAGCTGAAGACCCAGCTCAAGGAATTCGAAGGCTGCCGCGGCCAGCTCGGCAGCTCGGTCAAGCGCTTCAAGGCCTGTCTCGACCTGAACGCCGACATGCAAAAGCGCTATGCGCGCCTGGCGTCGTATGCCGGGCAGTTGCATGACGAAGACACCGGCGCCAACGCCGGCCTGGAACTGAACCAGAAATCGGACGTGCTCGGTTCGCAGGTCGAGGAGACGGTTTCCTTCCTGCGCCCCGAGATCCTGAAGATGGGCGCGGCCAAGGTCGACGCCTTCCTCAAGCAGGACAAGACGCTGGCGATCTACCGCCATCCGCTGAACGACATCCTGCGCATGGCGCCGCATACGCTCAACGCCGAAGGCGAGAGCATCGTCGCCAGCTTCGGCCTGGCGACCAACGCCGCGCAGTCGCTGTATTCGATCCTCTCCAACGCCGACATGCCGTGGCCGACGGTGCAGATGTCCGACGGCACCTCGCCGCGCATCGACCAGTCCGCCTACACCAAGTACCGCGCCCTCGACAACCGCGACGACCGCAAGAAAGTGTTCGACGCCTTCTGGGGCAAGTGGAAGGAATTCGAGCGCACCTACGGCGTCGCCTTCTACGAGCAACTGAAGAAGGACACCGCCTACACCAAGGTCCGCAAGTATCCCGACACCATCACCCGCGCCCTCGACGACAACAACGTGCCGGTCGGCGTGTACAACGCGCTGATCGACCAGGTCAACGCCAACCTGCCCACGCTGCACCGCTACTTCAAGCTGCGCGCCAAGATGCTCGGCCTGAACGAGATGCGCTACTACGACATCTACCCGCCGCTGGTGAAGAGCGATCTGCAGTACCCGATCGAGATGGGCAAGCAACTGTCGCTCGATTCGGCCAAGCCGCTCGGCAATGACTATGTCGCCGCCATGAAGCACGGCTTCGACAACCGCTGGATGGATGTCTACCCGCGTCCGCGCAAGCGCTCCGGCGCCTACATGAACGGCGCGGCCTACGACGTGCACCCGTTCGTGCTGATGAACTACAACGACGACTACGAGTCGGTATCGACGCTGGCCCACGAGTGGGGCCACGCGATGCACTCCTACCTGTCGAACAAGACCCAGCCGTTCGTCACCGCCGATTACCCGATCTTCACCGCCGAGATCGCCTCGACCACCAATGAAGTGCTGCTGCTCGACCACATGCTGAAGATCGCCAAGACCGACGACGAGCGCCTGCTCTATCTCGGCTCGGCCCTGGAAGGCATGCGCGGCACCTTCTTCCGCCAGGCGATGTTCGCCGACTTCGAGCGTGAAGTGCACGCCCGCGTCGATCGCGGCGAATCGCTGACCGGCGAAGCGCTGACCAAGCTCTACGGCGACATCCTCAAGCGCTACCACGGCGACAAGGAAGGCGTGGTCAAGATCGACGACCTGTACGCGATCGAGTGGGCCTACATCCCCCACTTCTACCGCCGCTTCTACGTGTTCCAGTACGCCACCTCGATCGCCGCCGGCACGATGTTCGCCGATTCGATCCTGAAGGGCCAACCGGGCGCGGTGGACCGCTACCTGAACGTGCTGAAATCGGGCGGCTCGGCCTACCCGTACGACCTGGTGAAAGCCGCCGGCGTCGATCTCGCCTCGCCCGCGCCGTACAAGGCAGTGGTGACGCGCATGAACAGCATCATGGACCAGATCGAAGCGATCCTGGCGCGCCGCAAGTAAGACGGTAAGCCGTTAGGTTGTTCCGCGATCCCCGCCCTGGCCTTGCCGGCCTCGGCGGGGATTCTTTTTTTGGGAAGACTTCAGCACCGGCCGCTATGAAGCGCCGGCTTCCGACGGGCGATCAAAGCTGGGGAAGCTTCCTCGTGCTGAGGGTGATGATGCGGTCCTTGACGTGGATATCGGCCAACTGCCCGGCGTGGAAACCGGCCCCTGTGAGCCAATGACCGTGCAAGAGGATGAACGGCGTCCGGACCAGTTCAGGCTGGGGAGCGCCGGGCAGGTATTCGTAGAACGTCTCGAAGACTTTGATGAGGCGTGGTGGGCGAAGCGCCGGACTGGCGGCGTTGAC
>DASPLX010000046.1:0-138275 GCA_035627375.1 Paucimonas sp. | reverse complement strand
CCAGACAGTCCGAAATCGCCGCCTATGCGATGGCGCGCCTTCAATTGTCGGCGGCGGGCAAGCCTTGCCCGGCGCGGGTGGCTGCGCATTTGATCGACGATCATACCGACGGCGCCTATGCCGTGTTGCGGTTCAAGGCGCAATGTCCGGCCGCGATCGAGACGCTCGATGCTCGCTACAGCCTGTTCTTCGATATCGATCCTCAGCACAAGGGCTTGCTGCGGCTCGAATACGCTGGCGCCACGACTACCGGAATCTTCAGTGCGGAGACCCCGGCCCGCCAATTCAAGCTGGAGAAAACGGGCGGGCTTGCCCAGTTTCTCGATTACGGTCGCGAGGGCATCTGGCATATCTGGATCGGCTTCGATCACATCCTGTTCCTGTTGGCGCTCCTCCTGCCGGCGGTCGTCTATCGCGAGGAAAGAGATTGGCAGGCGGTCGCCGCGTTTCGGCCGGCGTTCTGGAACGTGTTCAAGATCGTTACGGCATTTACCGCCGCGCATTCGATTACCTTGAGCCTGGCGACGCTCGGCATCGTCAGCCTGCCGTCGCGTTGGGTGGAATCGACGATCGCCGCATCGGTCGTGATCGCGGCGCTCAACAATATCTATCCACTGTTCCGCGAACGGCGCTGGATGATGGCGTTTGTCTTCGGCTTGATCCACGGCTTCGGCTTTGCCAGCGTGCTGGAAGATCTCGGCCTGCCGCGTGACGCATTGATTCTCGCGTTGGTCGGCTTCAACCTCGGCGTCGAGGCGGGGCAGTTGGCGATCGTCTCCCTCTTCTTGCCGCTTGCTTTCCTGTTGCGCCACACGCGGTTCTATCGGCGCTTCATCCTGTTTGCCGGTTCCATCGTGATCGCCATCCTGGCCGCGGTCTGGCTTGCAGAGCGGGCATTCGATATGAAGCTGCTGCCGTTCTAGCGCTCGAGCAAGGCGGGATCGACTTCCCGCCATTCGCCCGGCCACAACGGATGGCTCTGCAGCGAAAAAGGTCCTATGGCGATCCGCACGAGGCGCAGCGTCGGCAAGCCGACGGCAGCGGTCATGCGGCGGACTTGCCGATTCTTTCCCTCCGAAAGCGTAATCGCGAGCCAGGTGGTCGGAATATTCGCTCGCTCGCGAATCGGCGGATTGCGCGGCCAGAGCCAATCCGGCGCGGCGATACGCTTGACTTCGCACTTTTGCGACACGAAATCGCCGAGGTCGAGCGGACCGGCGAGGCGCTCGAGTTGTGCGGCATCCGGCATGCCTTCCACCTGCACGATGTACGTCTTCGGCTGCTTGCGCTGCGGGTGGCTGATCGCATGCTGCAGCTTGCCGTCGTCGGTCAGGAGAACCAGTCCTTCGCTATCGGCATCGAGCCGCCCGGCTGGATATATGTTCGGTACATCGATGTAGCGGGCGAGCGTTTCGCGGGTCTCGTGGCTGGAAAACTGGCACATGACCTGGAACGGCTTGTTGAAGAGGATGAGTGGCATGGTGGGGGCGAAAACGGAGTTTCGAAAGTGGCGACTTGTCCGGCAAGTCAAGCAGCGTCAGCCGCGGCCGGAAAACAATGGCGTCTTGTAAAATTGTAGTGCATAATACGAAATTGAGTCTTCTGTCTTATATAAGACTTGAACGAATTCCTGCCTTGCCGTTTGGTTGTGCTTGGCGCAAACTGCCTGTCTTTCCGTCCACATTCCGGAGATTACGATGTTTCAACATATCAAGGTGCCTGCCGAAGGCCAGAAAATCACAGTCAATGCCGACTTTTCGCTGAACGTTTCCGATAATCCCATCATTCCTTATATCGAAGGCGACGGCACCGGCGTGGACATCAGCCCGGTCATGATCAAGGTGGTCGATGCAGCAGTTGCCAAGGCATACGGCGGCAAGCGCAAGATCAGCTGGATGGAAATCTATGCCGGCGAAAAGTCGACCAAGGTCTACGGTCCCGACGTATGGCTGCCTGAAGAAACCTTGCAGGTCCTGAAGGACTATGTCGTCTCGATCAAGGGGCCGTTGACGACGCCGGTCGGCGGCGGCATCCGCTCGCTCAACGTCGCGCTGCGCCAGGAGCTCGACCTCTACGTCTGCCTGCGTCCGGTGCGCTACTTCAAGGGTGTGCCGTCGCCGGTGCGCGAGCCGGAAAAGACCGATATGGTTATTTTCCGCGAGAACTCCGAAGACATCTACGCCGGCATCGAATGGGCCGAAGGGTCCGACGGCGCGAAGAAACTGATCGATTTCCTGGTCAAGGAAATGGGCGTCAAGAAAATCCGCTTCCCCGACACGTCCGGCATCGGCGTCAAGCCGGTTTCGCGCGAAGGCACCGAGCGCCTGGTGCGCAAGGCGATCCAGTATGCGATCGACAACGATAAGCCGTCCGTGACCCTGGTTCACAAGGGCAACATCATGAAGTACACCGAAGGCGGCTTCCGCGATTGGGGCTATGCCTTGGCGCAGCGTGAATTCGGCGCCGAGCTGATCGACGGCGGCCCGTGGTGCAAGTTCAAGAATCCGAAGACCGGCAAGGAAATCGTGGTCAAGGATTCGATCGCCGACGCTTTCCTGCAACAGATCCTGCTGCGTCCGGCCGAGTACAGCGTGATCGCCACGCTGAACCTGAACGGCGACTACATTTCCGACGCCTTGGCGGCGCAGGTCGGCGGCATCGGCATTGCTCCGGGCGCCAATTTGTCGGATTCCGTCGCGATGTTCGAGGCTACCCACGGCACGGCCCCGAAGTACGCCGGCAAGGATTACGTCAATCCGGGCTCGCTGATCTTGTCCGCCGAAATGATGCTGCGTCATATGGGCTGGGTCGAGGCCGCCGATCTCATCATCACGGCGATGGAAAAGGCTATCACTTCCAAGAAAGTCACCTATGACTTCGCGCGCCTGATGGAAGGCGCGACGCAAGTGTCGTGCTCGGGTTTCGGTCAGGTGATGATCGACCAGATGTAAGTAACGCTATTTTGCGGGAAGAAGCCGGGCCATGGCCCGGCTTTTTCTTTGACGGCAGCTTAGCGGGTGCTCGAATGCGCCAGCGCGAACCGGATCAGGTCCGCCTGGCCTTCGATGCCGAGCTTGCGCTTGATATTGAGGCGATGGGTCTCGACGGTGCGTACGCTCAGATCGAGTTCGCGCGCGATGTGCTTGTTCGATTTGCCGGTCGCGATGCATTCCAGGACTTCGCGTTCGCGCGGCGTCAGAAGCTGTACCGGCGCTATCGGGCGCGCCAGTTGCTTTGCCAGTCCGGCACTGTAGTAAATGCCGCCCGACATGACGGTATCGATCGCAGCAATGATGTCGGTCGCGGGCGCATCCTTGAGCACATAACCCCGCGCGCCGGCCTGGATGGCTTGCGTGACATACTCAGCCTTGTCGTGCATCGACAGCATGAGGACGGCAATTTCCGGATGCTGGGCGTGGAAGCGCGCGGTCAATTCGAGGCCGTTCATGCCTGCCATATTGATGTCCATCAGCGCCAGATCGATTCCACGCGCCGATGCGTGCTGAAGCGCGTCCTCGGCGTTGCCTGCCTCCGCCACGATCGTGAAGTGCGGAATGCTCTCGAGCCGCGCCCGCAATCCGTCGCGCACGAGCGGATGATCGTCGACAAGCAAAATGCGGATATGGACCGGATCGGACATGGCGGATTCAGGAGCGTTGCAGCACCGCGGTGACGTCGGTGCCTTCCGGGGATGATACCAAATGCAACTTGCCGCCGATCGCATCGAGGCGTTCATGCATGTTGCGCAAGCCGATACCGCGTTTCGGATGTTGCGCGACGCTGGCGATGTCGAAGCCCGCTCCATTGTCGACGATGCTCAATCTGACCGAATCCACGTCGCCGATCAGGCGAATGCGAACCGCAGTGGCCTTGGCGTGACGTTGAATATTGGTCAATGCTTCCTGGGCAATTCGAAAGAGCACCGTATTTCCGACGTCGCTCAGGCCGTCGCAGACACCTTGGGTCGCGAAATTTGCCGGAATGCCGGTCGAGGCGGCGAATTCCCGCGTCAAATGATCGAGTGCAACGGCAAGGCCGAGATCATCCAGCAGCGCCGGACGCAAATCATGCGAAATGCGCCGCACTTCGCTCAATACATCGTTGAGTTGGGATGCAGCCCTGTCGAAAGAATGGCGTGCGGCATCAGTCTGCCGGGCGTCGAGTTTCGCGATGCCCGATTCGATCTGCAGCTTGATCGACACCAGCCACTGGCTGATGCCGTCATGCAGGTCGCGCGACAGCCTGGCGCGCTCGTCTTCCTGGGAGCGCACCACGCGCTGGGCGAGCACGCGCAGCTTGGCGTCGGCCACGCGATACTCGCTGATGTTGAGCGCAAGCCCGGAAAGGGCGATGAGCAGGGCGCCCGCGATCGCGATGCCCGCGATCCAGAGCATGGTGCCGTAGATATTGCTTGAACTCTGTGCATCGAGCCGCGCGAGCGCGGCATCGACATCATCGAGATAGATGCCGGTCCCGAGCATCCATCCCCATTTCTCAAGCATGACGACATAGCCGAGCTTGGGCGACATCTTGCCGGTCGACGGCTTTTGCCAAAGATAGCGCTCGAAACCGCCTCCATTGCGCGCGCGCGTAATCAGGTGCTGTATCGTCGGACTGCCGTTCGGGTCTTTCAAATCCCACAGATTGCGGCCTACCAACGCGGGCAGGCGCGGATGCATGAGGTTGTTGCCTTGCAGGTCATAGATGAAAAAATAGCCGTCGTCACCATAGTCGAGCTTCGCCAGGATTGCCTTGGCTTCGTTGCGTGTCGCCTCATCGTTGCGATCGGAATCGTACAAATGCGCGATCGAACGTTTTGCCATCGTCACGTAGTGCGTCAGTTCTGCTTCCTTGCTTGCCAGGTATGCGGCCTCGGTCGAGGTTCGCTGCTGCATCGCGAGCTTTGTCGCCTGATGCCAGACCGCGAAGGCAATCGCGCATAGGGCAAGGATCAGCGGAGTGATCGCGAACAGGATGAGCTTTTGTCGCAGCGTCATGGGGATGAAAGAAACTTTCGGTTTCCATGAGAAACCGCCTCATGGTTTAATGAGCAATTTCTTGTCGGCTACCGGTGAAACCAATTGTCTTGGTGCGGGTCAAAAAGCTTAACGCAGAACAAGCACAGGGGCATAAAAAAACCCCGCGTGGGCGGGGTTTTTTCTATTCAACTTTGCCAATCAGGCAGCAGTTTGAATATTGGAGGCTTGCTTGCCTTTCGGGCCTTGCGTGACTTCGAACTGAACTTTCTGACCTTCTTTGAGCGTCTTGAAGCCGTTCATTTGAATTGCGGAAAAGTGTGCAAACAAATCCTCACCGCCGTCATCCGGGGTGATAAAGCCGAAGCCTTTAGAATCGTTAAACCACTTCACGGTACCAGTTGCCATATAAGCGTCTTTCAAATATTGACTAATCACACGAGCCGTAAAAGCAAGAAGCTTCGCGTAACGCTGCCCCTCCTAAAACCTGCCCACTTGTTATTGACAAGCCTCCGAGATGCGTACTTGTCAAGTTTTTTCATTGTTCCCGCAAAAAATGGAAAAGTCAAGGCGATTTTCGCCGCCTTTGTCATAATATTGAGGCAGATTAGCAGCGCATCAAAAGTGGATGAAGCGACGACTCTTGATTTGGCGAATTTGATCGTCATCTGTGCATCATCCCGAAAGCGCGTAATATAAATATGGAATACTGCTCATCTCGGCGCATTGCGCAGGCAGAAGGACTCATTAGAATAGACTCATGGCAACCAGGCATGACCTCGATACCGTCTTGGAACGGCAGGAGCAGAAACTAAAGCCGCCTCCGATGTATCAAGTGATATTGTTGAACGATGATTACACGCCGATGGAGTTCGTCGTGGCGATCATCCAGGAATACTTCAATAAGGACCGCGAGACCGCGACGCAGATCATGCTCACCGTACATCGTGATGGCAAAGGTATGTGCGGGGTGTATCCTAAGGATATTGCGTCTACGAAGGTTGAACTTGTAATTACCCACGCGAGGAAAGCGGGGCACCCGCTCCAGTGCGTGATGGAGGAAGTATGATTGCGCAGGAACTTGAAGTCAGTTTGCACATGGCCTTCGTCGAGGCTCGGCAGGCGCGCCACGAATTCATTACGGTCGAGCATTTGCTGCTCGCGCTGCTCGATAACCCGTCCGCCGCCGAAGTGCTGCGTGCCTGCGCGGTCAATATCGAAGACCTGCGCAAGACGCTCACGAATTTCATCAATGACAATACGCCGACCGTGCCGGGTACGAGCGAGGTGGACACGCAGCCGACGCTCGGTTTCCAGCGTGTCATCCAGCGCGCGATCATGCATGTGCAGTCGGCGTCCAATGGCAAGAAGGAAGTGACCGGCGCCAACGTGCTGGTGGCGATCTTCGGCGAAAAGGATTCGCATGCCGTCTACTACCTGCACCAGCAGGGCGTGACGCGCCTCGACGTCGTCAATTTCATCTCGCATGGTGTGCGCAAGGATCAGCAGGCCGATTCGCAGAAGGCGCCGGAGGGGGCGGAAGACGTTCAGTCCGAAGGCCAGCAGAAGGAAAGCCCGCTCGATCAGTTCACCCAGAATCTCAACAAGCTTGCCGCCGAAGGCAAGATCGATCCGCTGATCGGCCGCGAGTCGGAAGTCGAGCGTGTGATCCAGACGTTATGCCGTCGCCGCAAGAACAATCCGTTGCTGGTCGGCGAGGCCGGCGTCGGCAAGACCGCGATTGCCGAAGGGCTGGCGTGGCGTGTCGTGCAGAGCGACGTGCCGGAAGTGCTGCAAAACGCGGTCGTGTATTCGCTCGACATGGGTGCGCTGTTGGCCGGCACGAAATACCGCGGCGATTTCGAGCAACGCCTGAAGGCGGTGTTGAAGCAATTGAAGGACAATCCGAACGCCATCCTGTTCATCGACGAGATTCACACGATCATCGGCGCCGGTTCTGCCTCCGGCGGCACCCTCGATGCGTCGAATCTGCTGAAGCCGGCGTTGTCGAGCGGCGCGCTCAAGTGCATCGGCGCGACCACGTTCACCGAATTCCGCGGCGTGTTCGAAAAAGACCATGCGCTCTCGCGGCGTTTCCAGAAGATCGACGTCAACGAACCGACCGTCGAGCAAACGGTGCAGATCCTGCGCGGCTTGAAGTCGCGTTTCGAGGAGCATCACGGCGTCAAGTATTCCGCTTCGGCGCTGTCGTCGGCGGCCGAGCTGTCGGCGCGCTTCATCAACGATCGCCATTTGCCCGACAAGGCGATCGACGTGATCGACGAAGCCGGAGCGGCGCAGCGCATTCTTCCGAAGTCGAAGCAGAAGAAAACGATCGGCAAGTCCGAGATCGAGGAAATCATTTCCAAGATCGCGCGCATTCCGCCGCAATCGGTCAACCAGGATGACCGCTCCAAGCTGCAAACCATCGAGCGCGACTTGAAAAATGTCGTGTTCGGGCAGGATCCGGCGATCGAGGCATTGGCGTCCGCGATCAAGATGGCACGCGCCGGGCTGGGCAAGACGGACAAGCCGATCGGCTCCTTCCTGTTCTCCGGTCCGACCGGCGTCGGCAAGACCGAGGTCGCGAAGCAGTTGGCGTTCATCCTCGGTATCGAGCTGATCCGCTTCGATATGTCGGAATACATGGAGCGGCACGCGGTATCGCGCCTGATCGGCGCGCCTCCGGGTTACGTCGGGTTCGACCAGGGCGGTTTGCTGACCGAGGCCATCACCAAGAAACCGCACGCGGTGCTGCTGCTCGACGAAATCGAGAAGGCGCATCCGGATGTGTTCAACATCCTGCTGCAAGTGATGGATCATGGCACGTTGACCGACAACAACGGCCGCAAGGCCGACTTCCGCAATGTCATCATCATCATGACGACGAATGCGGGCGCGGAGAGCCTGCAGAAGCGTTCGATCGGCTTCACCGACAAGAAGGAAGCCGGCGACGAGATGGCGGATATCAAGCGCATGTTCACGCCGGAGTTCCGCAATCGCCTCGATGCGACGATCAGCTTCAAGGCGCTCGATGAGGAAATCATCCTGCGCGTGGTCGACAAGTTCCTGATGCAGCTCGAAGAGCAACTGCACGAGAAGAAGGTCGAGGCTGTTTTCACCGACAACTTGCGCCGCTTCCTCGCCCGCAAAGGCTTCGATCCGCTGATGGGCGCGCGCCCGATGTCGCGCCTGATTCAGGACATGATCCGCAAGGCGTTGGCTGACGAATTGCTGTTCGGCCGCTTGGTCGACGGCGGCCGCGTGACGGTCGATCTCGACGAGGAAGAGAAGATCAAACTCGAATTCATCGAGGGTGCACCGCCCCCGCCGGCGGCGACGCAAGAGACGATCGAGGTCGAGTAACGTTTTTCGCTTGTTGCCATTGGCCCGGATTCGCGTTGCGGATCCGGGTTTTTTATTTGCGGCGGAGATGCTCAGCGCATCTTGCCGAGCGCATCGGCGCACTCGCGCACGAGTCCCGGGCCGCGATAAATCAGGCCGCTGTAAAGCTGCACCAGCGATGCTCCCGCCTCGATCTTGGTTTGCGCATCCATGCCGGAGAGGATGCCGCCGACGCCGATGATCGGCAACGCATCGCCCAACTCCTTCTTCAAGCCGCGAATCACCGCATTCGATAGCTCGAACACGGGCGCACCCGACAGGCCGCCGGTTTCGTCGGCATGCGGCAAGCCCTTGACCGCATCGCGCGTAGTGGTCGTATTGGTCGCAATGACGGCGTCCATCTTGTGCCGCGCCAGCGCGGCGGCGATGGTCTTGATCTGCTCGTCGTCGATGTCGGGGGCGATCTTCAGGGTGATCGGCACATAGCGCTGATGCCGATCGGCCAGGCGGGCCTGGGCGTTCTTCAGTTGCGACAACAATCCATCGAGCTCGGAGCCGCCTTGGAGTTGGCGCAGGTTTTTCGTATTGGGCGAGGAAATGTTGACCGTCACATAGTGCGCGTACGGATAAACCTTCTCGAGGCAGTGCAGGTAATCGTCGGCAGCGCGCTCGATCGGCGTATCGGCATTCTTGCCAATGTTGAGTCCCAGGATGCCTCGCCGGTCTTGATAAAACTTCGACGCTTGCACATTGGCGACAAAGGCATCGACGCCGCCGTTGTTGAAGCCCATGCGGTTGATGATCGCATGCGCTTTCGGCAGGCGGAACATGCGCGGCTTCGGATTGCCGGGCTGGGCGCGCGGCGTGACGGTGCCGACCTCGATGAAGCCGAATCCGAGCTCCGCCAGGCCGTCGATGTAGGCGCCGTCCTTGTCGAGTCCGGCGGCGAGGCCGACCGGATTCGGGAACGTGATCCCCATGACGGTACGCGGATCGGGTTTCGGTTTCCTGATCGCCGCAGTGAGGCCGAGCGCGGCGGCTCGTTTCAGCGCCGGTAATGCCATGTGGTGCGCGGCTTCGGGATCGAGCGAGAACAGGAGCGGGCGGGCGAGGGCGTAGAGCAGCTTGTCGGACATGGCGGCGGAAGGAGGGTAAGAACGCGGAAAGCCGCTATTTTACCGTCACAGGGTTTCCCACCTGCCGTGCCGCAATGCCTCGATCGGGCGGAAATTGATCTTGTACGCCATCTTCTCGCTCTCGGCGATCCAGTAACCGAGATAGACGTAAGGCATGTTCAGATGCTTGGCTTGCTCGATCTGCCACAGGATGTTGTACGTGCCGTAGGAAGCGCCATTCACATCAGGGTCGTAGAACGTATAGACCGATGACAGTCCGTCGTCGAGAATGTCGATGATGCTGACCATGCGCAGCGTGCCGTCTTCTTCGCGGAATTCCACCAGGCGCGTGTTGACCTTGCTTTGCAGAAGGAATTGCGCGTATTGATCGCGGCTGTCCTGGTCCATGCCGCCGCCGGCATGGCGCGCCGATTGATAGCGCAGATAGAGATCGTAATGTTCGGGCAGGTAGGCGAGCGTCGTGATCCAGGCTTCAAGATGCCGATGCCTGTTCCATGCCCGCCTCTGGCTGCGGTTCGGCGCGAATGCAGTCGCGTCGACCCGCACCGGCGTGCAGGCTTGGCAACCGTCGCAATAGGGACGGTAGGTGAAGATGCCGCTTCGGCGAAAGCCGTTCTTGACCAGTTCCGAATAGACGTCCGCGTTGATCAGATGCGAGGGCGTGGCGACCTGCGATCGCGCGAGGCGGTCGTTGAGATAACTGCAGGGATACGGCGCGGTGGCGTAGAACTGCAGCGTCGAGAAGGGCAGGTCTTTCAGGTGCGTCATGATCTTCCGGTATTGCGGCGCGGTCTGCATCAATAATTTACACCGTCTTGCGCCCGCGCGAGCAGGCTTTTTCCAATCTCCGTCAGAACAGATCCATCGGCTTCCAGTGTTCGATTGGCGGCTCATCGATCGTGCGTTGCAGGTGCGCGATGAATTCGTTGCGTGGAATCGGAATCGCTCCTAGCGAACCGAGATGGGCGGTTTCCTGCTGACAGTCGATCAATGCCACGCCATGCCGTTGCAGAAAATGCACGAGATAGGCAAGGGCGATCTTCGAGGCATCCGACACGCGAGCGAACATGGATTCACCGTAGAACATGCGACCGATGCAGACTCCGTAGGCGCCGCCGACCAGCTTGCCGTCGAGCCAGAGTTCCGACGAGTGGGCTTGGCCCTGTCGATGCAGGCTGCTGTAGCCGGCGATGATTTCCTCCGAAATCCAGGTGCCGGCTCCGTCCCTGCGCGGCGCGGCGCAGGCGCGCATCACCTGTTCGAAGGCGGAATCGAAGCGGACCTCCCAGCGGCCGCCCGTCTGCATGCTCTTATGCACTTGCTTCAACTTTTTCTTGAGACTGTCGGAAACCGCGAAGCGTTCAGTAAACAAAACCATGCGCGGGTCAGTGCTCCACCAGAGGATGGGCTGGCCCTCGGAGAACCACGGGAAGATGCCATGCCGGTAGGCTTCCAGCAGGCGCCAGGGCGATAGGTCGCCGCCGACGGCAAGCAACCCGGGGGCCTCGCTGGTGCCGTCCAGGGCTAGCGAAACGTCCGGAAACGGCGTGTCGATATCAAGCCAGGGAATCATCATTCGGTGTTTCGCTGCCGGCTGTGGTGATGGGGAGCGTCAATCCGCCGGCGCGCGCATCGGCTTGTAGATATCTTTCGTGTGCAACTTGAAGCATTCGCCTTCGCCGCCTCGCTTCAAATCGGCAAAGAAGAACTTGAGCGTATAGGCGACCGTCGGGAAGGCAATCTCGTCCCACGGGATTTCCGATTCGGCAAACAATTGCACTTCAAGGCTTTCCGTGCCGGGCGCGTATTCGAGATCGAGCAACGTTGCGCGATAGAACAGGTGAACCTGGTGTACATGCGGCACGTTCAGTAGCGAAAACAATTCATGCAATTCGATTCGCGCCCCGGCTTCCTCGAAAGTCTCGCGCACGGCCGCATCGGTCGTCGTCTCTTCGTTTTCCATGAAGCCCGCCGGCAAGGTCCAGAAGCCGTAGCGCGGCTCGATTGCGCGCTTGCACAAAAGTATCTTGCTCTCGCCGTCGCGTTGCCATACCGGAATCGAGCCGATCACCATCTTCGGATTCTGATAGTGAATCGTGCCGCAACCGGCGCAGACGTAGCGGGGCCGATTGTCGCCGGGGGGGATCTGGAGAGAGACGGAATGCGCGCACTCGGAGCAGAATTTCATGAGAGGGAGGCGTTAAGGTTTGTCGGCGAGCAGTTGACTGCAAGTGTATCACCGCGTGCCGCGACGAAAAGAAATCGCGATTGTATTTGCAATACAGCGCGATCCCGTGTATAGTCTTGTTTTTCAGACGCGGGGTGGAGCAGTCTGGCAGCTCGTCGGGCTCATAACCCGAAGGTCGCAGGTTCAAATCCTGCCCCCGCAACCAAGTCTTACCTTATTTCCCGCCCACCAAATACACCTCCTCTAAGTCGGGCGTCGGAACGCAGCATCAACGGGTTCTTTAACCGAAAGCATCGTCGGATGCTTGTCGTTGAACATTTTCTGCAAATATTACTGAATTAGCCGTACACGACGCAGATGAATACAGCAGAGGCGAAGAAAGTCCTCGAAACCGCGCTGCTATGCGCTCATGAGCCGCTGTCGATCAACGACATGAAAAAGCTCTTCGTGGACGCGGAGGCCGATGCGGGCGGCGTCGGTGCCGACACGATCAAGCAGATGCTTCAGGATTTGCGTGTTGGCTGGTCGGACAAAGGTATCGAGCTCGTCTGCCTGTCGACCGGATGGCGTTTTCAGAGCAGGCCCGAGATGAAGGTGTATCTTGAGCGGCTGAATCCGGAAAAGCCGCCCAAATATACGCGCGCAACGCTTGAGACGCTGGCCATCATTGCTTATCGACAGCCGGTGACGCGCGGCGACATCGAAGAGATTCGCGGCGTGACCGTCAATTCGCAGACGATCAAGATGCTGGAGGATCGGGGGTGGATCGAGGCCGTCGGTCATCGCGACGTTCCGGGGCGCCCGTCTTTGTTCGCGACGACCAAGCAGTTTCTCGACGATCTCGGACTGACTTCTCTCGATCAATTGCCGCCGTTGCAGCAGGTTGCGAAGGAAGATGCGCCGCCTGGCGCAGTGCCGGAAATGCAAGCGCTGGGGGCGGGGTTGGAGGCGAGTCTCGGGCAAGAGGTGATCGTTTTTGCTGACGATGCGCAAAGCGAAGACGCATCGCCCGAGGCAGAGTCTGAGCCGTCGGCTGCCGAGAACGGTAATGCCGCCGATGCGGCGGCCATGCGGGAGGCGGCAGAGGCATTTATAGAAGATTCGAAGCAGCAGGGCGAACCCATTGGGGCCGTTGCTGTCGATACAAGTTCCGCCGCCGTCGAAGACGAAGCGGCCCTTTCCCATGATCCGGCGCCGGAGACGAGTTCGCAGGCTGCGTCCGATCATCAGATCAACGAAGAATCGAACAATGACATTTCCAACGTCTAACGACGCGCCGGTAACGGCGCCCCCCTCTGTTTCATCGGAACCGGCGCAAGAGCAGGATGCGGCATCCACCGGCGAGGCCGGCCAGGAGAAGCCTGCCAAGCGAGGCGTGCGAGGCCCGCGTAGCCTGCGGCGCGCGCGCAGTGCGCCGCGCAACGAACGCAAGACGGCCGCTGGCAACCCGGATGCGCCGGAGGTGGACAACGCCGACGTCGCGCAAGCCGAGGGTGGAGCGGGCGCGGTGCCGGAGCGCAAGGAGCGCGGCAATCGGGCCAAGGGCGAGCAGGGGCGCGCGCAAAAGGCCGGGCAAAAGCAGCAGCGCGGCAAGCAGCCCGCCGGCGCCAAGGGCGGGCAGTCGCGCGGCAAGGCCGACAACGCGGATGATGTATTCTCGTTCGTCACTTCGGATGAATACGATACACAGGCCGGCGGAGCGGATGCTCGTCGCGACAATCGGCCGGCAAAGAATGTCCGCCGCGATCTGACGGCGGAGGACGATGCGCCGAAGTTGCACAAGGTGCTCGCCGAGGCCGGCTTGGGATCGCGTCGCGACATGGAAGAGTTGATTATCGCCGGCCGGGTGTCGGTCAATGGCGAGCCCGCCCATATCGGGCAGCGCATTCTGCCGACCGATCTGGTGCGCATCAACGGCAAGCCGATCCAGCGTAAGGTCAGCAAGAAGCCGCCGCGCGTGCTCGTGTACCACAAGCCGGCCGGTGAAATCGTCAGTCACGAGGATCCGGAGGGCCGTCCTTCGGTGTTCGATCATCTGCCTCCGATCAAGACCGGCAAGTGGCTGGCGGTCGGTCGTCTCGATTTCAATACCGAGGGCCTGCTGCTGTTTACGACCTCTGGAGATCTTGCCAACCGCCTCATGCACCCGCGCTACAGCATCGAGCGCGAGTATGCCGTCCGCACGCTCGGCGAGCTCGAGGAAGGTATGCGCCAGAAATTGCTGGCCGGCGTCGAGCTCGAAGACGGTCTCGCGCAATTCTCGAGAATCGCCGACGGCGGAGGCGAGGGTGCCAACAAGTGGTACCGGGTCACCATCGGCGAGGGGCGCAACCGCGAGGTGCGCCGCATGTTCGAAGCCGTCGGCTTGACCGTGTCGCGCCTGATCCGCACGCGTTACGGCGCGATGACGCTGCCGCGCGGCCTCAAGCGCGGCCGCTGGGAGGAGCTCGACGAGCATGCCGTGCGCGATCTGCTCGCCCTCAGCGGCCTCGAAAAGAATGCAAAGAAGGGCGGTAATGCGTCCGAAACGAGCGGCAATCGCCGTGGCGGCCAAGGCAAGCAGCAGCAGCAAGGCAAGGCGAAGGCGCGTGCGCGCCAGCCGGATCCGCTGCAGACCGCGCTCGGTTTCGCCGGGATGGGGCAGCCGCGTCGCAATGCGGGCTCCGGACGCGGCGGCAGCCACAGTCATGCTGGTCATGCATTACCGGGCATGCCGCGTCGCCGTCCTCGCGGATAATTGCTTCGAGGTAATGATTTGAGCCCTCTCGGCGGTCGGTTCCGAGGGGCTGGCAGCATTGCCTGCCGCACTCTGTCATTGCGGCATTGTCCCTGATCGTTTATAATTTCGTAGTTAACAAAAGTCACGTCCACGGCGGCTTTCGTGGGGCCTGCTACAAGTGGCTGGAACGATAAAAAGAGATGGGCAGATGCCCATTTTTTTTTTGTTGATCCGGTTCTGCGCGGGCGGTCCGGGCCGCCGGACGGTATTTGCGGAGAGTGTTTTGCGTTTGCTTGATCTGATAGAGAAAACCCTGGCGGGCATGGGCTATGAACTGGTCGATTTCGAGCAGGCTGGCCGCGGTTTGCTGCGGGTGTATATCGACTTTGCAGAGCAAGGAGAGGCCGCCGAGGCGATCACCGTCGAGGATTGCGAAAAGGTAAGCCATCAGCTGTCGCACGTATTCCTCGTGGAGAATGTCGATTACGAGAGGCTGGAAATCTCGTCGCCCGGGCTCGATCGTCCGCTCAAAAAGGTCGCCGATTACGTCCGCTTCGCCGGGCATGAGGCGACCGTCAAGCTGCGCATGCCGATGCCGGGCGCGGCGAACCGCAAATCGTTCCAAGGCGTGCTGCACGCGCCGGACGGTGACAAGCTGAAACTCGAATTTGAAGGTAAAGACGGCCCGGCGATGTTGGAGTTTACGCTGGCCGATGTGGACAAGGCACGCTTGGTGCCGAAAGTGGATTTTAGGAGTCGCAAAGCATGAGTCGCGAAGTGTTATTGCTGGTCGATGCACTGGCACGAGAAAAAAACGTCGATAAAGAGATCGTCTTCGGGGCGCTCGAACATGCTCTTGCGCAGGCGACCAAGAAACGTTATGACGGCGAAGTCGATATCCGCGTCTCGATCGATCGCGAAACCGGCGAATTCGAATCCTATCGCCGCTGGCACGTGGTGCCGGACGATGCCGGCCTGCAGTTGCCGGACCAGGAAATCCTCCACTTCGAAGCCAAGGAACAGATTCCCGACATCGAAGTCGACGACTACATCGAAGAGCCGATCGAGTCGGTCGATTTCGGCCGCCGTTTCGCCCAAGACACCAAGCAGGTCGTGTTGCAGCGCATCCGCGATGCGGAGCGCGAGCAGATCCTGCAGGACTTCCTGGCGCGCGGCGATTCGCTCGTCACCGGCACGATCAAGCGCATGGAGCGCGGCGACGCCATCGTCGAATCCGGCAAGATCGAAGCGCGCCTGCCGCGCGATCAGATGATCCCGAAGGAAAACCTGCGCATCGGCGATCGCGTCCGCGCCTACATCCTGCGTATCGACCGCAATGCGCGCGGCCCGCAAGTGATCCTGTCGCGTACGGCGCCGGAATTCATCATGAAGCTGTTCGAGCTCGAAGTCCCCGAGATCGAACAAGGCTTGCTCGAAATCAAATCGGCGGCCCGCGATCCGGGCGTGCGCGCGAAGATTGCCGTGCACACCAACGACAAGCGCATCGATCCGATCGGCACCTGCGTCGGCATGCGCGGTTCGCGCGTCCAGGCCGTGACCGGTGAACTCGGCGGTGAGCGCGTCGACATCGTCTTGTGGTCGGAAGACCCGGCCCAGTTCGTGATCGGCGCCCTGGCGCCGGCCAATGTGTCGTCGATCGTGGTCGATGAAGACAAGCATGCGATGGATGTCGTCGTCGACGAGGAGAACCTCGCGATCGCCATCGGCCGCGGCGGCCAGAACGTGCGTCTGGCGTCGGAACTGACCGGCTGGCAGATCAACATCATGACCGCCGAGGAGTCGGCCGACAAGCACGCGGCGGAAACCGCGGCGACGCGCGCCCTGTTCATGGAAAAGCTCGACGTCGACCAGGAAGTGGCCGACATCCTGATCGAGGAAGGTTTTTCCAGCCTGGAAGAAATCGCCTATGTGCCGATTTCCGAAATGCTCGAAATCGAATCGTTTGACGAAGACACGGTCAATGAATTACGCAACCGCGCGCGCGATGCGCTGGTGACCGAGGCGATCGCTTCCGAGGAAGGCATGGAAGGCATGGAAGATGCCTTGGCCAATCTCGACGGCATGGACCGCGTGACGGCGGGTAAGCTCGGTCTGGCCGGCATCAAGACGCTGGAAGCCTTCGCCGGTCTTGCCTATGACGAATTCGGCGCGATCCTGGCCTTGCCGACCGACCGCGCGCGTCAGCTGATCGACACTCAATTCGACGACGTGAACGATGACGAAATGAAACTCATCGACGCGAAATACGATGATCGCGCCAAGGCGTTGCAAGCAAAGGCTTGGAGCCTGAGCGAAGCGAAGTGATCGGGAAGCCTCATTATCATCAGTGCTGCCATTATTAGAAAAGAGGACTGAATGGCGAGTAACAACGTAGCCCAATTTGCCACCGAACTGAGGATGCCTGCGGATCTGCTGCTGACGCAGTTGCGCGCTGCCGGCGTCATCAAGAGTTCGTCGTCCGACCCGCTGTCGAAGGAAGACAAGGACAAGCTCCTCGATCATCTGCGCCGCTCGCACGGCGCGGCGCCTGATGGCGAAAAGAAAAAAATCACGCTGACGCGCAAGGAGACGACCGAGATCAAGCAGGCGGATGCCACGGGCAAATCGCGCACGATCCAAGTGGAAGTCCGCAAGAAGCGCACCTTCATCAAGCGCGACGAACCGGTGGCCGAGGAAGTGGCCGCGAAACCCGCGGCGCCGGCCGCACCCGTCATCGACGAGGCGGAACGCGCACGCCGCGCAGAGGAAGCGCGCCGCCAGGCCGAGCTGATCGCGCGCCAGGAAGCCGAGTTGCGCGAGAAGCAGGAGCGCCTGGCGAGACTGGAAGCCGAAAAGGAAGCGCAGGCCGAAGCCATGCGCCGTGCCGAAGAAGAGGCGAAGAAGGCCGCCGCTGAAGCCGCGGCCAAGGCTGCCGCGACGCCGAAAGTCCAGGAAACGGCCGAACAGGAGCAGCAGCGCCTAGCCGATGAAGAGACCAAGCGCCGTGCCGAGCAGGCGGCGCGCGAGGCTGCGGAGAAGGAAGCCGCCGAACGCGCTGCCGCCACCGAGCGCGCGCGCAAGGCGGTCGCCGACGAAGTCGCCCAGATCAAGGCCATGATGAGCGCGCCGCGCAAGGTCATGAAGGCGCCGGAGCCGGCGCCGGCGGCGCCCGTGGCGAAGGCTACCGAAGGCACGTTGCACAAGCCGGCCGACAAGAAACCGGCCGACAAGAAAGACGACAAGAAGCCGGGCGACAAGAAATCGATCAAGTCGGCCAACGTCGCGTCGACTTGGCAGGACGATGCCGCGAAGAAGCGCGGCGCCGGCTTGAAGACGCGCGGAGCGACGGTTGCCGGCGGCCGCGAAAGCGGATGGCGTGCCGGTCCGAAGGGCCGCCGTTCGCACCATGATGATCGTGAAAGCAATTTCCAGGCACCGACCGAGGCCATCATCAAGGATGTTCATGTGCCGGAGACCATCACCGTGGCCGAACTGGCCCACAAGATGGCGGTCAAGGCATCCGAGGTCATCAAGCAGTTGATGAAGCTGGGGCAGATGGTCACCATCAACCAGGTGCTCGACCAGGAAACCGCGATGATCGTGGTGGAGGAAATGGGCCATCGCGCGCATGCCGCGAAGCTCGACGATCCGGAAGCGATGCTGTCCGAAGGCACGGAGCATACCGATGCCGAGGCGTTGCCGCGCGCGCCGGTCGTGACCGTCATGGGCCACGTCGACCACGGCAAGACCTCGCTGCTCGACTATATCCGCCGCGCCAAAGTGGCGGCCGGCGAAGCGGGCGGCATCACGCAGCATATCGGCGCCTATCACGTCGAAACGCCGCGCGGCATCATCACCTTCCTCGATACACCGGGTCACGAAGCATTTACCGCGATGCGCGCCCGCGGCGCGAAGGCGACCGACATCGTCATCCTGGTGGTGGCTGCCGACGACGGCGTGATGCCGCAGACCAAGGAGGCGATCTCGCATGCAAAGGCCGCCGGAGTGCCGCTGGTGGTGGCGATCAACAAGATCGACAAGCCGGGCACCAATGTCGATCGCGTGACGCAGGAACTGATCGCCGAGCAAGTCGTGCCGGAAGCCTACGGCGGCGAATCGCCGTTCATTCCGGTCTCGGCCAAGACCGGCCAGGGGATCGACGACCTGCTCGAGAACGTGCTGTTGCAAGCCGAAGTGCTGGAATTGACGGCGCCGGTCGATGCTCCGGCCAAGGGCCTCGTGATCGAGGCGAAACTCGACAAGGGACGCGGCCCGGTCGCGACGGTGCTGGTGCAAGGCGGTACCTTGAAGCGCGGCGACGTCGTGCTGGCGGGATCGTCCTACGGCCGTGTACGCGCGATGCTCGACGAGAACGGCAAGAACATCGCCGAAGCGGGCCCCTCGATTCCGGTCGAGATCCAGGGCCTGACCGAAGTGCCGGCGGCCGGCGAAGATGTCGTCGTCCTGCCCGACGAGCGCAAGGCGCGCGAAATCGCCTTGTTCCGCCAGGGCAAGTTCCGCGACGTCAAGCTGGCCAAGCAACAAGCGGCGAAACTCGAGAACATGTTCGAGCAGATGGCGGAAGGCGAAGTCAAGAACCTGCCGCTCATCATCAAGGCCGACGTCCAGGGTTCGCAGGAAGCGCTGGTGCATACGATGCAGAAGCTGTCGACCGAGGAAGTGCGCGTGCAAGTCGTGCATGCGGCCGTCGGCGGCATTTCCGAATCGGACGTCAACCTCGCGGTGGCATCGAAAGCCGTCATCATCGGCTTCAACACGCGCGCCGACGCTTCCGCGCGCAAGCTGGCCGAGACCAACGGCATCGATATCCGTTACTACAACATCATTTACGATGCGGTGGACGATATCAAGGCCGCGATGTCCGGCATGCTGGCGCCCGAGAAGCGCGAGCAGGCGCTGGGCCTGGTCGAGATTCGCCAGGTATTCCACGTCAGCAAGGTAGGCGCGATCGCCGGTTGCTACGTGCTCGACGGCCTGGTCAAGCGCGGCGCATCGGTCCGCTTGTTGCGCGACAACGTGGTGATCTGGACCGGCGAGCTCGATTCGCTCAAGCGCTTCAAGGATGACGTGAAGGAAGTGAAGGCCGGCTTCGAGTGCGGCCTGTCGCTGAAGAACTACAACGACATCAAGGAAGGCGATCAGCTCGAGGTGTTCGAAGTGCAGGAAGTCGCCCGCACGCTGTAATGCAAGTTTGCCCTCTTCCAAGCGGAAGAGGGCGTATGGATATTCATGGCCAAACACAGCAAATCCATCCCCGGGCGCGGCATACGCGTCGCCGATCAGATCCAGCGCGATCTGGCGGAGATCATCGCGTACGGATTGAAGGATCCGCGCGTGGGCATGGTCACGATCACCGAAGTGCAGGTCACGCCCGATTACGCCCATGCGAAGGTGTTTTTCACGACGCTGCCCGATCACGAAGAGGCGGTGAAGAACACGCTGGCCGGCCTGCAGAAGGCATCCGGCTTCATTCGCGGCCAGCTCGGCCGCCGCCTCACCATCCACACGATTCCCGAGATCCATTTCGTCCACGACGTCTCGCCGGCGCGCGGCATGGCGCTGTCGAAACTGATCGACGAAGCCAACGCGACCCGGGCCAAGGATGCGGACGAGTAATTCGCCGCATTTCTGCCCGTCACCCAATCCGTTGCGATCATGGCGACCACGACGCCCAAGAAGAAACGTGTGCCCGTGCATGGCGTATTGCTGCTCGATAAGCCGGCGGGCCTGTCGAGCAACGACGCGCTCGGCAAGGCAAAGTGGTTGTTGAACGCAGTGAAGGCCGGCCACACCGGCACCCTCGATCCCTTCGCGACCGGTCTGTTGCCCTTGTGCTTCGGCGAGGCGACCAAGTTTTCGCAGGACCTGCTCGACGCCGACAAGACCTATGAAACCGTGGTCCGGCTCGGCGTGCGCACGACGACCGGCGATACCGAGGGCGATGTGCTCGAGACGCTTCCCGTCAGCGCGACGCGCGAAGCGATCGAAGGCGTACTGACGGCATTCCGCGGCGAAATCGATCAGGTGCCGCCGATGTATTCGGCATTGAAGCGGGATGGCAAGCCCTTGTACGAATATGCGCGCGCCGGCGTGACGCTCGAACGCGAAGCGCGGCGGGTGACGATCCACGCGCTGGAGCTGCTCGATTACACGGCGCCTTATCTGCGGCTGCGCGTCCGTTGCAGCAAGGGCACCTATATCCGCGTGCTTGGCGAGGACATCGGCGCGGCGCTCGGCTGCGGCGCGCACCTGCAAGACCTGCGCCGCATTGCCGTTGGCGACCTGACGCTCGAACATGCCGTGACACTCGGCAGCTTGGAGTCCATCGTGGGGGAAGCCGAACGCATCGCCTTGCTGGCTCCGGTCGATGCTTTGCTTTCCTCATTCCCGGCCCTCGATCTCTCCCCGGAATTGAGCGACCGTTTCCTGCACGGTCAACGTCTTGCGCTCGGCAAACCGGAGAACGGCAGGCAGTATGTCGCCGGCCGTGTACGCGTCTATGGCGGAGTCGATAAGCGCTTGCTTGGCACGGCGACATTGACCGACTACGGTTTGCTGGCCCCGGAGCGCCTGATCGCTGTCGCGCCGAATCGCTGAGCGTTCGCACGACGGGCCGGCGAGCGCCGGCAACTTGCGCATGAGGCCGGCCAATGTGGCTCAAGCCTTGTCCGCCAATGCATCCGTCGTTCGAGACTGGCCGCATAACCGCCTTGGCCGGGGCGGACCTGTCGGCACGGGAATGAAGCCGGCGATTCCGGCGCCGGTCAGGATCGGCCATATCTTGCCAAGCCTTTGAAATTCCTCGGTTTTCCGCAATTTCCGCGGCGCGGCATGATATACTTGCAGGTTTCCCCGATTCACTCGCACGCCTTCCCATGTCCAACGCCAAACGCGCTCTGCGCAACATCGCCATCATCGCCCACGTCGATCACGGCAAAACCACGCTGGTCGACCAGCTGCTGAAGCAAAGCGGCACCTTCCGCGAAAACCAGCACGTCGACAATCGCGTGATGGATTCCAACGATCTTGAAAAGGAACGCGGCATCACGATCCTGGCGAAGAATTGCGCGGTCGAGTACGAAGGCACGCACATCAATATCGTCGACACCCCCGGCCACGCCGATTTCGGCGGCGAGGTCGAGCGCGTGCTGTCGATGGTCGATTCCGTCCTGCTGCTGGTCGATGCCGTTGAAGGCCCGATGCCGCAGACGCGCTTCGTGACGCGCAAGGCGCTCGGCCTCGGCCTGAAGCCGATCGTGGTGGTGAACAAGATCGACCGCCCGGGCGCCCGCCCGGACTGGGTCATCAACGCGACCTTCGAATTGTTCGACAAGCTCGGCGCGACCGAAGAACAGCTCGACTTCCCGGTGGTGTACGCCTCGGCGCTGAACGGTTACGCGAGCCTCGATCCGACCGTGCGCGAAGGCACGATGAAGCCGCTGTTCGATGCGGTGCTCGAGCACGTGCCGGTCCGCGACGACGATCCGGACGGTCCGCTGCAGCTCCAGATTTCCTCGCTCGACTATTCCTCCTACGTCGGCAAGATCGGCATCGGCCGCATCAAGCGCGGCCGCATCAAGGGTTTGCAGGACGTGATTGTCATGAACGGCCCGGATTCGACGCCGATCAAGGCGCGCGTCAACCAGGTGCTCAAGTTCAAGGGCCTCGACCGCGTGCTGGTCGACGAAGCGCAAGCCGGCGACATCGTGCTGATCAACGGCATCGAAGAAGTCGGCATCGGTTCCACGGTGTGCGCGGTCGACAATCCGGACGCGCTGCCGATGCTGAAGGTCGACGAGCCGACGCTGACCATGAACTTCCTGGTCAACACCTCGCCGCTGGCCGGCCGCGAAGGCAAGTTCGTCACCAGCCGCCAATTGCGCGAGCGCCTCGACCGCGAATTGAAATCGAACGTCGCCTTGCGCGTGGCCGATACCGGCGACGACACCGTGTTCGAGGTCTCGGGGCGCGGCGAACTGCATCTCACCATCCTGCTCGAGAACATGCGTCGCGAAGGCTATGAACTGGCCGTATCGCGTCCGCGCGTCGTGTTCAAGGAAATCGACGGCGTCAAGCATGAGCCGTACGAATTGCTGACGGTCGACGTCGAAGACGCTCACCAAGGCGGCGTGATGGAAGAGCTCGGCCGCCGCCGCGGCGACCTGCAGAACATGGAGCCGGACGGCAAGGGCCGTGTGCGTCTCGAATACCGCATTCCGGCGCGCGGCCTGATCGGCTTCCAGTCGGAATTCATGACGCTCACGCGCGGCACCGGCCTGATGAGCCATATCTTCGACGAATACTCGCCGGTCGATCTGACCAAGCCCGAACTGGCCGGCCGCCGCAACGGCGTCCTGATCTCCCAGGACGACGGCGCCGCCGTCGCCTACGCATTGTGGAAGCTGCAGGATCGCGGCCGCATGTTCGTGTCGCACAACGATCCGGTCTACGAAGGCATGATCATCGGCATCCACTCGCGCGACAACGACCTGGTGGTCAACCCGATCAAGGGCAAGCAGCTGACCAACGTGCGCGCCTCGGGCACCGACGAAGCCGTGCGCCTCGTTCCGCCGATCCAGCTGACGCTCGAATACGCGGTCGAATTCATCGAGGACGACGAACTCGTCGAGATCACCCCGAAGAGCATCCGTCTGCGCAAGCGCTTCCTGAAGGAACACGAGCGCAAGCGCGCATCGCGCGAAGCGGCATAAGAACGCGTGCGGTCGCCGGCGTCCGAGCGAGATTCATGACGGAACGCTTTTAGCCGGCGGCGCGTGGATCCAACGGGGCGGATGAGCGGTTAGCCATCCGCCCCGTGTTCATGCGCGGAGGGAGCTCAAGCCACCTGCGCCAGCGCGGGTGCGGCGTCCGGTACGGCCTTCTGGTGTTTGAGCACGTCGGCGATCGCGCCGAACAGTTGGTCGATCTGATCCTTCTCGATGATGAGCGGCGGCGACAGGGCGATGATGTCGCCGGTGGTGCGGATCAGCACGCCCTGGTCCCAGAAGCATTTGTTGAAGACATCGAAGGCGCGCGCCGTCGGCTTGCCCGGCACGCTCTCCAGTTCGATGCCGCAGACCAGGCCGAGGTTGCGGATGTCTTTCACATAGGGCAGGCCCCGGAGGCTGTGCGCAGCTTCCTCGAAGTAGGGCGCCATGTCGGCGGCGTGCTGGAACAGGTTTTCGTCGCGATAGACTTCCATCGTCGCGATCAGGGCCGCTGCGGCGAGCGGATGGCCGGAATAGGTATAGCCGTGGAAGAACTCGATCGCGTTCTCCGGCGCGGCTTGCATGAAGGCATCGTGGATCTCCTGCTTCACGATCACGGCGCCCATCGGCACCGCGGCGTTGGTCAGCCCCTTGGCGCAAGTGATCATGTCGGGCTTGACGCCGAAATAGTCGGCGCCGAACGGCGCTCCCAGGCGGCCGAAGCCGGTGATGACTTCGTCGAAGATCAGGAGGATGCCGTATTTGTCGCAGATCGCGCGCAGCTTCTGCAGATAACCCTTGGGCGGCAGGATGACGCCGGTCGAACCCTGGATCGGTTCGACGATGACGGCGGCGATGGTGGCCGGGTCGTGCAGGGCCAGGATGCGCTGTTCGAGCTCGTCGGCCAGTTCGGCGCCGTGCTCGGGCAGGCCGCGCGAGAAGGCATTCTTCGCGATATCGAGCGGATGACGCAGGTGATCGACGCCCGCCAGCGTGGGCCCGAAATGCTTGCGGTTGCCGGCGATGCCGCCGACCGCGATGCCGCCGAAGCCGACGCCGTGATAGCCGCGCTCGCGACCGATCAGGCGGGTGCGCAAGCCGTCGCCGCGCATGCGGTGATAAGCCAGGGCGATCTTGAGCGCAGAGTCGACGGCTTCCGAACCGTCGTTGCAGAAGAACACGCGATTCAAGCCGGCCGGCGAAATCGCCGCCAGCGCGCTGGCGGCTTCGAACGCCTTGGGATGGCCCATCTGGAAGGTCGGCGCGTAATCCATGGTCGCGGCCTGCTCCTGGATGGCGGCCGTGATCCTCGGATGGTTGTGGCCGGCGTTGCAGCACCAGAGGCCCGCGGTGCCGTCGAGAATCTTGCGGCCGTCGTCCGACGTGTAATGCATGCCGGCGGCGGAAACCAGCAGGCGCGGCTTGGTCTTGTAATGCCGATTGGCAGTGAAGGGCATCCAGAAATGTTCGGTGTCCGGTTGATTGGGCATAGCGATGGGTCCCTATGTTGACGGGGGAATCGATTCGATGGTTTATGGTATTACGTTTGGTCTGTGGTCGATACCCTTTCGCCTCAATTGCCGGCCCGCACGCAGGCGCCCGGCCCGCGAGCCGCAATATCCTGCGCGCTTTCGTTGCCAAAGCCGCCAAATCGCTGGGGCATGCGCACTCCGGCGTGGCGCCGCCGAGACACGCCTCCTTGTCCCGTTACAATAACGTTTTCAGTCGGTAGCATCGATCGTGATTCCCGCCAAGCTTCCTCCCCGCCGTCTTTCCGTCGCCCCGATGATGGACTGGACCGACCGCCACTGCCGCGTCTTCCATCGGCAGATCACGCGCCATACCTGGCTGTACACCGAAATGGTGACGACCGGCGCATTGCTGTTCGGAGACGTGCCGCGCCATCTCGATTTCAGCGAGGAAGAGCATCCGGTCGCCTTGCAGCTCGGCGGCAGCGAGCCGGCCGACCTGGCGAAGAGCGCGAAGCTCGGCGAGCGCTGGGGTTACGACGAGGTCAACCTCAATTGCGGCTGCCCGTCGGAGCGCGTGCAGAAAGGCGCGTTCGGCGCCTGCCTGATGGCGGAGGCGCCGCTCGTGGCCGAGTGCGTGAAGGCGATGCGCGATGCGGTGTCGATCGACGTGACGGTCAAGCACAGGATCGGCATCGACCAGGTCGAGAGCTACGATTTCGTGCGCGATTTCGTCGGCACGATCGCGGCGGCAGGCTGCAAGACCTTCATCGTGCATGCGCGCAACGCGATCCTGAAGGGCTTGAGCCCGAAGGAGAACCGTGAAATCCCGCCGCTGAAATACGAATACGCATATCGGCTGAAGCGCGACTTCCCCGAACTCGAGATCATCATCAACGGCGGCATCAAGACCGAGGCGGAAATCGACCTGCACCTGCAGCATGTCGACGGCGTGATGCTGGGGCGCGAGGCTTATCACAATCCATGGCTCATGGCCTCGTTCGATACACGCTATTACGGCGATGCCGCGGCGCCGAAGTCGCGCCTCGAGGTTTTGCAAGCCATGCTGCCCTATATCGCCGCGCAGCTGGAACGGCACGGCGAACGCGGGCTGAAACTCAACAGCATCACCCGCCACATGCTCGGCCTGATGGCCGGCATGCCCGGCGCGCGGGCATTCCGGCAGACCTTGTCGGATGCCAAGAAGCTGGCGTCCGGCGATCCGGCGCTGCTGCTCGAGGCTTACGCGCGTACCCAACGGCTCGTTGCCTAGGCGCGTTTCCTCTTCTCCTCTCTTCATTCCCTCTCGCGATTCCCGGCACGATCCCCGGCACGATCCCCGGCGTGTTCGCGCCGCGGCATCGCGCCGTTTCCTTCTCACCCCGGCGGGCACAAAAGCTGCAGTCTTCATGTTCATGTAATGCGATTCGGAACGTGAAGGAGGTTCATCATGCCGTTAGCGAAAGGAAAGAGTAGGGAGACGGTCAGCAAGAACGTCAAGACACTGGTGCATGAATATGAGAAGGAGGGAAGGATCGGCAGCAGCCATCCATCCTCGAAGCGCAAGGCCGTGAAGCAGGCGGTGGCGATCGCCTTGAAGAAGGCTGGCAAGAGCAAATACCAGGGTCGCGGCAAACATTAGCGCGGCCTCGATTTACGGCTTATGCCGGGTACTCGAAGATTCGATGATTTCGCGAGAGGCATGCCATGATGCAAGACGACAAACCCACTTCTTTTCCGCCGCAACACCAAAGGGGCGAGCCGGGCCGGGAAACCCTGATGCATCCGCCGCCCCAGGATCGGATGGAAAAATACAGGGGCAGCGGCAAACTGGAGGACAAGATTGCTCTTGTCACCGGCGGCGATAGCGGCATCGGCCGCGCCGTGGCGGTCGCGTTCGCCAAGGAGGGCGCGGACGTCGCGGTCGCTTTTTTCAACGAACATGAGGATGCCGAGGAAACCCGGCGCTTGGTCGAAGGAGCCGGACGCCGTTGCCTGTTGTTGGCCGGCGATATCGGCGATCCGGAATTCTGCCGGCAAATCATTCATGCCGTCGTCAGCGATTTCGGTCATGGACGACTCGATATCCTGGTCAACAATGCGGCCGAGCAGCATCCGCAGGAAAGCCTCGAAAAAATCACCGATATCCAGTTGGAACGCACGTTCCGCACCAACATCTTTTCGATGTTTTATCTGACGCGGGCCGCATTGCCCCATCTGAAACCGGGCGCCCGCATCATCAACACGACGTCGGTGACCGCATATCGCGGCAGCTCGCATTTATTGGATTACGCAGCGACCAAGGGGGCGATCCTGGCGTTCACCCGCTCGCTATCGCAGCAGCTTGCCGGACGCGGCATCCACGTCAACGCGGTGGCGCCGGGACCGATCTGGACGCCCTTGATTCCGGCGAGCTTTCCGGCGGAACATGTCGCCGAGTTCGGCAAGAATACGACGCTGGGGCGTGCCGGCCAACCGGACGAAGTGGCCCCAAGCTATGTGTTTCTCGCGAGCGACGATGCTTCCTACATGACCGGCCAGACGCTTCATCCGAACGGCGGCGAAGTCGTCAACACGTAATGCTTGCGGCGAAAGGACGCTGAGGTAGCGGCTCCGGTAATTTTTACCGAATGATGGAAGTTTCGTCCGATAGGCAAGGATTTGCGCCTGATCAACAACGCCACGTTACCACGCAGGCCGGCATGTTTCTCCTTCTGATCGTGTGCTTGAGCGGTTCGCCGTATCCCATGAAACAGCGCTTGGCATGGAAGCTGCGTTCCTCTCGAAACCGACCATGCAGAAAAGTTAAGAAACCAACTGCGGATCGTGCGGTCAATGTGGGTGAAGTTTTTTAACTTATTTGAAAGGATCAGTGATGAAAGCAATCGCACAAACCTCAAAATTCGTTCTGCTGGCAGCTCTTTTGAGCTTGGCGTTTACTGGTTGCAATCGCGGTACCGACCAGGCTGCAGGTACGAGCGGCGGTGGCTCCACTGCGGCGACCGGCACGCCCAGCGATACCGGTTCGACGGGTACGACCGGATCGACCGGCGGCACATCCTCGGCAGGAACGTCGGGTAGCGACGCGACCGGTACGACAGGCACGACGGCGCCTCCAAGCACCAGCGGCAGCGATACGACGAGCGGAACGACAGGCGGCACCAGCGCCACGACACCTAGCGGTTCCGGCTCCACTTCAGGCACCACGGGTACGACCGGTTCGACAGGATCGACAGGATCGACAGGATCGACGACCGGTTCAAGCACCAACAAATAGCTGCAAACCAGTTGCATGCGCGGCGCTGCCGGCGATTTCCGGATTTTCAGTACTTATCGAGAGCGTGAATTGCCCGGAGTATTCCGGGTGAACCGCTCTCTTGCCATCGAAAGGATAAAAACAGATGACAGTGCCATCCAGAGTTTCCCAGGCCATGCTTGCTGCAGCTTTACTCACTCTTGTTTTTACGGGAGGATGCGGCCGTCGCGATTCAACGGAGCAACAAGCCTCGTCGGGAGAAAGTGAGACCGATATGAGCACGGCTTCGCGCGCCGGCAGTGCCGATACCGCCGGACAAGCGAGTAGCGGCATGTCGTCGGGCGCTTCCTCCGGTTCGTCGGATGCCACGCGAGCTTCGCCGCCGGCGCCCTCCGATTCGTCCGGGGCTTCGGGTGCGGCGACTAGGGCCGGTGCCGCAGTCGACGATAGCGTCATCACCACCAAGGTCAAGGCGGCCTTGCTGGCCGACCCCGACATCAAGGGTACCGATGTTTCGGTCGAGACGAAAGGCGGAGAGGTCACCCTGACCGGAACGGTCAAGAGCCAGGCGCAAATGGACCGGGTCCAAAAGATCGCGCTCAATACCGACGGCGTAAAAGGCGTGCAGAACAAAGTGGCCGTCAAGCCCTAAGAGCCCGCCTGTCTTGCATTGCCGGGCGCCGGTAGGCGGGGTCCGGCAATGCATCGTTTTTCCTGTTCCCCACTTTTTCAAGCGGACTGCTGCGGCGCTTATGTGCTATTGCCGCCGCGGTTGGGTTACATCATGACTAGTGTCGAATCCATCCGCGTACCCCCTTGTCTAATTGCTGACCTGCGATAGGGCTTCATGTGATCGATAAGAATGCAGGATAGATAGGGCGTGGAAAATGAAAGTCGGTCGAAGACAAAGGATAGGAAGCCATGCCGCACGTACTGATTGTCGACGACGATAGCAATACCCGGGACGCATTGATCGAGATTACGGCGGCCGAGGGGTTCACGACCGCGATAGCCGGCTCGGTGCGCGAGGCGCAGCAGCAGATACTGCGGCGGCGCCCGGATCTGGTGCTGGTGGACATCAAGCTGCCGGACGGCAGCGGCATGGATATCTTCAAGGATGTCGACGTCCATGCCACGACCCAGCTCATCTTGATCACCGGCCACGCGAGCGTCGAAACAGCCGTGGAAGCGTTGCGGCTGGGCGCCTCCGATTATCTGACCAAGCCGGTCAATCTTCGCAGGCTGAAGGCGTTGCTCTCGCGCGTGCCGCGCACCTCCGACTTGAAGGAGGAAATCGGCGCTTTGCGCGGCGAATTGCGCAAGCTCGGCCGTTTCGGACAGATGCTCGGCGCCGCGCCTGTGATGCAGAAACTGTACAACCATATCGCGCGCGTGGCGCCGACCGAGGCCACCGTGCTCCTGCTCGGCGAAAGCGGGACCGGCAAGGAACTGGCCGCTCGCACCACTCATGACTTGAGCCTGCGGCAGAGGCATCCGTTCCTGCCCGTGAACTGCGGCGCGATTTCGCCGCAACTGATCGAAAGCGAAATCTTCGGCCACGAGAAAGGCAGCTTTACCGGCGCCGATCGCCAGCACAAGGGTTACTTCGAGCGTGCCAACGGCGGCACGTTGTTCCTCGACGAGATCACCGAGATGCCGGTCGAGCTGCAAGTCAAGCTGCTGCGCGTGCTGGAGACAGGCTCTTTCATGCGCATCGGTTCCAACCAGGAACTGGAAACCGACGTGCGCGTGATCGCGGCCAGCAATCGCGATCCGGAGGATGCCATCGCCGACGGCAAGCTGCGTCTCGATCTCTATCACCGTCTGAACGTGTTTCCGCTCGTGATACCGCCGTTGCGCGAACGCGGCACCGACATCGAATTGCTGGCCCAGCATTTTCTCGAGGAATTGAACGCGGCGCACGGCACCGGCAAGATATTGAGCCGCGACGCATTGGCCAGCCTGCGGGAATATCACTGGCCCGGAAATGTGCGCGAGCTGCGCAACTATATCCAGCGCGCCTACATTCTTTCGGACCAGGTGATCGATGCCGCCACGCTGACGCCGACCAGCGTGTCTTCGCCCGCGTCCGCCGGCATGACGCTGGCGATCCCGGTCGGCACCTCGCTGGCGGAAGTCGATCGCAAGCTCATCTTCGCGACGCTCGAATTGTGCGGCGGCGTCAAGAAGCGCGCCGCAGACATTCTCGGCATCAGCCTCAAGACGCTCTACAACCGTCTCGAGGAATATGGCAGCGAACCGGGCGACGGCAAGGAGCGCCTGTCAGGGGGCAAGGAGCTGCCGGCCATAGAGGTTCCGGGAATGAGCGGGCCGCCCGGGGATGCCCCCGGCGGCGCGTATCCGGCCGGCGTCCTCTAGAGGCTGTTATGAACTCAAACAAGGGGCACGCAGCCCCGGAAACCGTTAGCCGCGCAACACCATGGTGGCGATGACGACGATCAATTCCTCCGGCGCCACCGGCTTGGTCACATGCATCTGGAAACCCGAGGTCAGGGCGCGGATACGGTCCTCGCGCTGCGAGAACGCCGTGAGCGCGAGCGCGGGCAAGCGATGCAGCGGCGCGAAGCCGTTGCCGGTCTTCCACGCGCGGATCTTGCGCAATACCGAATAACCGTCTTCGACGGGCATCGCGATATCGCAAATCAGGATGTCGGGCATTTCGGCCATCGTCAGCGTCGGCAGCCAATCGAGCACTTCCTTCGCCGATCCGGCGGAAAACACCTCGGCGCCGGCACTCGTCAGGACCACGCCCAATGATTCCCGCGTTTCTTCCTGATCGTCGACCAGCAGTATGCGCAAGCCGCTCAAAGAGGGCAGGGCCACCGGGACATCGGCATCGCTGCCGGGTCCGGCAGCGTGATATTTTTCGCGCTGGCGGCGCAACGGAAGATGCACCGCGAAAGTCGTGCCCCGGCCTTCGCCCTCGCTATACGCCTCGACCCGGCCGTCATGCAGGCGGATCAGGTGGCGCACCAGGAACAGGCCGAGACCAAGCCCGCTGTGGCCACGCGTGCTCGACGTGTCTTCCTGGCTGAAACGGTCGAACAGATGCGGCAGGAAGTCCCGGGAAATGCCGATGCCGTCGTCGCGCACGGTCACGCAGATCTCGTGGTCCACGACGCCGACGGACAACCAGACGTTGCCGCCTTCCTGCGTGAACTTGACGGCATTCGACAGCAGGTTCCAGACGATTTGCTGGATGCGGTCGGAGTCGCCCTCGATCTGCTCGTTCGTGATGCGGTAGCTGCAGGAAAGATGGATATGCTTCGCGGTCGCCATCGCGCGCACGCTTTCGACCGCCGCCTGAATCACCGGCAGCAATGCCATCGGTTGCCGCACGAGGCGCAGTTTGCCGCTCATCATGCGCGTCACGTCGAGCAAATCCTCGATCAGGCGCACCTGCTGGCCGACGCCGGTCTTGATGCCGAGCAGCGCTCGCTGCGCCAACGGCGAGGACGAGGCCTCCTTCACGTAATTCTCCAGCACGTGCGCCCAGCTCTGGATACCGTTGAGCGGCGCCCGCAGTTCGTGCGATACGATGGCCAGGAACTGGTCCCGCGCGCGCGCCGCCGTTTCGGCCTGAATGCGCGCGTTGCGCTCTCTGGCCAGCAACTCGTCGCGTTCCTTCTCCATCCGGATCTTGGCGTCCAGATCGTGCCGGAGCAATTGGTCTTCGGCGCGCCGCAACTGCGATCTGCGCGAAATACGGTTCTCGACGACTTCGCGCTCCGGCGGCGCGAACGCCTCGGCCGATCCGTCGCCGCGCGCGGTCGTCGCCGGGTCTTCCGATGGTGGCGGCATGGTGTATCTCCTCGCATTTCTTAGACAGCACGGGCGGGTACTTTCTAGGAAATGCGTTCCGGGGAGCGGCGGGCCGCGATCGACCCGCCGGAGCGCCGTCAGGCGCCGATCTTGCGGCGTCCCAGCTTGGGCTGCAAATCGACGAGAAATTCGGAGAACTCCTCGGCGATCGCCGGGTGCCGCAAGGCATACGACACGGTCGCCTTCAGATAGCCGATCTTGGAGCCGCAATCGTAACGGCGGCCCTTGAATTCGTAAGCGAGCACCGCCGACGTTCCCAGCATCGCCGCGATGGCGTCGGTGAGCTGGATTTCGCCGCCGGCGCCGGGCCTCGTATTCTTGAGGTGCGCAAAGATCTCCGGCGTGAAGATATAGCGTCCGACCACGCCCAAGGTCGAGGGGGCATCTTCCGGCCGCGGCTTCTCGACGATGCCGCCGATGCGATGGATGCGCACTCCCATCGGTTCGGGAGCGATGACGCCGTACTGCGGCGTCTGTTCGAGCGGGACGCTTTGCACGCCCACGATCGAATCGCCATGCTGCCCGAACAAGTCGGTCATCTGGCGCAGGGCGGGTACGTCGGCGTCGATCAGATCGTCGGCCAGCAGCACGGCGAAGGGTTCGTCGCCCACCAGCGATTGCGCGCACAAGACGGCATGGCCCAGCCCGAGCGCCTCGCTTTGCCGCACATAGGAGTAATGGAGATCCTTCGGCAACAGGCTGCGGATTTCCGTCAACAGCTTGACCTTGCCGTGCGCGGCCAACTCGGCCTCCAATTCATAGGCCTTGTCGAAATGATCCTCGATCGCCTGCTTGCCGCGGCCGGTCACGAAGATCATTTCGGTGATGCCGGCCGCCGCGGCTTCCTCGACGGCATACTGGATCAGCGGTTTGTCGACGATCGGCAGCATTTCCTTCGGAGAGGCCTTGGTGGCGGGTAAAAAACGCGTGCCGAGGCCGGCCACTGGAAAGACTGCTTTGCGAATCTTTGTCATGGTCGTGTTCTTTCTGCTCTTGGCTTCAAGTGTCTGGACATGATGGGCTCTTGCGCCATCGTGTATGAGAACCGATTGCGGCGCGGTTGTTTTAAGCGGCGTCAATGCTTGCCGCCGACGATGAAGGTCGATCGGTCCTGCCACGCCCTGGCGCGAATCGTATGGATGCTCCAAAGCAGAAAACATACCGAGCGGCGGATGGCGCGAAATGCCGCCGTGCATGGTTGTTTCAAGGTGAAACGGGCGGGAACATTCGGTCCGAACGAACGGCCGATGTAGGTTTTACTGCGCGATGTAAATCTTACGATCCGGCGCTTTCCACGATGTATCGCCGGCATTGCTCGCACGCACTTCCTTTCGCTACGGAGCGGGCGGCAGGGCTAGCCTTCCGTCATGCAATCCGGATGCGGATACCAGCGGATGTCTCTCGATCCCGGTTTCCGCGAACCGGCTCGTCCGGGGAAAAAAAGCCGGCCGGGCCGTTCGGCATATGTCTTGCGTGAGCAATCAGCCGCCGAACGAGTGCCTAGCCGCCGCACGGCCGTTCGTCATCCCATTCATGCCCGATTCCGAGGCGACAAGGAGACCGCATGCCCGCCATTATCGTCTTCTCCCATCTGCGCTGGGATTTCGTCTACCAGCGACCGCAGCATCTGTTGTCGCACCTTGCCCGCTATTTTCCGATCGTATTCATCGAAGAACCGGTGTACTCCGAAGGGGAATGCCGTTTCAGCATTTCTTCGCCGGCACCTGGCGTCACGGTCTACCGGCCGCACACCACGATTCCGCTGTCCGGCTTCCACGACGATCAATTGCCGCAGTTGCGCAGGCTCCTGCGGCAACTGATCGCGGATTACGACGACCACATCGCCTGGTTTTACACGCCGATGGCGCTGCCGCTGCTGCAGGAATTGCATCCGCGGATCGTGGTGTACGATTGCATGGACGAACTGTCCGCCTTCAAGAACGCGCCCAAGCAATTGGTACAGCGCGAGAACGCGCTGCTCAAGGTCGCCGACATCGTGTTCACCGGCGGACCGAGCCTGTACGCGGCCAAGCGGGAACGCCATCCGAACGTTCACTGCTTTCCCAGCAGCGTCGACGCGGCGCATTTCGAACAGGCGCTCGATCGGACCAACACCCATCCCGCGCACAAGAGCATTCCCGGCCCGCGGCTCGGCTTTTACGGCGTCATCGACGAGCGCTTCGACGCCGGGCTGATCGCCCATGTCGCCGATGCGCATCCGCGCTGGCAGATCGTGCTGGTCGGCCCGGTCGCCAAGATCGACCCGGCGGCGCTGCCGCAGCGGCCGAACATCCATTATCTCGGGCATCAACCATACGCGGCCCTGCCGCAATTCCTCGCAGGCTGGGACGTCTGCCTGCTGCCGTTCGCCTTGAATGAATCGACCCGCTTCATCAGTCCGACCAAGACGCTCGAATACATGGCCGCCGGATTGCCGATCGTCAGCACGCCGATCGCCGACGTGGCCGGGCCGTACTCCGGCATCGTCGCGATCGCGGGCGATGCGCCGTCCTTCGTGGCCGCCTGCGAAGCGGCGTTGCTGGCGACGCCGGAGCAGCAGGCGGAACTCGCCGCCCGGATGCGCGCGGTGCTGGCGAGGACGTCGTGGGAAAGCACGGCAACGCGCATGCGCGACCTGATCGAAGCCTTGCAGACCGAGCGCGCCTTGCGCAAGCTCCCGTCCGCCGAAGCGTCCGACGGCAATGCGCAGGTCAATCCGTTGCGGGCGACGGTGCTCCAACCGAACGTGAAATGCGTGATCATCGGCGCCGGACCGACGGGACTGTCGGCCGCCTATCATCTCGACGAAGAGGTCTTGCTGCTGGAGCGAAACGGCGCGGTCGGCGGCTGGTGCCGATCGATCGAAGACAAGGGATTCACCTTCGATTATGCCGGCCATATCATGTTCTCGAACGACGACTATGTGCTGGAGCTCTACCGGACGCTGCTCGGAAACAACTTGCATTGGCAGGATCGCGAAGCCTGGATCTACAGCAAGCGGGTCTATACCCGCTATCCGTTTCAGGGAGCGTTGTACGGTTTGCCGCCCGATGTGATCAAGGAATGCATCATGGGAGCGATCGCGGCGCGCTTTGGCGATGCGGGCAATGCGGCATGCGGCGGACTCAAGGACAGGGAGTCCGGGGGGGCCGAAGATTGCTGCGGCGACAGCGCCATCGAGTTGGGGCCGATGGCGCCCAAAGCGTTACGCGGCGATGCCGCACGCGAGCCGGCCAATTTCGAGGAATTCATCTACCGGATCTGGGGGGGCGGCATCGCCAAGCATTTCGCGATCCCCTATAACACCAAGCTGTGGAAAGTGCCGTTGAGCGAGATGGAAACCTCCTGGCTCGGAGGCCGGGTGCCGCTGCCCGATCTCGAGCAGATCATCGAGGGCGCGTTGCGGCCGGTGCCGCGGCCGATGGGACCGAACGCGCGTTTCGGTTATCCGCTGCGGGGCGGTTTTCAAGCGTTGATGTCGGCATTCGTGCCGCTGATCAAGGGCACCATCGAATTGAACGCGGAAGTCGTGCAGCTTTCGCCGGGCGAGCATGTCGTGGCGCTAGCCGATGGCCGGCGCTTCCGCTACGAAAACCTGATCAGCACGATGCCGTTGCCGGAGCTCGTACGACTGATCGGCGAGGAGGCGCCCGAGGAGATCCAGGACGCGGCGCGCGCCTTGCGCCATATATCGGTGCGCTGCGTGAACCTCGGCGTGGCGCGGGAGCGCCTTACCGACAAGCACTGGATCTATTTTCCGGAAGATACGGTGTTCCACCGCATTTTCGTACAGGGCAATGCCAGTCCGCACTGCAATCCGCCGGGCGGCTTCGGCCTCACCTGCGAAATTTCCCATTCGCCCGAGCACCCCTTGCCTTGCGAGGGAGCCGCGTTGATCGAGCGCTGCGTCGCCGACTGCGTACGGGTCGGCCTGATGCGCGCGGACGACACGCTCATCACCGCCAATCAAGTCGACTTGCCGTATGCCTATGTGATCTACGACCATGCGCGCGCCGGCAATGTCGCGGCCATCAAGACTTGGTTGGCCGGCTACGGCATCCAATTGGCGGGCCGTTACAGCGAATGGGAGTATTACAACTCCGATCACGCTTTCATTGCCGGCAAGAAGGCGGCGGAAACGCTCAAGTGGCTGACGCCGAAGAAAAGCATGCTGGCGGCGGAATGAGTTTTCCGAGCGAGAAGTTCCGCGCTCGTGCATGTGGCACGCGCTTTGCGTATGCATGGTCCCGCACTTTGTATCGACCAGGAGGTTTTATGAAAACATCGCTTCAGATGACCGTTCTTGCAATTTTCCTGGCATCAGCGTTCGGTCCGGCCCTCGCCGACAACGAACAGAAAGCGACCGGCAGTTCGGGCGCTTCGGGCGCGGCCACGCAAACGCAAACCGGCAGGCAAACCGCGCCTCGTTCGGCGGCCGACGATAAGGTGACGCCGGATCTTGGCCGCGCCAGCAAGCTGATCGGCACCGATGTCGTCGACGCCCAAGGCAGGAAGATCGGCGACATCCAGGATATCGTGCTCGATCGGACGCGCGGACAGGTGGCTTATGCGGTCGTGAGTTTCGGCGGCACGCTCGGTGTCGGCAGCAAGTACTTCGCGATTCCATGGCAGGCGCTGCGGCCCGATGCGGAAGACAAGCTGGTGCTGAACGTCGATCGCGAAAAGCTGAGAAACGCCCCCGGCTTCGACAAGGATCGCTGGCCGGACATGGCGAGCGAACAGTGGAACACCGAAACCGCTCGCTATTACAACCAGCGGCCGTATTGGGAAGGCATGACCGCGGCACGGCGCGGCCAGCAGTCTTCGGGCAGCAGCGGCGAGAGCGACGCGGCTGAAAGAGGCGAACGCAGCGGCGCTTCTTCCCCAGGCAAGTAAGGCCGCGATTCGCGCGGCGGATTCAAGAGGCGCGGAACCTGTGCGCCGTTCGACAATCGCATTGGTGCGGCGCCCGAAGCATTCCGCTGCCAGGGTGTCCGCATCATGTCAATCGACAGCGGAGAAAGGATTCATCATGGACCCGACAACCACTACCGGCGGCACCGGCAGCACTTCCGGCGGCGCGCGCATCGTCGACCAGCAGCATGATTACTCCGGCGGTCCGGGACCGGAAGTGATGGCGGCCAGGACGCTCAAGGGCGACAAGGTCGTCAATATGCAAGGCGAAGACCTCGGCGAGATCGAGGACATCATGCTTGACGTGCCGAGCGGCCGCGTCGCCTATGCCGTGCTGTCCTTCGGCGGCATCCTCGGCATGGGCGAGAAGTACTTCGCGATTCCGTGGAGCGCCCTCACGCTCGACGCCGACCGCGAATGCTTCGTGCTCGACATCGACCCGGAACGCCTGAAAAACGCGCCGGGCTTCGACAAGGACCATTGGCCCTCGATGGCCGATCCGACCTGGGCTTCGGAAGTCTACAGCTATTACAACGCGCGTCCCTACTGGCAGCAATAAGCGAGAGCGGCCGCCGTCGCGCGGTATCCTCGGCAGCGCCGCGTTCCAGCGACGCTGCTTTTTTTTAGCCGCAGTCATGAACGTCGATTGGTCGGAACTGTTTTCGCTGCAATTGCCGGTGGCGGAGATCGTCATCCGCGGCACCGTGATGTATTGGTTCCTGTTCGCGATCTTCCGCTTCGTTATCCGGCGCGACATCGGGGCGGTCGGAATCGCCGACATTCTCATTCTCGTCATCGTCGCCGATGCCGCGCAAAACGGCATGTCGGGAGAATACAAATCGATCACCGATGGCGTGCTCCTGGTAGCCACGCTGATTTTCTGGAACGTCGCATTCGACTGGCTGAGTTTCCGCTCGCCCGCCTTTCGCCGCTTCGCCGAGCCGTCATCCCTGCCGCTCGTGAAGGACGGCCGCCTCGTGCGCCGCAACCTGCGGCACGAGTTCATCACCGAGGACGAATTGTGGGCGCGCCTGCGCGAACACGAGATCACCTCGCTCGACGAGGTGAGCGCGGTTTTCCTGGAGCCGGACGGCGAATTCAGCGTCATCCGGAAAAAGGAGTGAACGCCGAGCCGAGGGCGCTAGCGGACCTGGCCTTGTCCGCCGCCGTCGCGGCTGGCCTGGCATTTGCCGTCGGCGAGAACGATTTGCGGCATCGTCTCCACCATGCAGATGCTGCGGACGCCGCTCTTCAGATTCCACTCCTGTTCCATCCGCGTGTATTGCTCGACCAGTTCGCGCAGGCGCGCTTCGTTCGACACCTTGCGCGAATAGACCAGATAGGACTGCGGTCCGCCGCAGGCGCGGGCGCCCAGCGGCATCAGGCCGCATTGGGAAGGATCGTCGGCGAGCGGCACCGCGACCTCGCGGGCAATGGCCTGTCTCAGCGTTTCCATGCCCTCCGGAACGCCGCGGTTCATCGGCGGACGCCGCGTGCCGGGCACGGCGGATTGATCGGTTTCGGCGGCGCACGACAGCGGCGCCAGCGCCGTGCAGAGCGGCAGGCAGAGCGCGAGCAAGCGCGGCAAGAAGGAAGGCGTGTTCATGGCGGTTCTCCGGTCGATTCGGCTTGGACCGCGCGCGGAAGCCGAAGCTCAAGCCGAACCGGCATTGTCGCACCTCCGTGCGCGCGCCATGCCGGCCGGCTCAATCCAGGCCGTATTTCGCGAGAATGGCTTTCCAGGCGGGATCGGATTTCATGCCCGCGATCACCTGGTTGAGCGTATGGCCCAGGGCCGCGTTTTCCCTGGCGACGAAGAAATGGCGGTCGAACTGCAGGTGATCCTTCTTCGAGATATACAGGCTGCCGCGCTCCGGCCCGTCGGCGCCCAGGCTCTTGAGGAGATAGCGGAAGCTGCTGTGCGGCATGATCGTCACGTCGACGCGTCCGAGCGCCACCTTGATCAGGTTGAGCGATTCGGACGCCACGTCTTCGCGGGCGACGTCCTTCCCGAACATCTCTTCCAGTCCGTCATAGCGATGGCCGAGCACGCCGCCGAAGCGCAAGCCTTTCAACGATTCCGGCCCGTTGTATTCGAGCTTCCTGGCGGAAGATGAAATGACCTTGTTTGCATCCGCCATGACGGCGTGGGTCCAGAAGTATTTCGTCTTGTCGAGGTCGCCGACGAACTTCGGATTCAGGAACAGGACGACGCCCTTGAAATCGGGAACGTTGGTCACGATCCTGTTCAGACGCAGACGCGGCAGCTGAATCAGTTGGAATTGATACTGGCCCTTGAGATTGGCGTTGAGATAGTCGATGACGTCGGCCGCGAAGCCGGCGCCTTCCTCCACCACGAAGGGCGGCGTCTGATAGGTGTTGTAGGCCGGCAGCGTCTCCGCCGCGGCGGCCAGGCCGCACATCGTCCCGAACAACAGGGAGAGCAAACGTCTGCGCATGGAGGCCTCCTCTGGGCCGGTGCGGCTCCTCCGGAGATCGGGGAGGAGTCGCGCCGGGACTGGACAACGCGGCTGGACGACGCGATCAGGACTTCGGCTCCGCCTTCGCCCCATAGCGCTTGGTCCACTCCTTGATGATGCGTTCCCGGTTCTTCGCCGCCCAATTGAAGTCGTTCTTCTTCATGAGCAGGCTTTCATAGTTGTCCGGGATGCCCTCCATCTTCTTCGCCTGGCCGGGATAGGCGACGATGGTGAAGAAATTACCGTGAATGGCGTTGGCTTCCTTGCTCGCCATCCAGTCGGCCAGCTTCTTCGCGCCGTCGACATTCTTGGCGCCTTTCAGGATAGCGTTCGCCTCGATATCCCAGCCCAACCCTTCCGCCGGAAAGACCGCCGCGATCGGCTTGCCGCTGCGGATCTCCAGGCCGGCCCGGAATTCGAAGGAAATGCCGATCGGGATATCGCCGGCGCCGGCCAGCTTGCACGGCTTGGAGCCGGAGTGCGTGTAGTAGGCGATGTTCTCATGCAAGGCATCCATGTACTTCCAGGCTTCCTTCTCGCCCCACATCTGGATCCATGCGCTCACGTCCAGGTAGCCGGTGCCGGAGGAGCCGGGATGCGGCATGACGATCTTGCCCTTGTAGACATCCTTGGTGAGATCTTTCCAACTGACGGGTTTCGGCAAGTGCTGTTCGGCGGCCTTGGCGGTGTTGAAGCAGATGGTCGAGCCGAACACGTCGTTGCCGACCCAGGTCGGCGGCCGCGCCGTATCGGCATAGGCCGGATTCAAATGCTTGAAGCCTTTCGGCTCGTACCCCATCAGCATGCCTTCCTGCGCCAGCAGCGCGAGGCTGGTGGCGGCAAGACCGACGACCACGTCCGCTTTCGGCGCGCTCTTTTCCTCGAGCAGCCGGGCGGTGATGACGCCGGTCGATTCGCGCTCCCACCGCGTTTCGATGTCGGGATGTTCCTTCTCGAAGGCCGCCCGGTAGAACTTGATCGTTTCGGGCTCGAAGGCGGTATAGATGGTCAGGACCGATTTGCCTTGCGCGCAAGCCGACCCGCCGAGCAGCAGGCCGGATGCCAGGACCGCCGCGACGAACGCGGGCGAAGACGGACGTTGAGAATGACCCATTGATTTTCTCCCTGGTGAAAGACTCGAGTTCATGTACCGTCGAAGCGGGCTCCGTTCGCCGGCGCCCGTGAGCGGCTTTATCTCTCCGCATGGCGGCGCTTGCCATGAGAAGGCGTGATTTCAGGTTAGCACTTCCTTGCGTCGATGCACGTTTTGCCGGGACGGAGCGGCATGCTTGCCGCGAAAGTGTTGTTTTCGCCGGCGAATTTCGATGTCTATTTGCTATACTGTGTTTTTGTACAGTGTGCGGCCGCCATGGGGGCGTCGTCATATGATCAACAGAGGAGGATGGAAATGAAATTCGGATATACCCTGATCTACGTTGCCGACGTGGCGGCATCGCTCGGTTTTTTCGAGAGGGCTTTCGGTTTGCAGCGTCGCTTTCTCCATGAATCGGGCCAATACGGCGAGCTCGAGACCGGCGCCACGACCTTGTCGTTCGCATCGCATGATATCGGCGCCGCGCATTTTCCGGACGGCTATGTGAAAGTCGACGCCTCGCCGCTGCCGCTCGGCATGGAGGTGGCCTTCACGACGTCCGACGTGCAAGCCGCCCATGCCAAGGCCCTGGCTGCCGGCGCTGCGGAAATGATGCCGCCGAAGGCCATGCCCTGGGGACAGACGGTTTCCTATGTCCGTTGTCCGGACGGCACCTTGGTCGAGTTATGCACGCCGATGGGCGAATGAAGCCTGTTCGGATGCGGTTCAGGGGCAGGCGCGCCGGACGGCATCGAAGATGCGATCGACGTCTTCCGGCGTCGTGCGCCAGTTGCTGAACGCCGCGCGCAATGCCCAGACGCCGTGCAGCACGGTCGGCGTCAGGAAGGCTTCGCCATCGTCGCGCAGGCGTTCGACGAAGGACTGGATCCGGCTTTCGGTCGGCGCGTCGGCCAGCGTGAAGCAGACGACATTCATGCGCACCGGCGCCAGCAGGCGCAGGCGGGGCTCTTGCCCGATGCGCTCGCCGAGGGTTCGGGCGGCCTCGATATTGCGCGCCACGATGTCGCGTTGCCCGTCCCGGCCGTAGGAAGCGAGGGCGAACCAGGCGGCCAGGGCGCGCAGCCGGCGCGAATTTTCCGGCGTGAGATGGACGAAATCCGGATTCTCCAGCGGCATGCCGAGATAAGCCGCGTTGTTCTGGAATACCCGCGATTGCAGGTCGCGCCGGCGCGTGAACTGTACCGCGCTGTCATAGGGCACGTTCAGCCATTTATGGCAATCGATGCAGATCGAATCGGCGGCATCCAGGGCCGCAACCAGGTGCGCATGCTCCGGCAGCAGCGCCGCGAATCCGCCGAACGCCGCATCGACATGCAGCCAGAACGGATAGCGCCGCTTCAGCGCGACGATGGCGGCGAGGTCGTCGAAATCGACGGTATTGACGGTGCCGCAATTGGCCACCACGATCGCCGGCTCGCCCTTCAATTCCCGTAACGCCTGTTCCAGCGCCTCCAGGTCGACGGCTTCGCGCTGGGGCAGCGACGGCAGGCGGCGCAGCGACTTGCGGCCGATGCCGAGCAGCGACAGCCCCTTGTAGATGCTCGAATGCGGGGCGCCGGACAACACCGTGACGGCGCCGAGCGCGGCCAGCCCTTCCTGGCTGACGCAGATACCCTTCGTTTCGCCGATCCACTCGCGTCCGATCGCCAGCCCGACCGCGTTCGACATGGTGGCGCCGGTGACGAAGCAGCCATGCTGGGCATCGCTCAATCCGAACAGATCGCGCAGCCATGCGATCGTTTCCCGTTCCAGGTCGGGCGCGGTGGAATCCAGGCCGGCGGTCGGATTCTGGTCGAACGCGGCGGTCAGCCAGTCGCCCGCGATGCCGGCCGGGGTCGCCCCGCCGGTCACGAAGCCGAGATAGCGCGGACCGGCCGATCCGGAAAAGCCGGGCGCCCAGCGCGCGCGGAAGTCGTCCAGCGCGGCGTCGAAGCCGATGCCGGCCGGCGGCAGCGGGCGGTGCGCCGGCGGCTCCGGCCGGACCGTGACCGGCCGTTCGGCCAGTCCGGCGACCACGGCGGCGGCGTAGGCGCGTGTCCGGTCGAGGAGTTCGTCGGCATGTTTCAGATCGTGGGCGAGCAGCGGATGCATGATTCGATACGGAACAAACAATGGAATATCATGATCGCCGAAACTGGATTGATAAAAAATATCCAATTCGCGCATGGTGGACTGATAGATGGATCTCGCGAATCTGATGGAACGTCTCGGCGACTGGCGGCGCTTCGGCGGCGTGCGCTCGCGCGCCCTGGCGGCGGCGCTGGAGGCGCTGATCCTGGAAGGCGATTTGCCGGCGGGAACGCGCCTGCCGCCGGAACGGAGGTTCGCGGACCGGCTCGGCGTCAGCCGCACCCTGGTGGTCGCAGCCTACACGGCCCTGCGCGACGCCGGCTGGATCGCCTCGCGCCAGGGTAGCGGCTCGTATGTCGCCAAGGGGCCGCCGGGCTATGCGGCGGCCACGCGGCGCCGGCAATCCATGCGCAATCCGATGGCGCTGCGGCCCGGCGCCGGCGGCGCCGTCATCGACCTGTCGCTGGCGGCGGCGATGCCCGATCCGGCCTGGCTCCATCTTTCGCCCGCGGCACGCGGAGAGATACTGACGGAGTATCCCTATCAGCCGCAGGGCATGCCCAGGCTGCGCGAACGGATCGCCGCCCACCTGAGCCGGCAAGGCGTGCCGAGCGAGCCGGCGCAAATCCTCGTGACCGGCGGCGCCCAGCAGGCGATCTCGCTGCTGGCGGCGCGCTACGGCGGGAACGGCCGGCGCGTGCTGATCGAAGAGCCGACCTTCTTCGGCGCGATCGACTGCCTGCGCGCGGCGGGCGCGGAACTGGCGCCGGTGCCGATCGAGCGCTCCGCCGGCGGACCGGCGGCGATGATCGCCGCGATGTCGGCGGCCGGCAGCGGCAAGTTCGCCATGGCCTATATTTGCCCGACGGTCCAGAATCCGACCGGGACGACCTGGAGCGCCGCCGAGCGTCGCGCGCTGGTCCGCGCCGCCGCGCGCTCCGACACCTTGCTCGTGATCGACGATTCCCTCAGCGACCTTGCGTTCCACGGCGCGCCGCCGAGCCCCGCCCATTACGACCTCGATGCTCCTGTCGCTACCATCGGCAGCCTGAGCAAGACCTTGTGGGGCGGCTTGCGCGTCGGCTGGGTGCGCGCCAACGCCGCGATCGTCGCCGCGCTGACGGCCGACCGGCTGACGCAGGATCTCGGCGGCAGTTCCATCAACGCCGCCATCGCCTGCGATCTTCTCGATCGTTACGACGCCTTGCTCAAGGCGCGCCGCGCGGCATTGCGGCGGCAGCGCGATGCCTGGATCGCGGCGCTGCGGCGGCATCTTCCGGAATGGCGTTTCACGGTGCCCGACGGCGGCATGTTCTTGTGGGTGCGGCTGCCGCACGGGAATGCCGATGACTTCGTGCCGCTTGCCCGCGAACACGGCGTGCTGCTGACTTCCGGCAGCGTGTTGACCGTTCGCGGCACGGCCGAGAACCGCATCCGCATTTCCTATGCGCAGCCGGCGCCGGTCTGGGACGAAGCCGCCCGGCGCTTGCGCGCGGCCTGGGATGCGTTCACCCGTTAGGCGCCATGCGCCGCGCGTGAATCCGCCGGCGCCTGATCGCGTTCCCGCAAGCCATAGTCGCGCATCACGTGCGCGACGCGCAGCCGATAGTCGGCAAAGATCAACGCCCGTCCTCGCGCCTGCGCCTGCCGATGCTCCTCCAGCATGCGCCATTGCCGCACCGCTTCCTCGTCGCGCCAGAACGACAGCGACAGCAGCTTGCCCGGCGTGGACAGGCTTTCGAAACGCTCGATCGAAAGAAAGCCGTCGATCCGCTCCAGGTGCGGGCGCAGCGCCGCGGCGGCATCGAGATAATCGCCCCGGCCGGCGGCATGCGGCTGCACTTCGAAAATGACCGCGATCATGCCGCCCCCAGCGCTGCAATGCCGACGGTGCCGTCGACTGCTTCGACGAAGCTGCGCTCCTCGCGCAGGATGAAGCGCTTCTCCTGCGCCATCTCGAAATTCCTGCGGCCCGCGTCGTCGGTCTTCAGGCGCGCGCGATAGCGCTCGTAGGAAGCCAGGCTATCGAAGGCGATCAGGCCCCAGGCGATGTTGTTGGTCCCTTCATGCGGCAGGAAGTAGCCGATCAGATGGCCGCCGCAACGCGGAATGATGCGGCCCCAGTTCTCCGAATATTCCTTGAACGCAGCGCGCTGGAACGGATCGATTTCATAGCGGATGACGCAGACGATGGTCATGAGGATTTCCCTGTAATGGTGAACGAGAGCACACGATACGCGCTTGTGCGGGAAAGATGGTTCGGCTAGGATCGAACCATGAAAGACGGACCGAACATCGTGAATATCGCTGCCCTGATCGGCGACCATGCGCGCGCCGAAGTGCTGACTTCGCTCATGGGCGGCCACGCGCTCACTGCCACCGAACTGGCCGAGCGCGCGAACGTGACCAAGCAAACCATCAGCGGCCACCTCGCCAAGCTGGTCGATGCCGGCCTGCTCGCGGTCGAGGCGCAGGGGCGGCATCGTTATTTTCGCCTGGCCGACGACGACGTCGCGCACCTGCTCGAATCGCTCATGGGCGTGGCGTTCCGCGCCGGCGCGGTCCGCCTGCGCGGCAGTCCGCGCGAACCGGCGCTGCGCAAGGCACGCGTTTGCTACGACCATCTGGCCGGCGAACTCGGCGTATTCGTGTTCGACAGCTTGCGCGAACGGCGCGCGCTGGCGCTCGGCGAGGACAGCCTCGAACTCACCGCGGCGGGACGCGCGCTGTTCGGCGAGCTCGGCATCGATGTCGATCAGCTGCGAAGCCAGAGACGCGCGTTCTGCCGCACCTGCCTCGACTGGAGCGAGCGCCGCCATCACCTGGCGGGCGCGCTCGGCGCTTCCCTGCTGGCGCAGGTGATCAAGCTGGGCTGGGCCCGGCGCGACCGGGAGTCGCGCGTGGTGCATTTCACGCCGGCCGGCGAACGCGCGTTGCGCCAAGCCTTTCACCCCGAGTCTTCTTAGCGCCTCTCGCGGCGGACGCCGGCCGCCCGTCGCCCGAGCGTCATTCGTCTTCCTCGATCGCGCCGTCGTTCTCGTCCGGCAACCCGAACTCGGTACGCAATTCCTCCTTGCGCAACAATAGTTCCTCGCCGAGCGTGTCGAGATCCATCTTGGCCTTCTTTGCCTTCGGGAACAGTTTCTCCTGTTCCTCGTCGATATGGTGGCGCACGTACTCGCCGAGCACGCTCACCTTGGCGTCGTACAAATCGTCGCCCGGCTCCATCGATTCCAGCTCCGCGATCAACTGCTCCGCGATCGCATGCTCGACTTCCGCCTCGTCGAGCAGCGCATGGTCCGCGAACGCGTCGCGCATGGCAGGGTAAAGCAGCTCTTCCTCGATCTCGCTATGGATGGTCAATTCGGTGCAGATCCGTTCGACCAGCGTCTGCTTGACGTCGTCATCCACGTCTTCGTCGTCCTGCAGGCTCTTGAAATCCTCGAACAGGCTCAATACTTCCTGGTGGTCCTCGACCAGCAGGTCGATGGCATTCCTGGAACGGGGCGATTCATGGTTCTTGCGCGGCATGGCGGACTCCTCGGCTAAGTGACAATCGAGCAGCCAGTCTCGCAAGCTTCATGCCAAGCAGCATTTTCAGGCAGCGACGCGATACTCGCATCGACTCTTGATATTCGGCAGCGTCCGGCCATTCCGCGGCCGCGGAGTCTTTCGATGCCGGATAGTATTGACATCCTCGACCGGTAAGTTTTACCCGGCTTCCCGAACCCGATGTTCCACTGCGCGCCAACGATGCTTTTCGAATCGCCGCGATCCGTCATGCCTGCCGGATTCCGATATGCCGCCGCCGTGGCCGCAGCGGTTTTCGCCTGCGGATGCGCCGCGCTGCCTGACTACGAGCAATTGCGCCGCATCGACGCGCCGCTGCGGCGGCCGCTCGTCAAGGGGCAGCAAGGGCTGCTGTCGCAAGCGCGCGCCGACGCCATCCTGCGCGACCTGCAACGGCAGGGCAAAAGCGGATTGCTGGAGCGGCACCTGGCCTTCATGCATGCGATCAGCGAGGAACCGCTGGTCGAAGGCAACGCCGTGCGCCTGCTGATCGACGGGCCGCATACCTACGACGCGATGTTCGATGCGATCGCCGCGGCGCGCCATCACGTCCATCTCGAAACCTATATCCTCGAGGAAGACGAGATCGGAAAGCGGTTTTCCGATCTGCTGATCCGCAAGGCCGGCGAGGGCGTGCAAGTCGGCCTGATCTACGACAGCGTGGGCGCGCTCGGCACCTCCGGGGAATTCTTCGAGAAACTGCGCGCGCACGGCATCAAGGTGTGCGAATTCAATCCGGTCAATCCGGTCAAGGGCAGGCTGCTTGCCCTGAACAACCGCGACCACCGCAAATTGCTGGTGGTCGACGGCAAGACCGGATTTGCCGGCGGCATCAACATCAGCCGCGTCTATTCGAGCGCGATCTTCGGCAAGCGGCGCGAGGCGAAGCGCTTCGAAAGCTGGCGCGATACGCACATCGAGGTGCGCGGTCCGGCGGTGCGCGACTTCCAGCGCCTGTTCCTCGATACCTGGAAGCGGCAGAATTGCGCTCCGCTTGCGAACCGGCATTACTATCCGCCGTTGGCGCGCGCGGGCAATACCGTCGTGCAAACCATCGGCAGCGGCCCGGAGACGGCGCTCAACCTGATCTACCTCAACCTGCTGTCGGCGATATCCCAGGCGGAACACAGCGTCTACATCACGATGGCGTATTTCGTGCCGGACCGGCAGACGCTGGAAGCGCTGAAGCGGGCCGCGCGCCGCGGCGTCGACGTCAGACTGCTGCTGCCCGGCTTTTCCGATTACGCCATCACCTTCCACGCGGGACGCTCCTATTACGGCGAACTGTTGCGCGCCGGCGTCAGGATCCACGAACGGCGCGACGCGCTGCTGCATGCCAAGACCGTCGTGATCGACGGCGTGTGGTCGACGGTCGGATCGAGCAACATCGACTTGCGCAGCTTCCTGCACAACAACGAATTGAATGTCGTCGTGCTCGGCAGCGATTTCGCGCAGCAGATGCAACGGATGTTCCGCGCCGATCTCGAGTCGTCGGTGGCGATCGACCTGCCGTCGTGGGAGCGGCGCGGTCCGCTCGCGCGCATCAAGGAGAGGCTGGCGCGCTTGTGGGAGTACTGGCTGTGAGGCGCCCTAGCGCCCGCGGCGCAGCCGGCTCTTGCCGCTTCCGTGCGACGCGCCGCCCGCCGTTCCCGGCGCGCTGATCACGATCGGGGTCAGCGGTTCGAGCGTTCCGCCGCCGTCGCGCCGGGCGTCGTTCCGCTGCGGCGTGAAGCGCAGCACGCGATCGTCCGCGCGCGAATAGCGCCGCCAGTGCTTTCTGCCGTCGAAGCCGTCCCAATAGGCATCCTGGAGCAGGTCGATGGTTTCCTGGACCACGCGCGCCGGCGCGATCTTGACCATGCAGTCGTGATGCCCCTGGGGGCAGATACTCTTGTAGCAGGGGCTGCAAGGGACGTCGTGATAGAGCACGCGGTTCGGAACCTGCCACGGCGTGTGCTGCGGATTGGTCAAGGCATACAGATCGACGACCGGCGTGCCGACGGCGGCCGCCAGATGCACCGGGCCGGTATTGTTGGAGATCAGCGCCGGCGCTTGGGCCAGCACGGCGGCGAACTTGCCGAGATCGAGCTTGCCCGCCAGCGAATACGAGGGATGCGCGAGTCCGCCGCGTATCGCCTCGACCAGCGCGATCTCGCCGGCGTCGCCGGTAAACACCAGCGGACAGCGCAGCGCCGACGCCAGCCGGTTCGCCGTCTCGCACCAATGCTGCGGCGGATAGCGCCGCGACGGCGCGGAGGCGCCCGGGTGCAGCAGCAGCCAGGTCCGGTTCAAATCGATGCCGGCCGCCTGCAGATGGCGCCGCGCCCATGCCGCATCGGCATGCGGCACGTTGAACGAGAGGCGTTCGTCGTTGGTGGCGCAGCCGATCGCGGCGACCAGGTCGAGCTGGCGGCGCACTTCGTGGCGCAGGGTTTGCTGCGGCTCCGGCTCGGCGATCCAGTCGGTCAGCAGACGATAGGGGTTTTCGCGGCAATGCGCCAGGCGCAGCGGGATGTGCGCGAGATGGCACAGCATCGCCGCAGGCAGCGGGCTCTGGCTGTAGGCGGTGAAGATCACGGCGCCGTCGAAGCGGCGCGCGCGCAATTCGTGCGCCATGGCCAGGTCGAGGTCGGCGTCGCTGCGTTCGGTGCTCTTCATCCACGGCGGCGCATAGGGGACGATGTCGTCCAACTCCGGAACGAAGCGTGCGCATGCCGCGCCGGCGGCGGAAGCCAGCAGCGTCAGCCGGCATCCGGGCAGCGTGTGCTTGAGCGCGCGCAAGGCGGGCGTCGTCATCAAGACGTCGCCCATGTTGTCGAGACGCACGCAAAGGAGATTGCGCAAGCGCGACCAGTCGTTCATTTCCGCATCGCTTCTTCCGGCCGCGCGACGCGGCCGTCGTCCTGCTGTACGATCGCCTTGGCCGCCGCATGGAAGTCCCTGACAATGACATCGGGCGAACGCAGCGCCGACCATTCCCATTCGGTTTCGTTGCCGCAGTCGATCAATACGGTCCGGCAGCCGGCGCGGCGGCCCGCTTCGACGTCGTTGAGAATGTCGCCGATCATCCACGAGCGGCCGCAATCGACGCCGTGTTCGCGCGCCGCCCGCAGCAGCATGCCCGGCATCGGCTTGCGGCAGGTGCACAAGGTCGCGTAACGCGCAACGCGGCCATGCGGGCTGTGCGGGCAATGATAGAAGCCGTCCAGGGCGATGCCGTGGCCGCGCAAGACGCGGTCAAGGTGGCGTTCGAGGCCGAGCAAGTCCTCTTCGCCGAAGTACCCCTGGGCGATGCCGGGCTGGTTCGACACCACGATCAGCGCATAGCCGCGCCGCTGCAGCAGGCGCAATCCTTCGATCACGCCCGGGCACAGCGCGACGCGAGACGGGTCGACGTTGTAGGGAACGTCTTTCACCAGCGTGCCGTCCTTGTCGAGAAAAGCCGCGCGCATGAAGAGCTCCAGGGATTCAAGGCCAGGAGGTTTCGCGCATCGGCAGCACCATCAATTCCGGGATCACGGTCTCGTCCGGCAACTGCAGCGCGCCCAGCACCGCGCGCGCCACGTTCATCGGATCCTGCAGGGTGGCGATGTCGATGTCGGGAAAACGATCGAGCAGGAAGGGCGTGCGCATGCCGCCCGCGATAACCGCCGTAACCTTGATGTTGTGCGGGCGCAGCTCGGCATGCAGCGCATGCGACAGGCCGAGCAGTCCCCATTTGCTCGCATGGTAGGCGGCGGCGTTCGGCCAGGCGCGCTTGGATGCGGTGGAGGCGATGTTGACGATATGGCCGCGCCCTTGCTTCTTCATGAGCGGCGCGGCGAATTTCGACATCAGGAAGGGGCCGTAAAGATTGGTGTGGACCACGCGGTCCCATTGCTCGTACGACAAATCCTCGAGAGGACAGGTGACGTCGGTGCCCGCATTGTTGATCAGGACGTCGATCCCGCCGAAGACTTCGACGGTGCTGGCCACGGCGCGTTCGGCCGAACGCGGATCGCCGACGTCGAATTCCATCGCCTGCGCGGACGCATTGGCGTTGCGCAGCGTTTCCGCCAGGGCATAGGCGTTCTCGCGGTCGCGGTCGCCGATCATGACGCTGGCGCCGGCCGCTGCCAGCGTGCGGCATAACGCAGCTCCGAGTCCGCCGCCGCCGCCGGTGACGAGCACCGTCTTGCCGGCCAGTCCGGTCGCCGCGCCGATCGGGCCGAAGGCATCCATGCCGGGCATCGCGCTGCCGGACGCCTGCGCGCCGGAATCATCGGCGCCGGAAACCTGGGTATCTTCCAAGATACGCTCCCGCTTGGTGCGAACGAGATTCGAGCTTAGACCCGCGGGGCGGCAGTCTCATTGAGCGGGCTCAGGCTCGGCCTTGAGCCGCCTCATGCGCCGGTCGCGAGTTGCGCGCTGCCGGCGCGCACCATGCCCGGCGGTACCGCGTACGGCGGCGAACCGTCGATCGCGCTTTCATAGACTTCGGCGATTTGCGCCGCTACCTTGCGCCACGTGAAATGACGATAGGCGCGATGCATGCCGGCCCAGCCCAGGCGTTGCGCGATTTGCGGATGGTGATAGAGCCAGGCCAGGCGTTCGGCCAGCGCGTGCGGGTTCTTCGGCGGCACCAGGTAGCCGGTGTGTCCGTCCTGCACGGTGGTCTTGATGCCGCCGACGGCGGCGCCGACCACGGGCGTGCCGCACGCCATCGCCTCGACCGGCGTGATGCCGAACGGCTCATACCAGGGCGTCGTGACGAAGACGTCGGCCGCGCTGTAGTAGTAGCGCAATTCGGCGCGCGGCCGCTGGCCCGTGAATTGAACCGCATCGCCGATGCCGAGCGCGTGCGCGCAAGCCATCAGGCGCGCCAGTTCGGGCGTGGCGCCGGGATCGGGCTGCGGGGTGTTGCCGCCGACCACCAGCAGCCGCGCGGGAATGCCGTATTGCCGGGTCAGCAGGGCGACTGCTTCGATCACGGTATCGATGCCCTTGCGCGGCACGATACGGCCGAGTTGCAGCACGATGAATTCCGCCTTGGCATCTTCTTCCGGATCGGCTTTCGGCAAACGCAGGATGTCGCGCGCGTTCGTGACCGGCCAGAATTCCTCCGAATCGAAACCGCAGGGAACGATTTCGATGCGCTCGCCGTCCGCGCCGTAGAGCTGTTCCATGTCGATACGATCCTGTTCGCATTCGGCGATGATGCGGTCGGCGTCGCGCATCAGGCTTTCCTCGATCGCGAAGCGCACGTCCGGAAAGCCGTCGGCCTGCCCTTGGCACAAGCGGCGCACGCGGCCGAGCGCGTGGAAGGTGATGACGAACGGCGTGCCGGTGGCGCGCTTGAAGCGCTGCGCGGCGATGCCGGACATGAAGAAATTCGCATGCACGAGATCGTATCGGGTCCCTTCGCGGCGCGCGAAGCGGATCATGAAACGGCTGAATTCATCCATGCAGGGAAGCATCGCTTCCTTGGGGATGAAATGCGCCGGTCCTGCCGGAACGTTGATGACCCGCACGTTCGGCAGCCAATCGATGATCAAGTCCTGATCCGGCGCGTCGCGCCGAGTGAAGACGTCGACGTGATGACCGAGCATGGCGAACTGCTTGGCGAGATGGGCGACATAGACATTCTGGCCGCCGCTGTCCACTCCGCCGATCAAGGCCAGGGGAGACGCATGTTCGCTGATCAGGGCAATTTTTCGCATGGGATATCCGGGGGTTGGTATGTTGTTCGGGAACCCAGGAGAAGTCAAAGCCATGCCTAGCAAGGGGCATACCCGGCATCGAAAGCCGGCCGCGAGGTGCGCCCCCTCCGCTTCGGACAGGAAGCGGAGGGCGCGCGGCCATTACTTGACGTTTGGAACGGCGAGAGCGGAGACGTACGTGCCAAACCGATACTGAACAGGCTCTAAGAACTTCCAAGCGATGTAAAAACTCCCCCCTTGCGGCCGCGGCGGATAAAAAAACGGCGCGGGGATGACCGCGCCGCGAACTTATCGGGGAGACCGGATATCCAGCCGGCGTCCATGCCGCTTTTCCGGAACCACCGGCACCGTGATTTCCAGAACGCCGTCATGCATCGAGGCCGCCGCCGCATCGGGATCGACGCCTTCCGGCAATGGGATTTCGCGATAGAAATGGCCGTAGATGCGCTCGCTGCGGCGGAACTCCTGCTGCTGCCACTGCCTTTCCTCGTGCCGCTCGCCTTCGATCGTCAGCTTGTCGTGGCGCACCTCGATATGCACGTCTTCCGGCTTGATGCCCGGCAGGTCGGCGCATACCACCACCTGGCTCTCGCGTTGCGCCACTTCCACCTGCGGCGTCCAGTTGCGGCCGGTCTGCGCCCAGCGCGGCATGCCGAGCGGACGACCGATCACGCGCTCGAAGAAATGATCCATTTCCTGGCTCATCTTGCGCATGACCACGAACGGCTCTTCCCAGACCTCCGACATGCGCGGGAACCACTCGGCTTGGAACGGCTGCTGCAACGCGCCGCCGGCCTGCCGGCCGCCGTCGCCGCCTTGCGCCTGTTGACCACCGCGCTGCTGCTGCTGCTGAGCGCCGTATTGCCCGCCGTACTGGGTTGCGCCTTGTCCTTGGACCTGCCCGCCCTGGACTTCGCCGCGCCATGCGCCGCTTTCCTGGCCCTGGGTCTCGATTAGCTTCTTGAAGCGCGACAGATCCTGTTCCGTGCGTTGCTCGACCAGCTTGACGGCATCCTTGCCTTGCGCCCCCGCTTCTTCGGGTTCGTATTCCATGGTGAGGATGATCTTTGTCTTGTCCTTGCCGACCGGCTGGAATTCGACGCGTCCGGAATTCTTCTTACCGCTCACGTTGCGCCAGGCGATCACCTTGTCAGGCTGCTGTTCGGTGATCTCGGCGTCCCATTTGCGATCCTGGCCGTCGGATTTCGCATGCCAATGCAGATGCGTGTCGTCGATCTGCCTGACTTCCTGCACGCCTTCCATGAAGCGCGGATATTGCTCGAACTGTGTCATCTGGTTGTAGGCGGTTCTGACAGGGACATTGACTTCAACGGTTTTTTCCAACTTTGCCATCATGCAACTCCTTTCTTCTCCTAGGTTTTCATCACAGACTTCACGATCTTTGATCATGCTGCAGTGCGAGGTTCTCGCCTTTCGCAAAAATTTCGTTGATTCTGCCGGGAGCAACTTCGTCGTCGGGCCGCCGTCAAAGCTGCAAGACTTTTCGAGCGGTGATCATGATCAAAATTCCGCAGCGGAGCATGGCGCAGGACAAAGGTCTTGCGACCATTTGGCACGTGATTTCCGCTTATCGCTGGCGAGTGTGCGGCGCGCTCCTGTTCCTGATCGCCGCCAAGGTCGCCACGGTGATGGTGCCGCTCGTGCTCAAGCGCATCGTCGACGAGCTGTCGCGGCCCGAACTGTTGCAGGCCTTGCCGGTCTACCTGCTGGCCGGATACGCGATCCTGCGTTTCTCGAGCACGCTGTTCAACGAACTGCGCGACCTGCTGTTCGCCCGCGTGACCCAGGGCGCGGTCGCTTCCTATACGCTGCGCATCTTCGATCATTTGCATGCGCTCGGCGCGCGCTTCCACGCGCAGCGCAGGCTCGGCGGCTTGCTGCCCGATATCGAACGCGGCACCAACGGCATCGCCTTCCTGCTCGGCGCCGGCCTGTTCACGCTGGTGCCGACGCTTGTGGAGATCGGGATGGTGCTCGCCATCATCAGCGCCCGCTACAGCGACTGGTATACCGCGATCATCGCGGTCACCTTCGTCATCTACGCCGCTTTTACCGTGGTGTTCACCTCGCGCCGCACGATCTACCAGCGGCGCGTCAACAAACTCGACACCGATGCCAAGGGCAGGCTGGCCGACAGCCTCATCAACTACGAGACGGTAAAGAGTTTCGCCAACGAAGCGCTTGAGACATCGCGCTTCCGCGCCATCATGCAACGCTGGGCGGACGCGGTGTTTTCCAATCAGAAAGCGCTGTTCGTGCTGCACATCGGCCAAAGCGCCATCATCGCCTGCGGCGTCGCCTCCATCATGCTGTTGGCCGGCTCGGCGGTGTTCCGCCAGAACATGACGGTGGGCGACCTGGTCCTGATCAACGCTTATGTATTGCAGGTGTGCTTGCCGCTCAACACGCTCGGCTTCGTGTTCCGCGAGGCGCGCGACGCTCTGGTCAATACCGAGAAGCTGTTCCAGCTGTTGCGCGAAAAGCCGGATGTGGAAGAACCGCCCGGATTGCCGGAGCTGAAGCTGGGGCAGGCGGAAATCGTCTTCGAGAATGTGCACTTCAGCTACGATCCGGCGCGGCCGATACTGCATGGCATCAGTTTCCGCATTCCCCCCGGCGGCACCGTCGCGGTGGTCGGCGGCAGCGGCTCCGGCAAGTCGACGCTGGCGCGCCTGCTGCTGCGTTTCTACGATCCCGACGCCGGCCGCATCCTGATCGACGGCCAGGACATCCGCAGCGTCAGCAGCCGCAGCCTGCGCCGCGCGATCGGCGTGGTGCCGCAGGATACCGTGCTGTTCAACGACACGATCGGTTACAACATCGGCTACGGCAACATCGGCGCGACGCCGCAGCAGATCGCCGCCGCCGCGCATGCCGCGCATATCGGGCAGTTGATCGAATCGCTGCCGCGGCAATACGAGACCGAGGTCGGCGAACGCGGTGTGAAATTGTCGGGCGGCGAGAAGCAGCGCATCGCGATGGCGCGCGCCATCCTCAAGAATCCGCCGGTCCTGATCTTCGACGAGGCCACTTCGGCGCTCGATTCGCGCGCCGAGCGCGCGATCCAGGAAGAACTCGATCGTCTCGCCAGGAACCGCACGACGCTGGTGATCGCGCACCGGCTATCGACCGTGGTCGGCGCCAGCGAAATCATCGTGCTCGACAAGGGGCGCATCGTCGAGCGCGGCACGCACAAGCGGCTGTTGCTGATCGGCGGCGCTTATGCGCAGCTGTGGCGCTTGCAGCAGCAGGAAGAGAAGCTGGAGCGGACGGGGTGACATGCGCGGCGCCAATGGCACAGGATTTGCATGACCGTCCTTCGTTTCCCGGCGTCACGGCTGCAAGACCGCCGCTGCGGGAGATGGCGGTTTCATACGGTATCACGCACTGGCCACGAAGGGACAAGCGTCATGCAAAAAGTCGTCGCCTTTACAAAAACTCGTAATAATTCCAGTCCGGCAGGGGATTCTTCCTTTGTCCGTCCGGCCAACGACAACAGGACGGAGGGCGATGCCCGGCAAACGACGGAGCAGATCGCCGTCTCGATCGTCATTCCGACCTGCGGCCGGCCGCAATTGCTCGGCCGTTGTCTCGCGGCATTGGTCTTGCAGCGCTTCGACCCGGCGCGTTTCGAGATCATCGTGGTGGACGATCGGCCCAGTATCGGCACGCGCGACGTGGTGATCGAATGGGCCAAGCATGCTGCGCGCTCAGGCCCGCGGATTTCCTATCTGCCGTCGCCCGGCCCGCATGGTCCGGCGGCGGCGCGCAATCGCGGCTGGCGCATGGCGCGCGGGCCGATCATCGCTTTCACCGACGACGATACCGTGGCGCGCACCGATTGGCTGGAAAAAGGCGTGCAAGCCTTTGCCGGGGGCGAGGTCGATGCGGTTTGGGGCCGGATCGTCATGCCCCTGCATCGCGTGCCGACCGACTACGAGCTCGACGCCAAGGGTCTCGAACGCGCGGAATTCGTGACGGCCAACTGTTTCTGCCGCCGGGCGATCCTGGAACGGCTCGGCGGCTTCGACGAGCGCTTCCGCTTCGCCTGGCGCGAGGATGCCGACCTCTATTTCAGCCTGCTCGACATCGACGCCCGCGTCGCCCACGTCCCTGGCGCGGTGATCGTGCATCCGATCCGGCCCGCGCACTGGGGCGTGAGCCTGCGCCAGCAGAAAAAAATATTGTTCGACGCCTTGCTGTTCAAGAAACATCCGACGCTGTACCGGCGCAAGATCCGCGCCGCGCCGCGCTGGGATTACTACCTCATCGTGCTGGCCTTGCTGACCTTGCTGACCGGGATCGCGGCTGGCAAGCCGGTCATGGCGGCGCTGGGCGGCGCCGTCTGGCTGACGCTGACCGGCCGTTTTTGCGCGGCCCGGCTGCGCGATACGGCGAAGACGCCGCTGCATGTCCTCGAAATGCTGGTCACCTCGGCCTTGATTCCACCGCTCGCGGTGTTCTGGCGCATCGTCGGCATGCTCAGATTCCGTGCGGCCTTCATTTGAGCTTCGCATGGACCTGCCCAGCTTCGTGCAAATCGAGCCGGTCGGACAATGCAATCTGCGCTGCCGCATGTGTCCGATCCAATTCCGACCCGACGGCGCGCCCGGGCAACCGCCGGCGTTCATCGCCTATGCGGACTTCTGCCGCATCCTCGACCAGTTCCCCGGCTTGACCGAGCTGCATCTGCAAGGCCTGGGCGAGCCCCTGATGCATCTGTATTTCTTCGACATGGTGCGCTATGCGGCGCAGCGCGGCATCCGAGTCTCGACCAACACCAATCTCACCATCCTGAGCGAGGAGCGGGCCGAGGAATGCGTCGCCAGCGGTCTGCGCACGATCCAAGTCTCGCTCGACGGCGCGAGCGCGCCGGTCTATGAGTCGATCCGCACGCGCGCCCATTTCTCCAAGGTATTGCGCAATCTGCGCCGCTTGACGCGCGCCAAGGAGCGCCGGGAAAGCAGCCTGCCCGAGATCCGGCTGGTGTGCGTCGTCATGCGCGCCAATCTCGCGGAATTGCCGGCATTGGTCAGGCTGGCGCACAAGGAAGGCATCAAGTCGCTGTCGGTCCAGCATCTTTGCCATGACTTCGGCGAATCGAGCCTGCCGCCGCGCTACGCATCGATGCGCGAATTCATAGATGGCCAGACCTTGATGCACGAAGACCCGGAGCGCGTCGACTGGTATTTCGGCGAAGCGCGCGCCATGGCCGCGCGCTTCGGCGTCGCCTTGCGCCTGCCCAACGTGAAGCCGCGCGGCCATCCGGCCGGCACGCCGGGCCGCCAGCGCTGCGACTGGCCCTGGCGCGGCGCCTACATCAGCTATGACGGCCATGCGATGCCGTGCTGCATGGTCGCGACGCCGGACCGGATCAATTTCGGCAACGTGGCGAGCGAAGGCGTTGCGACGGTGTGGAACAACGACGCCTATCAAGACTTCCGCGACCGGCTCGATTCCGCCGAGCCGCCGGAAATCTGCCGCGGTTGCGCCGTTTACAAGGGGACCTTCTGATGCCGCGCCTGAAGATACTGACCTGGCATACCCACGGCAGCTACCTGTATTACCTCAGCCAGGCGCCGCACGACTTCTACGTGCTGTCCAAGCCGGAGCGGCCGCCCGGCTACGGCGGACGCTGCGGCCACCTGCCGTGGGGCGGCAATGTCATCGACTTGCCGGTCGAGCGGGCGCGCGATGAGGAATTCGATTGCATCCTGTTCCAGGACGATCTTCAATACCTGGAAGACCAGCACCTCTACCTGAGCGCGGCGCAGCGCAAGCTGCCGCGCATCTATCTCGAACACGACACGCCGCGCGAGCACCCGACCGACATGCGGCATCCTGTCGACGACCAGGACGTGCTGCTGGTGCACGTCACTGCCTTCAACGAATTGATGTGGGACAACCACGGCCTGGCGACACGCGTGATCGAGCATGGCGTGATCGCGCCGCGCGGCGTCGAGTACGGCGGCGAACTCGAACGCGGCATCGTGGTGGTCAACCATCTGGCGCGGCGCGGCCGGCGCTTGGGCGGCGACGTGTTCCGGCAAGTCCGCGAGCGCGTGCTGCTCGACCTGGTCGGGATGGGCGCCGAGGAGCTGGACGGCCTCGGCGAAGTGTTGCACGCCCGGCTGCCGCGCTTCATGGCGCGCTATCGCTTTTTCTTCAACCCGATCCGCTATACCAGCCTGGGATTGGCCGTCATCGAGGCCATGATGACCGGGCTGCCGATCGTCGGCCTGGCGACGACCGAGATGGCGACCGTGATCGACAACGATGTCTCCGGTTACGTCGGCACCGACGTCGCCGCGCTGACCGAACGGATGCGGGAATTGCTGCGCGATCCCGCGCTGGCGCGCAAGCTGGGGCAGGGCGCGCGGCGGCGGGCGCTGGAGCGTTTCGATATCGGGCGCTTCGTCCGCGATTGGAACGAAGCGTTCCGCTTCGTGACCGGTTAGCAAATCCGACGCGACGCGGCGACGACATAACACAAGGCGCGGGCCGGGTGCCGGCGAATAATGACCCCATATCCACATTCAAGGAGACGCCATGGATTCGTCCGGAAGTTTCTTTATCGACCGCGGCTGCGCCGAGCGGGCGGTCAGGATGAGTTTGCCGATGATTACCGAAGCGATGAAGGATAGCGAGATCTGCGGCAGCGGCTTCCTTTACATCGTCGTGATGGATCCGGCGCTGAATCCCTCCAACGCCACGTTTCGCGACGCCATTCTCTACGAGCACGCGATCGGCGACCGCGACCGCTGGGATGCCGATTACGGCGAATTCGCGCGCGCCAAGGCGCGCGTGGCATGGCGCACCGGCATGGACGGCCACATGGTGCAAGAGCTGCGGCCGTATTTGCTGACCGCCAAGGACACGGTGCTGTGGGGCAGCGTCGTGGTCGACGGCATCGTCGTCAGCGCCAGCGGCGCGCAGCCCTGGTATGACGAAGCGTTCGCCGGCGCGGTGGCGATGTGCTTGCGCGCGCTGGCGAAAGCCGGGATCGAAAAGGAGCGCGGGAAGAGCCTGTTCCTCCCCGTACGCTAGCGGGCTGTTGAAATCCGCCCGCATGGAAACGCGGTTCGAAGGGAAAACGTTGCCGGTAGCCTGGTCAATGCGAATTCCGGAGCGGAAAGGCTCTATAGACATTCCTTGACGAATTCGAAGAATGCCGCCACTTTGCGCGGCAGATACTTCTGGTGCGTGACCACGCCGTAGACCGTGTGCGGCGGCGGAGCGTAGTCCTCCAGTACTTCCATCAACTCTCCGCTCGCCAGCAAGTCGGCGACCACGAAGCGCGGGGTCAATGCCACGCCACGGCCGGCTGTCAGCGCGGAGCGCAGCATCACGCTGTTGTTGATGCGCAGCTTGCCGCTCACCTCCACCGCGACCGGGCTGCCGGCCTCGGCATAAGTCCAGGTATTTTGCGACATCGAGAGCGAATAGATCAGGCAGCGGTGTTCGCTCAATCGGCGGGGATGGTCGAGCGGCGGCGCACTTTCGAGATAACGGGGCGACGCGACCGTTACCCGCGGCGCCGTGCCGAGCGGCTTTGCGACCAGCGTCGAATCGGGCATGCCGGTCGCGATGCGGATCGCGCCGTCGAAGCCTTCCTGGACAAGATCGACGAATCGATCGTTGAGCGCAAGATCGAGCGCCAGCTCCGGATAGGCATCCAGAAAGCGCGGCAGGCGAGGAGAGAGGCACATCAAGGCGAAGGAACTCGGCACCGACATGCGCAGGCTGCCGCACAGGCCCGCCGTCTTGCTCGCCAACTGCTCTTGCGCCGCGACCATTTCGTTGAGAATGCGCAAGGCGCTCTCGTAGAACATATTGCCCGCCTCGGTGATGTTGACCACGCGCGTCGTGCGCATCAGCAAGCGTGTGCCGAGATCGGCTTCCAGCCTTGCCACCAGCTTGCTGACGGCGCTGCCCGTCATGCCGAGATCCGCGCCGGCATGGGCGAACGAGCGCGTCTCCACCACGCGCCGGAAGGCTTGGATGGCAGTGAGGTTGGGTAAATGCATATTGATTCCAATTAGTCATCAATGAAAGTCTTTTTAAAGTATATACATGATGATTTTTCATGAATAGACTGCTTTCCACGAAATCTGCCAAGAGGAGCGCATCGTGAAACCCCTGCCGAACTGGATGTTGTTGCTGGCCACAGGTGCGTGCCTGGGTGCGGGCATGCCGCTCGCGCGCGTCGCCTATGCACACGGAGTCGCGCCACTGTCTTTCGCCCTGTGGCCGACCTTGTTCGCGGGCATTGCGCTCGCGTCGATTGCCTATTGGCGCAACGGCATGCCGCGATCCCGGGAACAGCGCGGCCAGCTGGCACGCTTCGGGATCATCGCCGGCCTGCTGGGTCAGGCGTTGCCGCTGACGGCCACCTACCAGTTGTCGGTGCAGGCCGGCGCCGGCTTCAGCGCGCTGGCCTATACGTTGCCGCCGGTATTCACGTTACTCATCGGCTTGCTGGCGGGCTTGGAGCGCTGGCAAACGAGGCGCGCCGCAGCCGTGCTGTTGGGCTTGGCCGGCGCCGGCCTCCTGACCCTGGCGCGCTTCCAGATCGGCGACGTTTCGCCGGCCACACTTCTCTTGATATTCGCGATTCCCGCCTTCGTCGGTGCCGGCAACGTCTATCGCGCCATGCATCTGCCGCGCGCAGCCGCCAACGAATGGCTGGGCGCGGCGATGCTGCTCGGATCCGCCGCCGTCCTGCTGCCGGTCGATCTCGTCGCCGGCCACGGTATTGTGTTCATCACGTTCCTGGGATGGGCCTGCGTTGCCCTTCAAATGCTGATCCAGATCGGCGGCTATCTGTTGTACTTCGCGCTGCAAAGACGCGCCGAACCGGTGACCTTCAGCTTCCTCGGCTATGCGATGACGTTAACCGGCGTGCTGGCCGGCGCCATCCTGTTCGGCGAACGTTTGCCCTGGCAAATCGCGCCGGCCGTGTTCCTGATCGCGCTCGGCTTCGCACTCGTGCTGCGTTCCCGGACAATTCCCGCCTCGGCGCACCAACGCGCCTCCTGAAACCATCGACGGAAAGGAATCGCCATGCAACTCGACGTTCGGAAATCGCATACGCGCGGCAGCATGAAGAATGATTGGCTGGACGCGAAATTCAGCTTTTCCTTCGGCCCGTATTCGCATCCGGAGCGCCACCATTTCGGCGTGCTGCGCGCCTTGAACGAAGACCTGATCCAGCCGGGCACCGGTTTCGGCATGCATCCGCACCGCGACCTCGAAATCCTCATGATTCCTTTGTCTGCGCCGATCGAGCATCGCGACAGCCTTGGGAATCGCGTTATCGTCCGGCCCGGCGAAGCGCAGAAGATGACCGCCGGCTCCGGGATCGAACACAGCCAGATGAACGCCTCGATGACGACGATCGATCATCACCTGCAGATCTGGTTCACGCCGGCGCGACGCGGGCTGCCGCCGGGTATCGTCCAAGGCAGCTTTCCGGCATCCGGACGTATCGCCCGCTGGCAGACGATTGCGGCGCCGGAAGGGCGCGACGGCGCTTTGCCGCTCAACCAGGATGCGTTTCTGCGCATGGCGATCCTGCCCGCCGGCACCGTGCTGGAAATCGCAGGCGATGCCGCGCGCAGCGCTTACCTGCACGTCGTGCGCGGCAGCATCGACATACGGGCCGCGTCCGGCCAGGAAGCGCGCCTCGACAGCGGCGATGCGTTGCCGCTGACCGAAGCAAGCGATCTTTCGCTGCGCGGCGGCACGGAAGAATCCGAAGTGCTGTGGTTCGATTTGCCCAAAGTCGCGTGATGTCGGCGGCTGCCGCTTCGCGGCATCGACCGGCTTCAACTGTAGGTATAAAACACCAGCCGCGCCATCGCCGAATCGAAATACAAGGCTTGCCACGGGATTGCGATCGCCGCCGTCCTCGGCGCGCGGTTCGTCTTTTCCTCGAGGATGACGTAACGCAGCTGGCGCGTCTTGCGGTCGATCAGCAGCGCATCGACGGTACCGATGCGCCGCCCCTCAGCCGTCACGACCGGGCATCCCTGCAATAACTCCGTCGCGATCGAATCGCAGGCGAAGATCCGGTAAAACCGGGTCCCGCCTGCCTTGGACGGAACGGATCGGTTCAGATTTCCCACGTCCTTTCCCTCTAAGAGGCGCATGGCATCTCAAGCCGGCGCCACGCCAGACGATGCCCAGGCAGTACGGCGGGAACCGGCCGCGCCGAGCACGCCGCCGCCGACGCCGATCGCCAGCGACAAGGCCACGGCCAGGAACACCAGCCAGGCTGCGGTACCGACGCTGCCGACCGCTTCATCGGCCGCCGCGCGGCTTTGCGGAGCGGCCTGTTCCGGCGAACCGGAAGCGATCAAGGCCTGGTCGATCAGCGTCGTGGCGCGTTCGCGATCCACGCCCGCGCCGCTCAGGGTACTGATTGCATCGTCGCGCCGGCCGGCTTGCACATCGCGCTGCACGCGTTGCAGCGTCGCCATGTCGATATTCACGCCGAGTTGCTGGCGCAGCATGGATATGACCGGCGAGGTGCCGCCTTGCGCGGCGGCATTGGCGGCCGCCGGCGTCACGCTGCCGAAGACGCCGGACAGCAGGGAACCGCCGATCGAGGTCGCCAGCGTCGCGAACAGCAGGGTGGTCACGGCCCAGGAAACGGCGCCGTGCAGCACGCCGTCGCTCTTGCGCTTGAAGCCCGACATGCGCGCCGTAACATAACCGCCGATGAACGCGGCGATCAGCATGGACAGTCCTGCCCACAACAGCGGACCGGTGGCGCCGGGACGCTCGCCCTGGCCTACGTCGAGCGTCGACAAGCCGGTGGCCAGGCCCAGCAGCGCCAGCACGAGATGCACCGAAACCCCGACCGCGACGCCGGCCAGCACCGCACCCCAGCGGATCTGCGGCAGGAGCGAACGCCGCGCCGTCGTTGCATGTATCGTCGGCACGGGATCTTCGTATTCTTCCCGGCCGATATCAGTAGTCGCCATTTTGATTCCTCCTATCAGAACGATAAAGTGGAAAAGAGGTACTCCGAAGCGAGGCAACATCCGTGCCCATGTCAAGTCTCGAGACTATCGAGCGCGTTCTTGATGCGGGCCAGAAACGCGCGCCGCACACGCGCCTGCTGCAACGGCAGCACCTTGAGCCTGCAGCGGATGGTCATGGAAGCGTCCTCCAGCTTTTCCACGCCTTCGATATCGAGTTCGCCCAATACGCTCGAACCGAGAGCGGCGTCCGCCCGCGTCGCCTGCGCGGTGTCGCGCAGCGCGCCGCAGATCCGCTCCAGATCGTGCCGGCGGCCTACCTGGACATCGATCACCGCATAGGCGAATTCCCGGCTCCGGTTGGTCACGAGCGTGATGATGCCGTTCGGAATGAAATGCACGCTGCCGTCGTCGTCGCGCACACGAAGATGGCGCAAGTTCACTTCCTCGACGATGCCGCTCTTGCCGGCAGCTTCGATCAAGTCGCCTTCCGACACCTGGTTCTCCAGCAGCAGGAAGAATCCCGTGAAGAAATCCTTGACCAGGCTTTGCGCGCCGAATCCGATCGCGATGCCGGCGACGCCCGCCGTGGCGAGTATCGGCGCGATCGCGATACCGGCCTGGTCGAGCGTCAGCATGCCGGCCAGCGCCAGCAGGATGACGGTGGCCGCGCGCCGGAAGACGTTGGCCAGGGTATCGAGACGGCGGCGGTCATAGCGGCGGCCCGCCTTGTCGACCACATGGGTCCGCATGACACCGATCAGTTTGTGCATGAAGCGCAGCAACAGCAGCGCGGCGAGCCAGATCAGGGAAATGCGCCATAGGGGCTGCGCGACGTCCCGCCATTGACGATGGTCGAAGAACTCCAGCCATTCCTGCATGACGATTCCCTGGAAAACGGAAAGAACCGTTTCTGCACGAAACGTGCCGGTGCGAAAGGCCGCCGTAGCGATGCCCAGGCCGGCATTTCGTGCCATGCGTCCGTTCAATTTTTACATCGGCCTGTACTTATTACGCGGCGCCGGCGCGATCGCAGTTGCCTCGGCGCCGTGCATGTTCTCGCGACATTTTTTCGCGGCGGCCCGGGTACGCTGCTTGCTATAGCTGGAAGGCGCGCGACCCGCCGCGGCAACCGGCCGCAGGGCGGAAGCACGGGAAAGGGCGACATGTATACATTGGGGATCAATGCCGTCTACCACGATTGCGCCGCCTGCCTGGTGCAAGACGGCAAGGTGGTGGCCGCCGCCGAAGAAGAGCGCTTCACGCGCGTCAAGCACGGCAAGCGGCCGCTGCCCTTCACGACCTGGCAGCTGCCGTTCCATGCGATCGATTATTGCCTGCGGGAGGCCGGCATCGCGCTGGCGGATGTCGACCATGTCGCCTATTCCTACGATCCGAAGCTCTTGCTCGGCGAGCATGCCGCCGACGCGACCATCGCGCTGCCGCTGGAGCCTTCGCGCCATGCCGCCGCCGGCTGGCTGTCGCCGTGGGACCCGTTGTTCCTGTCCTATGTCGTCAACGCGCCGCGCCAGCTGGCGAGCGGCGCGCCGCATCACCTGCAGGAAGGCTTTCGCGGCGTGCGCCACGACGGGCCTTTCCGCTGGCATTACCTGGACCATCATTTCGCCCACGAGGCGAGCGCCTTCCTGGCCGCGCCGTTCGAGGACGGCGCGGTGCTGACGATGGATGGCCGCGGCGAGGCGGCGACCACCAGCTACGGCATGTTCGAGAACGGCGCCTACCGCCGCCTCAAGCAGATCAACCTGCCGCATTCGCTCGGCCTGTTGTACGAAGAGGTCACCGCGTATCTCGGCTTCCTGCATTCCTCCGACGAATACAAGGTGATGGCGCTGGCATCCTATGGCGAGCCGGTGCATGCCGACTTGTTCCGCGAGGTGCTGCAATACAAGGGCGACGGCGAATATCGCGTCAAGCGCGTCGATTGGGAAGAGCTGCTCGGGCCGGGGCGCAAGCGCGGCGATGAATTCGCCAAGCCGCATATGGACGTCGCGCGCTCGCTGCAATTGGTGCTCGAAGAGGTCGCGCTGAAGATGGCCGGCTGGCTGCACGAGCAGACCGGCGCCGAGAATCTCAGCATGGCCGGCGGCGTCGCGCTGAACTGCGTGATGAACGCCCGCATCCGCGATCAGGGACCGTTCAAGCGGGTGTGGGTGCAGCCCGCCGCCGGCGATGCCGGCACCGCCCTCGGCGCCGCGCTCTGGATCGATCGCCTGGAAGGCGGGCGCTCGCGCCAGGCGCCGCGGCCGTGGCGGATGGAGCATGCCTTTCTCGGCCCGTCCTACGGCGACGACGAGATCGAGGCCTTCCTGCGCCAGGCCAAGCTGCCGTACCGGCGCGCGTCGGATATCGCGCAGGAAGCCGCCGGACTGCTGGCGCAGAACAAGGTGCTCGGCTGGTTCCAGGGACGCATGGAATTCGGCCCGCGCGCGCTCGGCGCCCGTTCGATTCTCGCTTCCCCGATCGATCCGGCGATGCAGGTGCACCTGAACCTGATCAAGGACCGCGAGGACTTCCGGCCGGTCGCCCCGGTGGTGCTGGAGGAAGAGGCCGCTGAATGGTTCGAGGGCTGCGACGAGGCCCCGTTCATGATTTTCATCTTCAACGTACGGGCCGACCGCGCCGACCGCATTCCGGCGGTGCGGCATGTCGACGGCACCGCGCGCGTGCAGACCATCCGCCGCGAGCAGAATCCGCCGTACTACGACTTGCTGCGCGCCTTCCAGGCGCGGACCGGCGTGCCGGTGCTGATCAACACCTCGTTCAACACGCGCGGCGAACCGATCGTCTGCACGCCGCGCGACGCGGTCGAGTCCTACCTGACCACGCCCGTCGATGCCCTGGCGATCGGTTCCTTCATCCTGGAGAAGAGAGAGTTATGAAGAACCTGCGCAGCATCGCCGTCTTGCGTGCGCTGCACCTGGGCGACCTGCTGTGCGCCGTGCCCGCGCTGCGCGCCCTGCGCATGGCCTATCCGCGCGCCCGCATCACCTTGATCGGCTTGCCATGGGCTGCGGAATTCGTGGAACGCTTCCACGGTTATGTCGACGATCTGATGGTCTTGCCCGCCGTGCCGGGCATGCCGGAAACCGCGGCCGCCGGCAATGGCCGGTCGCTGGACGATTTTCTCGACGCCGCGCGGCAGCGCCATTTCGACTTGGCGATCCAGCTGCACGGCAACGGCGCGGTCAGCAACGATCTGCTGTCGCGGCTGGGCGCGAAACGCCATGCCGGCTTCCGCGCCGCCGGCAGCATCGGCTCGGGCGGCCCGAACGGCTCGGACAGGGCGCGCTTCCTGGTGTGGCAGGACGTGGAACATGAGGTGCTGCGCGGCCTGCGGCTGTTGCGGGCGCTCGGCATACCGGCGCAGGACGCGGCCCTCGAGTTTCCGTTGACGGCCGCCGACGACGAGGCGTTGCGGCGGAGCTGCGGCGATCCGCCGGCGCCGGGCAGCTACGTCTGTATTCATCCGGGAGCGCGCCTGCCGTCGCGCCGCTGGCCGCCGGAACGTTTCGCGCAGGTGGCCGACCGCCTCGCGCAGCGCGGCTTGCGCGTCGTCCTGACCGCGACCGAGGCCGAGCGCGAACTGGCGGCCGCGCTCGAAGACGGCATGCGCATGCCGGCCCTGAACCTCGCCGGCAAGACCAGCCTCGGCGCGCTCGGCGCCCTGGTCGCGCAGGCCGCTCTCGTCGTCTGCAACGATACCGGCATCTCGCACGTGGCGGCGGCCCTGGGCGTGCGGAGCGTGGTGGTCTGCTGCGGATCGGATCCCTTGCGCTGGGCGCCGCTCGATCGCGAACGCCATCGCGTGCTGGCGCATCCGATCTTTTGCCGGCCCTGCGCGTACCGCGATTGTCCGATCGGCCATCCCTGCGCCTTGAATATCGATGCCGACATGGTCATGGCGCAAGCCGAAGAATTGCTCGAGGCGGGTATCGAAGCAAGTATGGAGGCGACGCCGGCGGCCGGGAGGCGAGAGCCGGCCGTTTCCGGCACCGCGCGCCGGAGCGTGACGACATGAAAGACTTGCACAGCAAACGCATACTCGTGACCGGCGGCGCCGGCTTTCTCGGTTCCCACTTGTGCGACTTTCTCATCGCGCAAGGGCACGACGTGTTGTGCGTCGATAATTTCTATACCGGCAGGAAACGCAATATCGCCCACTTGTTCGAGCACCCCGCGTTCGAACTGCTGCGCCACGACGTGACGTTCCCGCTCTACGTCGAGGTCGATGAAATCTACAACCTGGCCTGCCCGGCCTCGCCCGTGCATTACCAGAACGACCCTGTGCAGACGACCAAGACCAGCGTGCACGGCGCGATCAACATGCTGGGCCTCGCCAAGCGCCTCAAGGCGCGGATATTCCAGGCTTCGACCTCCGAAGTCTACGGCGATCCGCATTGCCATCCGCAGATCGAGGACTATTGGGGGCATGTCAATCCGATCGGCGTGCGCTCGTGCTACGACGAAGGCAAGCGCTGCGCCGAGACGCTGTTCATGGATTACCGCCGCCAGCACAGGCTGCGCGTGAAGATCGCGCGCATCTTCAATACCTACGGGCCGCGCATGCACCCGAACGACGGCCGCGTCGTGTCGAACTTCATCATGCAGGCGTTGCGCGAGCAGCCGATCACCATCTACGGCAACGGCTTGCAGACGCGCTCGTTCTGCTATGTCGACGACTTGATCGATGGCATCGACCGCCTCATGAAAAGCCCCGACGACGTGTGCGGACCGGTCAATCTCGGCAACCCGGTCGAATCGACCATGCTGGAACTGGCGGAGAAAGTCCTGGCCATCACGAAATCGCGCTCGCGCATCGTGTTCCAACCCTTGCCGAGCGACGATCCGCTGCAGCGCTGTCCCGACATCGCGCTCGCGAAAAGCTTGTTCGGCTGGGAACCGAAGACCGGGCTCGACGACGGACTGGAGCGCACCGTCGACTATTTCCGGCGCATTCATGCCGAGCATGGCGAGGCGGACCGGCATGGACGCGGCGCGCCGCTCGGCAAGCCGGTGCCGCAGCGGGCGCGCTCGTGAACGGGCAGGCATGCGGATTGCACCGACGGCGAAGCGAACGGCGGACACGACGGCCATCACGGAACAGGAGGCATCATGGAGCAGCGCGGACGGAAACAACAGCGACGGCGCGGCAGGCGCGACACGGCCTGGTTGCTGGCGGCGATCGCCGTGACGCTGCTGTCCTGCGAACGCTCGCCGCCGTTGCCGAACTCGCCTCCCGACTCGCCGCCCAAACCCCAGACCGGGGCCGCGCAGGCATCGCCGGCCCTCAAGAAGGCGCTGTATTCCTACACCGGCCGCCCGGCGTCGCTTTACCTGCCGGACGTGCCGATACCGGTGCGCCGCGCCGCAACCCATACGTGAACCGACCATGAACGACGAACCGCTCCCGACCGCGCCGGCAATGCCGGAGAATCCGCCCGGCATGCCGATCTGGGCCGCCGCGGCAACTGCCGCCGCAGACGCCTTTCCTCAGCTCGATGCCGACTTGAGCGTCGACGTCGTGATCATCGGCGGCGGCATCACCGGCATCACGACGGCCGCGCAACTGGTGCGCGCCGGCAGGACCGTCGCCGTGCTGGAGGCGCAGGAAATCTGCTCCGGCAATTCCAGCCAGTCGACCGGCAACCTCTACGGGCCGGTTGCCGTCGGCCTGTACGATCTCGGCAAGAAATGGGGGGACGACGTGGTCGAGCAAGTGGTGCGTTCGCGCCTGCTCGCCATCGACCTGATCGAGCGCAATATCGTCGAACATGACTTGCATTGCGATTTCACGCGCGAACCGTGGACGCTTTACACGATCGCCGGTTTCCCGGACGAAGTGGCGCAGATCGAACACGAATACCAGGCCGCGCGCGGCGCCGGGCTCGATGCCAAATTGTCGAACGACCTGCCCTTGCCATACATGATCCGGCGGGCGCTGGTGGTGCGCAACCAGGCCCAGTTCAATCCCTTCCTCTATGTGCGCGGCCTGGCCGCGGCGATCCAGTCGGCCCAATGCCGCATCTGCGAGCATTCCGCCGTCGTCGACATCGATATCGACGCCGGCATCGTCCGCACGATCGGCTATGCGGTGCGGGCCGATCATATCGTCATGGCCACCCATACGCCGAAGGGCTTCAATGTCTTGCAGACGGAACTCGGCCCTTATCGCGAATACGCGGTCGCGATACCGATGGGCGCCAAGGAATTGCCGAGCGGTATTTTCTGGAGCGCCGGCGAAGACAAGACCTCGACCCGGCTGGCCGAGATCGGCGGCAAACCGTATGTGCTCATGATCGGCGAGAAGCACAAGACCGGCCAGGAGGCGCATCCGGAAACCTGCTACCGCAAGCTGGAGCAATATCTGCAAAGCCGCTTCGATGCGCGTTTCGATGCCTCGGCGCAGGTCTTCCGCTGGTCGGCCCAGCAATACCGCTCGGCCGACGGCTTGCCTTACATCGGCAGCAGCGGCACGGCTTCCAGCCTGTATCTGGCCACCGGCTTCGGTCCCGACGGCCTGACCTACGGTTCGCTGGCCGGCTGGATGATCGCCGACGAAATCTGCGGCCGCAAGAATCCCTACACCGAGCTGTATTCGCCGCGCCGCTTCACGCCAGTCAAGTCGGCCCGGAATTTCCTGAAGGAGAATCTCAACGTCGCCGGACGGTATATCAAGGACTACACGCAAAGCGCGGATGCCATGGCATTGTCCGGCATGCCGCCGGGAGAGGGCGGCCTGGTGGAGATCGACGGCCAGCGCGTGGCCGCCTATCGCGACGATGCCGGCCGCCTGCATGCCTTGTCGCCGGTATGCACGCACCTCAAATGCATCGTGCACTGGAATCGCGCCGAACGCAGCTGGGATTGTCCCTGCCATGGCAGCCGCTTCCGCTACGACGGCAGCGTCATCGAGGGGCCGGCCTTGCATCCGCTCAAGCCGTTCGGGCAGGAGCCGGAACAGCCGGACGTTGATCTATCCATGCCGCCGCCTGTCTAATCATTTTCCGTCCGACGTTACACAGAGTCCAAAGACAGCCTCTCCCTCCCCCGACTCTGCGTAACGTCACTTTCTGACACGGGGCGCCGGCCGGGCCGGCGCATTTGGGCATGAAACGTTTCGAGAACAGAATGCATGCCGGCCGCCTGTTGGCGCGGCGGCTGGGAAAATACAGCCGTCAATCGGGCGGCCTGGTGCTGGCGTTGCCGCGCGGCGGCGTTCCGGTCGGATTCGCCGTCGCCCAAAGGCTCGAGCTCCCGCTCGACGTGATACCGGTGCGCAAGCTCGGCGTGCCGGGACGCGAGGAACTCGCGATGGGAGCCATCGCCGAAGGCGGATTGTGCGTGACCAAGGCGGAAGTGATCGCAATGTTCGGCATCGAATCCACGCTGGTCGACGCCGTCGCCTATCGCGGACTGCGCGAGATCGACCGCCAGGTCGCCCTCTATCGGGCGGGCAGGCTGCCGCTGCGTCTGCAGCGGCGCATCGTGATCCTGGTCGACGACGGCCTGGCCACCGGAGCGACGATGATGGCTGCCGTCAAGACCGTGCGCAAGCAGCATCCCGACCGCCTGATCGTGGCGGTTCCGGTCGGTTCCGCCGACACTTGCATCGAAATGCAGGAATTCGCCGACGAGGTCGTGTGCCTGTTGATGCCCGAACCGTTCTATGCCGTGGGCATGGCTTACGAAGACTTCGGCCAGACCGGCGATGGCGAAGTGCTCGATTTGCTGGCCAAGGCCAGAGAATGGGGCGAGCCGCCGGATGCGTGTCCGCCGCCGGTCGGGGAGGAGGCGTCCGGCGTCGAGATGCCCGGCGAGTCCGTTCCTCCGGCGCGCGCCGGGTCCGGTTCGACGGGAAGCGATCCGGCGCGCGACCGGCCGCATTAGCGCGGCCCGCGTTTCCGCCGCCGGAAATTGATTCGAGATCTTTCTGGAGCAGTCGCCATGTCCGTCTCCGCCAGCCCCGGTAACGCGCTGCGCAATACCATCAAATCCTCGGCCCAACCCTTGAGCGGCTATCCGCATGATTATGACGCGCTGTTCGACATGATCGACGACGCCCGCTTCGTCATGCTGGGCGAAGCCACGCACGGCACCCACGAGTTCTATCGCGAACGCGCCTTCATCACGCAGCGTTTGATCGAGGAAAAGGGCTTCCATGGAGTGGCCGTCGAGGCCGACTGGCCGGACGCCTATCGGATCAACCGTTACGTGCGCGGCATGGCGGGCAGCGACGCTTCGCCAAGCGAAGCATTGTCCGGCTTCCGGCGCTTTCCCGCCTGGATGTGGCGCAACGCCGACATGGTGCGCTTCGTCGATTGGCTGCGGCATCACAACGAGTCGCTCGGCATCGCCCAACGCCAGGTCGGGTTCTACGGCCTGGACCTCTACAGCCTGTTCACGTCGATCGACGAAGTCTTGAACTATCTCGACCACAACGATCAGGAAGCGGCGCGCATCGCGCGCGAACGCTATGCCTGCTTCGACCATTTCCATGAAGACAGCCAACTGTACGGCTACATGACGCGCTACGGCTTGCTGCGCGATACCTGTGAAAAAGTCGTGGGTTTGCAATTGCGCGAATTGCAGGAACGCATCAGGCGTTTTCAGGACGATGGCGACCCGGCGTCGGATGAACATTTCTATGCCGAACAGAATGCGCGCCTGATCGTCAATGCCGAGCAGTATTACCGCAGCATGTTCGAAAGCCGCATCTCGTCGTGGAACCTGCGCGACCGGCACATGGCGGAAACGCTCGATGCGCTGGCGGCGCACCTGACCAAAGCGAACGGCGAGCCGGCCAAGCTCGTGGTGTGGGCGCACAACTCTCACATCGGCGATGCGCGCGCCACCGAACTCGGCTGGCAGGGCGAATGGACCGTCGGCCAGCTGGCGCGCCAGAGCCACGGCCGCGACGCCTTCCTGCTCGGCTTCACCACGTATTGCGGCACGGTCACGGCGGCCTCGCGATGGGATGGTCCGGCCGAGCTGAAGCATATCCAGCCCGGATTGCCGGGCAGCTATGAGCGCCTGTTCCACGACACCGGCATGCCGCAATTCCTGCTGCCCTTGCGCGGCAGCGTCCTGGAAAGCCATCCGGAATTCGTACAAAAGCTGGAGCGCGCCATCGGCGTCATCTACCTGCCGCAGACGGAACGCCAGAGCCATTACTTCGACGCCAGCTTGCCGATGCAATTCGATGCGGTGATCCACATCGACGACACGCGGGCGCTGGTGCCGCTGGAGCGGGTCGCGCCGCGGCAGGACGGGGAGGCGCCGGAGACGTTTCCTGCGGGAGTGTAGATTCAATTCTTTCCCTCGGATCCTTATCAGTGTCGAGGATTTCCACTGCTCGACTTGCTTGCATCCGATATCCAATATAATCGTCCGGCACCTTGGCGTGCTCGGCGAGCCTTAATCTGCCTCATTCTGCTGCGCAGAGATATGCAGCGAGCAAGGCAGGATCGAGGTCGGGATAAAAGGCAAAATGGGAGTGGAAATGAAGAATATCCGAATGTTGGTGTGCTTGTTCGCACTTGGAACGGGCCATGTTGTGTGCTCCTTTGCGCAGGAACGAATCGCCGGTAACGCTAATTTCAGGAAAACCGCGGGCCAAGCAGCACCAAATAACGTTGCCCTTCCTCCACGAACCTCAATAGTGAATGCGCGCAGCGCCGATAATCATGATGGCTCACGTCCTCACCATGACGTTGTGTTGACAGAGTGGTTCAGGCAGTCATCCTATCCGAGACCTATCTCCGAATGGCTCTCGAATGAAAAAAGAACTTATGAGAAGATCGTCGCGCGCAAGCAATTCGATATCCTCATCGTCCCTTTTCAGGTACAGGATCATGCCTTTGATCGTGCCACCAGATCATTGATGACGGCTATGCTTTCGCAAGCAGTTGCCGTGGCCGGCAAGCTTTCGCTACCCGATTCTTATTTTGTCGCGCGCGCTCTCGGCGATGGTCAGAGACGTTTGAAAGACGAAGACGTGTATCGATTGGCGGATGCCGCGAACGTTAAGCAGATAATTTGGAGCTATGCCGGGCACGATAGACATGACAAGATGGCTTTGACCATACGAATTCAAAGCAGAGACGAGAATGGCGTCTTGAATGACAGTACTGTGGCCACGGTAAGAAATTTTGTTGGCATTGAATTTTCAGACGAGGACCCTGTCATCGATCAGTTCTCGGAACTGATACCTTCTATCCTCCGAGAGTTGGGGTTGGATGGTCCCATATTGAAGCCTGTGAAGCCTGGGAGTGTATTTGATACTCCGAAACTGCCGGCCTCTCCGAAAGAGCTGATCTCGGATAGCAAAAATCCGGTAAAGGATGCATTTTTCTATCAGGTACTTGCGGCATTGACGCCGCAGTTGTCGGAGCGGACGAAAGAGAAGTTTGCGGAAAAGTCGCTCCTATCCGTTCAACGTATATCTCCCGATGATCCCCGATACCGACTTCTGAAAGCGCGCGCATTCATGATGTTGAACATGAGGCCTGCGGCTCTCAAGGTACTTCGGGATGGCCCCGCAAGCTTGGAAGAACGAGCGCTTATCGCCGCATTGAATGGCAATTTGCCAGATATGAGGAAATTCCTGACCGAACTACCGGCAGGCATACCAAAATTGCTCGCTCGAATTGACGAGAACGTGATTGCAACCAACTATCGGAGCATTGATCAAAAGCAGATTGCTGCCTTGAGCAAGAAAGTATCCGTGCCTGGAAATATCTGGCCTTATTTCGTGGAACGCGCCTTGCTGGACACCTTTGTTTGGCATCAGCAAGGAAATTTTTATCTAAAGAATTTGCTCGAGCGCGAGTTTCCAATTGAGACCGCAGCTATCAATGGAAGAAGAGACACTGGTAAAGCAACGCAGATAGCGAATGCAACACAAACGACTGGAGACTTGTTGATATTCAAGCAATTGATGCAGTTGTCGAATGCGGAGTTCAATCAATCGTCTCTGGAAATGAAAGGGGTATCCGTATTGGATTACCTTGACTTCATTGAGGCGATTGCGACGGACAATCTTATGCGGAGGGCGCATTTTTATTCGAATGTCCAAGGAAATCCTCAAGAGGCACTGCGTCTGTTGAACGCTATAGAACCCATTTTTCGAGATCATCCACGTTTTTCTTTCGAACGGGCCAAAGCCAAGGCCCGTCTGGCCGGAAAGCTGGGGGAGTCCGAAGGCGAGCGTCTGTCAAAGGAGGCATATGCTGATGCCCTCAATGCTGTCTACTGGGAGCAGGGGCAGAGTCAAATCGCTAGCAGAGCGCTAACACTTTCCCTCGATTTGGAGCGCGAGGATTTTGGGTACTTTCCCAATCCGTTCGTTGGAGATCATCCCTACCATTCCTATTATTCCACTTGGACAGTAACTGGAGCGTCGAAATATCGCAGTCCCTATGCGGAAAAGGCCTTGAGAAATTCGACCTCAGAAATCTGGCCTGCAGAGGAATTGTTTGGTTGGTTGTCGAAGGACAAAGCCGATGAACTGCTTAGAAGCCTTCGCGGCAGGTTCGAGGGGAGTGCCGAGTACGTTAGGTTGTTGGCGGCACAGAGTACCAGAAAGGGAGATTTTGCAAGTACGGAGCAACTCTATCGGAAGCTCATCAAGCTTCAACCGGCAGATTGGCGGGCGCGTATAGATTTGAGCAAGCTCTTGTTGGAAAAGGGAAAGATCGGCGAATCGTTTGCCTTGGTTCGCGGTTACGCTGGTTTCGCAAAGGGGAGTACCGAAAATCCCGTCGGAATCGCAAATAATGCGGCTGAAGCGGCCGCTCTATTCTATTGGACCGGGAATTTTGACGAGGCGAAGGCTCTGTATCAAATTTGCGTTGCGCAGCGAACGGGGGCCGATTCCGAATTGCGGGCTTGGCAGCGCCTTCAACTCATTCAGGGAGACATCAAGGGGGCGGCACATAGCGCGGCTACCCGCATTCGGCGTTACGCGGCGCCGAACGGATACGCCGACTATCTTGCAATGTTGTATGCAGCAGGTAGTGCGGCTGAGGCTCAAAAATTGAGCGACTATCTTTCTAGTCAAGGCAAGAAGAGTTTTATTTGGGAAGGTGCGCTGGTCGGCCAACGTATGGCGGGTGCGGACGAAGGGACAATCTTGTCGTGGATTAAGCAAGGTAATTCAACTAAGTCGGGTCAGTCGTCCGAAAATGCCGCGACTTTCTTGATCAGGGCTGGACTCATCGATAGATACCCGACAGCCACGCTTCGTGACGCGATGGAGGATATCGAAATTCCGGTCTCCAGGCTTGAAGTCAACGAAAGGAATGTTGTCAGAGAAAGCGGCGGGAAGAACATGCCTGTGCTTGGACCGAATACCTCGCGTTTCGGCGCGGTATTGCCAGGTCAGTTCGTTCGCGAATCGAGGAGGACGCGTGTCAAGTCGGACCATGTGTACTTTATCGAGGCGCTTCAGAAAATGAAGGAGAAAGACTATGCGTCCGCTCGCTTATTGCTGTCGGAAGCTTTGAATTTGTACGACGTTTCCGTCGACGAGACTGGATACTTGCTTCCATATCTCGCATTTGCCGGCGCGCGATCTGGGGCTGCGGAAGAGGTGAAGGGTGTACTAGCTAGGTTTGAGCCGGAACGCTATGGGTTTCAATACTATTTGGCGCGTTCAATCCTTGAGGGCCTTTCCGGTAATCATGGAGCAGCTATGGCATTGGCGCAAAGAGCCAAGGTTCGCGGTACGACTTGGAATAGCGCCGGTCTGCAATCCGGGTATATTTATGCCGAGATTTTGGATTGGCTTTACCAAGCGACGAAAGAAGAAAGATATCGGGGCGAAGCTTTGGATTGGGCAAAGAAGAACCAAATCATGCATCCGTGGATGTCTTGGCCATATGCGGTTGAAGTTGGTTTGCAAGACAAGCCTGCATTGCGCCGGAGGGCGGTAGGGATGACGCATTATCTTGATCCTAATTCGGAACGGTTGAAGTCGATTTCTAAGCAGGAAATTGCCGAAGCCGTAAGGGGAGCATCATCAACGAATCCTTTTTTGCAACAGAACCGAAGCGAAGAGGCGGGCAAACAAGTTCCGTGATTAAGAACTATGCGCATATGGACCAATTTCAGCGAAAGTCCGCACATTCCCCGCTTCTGGCGCGACGCCGAGCTGCCTTTCATCGAAGCCCGTTCGATCCGCGACGGGCGCCAGGTCTGCTACGCCAAGCACTCGCACGAATCCTTCTCCATCGGCCTGATCACCGGCGGGCGGACCGACTATCTCAACCGGGCCGCGCGCGAACGCGTGGGCGCGAATACCGTCGTGCTCATGAATCCGGGCGATGTCCATGCCTGCAATCCGGTCGACGGCGAGCCGTGGTCGTATCGCATGCTGTACGTCGACCGCTCCTGGCTCGCCGAGTTGCAGCACGGATGGGGATTCAGCGCCAACCGGGATTTCCGCGCTTTCGCCGCCACCATGAGCACGGCGCCGGTGCTGTGTGCGGGATTCGAGCGCTTCTACGGCATTCTCACCGACGGCGATGCGGAAATCCTGCGCAAGCAGTGCGCGGCGATCGCGTTCTTCGAACAAGTCCAGCAAATGCTCGATCCGGCGCCGCTCCGGGAGCAGGGTGCGAACGGCAGGCTCGAACGAGCCGCCGAATTCATCAGCGACAATTGCGCGCGCCCGCTCAAGCTTGAGGAAATCTGCGGCGCGGCCGATATCTCGCCGTCTTACCTGATCCGCGCCTTCAAGAAGCGCTACGGCATGACCCCGCACGCCTATCTGCTGAACCGGCGGGTCCAGCTGGCGCGCGCGCTGCTCCGGCGCGGCGATGCGATCGCCGACGTGGCGCTCGAAACCGGCTTCGGAGATCAAGCCCACTTCCAGCGCGTATTCAAGCAATTCCTGGCGGCCACGCCGGGCCAGTATCGCGGCTGATTCCGCTTACGAGAGCAGCAGGTAGGCGGCGCTGGCGGCGAGCAGGGCGGCCATCGAGCGGTTGAACAGGCGCATGCCCCTCGGATTGTCCAGGTAGTGGCGCAGGAAGGTTCCCGCGTACGCCCAGCATGCGATCGAGACGTAGCAGATCACGAAATAGACCGCCGCGAACCGCCACACCAGCAGCGCGTCGCCGTTCGCCGCGAAGGCGCCCATCCCGGCCACCGATGCCAGCCATGCCTTCGGATTCAGCCATTGCATGGCGGCGCCGTAGAGCAGCGATGGGCCGCCGCCGCGCGCGTCGGCATCGAGCCGACCGTCGTCAATGGCGAGTTTCCAGGCCATGAAGAGCAGGAAGCCCACGCCGGCCAGCTGGATGGCCCGCGTCAGGAACGGCAGGTAGCGCAACAGCTCGTGCAGCCCGAGGCCGGTCAATACCAGCAGCAAGGTGAAGCCGAAGGTCGCGTCGGTGACGTGGCGCATGCTGGCGCGCAAACCGTACTGCGCGCCGGAACTCAGCGCGACGATATTGACCGGGCCGGGGGAAATGGATGCCGCCAGGGCAAAGGCGGCCATGGAAACGAGCAGGCTCATGGAATGCGCTCCTTCGATCGAGTCGGAAAATACGGAAGCACAAGATAGACGGCGGCGGGCCGGCTGTATTGCAGAAAATTACCCTGCCGCGAGGATGCTTGATGTGGTTGGCCGGCGGCCGGCGATGAAATATATTATCTTGTCGATTCCGCCGCCGAAGTCGGGGCGGACATGCGCGCAGTTTTATATGCGAGCGGTTTCTTTGAAGAGGAGAATGCGTGATGGATTGTCCGGTATGCAAGACCGTGAACCTGGTGATGTCCGAGCGGCAGGGCATCGAGATCGATTATTGCCCGCAGTGCCGCGGCGTCTGGCTGGATCGCGGCGAACTCGACAAGATCATCGACCGTGCCGTGGCCGTTCCTGCGCCCGCGCCCGCGCCGCAACCGCAGGCCCCGATGCCGGCTTATCCGCCGCAGCAGCCCTCCGGCCATGGCTACGTCGATCCGCGCCATGGCGGCTACTACAAGAAGAAAAAACGCGAAGGCTTTCTTTCGGACCTGTTCGATTTCGATTGAATCCGCTGCCATCCCATGCTGAAACTCCGGGATGCCACGCTCGCCGATCTCGCCTTGCTGCGGCATTGGGACCGGCAGCCGCATGTGGTCGCCTCGGATCCGAACGACGATTGGGAGTGGGAAATCGAGCTCGATCGGTCTCCCGATTGGCGCGACCAACTGGTCGCCGAACTCGACGGGCGTCCGATCGGCTTCATCCAGATCATCGATCCGGCGCGCGAAGAATCGCACTATTGGGGCGAGGTGCCGGCGGGCCTGCGCGCGATCGATATCTGGATCGGGGAAGCTTCCGATCTCGGGCGCGGCCATGGCACGGCGATGATGGCGCTGGCGCTGGCCCGCTGCTTCGCCGATCCGGCGGTGACGGCGGTGCTGATCGATCCGCTCGCGAGCAACCTCCGCGCCCATCGCTTTTATGAACGGCAGGGCTTTTGCTTCGTCGAACGGCGGCGCTTCGGCCAGGACGAATGTTGTATCTATCGCCTGGAGCGCGCCGCCTGGCGGGAGCGGCTCGCCGCCGGCTAGCACCGCGGTCATCCAAGGAGAACATCGCGCAGACCGGCGTTCGGAAGAGCACGCCCTTCCTGTGGTTCGACAAACAGGCCGAAGAGGCCGCGGATTCCCATACCTCGGCGTGCGTGCCGGGAATGGGGAAACTCGACGTCGATGCGCTGCTAAGCGCTCCTGCGGGAACATGAACCAACAAGAAAAGGATACCTCCATGAGATTGTTTCTCGCCGCCCTGGCACTGTCGGTGCAATGCTTCGCGGCTCCGGATTCCCATGCCGCCGCCGTCGGCGATCTGAAGGCGCATGCGCGCGTCAAGGACGAGATCGTCGCGAAGTACAACGATGGCGATTACAAAGCGATTTACGCGCTGGCGACCGAGCGGCTGAAGAAGGAGGTGTCAGAGAAGCGCTTCGTCGGCTGGCTCGCCGACAGCCGGGCGGCGACCGGCAAGATCGTCGATTCGTCGCTGGTGGCCGACCTGGCGCAAGTGAAATACTTTAACCTGACCGGCGAAAAGAAAAGCGTGCGCCTGGAATTGAGCGCGGCGTCGGAAGCGCAATACCACGATTTCGACCTGACCGACCTTCCCGACCCGGCTGCCGGCCGGTCGCGCCGGATGTTGAGCGGCAATCCGAACCTGAGCGCCATCGACAGGCATGTCCATGCAGCGGTGCAAGCCTTCGTCAACGACCCGCGCAACGTCGGCCTGGCGGTCGGCGTCTTGCGCCAGGGCGAACGCCGGATCTACCGGTACGGCAGCGGCGACTTGCAGGCGCGGCTGTTGCCGGCCGATACCTTGTTCGAGATCGCCTCCATCACCAAGACTTTCGCCGGCACGCTGCTGGCGATGGCGGTGACCGAAAACAAGCTGGCGCTGGACGACGATGTGCGCCGCCATCTCGACGGCAGCTATCCGAACCTGGAATTCCAAGGCCAGCCGATCCGCTTGAAGCACCTGCTCAATCACAGCTCGGGCTTGCCGAACCTGTTCCCGGACAAGCCAGAAATCTTCCAGACCGACGACTTCGACAGCCTGCCGCAGAAGATCATCGATTCGCAGAAGGGGTATACCCGCGAGCGCTTCTTCGACGACTTGCGCAAGGTCGAACTGCGGGCCGCGCCGGGCAGCCGCCATCGGTATTCGAACGTCGCGGCCGACTTGCTGGCCATCGTCCTCGAACGCGTCTATCGGCAATCCTTCGACGAACTGGTACGCTCCAGGCTCACCGCGCCGCTCGGCATGCGCGATACGGTTCTCCGCCTGAGCGAGGATCAGCGGGCGCGGCTCGCTTCCGGCTACAACGAGAAAGGCAGGAAGATGCCGAACAACGTCGCGTTCACGGGCGCCGCCGGCGGGCTGCATTCCACCGCCGCCGACCTGCTCGCTTACCTGCAATTCCACCTGGACGAGGGCAATGCCGCGGTGGCGCTCTCTCACCAGCCGACCTTCGGCAATCTGGACGAGCATGCGATCGGCTTGAACTGGCAGTTGAAGCGGACTTGGCAAGGCCATCGCAAAATCTGGCAGACCGGCGGCAGCTTCGGATTCAGTTCGCTGGCGTCGTGCTATCCGGAGCTCGGCATCGCCGTCGTCCTGCTCGCGAACGAATCGGACCCGGGCACGCAGCAACGGTTGTCCGAACTGGAGCGCGATATCGTTCACCGCCTGCTGTCGATCTAGGGGAAAACCGGCGCCGTCTCGTCGGTCGACACGCCCACGGCAAATCGGTAAACTTCGCGCTCGAGTTTTACCGCGTGTTTTCTTGCCGTTCGAGTGTACGACGATGAGCGAACAACTTTCTTTCTCCAGCGATAATCCTTGCTTGCATTGCGGCGCTTGCTGCGCGAATTTCAGGGTTTCCTTCTATTGGACCGAGGCCGCCGAGCGCGGCCTGCCCGATCATCTGACCGAACAAGTCAATCACTGGTATAGCTGCATGGCCGGCACCAATCGATCCGCGCCGCGCTGCCAGGCGTTGCGCGGCGAGATCGGCGCGCAAGTCGCCTGCGGCGTGTATCCGCAACGGCCTTCGCCGTGCCGGGAACTGCAAGCGGGCGACGAGAAGTGCAACCGGGCGCGGGCGCGCCATGGCTTGCCCGCGATCCCCATCATGCTTGCCGCTGCATGACATGGTATCGTTGTCGCCCCGAACGACAACTTATTCCCGGAGCAAACATGACGCGGATTTTCCGTGCAGGAATTTTTGCGGCGGCGTTTTCCCTGGCCGTCTGCGGCGCCGCCTCGGCCCAGACACCGGCCGCACCCGCTTCCAACACCACGCCCGCAAAGGAGAAGACCATGAGTGAGCGCATCAGCGGCGCCTTCGATGTGAAACTGACGCCGCAAGCGGCGGACCCCGCTGGTTCTTCCGTCGGCCGCATGGCGATCGAGAAGCGGTTCCACGGCGATCTCGACGGCGCCGGCAAGGGCCAGATGCTGGCGTTCCGCACGCCGATCCAGGGCTCGGCCGGCTATGTCGCGATCGAGCAGGTGACGGGTTTCCTGAAGGGGCGCAAGGGCAGCTTCGTTCTCCAGCATAGCGGCATCATGGAGCGCGGCGCGCCGCAGCTGGCCGTGACCGTCGTGCCCGATTCCGGCACGGATGAACTGGCCGGCATCGCGGGCAAGATGACGATCAATATCGTCGACGGCAAGCACTTCTACGATTTCGAATACAGCTTGCCGGCAAAGCCATGAAACTGGCTATCGTCAGCGGAGGTTCCAAGGGCTTGGGCGCGGCGCTGTGCGCGCAGTATCGCGCGCGCGGCTTCGACGTGGTCGAATTCTCGCGCTCGGCGCCGCATGCGTTTTCGGTGCGCGTGGATTTCTCGGCGCCGGAGAGCGTCGCGCCGGCCGTCGACGCGGCCTTGAAACCGCTGGCCGCGCGCGAGTGGGACGAGATCGTCGCCGTCAACAATGCCGCCGTGCTCGGTCCCATCGGGCCGGCCGCGCGCAAGGACCCGGCCGATATCCTGGCGCATCTCAACACCAATGTCGTTTCCGGCATCCTCTTCGCGGCGCGCGCCGTGGCCGCTTTCCAGCGGCATGCCTGCCGCAAGACGCTGGTCAACGTCTCTTCCGGCGCCGCCGCAAAGGGTTACGACGGCTGGTCCTTGTATTGCGCCTCGAAAGCCGCGCTCGAGCAATTCATCCGTTCGGTGGCGGCCGAGCAGGCGCGCGAACCGCATCCCTTCACGGCGATCAATCTGCTTCCCGGCCATGTCGACACCGCTATGCAAGCCTCGATCCGCGCCACCGATCCGCACGAATTTCCCGACGTCGGCCGCTTCGTCGGCTTGCGGGACGCCGGCGCGCTGCGCTCGCCGGAGATGGTGGCCGCCACGCTGATGCGCATCGTCGAGCTGCCGGACTTGCAGGGCGGCGCCGGCTACAGCGTCGCCGATTACGTCGACCGCCCGTAGACCTAAGCCCCGCGCCACCCCTGCACGCCGGTCAGCAGCGCGGCCGCGATCAGCACGCCGCCGACCGCGCGTCCGATCAGGACGCTGCGCGCGGGGTTCGATTCGAACCAGGTGCGCGCCCGGCTCGCGGCCAATGCGAGCGTGCCGTACACCGCCGCCTGCGTGCAGGCGCAGATCAGAGCGAGGATCGCGGTCTGCATCCAGATCGACCCGAAGGCCGGCCGCACGAATTGCGGAAACACGGCCAGCATGAAGACATAGGCCTTCGGATTGAGCAGATTGGTCAGCACGCCCTGGCGCAGCACGCGGCCGGGCGCGGCCGTTCCGGGCACATCGAGCTTGCCGAAGCCGACGCCGCTGCGCGCTAGCGACAGGCCGATCCATGCGACGTACAGCGCGCCGGCGATCAGCAGCGCATTGAACGCGCCCGGCGCGGCGTCGAGCACGACGGCCAAGCCCAGTGCGCCCATCAGGAAGTGGCAGAAGCCGCCGAGAATGACGCCGGCGACGGCCGACAATCCCGCTCTGCGCCCGCCGCCGAGGGCGCTGGCCAGCACGAATGCCATGTCCAGGCCCGGCAGCACGATGATGCTGAACACCAGCAGGAAGAATATCCAGAGCGTCATCGCGTGCGTCATGATGCCCATCCATAAAACAATACCGGTTCCATGTTCGTTTCCTTTCAAGTCGATGATGTCGCGGGCGCACCGACGGCGCCGCATGGAAAGGAGCTTAAGTTCGAAATAGGGCATAATCGGCCCTAATTTGAAAGGGGCGCGACATGTCCACACCCGCAACCCGCGTGCTGACGGTCCTGGAATTGCTGCAGACGCATGGACGCATGAGCGGCGCCGAGCTGGCGAGGCGCCTGGAAGTCGATGGCCGCACGCTGCGCCGCTACATCGCGGCCTTGGAAGAGCTCGGCATTCCGATCACCGCCGAACGCGGGCGCTACGGCGGCTACGCGCTGGTCGCCGGCTTCAAGCTGCCGCCGCTGATGTTCACCAACGACGAGGCGCTGGCGATCGCGCTCGGCCTGCTGGCGGTGCGCTCGCTCGGCTTGTCGGGCGCCGTGCCCGAAGTCGAGAGCGCGCAGGCCAAGCTGGAGCGCGTCATGCCGGCCGACCTGAAAAGCCGGGTGCGCGCATTGAGCGAGACCGCGACGCTCGATGTGCCGCCGGCGGTGGAGGCGGCGAACGCGGAGGCGTTGAGCGTGCTCGCGTCCGCCGCGCGGGCGCAGCGGCGGGTGCGTCTGGTCTATCGCGCTGCGGACGGCGCCGACAGCGCGCGCGAGTTCGATCCCTACGGCTTGGTGTTTCGCGGCGGCCGCTGGTACGTCGCCGGCCTGTGCCATTTGCGGCGCGGCGTGCGTTCATTCCGGCTGGACCGCTTGCACGACGTGCGAGAACTCCCCGCAAGCTTTCGGCGGCCCGACGATTTCGACGCCGCGAGCCATATCGCGCTCGGCATCGCGACCTTGCCCCGCGCGACCGCCGTCGAAGTGCTGCTGTGCGCCGACATGGACCGGGCGACGGAAGAGCTCGGCAAGCACATCGGCGTGTTCGAGCCGCACGAGCAAAGCGTCTTGCTGCGCGCCCGCACCGACAGCATCGACTGGTTCGCACGCCAGCTGGCGCGGCTGTCGTTCCGGTTCGAGATACGCGAACCGCCCGAGTTGCGCAGCGCGTTGCGCGCTTGCGCCGAGCGCCTGCTGCAACAGGTCCGGTGACGGACGAGGCCGCCCGCGCCACGGGAGCGAGGCGCCGCGATGCGCACGTGCCGGCCTCGACGGCCTGCTGACCCCGGTTCAGTGGGCCGTGGGCTGCGGCGACTCGCCGCTGCGCTGGACATGCCCGGCGGCGGCGCCCATATCGCGGCATTCGGTGGCGCAGCGGCGGCAGGCCTCCGCGCACAGGCGGCAATGATCCATCGCCGCATGCCGCTCGCATTCTTCCGCGCAGACATCGCAGGCTTCGGCGCAGACCATGCAGATCGACACGGCGAAATCGCTGTCCCGCGCCATCAGCCCGGCGGCCGTGCGGCAGATTTCCGCACAATCCAGGTCGAGCGCGATGCAGCGCGCCAGCATGTTGACATCCGATTCTTTGAGACAGGCGGACGCGCAATGCATGCACGCCGCGGCGCATTGGTTGCAGGCCTCGATGCACGAGTCGAAATGCGTGTTGGTCATATGAATCTCTCCGTAGGTTGTCCTGGAAACTTATCGCGGCGCGACGCGCCGGCAGGCATCGCGGCCAGCAATGCTTGGACCACGCGTTCGCGCAGAATTCGCCAATGCCGTCCGCCTTGCATGACATGCCCTTGATTGATTTCGACTTCGACGCCGATATATACCTCGCCGGCGAACCGGCGCCGCAGGAAGGTCGCCAGTCCGTCGGACTTGCCTGCGTAAGGGTAGTTGAAGCGCGTCCTGCTTCCCGGCAAGGCGGCGCCGAGCGCCGCGCCCCAGCCCCGGCAAAACCGGCGTTCCTCCTCGCGCCCAGGGTCATACAGGAGGCCGATATCGGCGTTGCGTACCTTGCCGTTCAACTCGGGCGTGAAGCTGTGGCTCGCCAGATGAACGACCCGGCCGCCGTTCGCCACCATCCCGGCGACGGCTTCCTCGATCCGCTGGCGATGGGGAAGATAGTGCGATTCGACCAGCCGCCGGCGTTCCGCGGGCGCCAGCGTGCGCGAATATTCGGAATACAGGCCTGGATGCCCGAGCGAGCGGTTGAGATCGATCAGCAGGCGGCTCGTGGTCGAGGCGAACAGGGGCGCCTGCAGCGCGTCGGCGAAATCGCGCGCCATGGTCAGCGCGCCGGCGTCGTAGCCGCGATGGCTGCGCAGCGCTTCGCCGGCGTCGCGGAAACGGTCGCGGTATTCGAGCGGAATATGGTTGCCGCCGTGCTCGCAGGTGACGATGGCGAGCCAGGGCCGTTGCGCTTCGTCCATCCTGCGCGAACGTCTCGAAGCGGCGGTGCGGCGGCCGGAGGCTGGCGCTGCAGAAGCGGATTGCCGAGGCTGCATGGCGATCTCAACCGGACTCCGCGGCCGCCGCGGGGACGAACATCGCGCCTTCGTCCAGGCATTCGCACAGGCGGTGATAGACGGCCGCCAGCCGTTCATGCGGGATCTCGCCGTGGACTCCGCCGAGCGCCTTCTCGATGCGCCGCGCCAGCGGGCCGTGCTCCAGCATGATTTCCAGCTGCGCGCGCCAGCTTTGCGCATGAATCAGTTCGCTTTGGCCCATGCGCCGCACCAGGTGGCGCCACAGGTCGCGCGCGCGGCAGTGCTTGCCGGGGTAACCGAAGGCGGCCAAATATTCGGCGTCGTCGATCGGCGCCAGGTCGGCGTCGCGGATGCAGGCCGTCAGCAGGGCGGCCAGCCTCTCGGTCGCGAACGATTGCTGGACCGCGATCGGCGCGGTCTCGTTTTCGTACAACATGTGCGCGGTCGCGGCGATGGCGGCGGCGATCGCCAGATCCGCTTGCGGACACTCCTGCGTATCGGTCACGCGGATCTCGATCGCGTGGCGGTCGAAGCGCGCGATTGCGCCGCGCGAGTTGAGCCATTCGTGCTGCAGCACGCGATCGCGGTCGCGCGGCGCAATCGCGCGATACATCGGCGCCAGTATCGTCTCCTCGTATTCGAGCCGGTTGAGGACCGTTTCCGGGACGATGCGGCCGGCGATCTCCGGAAATGCCGCCGCATTGTCGCGATATGCCGCCATGCGATAGTCGGCGTAGCCGGTGGCGCGGCCGTCGGCGATGGGCGAACTGGCGGCCAGCGCCGGAATGATGGGCAGCAACAGGCGGATCGCGGCATGCAGGCGCGCGAACTGTTCGTCGTTGGCGAACGGCAGGTTGACATGCATGCTTTGCAGATTGGCCCAGCCGTGCGTCTTGACGTCGAAGATGCGGGCATAGGTGCGATAGATGCCGTGCGGATCGTCGGGCCAGAGTTGCGTTTCCCGCGACGGGTCCATCCATGGATGCATGGCGGCGGGCATCAGGCGCGCATGCCATTCCAGCAGCATCTGGTTGATGGCGCGCACTTCGTTCTGCAACAGTCCGCACAGGTAGCTCAGGCTGGCGCTGGGGCGCAGGTTCTTCACTTCGACGACATGCATCACGAATTCGTTGGACCAGCCGAGCATGCCGCGCTGGACTTCGCTGCTTTTCTTGCCGCCCGCGGCCTTGGCGAGCAGCCGGTCCGCGATCGGCAGGCAGGAAAGATCGGCATCGGCGACGATCGCGTATTCGATTTCGATGCCGTAGCCCATGAAAGCGTCGAGCACGGGGGAACTCATGGCGCGGCGCTCCCTTTGCGTGCTTCGATGCGGGCGCGGAAGACATCCATGACGGCGCGGTACAGCGCATCCTTCAAGACGCCGTCTTCGTTGCCGGCATCGACATTGGGGTTGTCGTTGATCTCGATGACATAGCAATGCTGGCCGCGCTGCTTGAGATCGACGCCGTAGAACCCGTCGCCGATCAGGCCGGCGGCGGCCAGCGCCGTCTCAATGACTTGCGGCGGCGCATCCTCGATCGCCACGGCTTCGGTCGGGCCTTCGCGGTAGGCGTTGCCGTGCTGGACGATCTGCCAATGGCCCGGCACCATGAAATACTTGCAGGCGAACAGGGGCTTGCGGTCGAGTATGCCGATGCGCCAGTCGAATTCGGTCGGCAAGTATTCCTGGGCCAGGACCAGTTCCGACTTTCCCAGCAATTCCTCCAGCCGCTGCGCCAGCTCTTCCACGGTCTCGGCTTTCGTCACGCCCATCGAGAACGCGCTGTCCGGTTGTTTCAGGACGACCGGCAGGCCCAGTTCCGGCACGATCCGATCCATGTTGTCGCGGTGGACCAGCAGCGTCTTCGGCATGGGAATGCCGTGGCGGCCCAGCAGTTCGGCCAGGTAGACCTTGTTGTTGCATTTCAGGATGGAATCGGGATCGTCGATCACGACCAGGCCGGCCAGCGTCGCCTGGCGCGAAAACTGGTAGGTGTAGTGATTGGCATTGGTGGTGTCGCGGATGAACAGCGCATCGAATTGCGGCAGGCGCGCCAAGTCGTCCTTGGTGATGACCGTCATGCGCATGCCGGTTTGCTCCGCCGCCTCCTGGAACTTGCGCAACGCACCCGGATTGGACGGTTCGTCGGCATGGCCGGGCGTGTGCAGCACCGCCAGCGAGGGACGCTTGGCGGCCGGCTCGCGGTCGCGCTGGCGATGGGCCTGCAGGCATTCGCTCGCGGCCTGCGTGAGGGCGGCCCATTCGCCGGGCGGAATGTCGCCGATGCCGATGGTCTGGATCGCGCATGCGCTCCAGCGCGCCTGGTGTTGCTCGTGGCGCGCGAAACGCACGCGCAGCAGCGGGATATGCAGCAGGTTGAACAATTGCTCGGCAAGCTGTTCGTGGCGGCGGACCGGATCGCGCCCGAAGTACGCGTTCAGCGTGAACGTGTGCCCGACCACGTCGGCCAGCGCGAGCTGGATGGATTCGCCCAGGTTTTCCATGGTCAATTGGAGCAGATGATCCGACTGCAGATCCTCGATCGCTTTCATGTCCGGAATCGGCTTGTGGCCGCGCGCTTCGCCGAGCAGCGAGACGTAATAGCCGCGCTTCTGGTAGCGGTAGGATTTGCAGAGATTGAATACCTTAGTGTCGGGACAGTCGCCGTATCGCGCGTCGGTCAGGTAGGCGCGCGCCGGCGCCACCTGGACGCCGGGAAGCGGAATCGGCCAATCGCGAGGATGGCTGACGACAAACAGAATGTTCATGGTACCTCTTGACGAGGCCTATGCCTCGGGTGGATGACGAGAAGATTCGCGTCATGCGTGACGATGCCGAGCAGAATCGCACCGATCACGCGTTCGATGCTGATCCAGTATTCATGCAAGCCGCCGTAGGGATTCTTCTGGTAGGGATCGACCACCAATACCTTGCGGCGCTGCAAATCGTAGCCGGCGATCACGACGAAATGGCCGGCCGGAACGCCGCGGATGTCGTCCGGCGCGTCGTCCGGCCCGTATTCGCGCGGCGTGCGGTACAGGTAAGTGGAACTGAGCCCGGTCACGATGGGATTGCGCCGGCGCAGCATGCCGTGTATCAAGCCGTGCGACATATCCATGAGGCGCAATCGTCCGCCCAGGCTGAGGAATTCGAGATAGCCGACGGATGCGTGCTGCAGGCGGTAATCGGTCTTCAGGGCCAGTTGCTTGCGCAGCTTTTCGGCGATATCGATCCGCGCATTGCCGAACCAAGTGGGATCGAACACGCCGAGGTTGTAGGTGTAGATCGTGGCGCGGTAGCCTTTGCGCAATGCGTCGCACGCGAGAAAGACGGCGAACGTCCCGCCTTGCTCCAGCTTGCCGGTGCGCGCGACCACTTCCCGCAACCGCTCGTCTTCCCCCCAGTAGCGATAGATCGCATGCAGGCAGGTCGGGCCGCATGTCGTTTCATCGGGCTGCGGAAGAATCTTGACCGGCAATCGTATGAGAGGGGGAATCACGGTAACGCGGTTCTCGCCGATATCACGAAGCTACTTCGTTGAGGACAGGTCGACTCGTGAAATGGTTCACTCGCCTCCTTCGCACCCTTGCAGTTTTGATGCCAGGCGGCGCCGGCGCTTACGTTCCCGGTGATGTCCGGAAAGCGTTGTAAAAGAATGCGGATCTGGGCATGAAAGCTGCATTCCCGACGCATCATGTTCGCATCCGCCCCTTGTTCCGGGGCGGGATTTATGAAGGAGCCCGCGATGAACGTTTCCCGCCTTTCAATAGCAATACTGGGCCTTGCATCTTCGATGGCATTGGCGCAGTCCTCGACGTCGAATCCGGCGCAAAACATCGATGTGCCGGCCGGAACGCCGGATGTGCGCACGCAACCCGGCGGCGAATCCGACGCCCGGTCGCTCGGCACGCCGCCGCCGTCGCAATCGGGGCTGTCGTCCGGCGCCTCGTCGGAGCAGCAGCAAGCGGATGAGTTACAACAGCAGCCCGCGGACGCTTCACAGTCTTCCGGCGCGTCGTACGGCCAACCGAGCGAGCCGTCGCCGCTCGCCGACCTGCCGCCTCCGGCCCCGATGAGCACGGTCGAGCCGCAGACGATCAATGGCGTGACCTACGTGTGCGGCGGCGTCGGCGCCGACGAAGCGCAAATGATGAAGCGCAGCGCGTCCGATTACGACATGATGCTGACGTTCGCCACGCGGCGCGGCGAATACCTGGCCGACGTGAACGTCGACATCAAGGATGCTTCCGGCGCCACCCTGATGCAAACCAATTGCGGCGGGCCGATCATGCTGGTCGATTTCCCTGAAGGAGGCACCTATCGCGTGCACGCCGAGGCGGGCGGCTATAGCCTCGATAAGACTGCGCGCGTCAGCGATCGGCAAGAGAGAACGGCATCGCTGCTCATGCATTGGCCGCAGCAGATCGGCCAGTCGGCGGAAACCTCCACCGGCAGCAGCGGCTCGACCGGCGCCAGCGAGACCGGCGGTCCCGCCGATCCGGCCAACGAAAACAGGTAATCGTTTCTGAGCCGAGACGCAAGACTTTTGAACGCGCACACGGGCGGACGCATCGAATCCGCCCGTTCCCGTGCCGTCATCCGCCGGTATCGCTGCTGCCGGAGCCGCTCGAGCTCCCTCCTTTCTGCACATCGGTTGCGGCGCCTTGTACTTTTTCGCCGCCGCGCTCGATATCCTTACCCATGCCTTTCATCGTGTTGCAAGCGCCCAGGGCGAAGGCGAACATGAGCACGCTTGCGATGGCGATCAGTCTTTTCATGATGTTTCCTTTCTCTTTTCAAATGAACGACTCCAATAACGGCGGCCGGCGGTCCTTTCCGCCGCAGCGCTCAGCGCCGGCCCAGCAACAGCCCCAGCACAAGACCGACGCCGGCCGCGATGCCGACCGCCTGCAACGGGCGCTCCTTGACATACTCGGTCGTCACATCGACCCCCTGGTTGAACTGCTGGCCGGCCTGGGTCGCGATGCCCTTGGCCGCATGGCGCAGCGTGCTGAACTTGGACATCATCTGCCCATAGGCATCCTTCAATTCCGTCTCGGACAGTGAAGAGGCGCGCGACAGCAAGGCGTCGAGATCGCTTTTCAAGAGGTTCAGATCCTCACGCAGGTTACGGACACCGTGCCGGGCGGAGCGGCGGATTTCATCCTGGCTCATCCCGGCGGGTTGCGAGCCTTGTCCGTTCATGCCGGCGCGGGTCTCGGTCGATCCAGGTGGATAGGTGGAACTCATGGGCTTCTCCTTTCATGACGGCTTGCACGCCATCATCGCTTCATCAGGCCGACCACCAGGCTGACGAGCGCGACGACGAGGAACACGAGGAACAGGATTTTCGCGATCGATGCCGCGCCGGCGGCGATGCCGGTGAAACCGAAGACGGCGGCGACGATTGCAATGATGAAAAATATGGCGGCGTATTGAAGCATCTGCATTCCTTCAGGGGCAACGGAGGCGAGGAGGATTTGCAAGTCCTGTGCCAATGCCGACGCCGCAGGAAAAGAAGCAAGAGGAGGAATGCAGCGCGGCCGCCCGGAAGATTTTTCCGGGATTCATTGAAAAAAGTACAGGGGGAAGGCAGCCCCGGTTTACGAGGGGCAATGCGCGGAAAGCGGCGCGTTCGCCATCAGGTTGCGCACCTTGACGGCAAAGGCATCCATTCCAAACGGCTTCGTCAAGATTTCCATGCCCGGCTCGAGGGGACGCTGCGAAGTCATGTGTTGCACGTAACCGGTGATGAACAAGACTTTCAGATCGGGCTGGAGCTTGCGCGCCTTGTCGGCGACTTTCCAGCCGTCCATGTCCCCGGGCAGGCCGACGTCGGTGATCAGCAGATCGATCCGGCGCGACTCGAGCATGCGCAGGCAATCGGTGCCGCTGGCGACGGAAATCGTCGAATAGCCGAGTTCCTCGAGCATCTCGATCGCCGTCTTGCGTACCTCCGGCTCGTCGTCGACGACCAGGACGTTGGCCGTCCGGTCCGCGCGCGGCACGGCGGCCGGGGCGGCCTCGTGCTGCGCCGGTTCGAGATCGCCGCGATAGCAGGGCAGATAGAGCTGCACCGTGGTGCCGAGTCCGGGACGCGAATCGATATGGATATGCCCGCCGGACTGCTTGACGAATCCGTACACCATCGACAGGCCGAGGCCGGTGCCCTGGCCGAGCGGCTTGGTCGTGAAGAATGGATCGAACACCCGGGCCAAGGTATCGGAAGACATGCCGACGCCGGTGTCGGCGATGCCGATCAGAATATGGTCGCGCGGCTGGTCGCCGGCGGCGACGCCGTTTTCTTCGTCGTCATTGGCGATGAAGCAGGCGTGCGTGACGTCGATCGTCAGGCGTCCGCCCTTGGGCATGGCGTCGCGCGCGTTGATGGCGAGATTCAGGACCGCGCTTTCGAGCTGGTTGGCGTCGCATAGCGTGATGCAGCGCCGGTCCAGCACGGCGGTCTCGATGTGGATCGCCGGCCCCACGCTGCGCTGGATCAGCTCCTGCATCGAGGTCACCAGCGCATGCACGTCGACCGGGCGCGGATCGAGCGTCTGCCGGCGCGAGAAGGCTAGCAGCCGGTGCGTCAATGCCGTGGCTCTCTCGGTCACCGCCATGATGGCATCGACATAGCGCGGCAGCTCGGCGCCGCGGCCTTGCGCCATCCGCACGCGCATCATTTCGAGGTTGCCGACGATGCTTGCCAGCAGGTTGTTGAAGTCGTGCGCGATGCCGCCGGTCAGCTGGCCCACGGCCTCCATCTTCTGCGCCTGGTGCAGTTGTTCATGCATGCGCTCGAGCGCCGCGGTTCGGGTCGCCACGCGTTCCTCGAGCGTCTCGTTCAAGCGCCGCAATGCCGCCTTGGCGCGCAACACTTCGTCGCGCGATGCCGTCACATGCTGCAGACGCTCGGCCATCGTGTCGAAGGCGCGCGACAAGGCGCCGATCTCGTCGTCGGCCGGCGAGCCGATGCGGTGCTCGAGCTGTCCGGAGCCGATCGCCTCGGTCGCATCCAGCAAGCGGCGCAGCGGCGCCGAAAGATTGCGCCGGATGATCGCCGCGCACAACAGCACGCTGGCCGACATCAGCGCCAGCGTCACCGCCCCGAGTATGACGGCGCGCACCAACGCGGCCTGGTCGGAGGCATCGGCCAGGCGGCGCAGTTCGTCGGCTTCGGCGAACTGTTCCTCGAACATCACGAACAGGCGGCCGAGCAATCGTTCCTGCTGGAGATGGGCCAGGGCGTCGTTGTCGGCCGCCGTGCGCAGGCCGACCAGCTTGCGGAACAGATGCCGTATTTCCTCGTGGCGCGCCGTCAGCGATTGGGCCAGTTGCCGCGCCTCGGGCGTATCGCGGCGGATCTTCCGCAAGTCTTTGGCGATGACGGCGTCGCGGATTTGCCATTGGCGCAACGGCCGGATGTCGAAACGGCTGCGGTCCATGTACTCGTCGGTGCGGATATGCAGTTCCGCCACGCCTTGCACCACCCGGTACAGCAGTTGCCGCTGTTCCACCGAATCGCGTTGCGCGTTCTGGAAGGTCAGGGCGGCGAACGCGAAGCCGACCACCGTCGCGGCGACTCCCGCGAGAGCAAGATGCATGGAGGTGACGATTCTCATCGCGTGATCCTTACCGCTTCGGGCCTCACCTGGCTCAACGGTCCAGCCTCGAGATAGGTCAGGAAATCCGGAGTCGGGATGGCGGGGGACTGGCTGGTGCGCCGTGCAAGGGCCCAGCGCGCTTCATCTTCCATGGCAACGATCAGCGATTGCGACAATTGAATGCGAAACAGATAGTCGTTCCAACGGACGGCCACCGAATCGCGCGGGCTATGCAGCCAATCGGCCGCCACGGTGATCGCCCGCTCCGGATGGCGGCGCGCGAAATCCTCGGCATCGAGCAAGGCATCGAGCATTTTCTCGATGGTGGCGGAACGTTCCTTCATGAAGCGGTCCGAGGCCACGAGATTCCAATGGATCGTATAGAGCGGCGGCGCCAGCGAGACGGCGGAGGAGCCAAGCGCCCGGATCGCGTCCGCGCTCGACGGCGCTCCCAATACGGCGGCGTCAACGCGTTCTTCCGCGAGCGCTTTCGCCGCTGCGTCAGGGGGAAGATCGACCAACTGGACATCGGACGGCGTCAGGCCGGCATCGATCAGGGCGGCATCGAGATAGAACGCGAAACTCGTGCCCGCCTTGACGGCCACTTTCTTGCCGCGCAAGTCGGCGAGTTCGCGGATGCCGTGCTTGCGGTTGGCTACGACGACCAGGTCGCGGTCGCTCTTGGCGATGGTGGCGACGATATGCGGGTCCGCGTCGTTGAGAATCGCGTTCGATATCGGCACCGATGCCGCGACGGCGATGTCGGTCCGGCCGGACAAGGCCATACCGATCGCTTCCAGGCCGGTCGACGTGGGCATGACCTGGATCCTCAGTCCCGCGCGTTCGAAATAACCTTCTCTGATGGCAATGAAAAGAAGAGAAGAAAGAATGGAATTCGGTGTCGACAATGTGATGGATTCCATGGATTGACCAAACAACGAGCCGGCAGGACGCAATCCGACCAGCGCGGTCAGACTCGCCAATCCCAACAGCACGGCGAACGCAATCCGAAACTTCACGACTTCTCCATCACAAACACGATGATTGATGCTTGCTGAAGGGCAAGCCAATGGCATTGATATTCGTCACATTTTTTCAATACAGCTTGCTAATGTATTGAGTGAGACTGTTCGTCATAAGCATTTGCTGCACGAGGATGCAATCTCGTATTGAACTTGAGAAATAAAAGATGGTCTAGGGAAACTCTGCCGCCGCATGCGAGGTTCCTCATGGTCAATCCGTTGCCGATTTTCTTTTATGTGTTTCTCGCGGCGGTGCTTGCCGGATGCACCAGCCGCAGCGGCAACAATGCGAACGGCGGCGAACATCGGGATGCGCGGCAGCCGGGCGCGCCTCATCATCCGGCGACACCGGTGTCGGCGCTCGGCATACGCGGCTGAGCGCCGGAAATCGAAGGGAAGGGCAGTGGGGGCGGGAGGGCGAATGCGCGACGGCATCCGCCCCGGTGATGACGAGCGGCGGATGCGCCGGATCAGGCCTTCGCGCGCGCGGTATCGACCACTTGCTTGCAGGTCGCCCGTTGCGGGTCGTTGGCCGGCAGCTTCGCGCACACGCCGGATAATTGTTCGCTCATGCGCTTGAGCGCCGCATCGTGGTCGCCCATGGCATTCCATTGCGCGAGCTTGCGGCTCAGCCTTTCCAGCACGGCGCGATTGCGCTCATAGAACGCGTTCTGGATCGAGGCCAGCTCGTTGAACACGCTCTTGGCGGTCTGTTCGATGCGCGCTTCGTCGTGCGGCGCCAGTTCGAGCAATCCGTTCAGATAGGAAACGCCCCATTGCAAGCGCGTGGCCGGTCCCTTGGCGGCCTTGTAGGCTTGCGCATACCAATCGATGGCGGCCGCCTTGTCGCCGCGCTTCTTGGCGTTCGACGCCAGGCCCAGCATGTGATAGTAGGGCGAATGCGAGCGCTTCAATTCCGCTTTCAGCAGCGCATCGGATTCGTCGAGCAGGCCGGCATCGGTCAGCACGCCGCTGGCGGCGTAAACGACGGACTGGCGCTCGTAGGCGTCCGTCGTGTCGCGGTCGGCGGCGGCCACCTGCTCGCGCACTTCCTTCAGCAGGGCTTCGGGCAAGGGGCCTTCGCGGTCGAGGCGCGCCAGCGCGACGCGCGAGTCGAGGGCCGTCAGACGGTCCGCCTTGGAGAGCGTGGCATCCGCGGCCAGGCGCCGCAGCGCCGCGTCCGCCGCGGCCGCCAACTGCGCGCGTTCCTCGGACTTGGGCGCCGACGCGAACTCGGCCAGATCGGCGGCATAGTTCGTCAGCACGTCCATGTTGTCGCGCGCCAGGCGCGCATCGGCGAAGACTTTCAACAGCAGCTCGCGCGCCGCCGTCTTGTCGACCGCGCTGTCGGCCTTCTTGCCCGCCGCGGCGGCGGCCGCCTTCAGCGCCAGGCGGGTGGCGCTTTCCCCTTGCGGCGCTGCTTTCGCCAGGCGGTCCAGCGTGGCCGGCAGCTGCTTCGCATCGATGATCTGCTGTTCGTCGGTATCCCATGAGTAATCCGCCAGGAGCCGCCAATCCTCGGCCTTCAACGGCGAGCCGCCGGCCAGCGCCGCCTGCAGCGTGTCCTTCACGGAGCGCGTGGCGTTCATCGCCAGCGCCAGCACGTCGAGATAGCGTTCGCCGTCGACCTCGCCCGGCAGGCGCGTGATTTCGCTGCCGTCGGGCTTGAACAGGATCATGGTCGGATAGCCGCGCACCTTGAAGCGGGCGCCGAGCTTCTGGCCGTTCGGGCTGTCGCCGTCGAGATAGACGGGGACGAAGGCGCGCGAGCGTTCGATGAATCCCTGGCGGTTGAAGATCGTCGCCTTGACCTGGTTGCACGGCGGGCACCAGACGGCGCCCCAGTACAGGAAGACCGGCTTGTTGTGCTTCTTGGCATGGGCGAAGGCGGCGTCCACGTCGCCCTTGTACCATTGGATGCCGTGTTCGGCGTGGGCGGCGGATGCCGCCGCGGAGGCGGCGCAGGCAGGCAGAGCGGCGAACAGGGCGGCGGCCAGGGCGATGGTGCGCAGAGTCATGTCGGACCTCGAAGGAGAAATGATGGGACGCCCGCTAGTGTATAGAAAATCCACGGCCGGCGCGCGCCGGAATGGGAAGCCATGAGCCCGCCGGGCCGGCGCGGCACTCACCTTTGAAGTGGATCAGAAATCGGGACCGGCCTCCGTTCTATACCTAGCTGGACCGCCGGGCTGGGCGAAAGCGGAATGCCGGCACGCGCTTGTTCTCGCGCCGATCGACGCCGGATGCGGGATTTTCGCCCAGTGTGATTCCCGGGAATCCGGCTTTCCGGGGTTCTCGCAGCGCCGCCGCCGAAGGAAGGAACGATCCTCTTGCCGCCGTTTGAACAACAAGTGCAATTGCGCGAATGGATTGCCGCCGTCGCCCGGCGCGACAGCGCGGCATTTCGCCGCCTCTATGAGGCGACGTCGCCGAAGCTGTTCGGCTTTGCCCTGCGCATACTCGGCAAGAGCGAATGGGCGGAGGAAGTATTGCAGGAGAGCTTCGTCAGTGTCTGGCACAGCGCCGCCAGTTATCAATCCGCGCTCGCCGCGCCGATGACCTGGCTGACCGCCATCGTGCGCAACAAAGCGTTCGACGCATTGCGCCGCAAGGACGACGCCGCCGAAATCGACGCCGATGCGTTTGATCGGGAAATCTTGGACGCACTCGAAAGCCCGGAAACCGGGCCCGCCGACACGCTGCAAGCCAGCGGCGAGGCGCGTTCGCTGGCGCGTTGCCTGCGGCGGCTCGAGGGCTTGCACCGGCAGGCGATCGCGCTCGCCTTTTATCACGACCTGTCGCACGGCGAGGTCGCCGAACGGATGAGGCTGCCGATCGGAACCGTCAAGACCTGGATACGGCGCGGCCTGGAGCGCCTGCGCCAGTGCCTGGCGAAGCAGGAGGCCGCGTGAATCTCCGGCATCTGCAAGACAATGCGCCGTTGCGCGACCGGTTGGCGGCCGAGTATGTTCTCGGCACATTGAAAGGAGGCGCGCGGCGCCGCTTCGAACGATGGCTGCATGCCGACGCCGGCGTCGCGCGCGCCGTCGCAGAATGGCAGGCGCGGTTGTACCCGATGGCGGAATTCGCCGCGCCGGCGCCGCCGCCGCGCCACGTCTGGGAGGCGATCGAGGCCGAGCTCGGCCTGCGGGCGCGCGAACCGGCCGGGCTGCCGAGCCGGCAAACGGCCTGGCCGCGCTGGTTGGACAGCATCGCCTTCTGGCGCGGCCTGGGCCTCGGCGCAGCAGTCCTGGCAACGGCGCTGGCCGCCGTCCTGGTACTGCGCGAACCGGCCGTCGCGCCGCTGCCGGCCACCTATGTCGCCACGCTGACCGACGACCAGGCGCGGCCGGTGCTGGTGGTATCCGGCACACCCGCGCGGAACGAGCTGACCGTCCGCATCGTGACGCCGCAGGACGTCGGCGCCGACAAGAGCCTCGAACTGTGGGCCGTGCCGAAGGAAGGTTCGCCGCGCTCGCTCGGCCTGGTCGCCGCCGATCGCGCGGTCGTCTTGCGCTTGCCCGGGAACGTCACGCCGGAAGCCACGCCCGTGCTCGCGGTCAGTCTCGAACCGAAGGGCGGATCGCCGAACCGCAATGCGCCGAGCGGGCCGATACTGTTCAAGGGCAGCTGGCTGCGCATTTGACGGCTTCGGATGCGTCTTTGCCTGCCCCATGAATCGACGATTCGCTGTTTTTCATGGAGCCTTCGGCAATGGCGATGCGTTCGAGCAGGCGCGATGCGGCGCGGTCGTTCGGGGAGCGCGCCAGGATTGCCTGGATCGCCGATCTGCTTTCCGCCCATTGTTCCTTCCGGGAAGCCGCCAGCGCTTTCGCGCTGAGCATGCGGATTTCCGCGTCTTCGCAAGGCGTGAATACATCGATCGGCCTGGTCTTCCCCTTGACGGTGACGCTATCGAGGTGGCGCAGCCGGAAGCTTGCGGAGAGTCGCGACGCGGTCTCTTCCGAAACCAGGATCGACGTCCCGAAAACCTTGTTCTCGCTTTCGAGGCGCGCCGCAAGATTGACCGCATCGCCGATGGCCGTATAGGAAAAGCGGGATCTGGCGCCGACATTGCCGACCACCACGCGTCCCGTATGGATGCCGATACGCATGGAAATCGGAGGCAGCCCGCGTTTTCGCAAGCGGCCTACGAGATCCCGCATCGAGGCTTGCATCTCGATCGCGGCCTGAACCGCGTGTTCCGCATGCGCGTCGTCCCGCAGAGGGGCTCCCCAGAACGCCATGATCGCGTCGCCGATGAACTTGTCGATCGTGCCGCCGGCGCGGTGGATGACGGATGTCATGACATTGAAGTATTCCGTCAACACCTCGACGGTCTGTTCCGCGCTCAGCTTTTCCGACATGGCCGTGAAGTCGGCCAGATCGGTAAACATCAGGGTGATTTCGCGAACCTCTCCGCCGAGGCGCAGATCGCCGGGACGTTCTATCAGGCGCGCCACCACTTCCGGAGGAACGTATTGCGAGAACATCGTCCTGATCTGGGCCGAGCGCTTGCGCGCCGCCGCGTAGTTGACCAATGTCGAGACGCCATGCGCGGCGACCAGCGCGGCAATGGGAAACCATGGAGAGAACCAAAGCTTTTGATGCGCGAAAAGGAAAAAGGACAGCAGGGCGACACCGGCCGAAGCCGCGGCGACCGCCGCCAGCGCAAGGCGGACTCGGGCGGTCGCGCCGACATAAGACAGGCACGCCGCGAGCAGCGCGCCGACGGCGAAAATCCAGCCGGCGCCTGCCGGCTGCAATCCTCCGCCGGTCAGGCGATTGCTCAGCAGCGTGGCCTGGATCTCCACTCCCGGGAACAGGCGGTCGCCGCCGTCTGCGATCGCGAAAGGGGAATTGAACATGTCCGCGCGCCGCGCCTGCAATTCGCCCGCGGCGCGCGCCGAGCGGCCGATCAATACGATCTTATCCTTGAAAAAGCCGGGCGGAAGAAAGCCGGGTTCGAGCGCCTGGTAGTACGACCTGGTATCGAAGGTATTGCGCGGACCCAGGTATTCGATCATTGCGGAGGAGACGCCCGGATCCGCGCTCCTGAATTGCGGCACCAGTCCGGCCATGCGCGACGCCAGCGTATCGTCTCTCCAGTCGTGACGGCGGACGACGAAATCGTCGTCCGGCATGACGCCGGCATAGCCGGCGATGGCGCCGGCTTGGAGGAACCGGGGCAGCGGACGGACATCGGTCCAGATCGTCGTATTGCCGTTGTCGATCTTTTCGTGCGACGCGGCGAGAACGACATTTCCGGCCGCGCCGATCGCGTCGGCGAAAGCCTTGTCGTCTTCCGCGTTCGACGGTTCGGCGAACACCACGTCGAAACCGATGGCGGCAGCCCCGTCCGCATGCAGCCTTTCGACGATACGGCCATGGAGCCGGCGCGGAAAAGGCCACTGCATCCGCAATTCCTGGAACGTCGGTTCGTCGATGGCCAGGATGACGATCGGCAGGGGCGCTTTGCCCGGCGCCGCCAACTGCGTATAGGCGTCGAAAAACTTGTATTCCATCGCCCGCCAGACGCTGCTGGCCGAGAGCAGCCAGAGCAGGGCGGCGGCGAGCAATCCCGCGCCGGCGTGAATGCAGATCGTGCGCAGCCTAGAAGCGATGGCGGACATGGGCTACAAACCGTTTCGTCTTGAGGGGAGATTTGCTGCGTCCCAGGTTGAGCGCCGCCATGCCGACCGTCCAATGCTTGTCGGAAGATTCCCACATGCCGATCAGATCGGCGCTCCAACCGGCCGACAGGACGGCGAGATTCTCCTTGTCCGCGAAGCGCTCCGAGCGGTAGAGCATTCTTCCATTCAGATAGAAACGGTTCGGACCGGTCCAGGTGGAGCCGATGACGAAGGTATCGCGCGGCAGATAAGGCAGGTACTTCCCCGCGACGCGGCCCGATGGCGCATCGCCGCTGTCGTACTCGCCATGGGTGCTTTGCCTGACGAACTTGAGGTAACCGGACCAGTTCGGCCGGAGTATTCGATCGACTCCGGCGGAAAAGGCCTTGATCTCCCCGCGTTCGACTTCCGGCGCGCCTTCCAGCGTATCCATCGTCGATAGATTGACGGTTTGCGCATTGCGCAACTCGTTCAGGAACGGCAAGCTCGGCGTGCGCAGATCGACGCCCAGGGTTCCGGGATTGCGTATGCGCTGCCGGTCCGCCGTCAGCGACACGAACGTATGCTCGTTAGGCGTCCACGCCAACCGGGCGGCATGGCGTTTCGATCTTCCGCCCGCTTCGACCAGCCGGTCGTCGATCGGAATGCCCGCCGTTTCGGCGTCGTTCAACGTCGCGACACCGAGAGGACGCAGCCAATCCTGATATGCCGCGCGAATCACGAGCCCGTCGCGCGGTTCGAAAACGCCGCCCAGGCGCAAGGCGAACAGGGTATCGGCGCTCTCCTTGCGCGCGAGCGTCGTCTCACGGATGTCGTTGAGCAGCAGCCCGACCTCGCTTTCGCCGTCGACTCGCTCCCGTAAGCGGTTCGCGGCGATGGTTCCATCCCATTGGATGCGCCTGGAAACGGAGTGCCGCAGCGAGAACGCCAGCGTTGTCAGGCGGCGCTCGATGCGGTTCACGCCCGCGAAGGACAGGATGTCGAACAAGCCGTTGCCATTTCCTTGATCGTCCACGCCAAGCACCATCCCGGCCGCCGCCGCTTCGCTGCTTTGCGATTCCCTGCCACCTTCGATTCCCACGGAGGCGCGAAGCGTCGGCGTCAGATCCGAGAAATGCTTCAGCTGGACGTCCTCGAATTTCTTGACCGGTTTCGCGAACAACCCGAGCATGCCGGCCAACGACTGCGAGGAAAACATCGTCGGCATGCCGGACACCGTCGTGCGCTCCGCGAGGCTGCCTGATTTGAACCAGGTTTGATCGGTCGGCGACCAGCGGTACGAGAGGCCAAAGACATGATGCTTCGTCGCATGATCGATCCGAGTGCGGATGGGATCTTCGGCAGCGGGCCCGATATTGTTCCCGCCGCGCAATTTCATATCGAAGCCGTTGTGATATGCGAATACGCCGAGATTTTCCAGCGGCTGGGCGCCGAGCCCCAGCGTCGACACATTCGCGAAGACATCGGCGCGTCCGCTCGGATCGAAATACGCCGGCACGCCGGAGACGCCGACCTCGATCGGGAATTCGCGCGCGACGGCTCGCTGCTGTTGCAGGAAATAGGCGATCGGGAAAACCTTGTTGTTCAACCCGTTGAGCGTGACGGCGGGAACGCCCATGCGGCTGAATTCCTTGTCCAGGGTGACGTCGGCCGCGCCGTAGTTCCCGGAACGTTGCAGCAAGGTGGAAAACCGGTTGCCGGCGCCGAATGCCAGGGGATCGGACAGGAAGCCTTGGAACAGCTTGGAATTCTTGTTGAATTCTCCGGCGTAGCGGTCGGCGAGGAACAAATGGCTGCCGCCCCAATACGGGTAATGGCTTTGCTGCGCCAGTTCGAGCGCCCAGTCCTCCAATCCGAAAAAGGCAAGCGCCGCGCCAAGGTTGGCGGTTCCCTTCTGATTGTTGGCAAGCTGATTGAGCGACTTCAGGTAAGGCAGGCGTTTGACGGCTTCCCGCGAAGCTTGAACCGCGTCTTCGGCGCGAAACAAATCGGTATAGATCTGGGAGAGGAGCAGGTAGGGAACCGGGTCCTTGTCGTCCAGCTCGCAGGCTTGCCGCAGCGTCGATACGGCATCGCGGTGGCGTCCGAGCTGGTAATACGCCACCGCGGTATAGGTCTTCGCGCGCGCATAGCGCGGCTCCATCACGCCGGCCTGCAGGAACGCTTCGAGCGCCGCCTCCGCGCGGCCTTGCTTCAGCAGCAGCAAGCCTTGTCCGGTCAAGGCAAGATAATCCGCGGGGTTCTGCGCCAATGCCTGCGCGAAAGAGGCTTGCGCAGCGGCAAAGCGGTTGACCAGCGTGTCCAGCATGCCGAGTTCGCCGAGATAACCCGCGCCCTGTGGATTCAGTTCCAGCGCTTTCGTCAAATTGCGGCGTGCCGGGACCGTATCCTCCCGTTCGCTTTGCGCGCTTCCCAGGCTGAACCAGGCGCGATCGTCCTCCGGCCTGGCCCTGCCCGCCTGCCGATAGGCATCGAACGCGGCGGTCGCGTCGCCCTTGCGGCGGGCGAGGTCGCCTCGCGCCAGCAGGATATTCGCGTTATCGGAGCCCGGTGCGCCGGCAAGCGTGCGTTCGCTTTCCTCCACGCGGTCGGCGAGCAACTGGATTCGGGCCAGTTGCGCCCGCAGGTCGAGATCGTCCGGCCGGCGGCGCAAGCCCTCCTGGAGCGTGAGGATCGCCTGCTCCGTGTTTCCTCCCACGAGATCGAGGTCGGACGACAAAAGATAGGCGGCCGCCGGCAGATCGAGATGCTGCTCCAGCAGCGTCTTCAATGCCGATCGCGCTTCCGCCGGGGCGTTGCCGAGAGCGTGGACCGCCGCGGACAGGATTGTCGGCCATATTCCGGTTTCGGAGGCAAGAAGCGCCGTGCGCGCAGCGGAAACATCGCCCTTCGCCAAGGAGGCACCGATCGGCGCCAGCTGCGCCGGCAGATCGGCGATGCGGATATGGCGCATGGGATCGGCGGTCAGCGCGTTGACCCACTGGATGCGATCGCCGGGATTGCTCAGTTGAATCTTGACCGGCACCTTCCCGATTTCGGCGACCGCCGCTTCGCCCTTGGCGACGGTGACGCTGCCTTGCGCATTGAAGAATTCAACCGTGCCGGACAGCACGGTCAGCATGGTCTTGCCGGTTCGATCGACCGAGAGTTCCCAATCGGTGCCGCGGATCGCCGCGGTCGCCGCCGGCGATTCGAGATGCAGGCGGCTGTCGGATGGACGTTTCGTCTGCATCCAGGCGCGGCCGAGCGACAGGACAAGCGTTGTTGCCGACCGGTTGCCTCCGGGCGGCGTTTTGATTTGCAGGATCGAGTTCTCGTGCAGCCGGATCTGGGTTTGATCCGCGAAAAGCAGCGCCATTTTCGAAGCTTCCCCGGTCCGCACGAAGGCGCCGGGCGGGAGGGCTTGCTTCGCCCGGGCCGTTTGCCAATCGGCGGCGGCATCGATGCGCCGCTCGCCCTTACCCTGCAAATCCAGGATCTCCGCCGCCGAACCGGCCGGGATCGCGGCGCCGGCCGGCGCCGGCGCGAGAAAGAAAAGGCTTGTTATTCCTGCTGCTGCGATACGCACTGTCCGGGCGAGTCGCCCACCGGGTCTGCGCATGATGAGCCCCTCCGTCTGGCTGGCATGTATCTCATTCCAGGCCGAGGATAAGCCTGCCGCGTTTACGGATGCTGTACAGCTTCCGAAATTGGCTACCCGTACGCCGGGCAGGACCGGCGGAGCGACGGAATCCGCACCCGCCGGCAGAGGACGGTATGGTCAAGGCTTCGCGAGCGGCCAGACTATGCCAGCGCCGACGGCGGCCGGTGCGAAGCATCCCCGGCCCGCCCGGCATGCTCTTGCGCCTCGGCCGCCAGGGACAGCAGCACCAGGATATTGCTGAGCACGCCGAGCCAGGCGAGCATGCTCATTCGGCCTCCGCCTGCAAGCCGGAAACGCGCAACCGGGGCGCCGCCTGCAGATGGCGCGCCAGGTGCCGCATGACGTAGGCGGCATCCGGCCCGACCCCGCGCAAGGTCGCCGAAGCGAAGTTGCGTTGTTTCGGCAGCCCCACGAAATAGAGGCCGGCCACCTGATCGGCGATGCCGTTGCGCTGGCGCGGACTGCCATCCGGCGCGATCGCTTCCAGCCCGGCCAGGTAGGGCGCATGCGGCCTGAAGCCGGTCGCGAACAGCAGCACGTCCACTTTCTCGCGCACGCCGTCCGCCCATGTCACGCCGTCTTCATGCACTTCCCGGAACATCGGGCGGCGGTCCGGCTTGCCGGCCGCGATGGCTTTCCGATAGATGCCGTCGTCGAGCACGGGCGTGCTTTGGTCGTCGAGCCAGCGCGTGCGTTCCAGGCGGGTCGCGGCGAGCCAGAAATGGAAATCCAGGCCGAGTATGCGTTGCGGAAAGAAACGGATCGGGCGGCGCGTCGCCAGGCTGACGTTCGCCGTCCCGGACAGCTCGTGGGCGATCTGCACGCCCGAGTTCGCGCCCCCGACGACGACGATGCGGCGATCGGCGAACTCGCCCGGATTCCGGTATTCGCTGCTGTGCAAGTGCTTTCCCCGGAAGCGTTCGAGGCCGGGGACGGCGGGCGTATAAGGCGTGCCGAAAGCGCCGGAGGCGACGATGACGGCGCGCGCCCGGTAGCGATCGCCGTCCGCGCACTGCAAGAGGAAGCCGGCGCCTTGCCGCTGAACGTCGCTGACCCGCTTCCGGTAATGGATGGGCAGGTGGAAGCGGGCGGCATAGCTTTCCAGGTAATCCGCCACCTCGTCGCGCTTCGGATAGCGATTCGGCTCGCCCGGGAACGGCAGGCCGGGCAGCGCGGAGTAGCGGGCGGGAGAAAACAACGTCAAGCTGTCGTAATAACCGCGCCAGGCGCCGCTGGCGCGCTCCCCGGCTTCAAGAATGGCAAAGCGGTGGCCTGCGCGCCGCAAATGCCAGCCGGCGGCAAGACCGGCTTGGCCGGCGCCGATCACGATCACATCGAATATATTCATGGTTTCATCTCATGTTTAAGTGCACACATATGCACATATTGGGTTAAAAAAATATCGCTTTCGGCGACGTCATTTCTTGGCATTGCCCGGACAGCAGTAAGGAGCGATGGCGGCAAGCTGCTTCATGATGGTTTCAAAACGTTGCAATACGGCGGGGCCGTCGACTTCATAGACTGAGTGACGCCCCTCCCGGGTCAGCACGACGATGCCGGCGTCGCGCAGCACTTGCAGATGCCGCGACACGACCGACCGCTCCTGCGGCAACCCTTCGGCGATCTGGCTGATGTCGGCGCGGCCCAGCAACAAGAGACGGCACAAGACCGCGAGGCGCACCGGCTCTTGCAAGGCCTTGAAGAACGGCGTGTCGAGGGCGGCGATGGCGGTTTCGACCGCCGCCAGGCGGCGCGGGGAGGTTGTGGAGTCCATGTTGACGGTTATTTGTGCATTTATGTGCACATATGCGCGAATTATCGGGGCGTCGAGGTTGAATGTCAAGCATCAACCCAAAAGCAAAAAGCCTGATCCGGGCACTTTTTCAGTTCCGGCTGGTCTTTATCCGCACGGCAACCCATGTCCCTGCCGTATCGAGAAACATTTCCCGGTGCCCGATCGCCGTCCCGCCGGCGCATTTCCCACCGCAGACCATCAAGGATGACATTCATGAGTGCAGTATTGCAGCCCCGCCTTCCTCAATTCGATGCCGCCGACATCATGGGCGGACTGTATGGCGACGGCATCATCGGACTCCAGGCCGCCTTCGACAGGCAGTGGGTATGCCGATTGCGCGAAGATATCGACCAGCTTTTCGCGGAAGCCCTGGCCCGGCCGGGCGGCGCGCTGGCGCGCGGTCCTAACCGCTTCTATGTCGAAGTCCATCCGGAACGCATACGCGGGTTTGTCGACATCGTCACCCATCCATGGGTGATTGCCGTATGCGAATCGATACTCGGCGCCGATTACCAGGTCGTCGAAGCCGGCTTCGACGTTCCCGGCCCAGGATCAGCCGACCAGCCGTGGCATCGCGACTTCCCGTCGCCGGAAGCAACACAGATCGGCAGACGCCTCAACTCGCTCGCCTTCAACATCACCACGGTGGACGTGACGGAAGACATGGGCCCGTTTGAGATCGCCGTCGGCACGCAGTGGGATGATCTTTCCGGCTGCGCCGGCGGGATGTTTCCCCCGAAATCGCTCTATCACCGTTATGAGGCGCGCGCCCAGAAAAAAATGCCCAAGATGGGCGACATCTCCGCCCGCTCGGCACTGACCATCCATCGAGGCACGGCAAATCGGTCCAGCCAATCGCGCCCCGTCTTTGTGCTGGGCGCGGATGCCCCCGATGCGCGCAACGCGGAAAAGCATGATCTGCAGATGACGAAAGCGTTTTTCGACCGCCTGCCGCAACATGCGAAGCGGCATCTCGCGTGCCGCGTGGTGAATGAACTCGAACCGATCACCCAAGCGCATACGATCGAGGGCTTGGTCATGGGGATGGGTGGCGAGTAAAGCAAAAAGCCCAGTCCAAGGACCGGGCTTTTTGCATGAATTTTCTGGGGTGGCCGATGGGACTCGAACCCACGACGACAGGAATCACAATCCTGGACTCTACCAACTGAGCTACGGCCACCACTGCAAGACGATTCTCCCCGGTGGCGGGCACCAAGGAAAGCTTGAGATTATACAAAATTCCCGGGAGGCTGGCAAATCCGATGTGCCAGCGGATTTTCGGGCCCGTGGGAGGAGGGCGCCGGCACGATGACGATGCGCTGGTCCGCGACCTGGATTTGCACGCGCTGGCCGATCCCGAACCCGGCTTCTCGTTCGATCCAATAGCCGCGCAGATACAGGAACGGGACCTTGGGCGGCATCGGCCAGGTTTGCAGTTGGTAGGCGTAACGGTCGCCGCGTATCGTGTATAAGCGCGACGGGCGGAAGGGGTTTTGTTGAGCAGCCAAGGCGGCCTCCTGTGTGTTTGTTCAATTTGCCCCCTGTTCAGAGGGGCGGCCAGGTACTTGAACACCGCACACAGCTACGGCCCGCAGCTTTTCCCTTTCGGGTCTTGTATGGCTGCGCGCTACCCGGCCATAGACAAGCTATGGACGCGAAAACTGCGTTTTTGGCCGCAGTTCAGGCCGCTGTGTGTAATGGTGTGTTCAGCACCAGAGCGGAATGTAGCCGGTTCCACTGGCGGGGTCAATCAAGAGGGGCCTTGCTCGCGGGAACGGCGGGCAGGGAGTCAGTTCGCAATCGGCGCGACGGCAATGTCCAGCCGCAACAGCCGGGCGAATCCGTTTTCCAGGGTGCTGACGCTGCCGGTCGCGTAGGCATGCAGGGCGCCGGGCGCCTCTGACTGGTGCTGCAACCCGTGCTGGGCCAGCAGACGGGCCAGTTGCCTGGCCACGGCTTCGCCGGTGTCGACGATCGCGACCGGACGCGCCGCCACTTCCTCGATCAGCGCTTGCACGAAGGGATAGTGGGTGCAGCCGAGCACCAGCGTGTCGGCGCCTTGTTCCAGCAGCGGCGCGACATAGCGCTTGACCAGCAGCGCGGTCGCGGCCGACTGCAGCTCGCCTTTCTCGATCTGCTCGACCAGGCCGACGCAAGGCTGGCTCAGGAAACGCACGCCGGTCGCGGCCGCGAGCTCGTCGCGCAGCGCTGCGAACTTGGCGCTGGCGAGCGTACTTTCGGTGGCCAGGACGCCGACGGTCTTCGTTTGCGTGAGCGCGGCCGCCGGTTTCAATCCCGGCTCCACGCCGACTAGCGGCAGCGCGGGATAGCGCGCGCGCAAAGCCTTGATGGCGGCTGCGGTGGCGGTGTTGCAAGCCACCACCAGCGCCTTGATGCCTTGCCGCTGCAGGAAGTCCGCCACCGCGAGCGAGCGCTCGGCGATCTCGTGGTCCGGCCGTCCGCCGTACGGCACGAAGCCGGAATCGGCGAAATACAGCACGTCTTCATGCGGCAGCAGCGCGCGGATGTGCCGCAGCACCGACAAGCCGCCGAGTCCGGAATCGAAAACGCCGATAGGCTGGTCTCCTATCGGCGCGAGGGCTTCACGATGGTCTTGCATCGAAGCGCGATGAGCCGCGTGGCATCAAGCCGTCGTGACCGGAATCTTGAAATCCTTGGCGGCGATGCGCTCCTGCCATTCCTTCGGCCCGGTGTTGTGCACTGAGACGCCATTGGAATCGACCGCCACCGTCACCGGCATGTCGGTGACGTCGAATTCATAGATCGCTTCCATGCCGAGATCCTCGAAGCCGACCACCTTGGCGCCCTTGATCGCCTTGGAGACGAGGTAGGCCGCGCCGCCGACCGCCATCAGGTAGGCCGACTTGTGGTTCTTGATCGATTCGATCGCGACCGGGCCGCGCTCGGCCTTGCCGATCATCGCGATCAGGCCGGTCTTCTCGAGCATCATGTCGGTGAACTTGTCCATGCGCGTGGCCGTGGTCGGGCCGGCCGGGCCGACGACTTCGTCGCGCACCGGATCGACCGGGCCGACGTAGTAGATCACGCGGTTGGTGAAGTCGACCGGCAGGGTCTCGCCCTTGGCCAGCATGTCCTGGATGCGCTTGTGCGCGGCGTCGCGGCCGGTCAGCATCTTGCCGTTCAAGAGCAGCGTCTGGCCCGGCTTCCAGGAAGCGACTTCTTCCTTGGTCAGCGTGTTCAGGTCGACGCGCTTGGATTTCTCGGTGTCGGCCGTCCAGTGCACGTCCGGCCAGGCGGAGAGCGCCGGCGGTTCGATATAGCTTGCGCCGGAGCCGTCGAGCACGAAATGCGCGTGGCGGGTGGCGGCGCAGTTCGGGATCATGGCGACCGGCTTCGAGGCCGCATGCGTCGGATAGGTCTTGATCTTCACGTCGAGCACGGTGGTCAGGCCGCCCAGGCCCTGGGCGCCGATGCCGAGCGCGTTGACCTTCTCATACAGCTCGATGCGCAGCTCCTCCAGCTTGTTCTGCGGGCCGCGCTGCAGCAGTTCGTACATGTCGATGTCGTCCATCAGCGCTTCCTTCGCCAGCAGCATGGCCTTTTCCGCCGTGCCGCCGATGCCGAGGCCGAGCATGCCCGGCGGGCACCAGCCGGCGCCCATCGTCGGCACCGTCTTCAGCACCCAGTCGACCAGGTTGTCGCTCGGATTCATCATGATGAACTTGGACTTGTTTTCCGAGCCGCCGCCCTTGGCCGCGACCGTGACGTCGACCGTATTGCCCGGCACCAGCGTCATGTGGATCACGGCCGGCGTGTTGTCCTTGGTGTTCTTGCGATCGAAGATCGGATCGGACAGCACCGAGGCGCGCAGCACGTTGTCCTTGTTCAGGTAGCCGCGGCGCACGCCCTCGTTGACCGCATCCTCGATCGAGCCCTTGAAGCCCTCGAAGCGCACCTCCATGCCGATCTTCAGGAAGACGTTGACGATGCCGGTGTCCTGGCAGATCGGGCGCCTGCCTTCGGCGCACATGCGCGAATTGGTCAGGATCTGCGCGATCGCATCCTTGGCTGCCGGGCTTTTTTCCGCCTCGTAGGCGCGCGCCAGGTGGGCGATGTAATCGGCCGGATGGTAGTAGCTGATGTATTGCAGCGCGGCCGCGACGGATTCGATCAGGTCGTCTTGCTTGATGATGGTCATGATGATGCCTGCTTGGGTCGGTGAGAATCAGTGGGAATTTTTGGCAGGGGCCTGCGGCGCGGACATGAGGCGGTCGCAGTAAGCGATCGCGATAGCCGAGAACAGGAAGGTGATGTGGATGATCGTCTGCGCGATCAGCGTCTTTTCCGAGTAATTGGCCGCATTGATGAACGTCTTGAGCAGATGGATCGACGAGATGCCGATGATCGCCGTCGCCAGTTTGACTTTCAGCACCGAGGCATTCACATGCGACAACCATTCCGGCTGATCGGGATGGCTTTCCAGATGCATGCGCGAGACGAAGGTCTCGTAGCCGCCGACGATCACCATGATGAGCAGATTCGAGATCATGACCACGTCGATCAGGCCGAGCACGACCAGCATGACCGTGGTCTCGTTCAGCTTGGAGGGCAGCGGAGTCCCGGGTACGGTGACGGCTTCGAGAATATGCTTGAGCGCATGCTCGTTGCCCATCGCCGCGCTGATCAGGCTGACCAATTCGGCCCAGAAGTTGTAGACATAGACGCACTGCGCCAGGATCAAGCCGAGATACAGCGGCAATTGCAGCCACCGGCTCATGAAGATCAGGTTGGGCAGGGGACGGATCGGGCGAGTAGGATTGGATGTCTCGTTGAGTTTCATTGATTGCTTTTCCAGGGGGAAAGAAAAATCGAAGCCGTCATTTTACCAGCGCCTCCCCCTTGTGCGATCGGACGCAATGCAGCAAGATTTGCCGAGCGAGCACAGCGGTATGGGTTTCTTGCGCCGGCTTGTCGAGTGGTATGCAGACCGGTTTTGATTTTGTGCGATGCGGAAAATTTCACTTCCGCAGGCGCTATGTAAGGGTTGAGTAAGTGTCAAACTTTATTGTCAAATGCATTCAAATCCGCAATCGAGTTGATTAGAAGGGGAGACAGCATGTCCGAGATCGAAAGCCTGAAGCAGGAAACCCGCGTGTTTCCGCCGCCCGCGTCCTTCGTCGAGAAAGCGACGATATCGGGCATGGAAGCCTACCGCGCGCTATGCGCCGAGGCCGAGCGCGATTACGAGGGATTCTGGGCGCGGCTGGCGCGCGAGCACGTCGAATGGCACAAGCCGTTCACGAAGACGCTCAACGAATCCGAAGCGCCGTTCTACAAGTGGTTCGAGGACGGCCAGCTCAACGCCTCCTATAACTGTCTCGACCGCAACCTCCAGAACGGCAATGCCGACAAGACCGCGATCATCTTCGAGACGGACGACGGCCGCGTCACGAACGTCAGCTACCGCGAGCTCCATGCGCGCGTCTGCCGCTTCGCCAACGGCTTGAAGTCGCTCGGCATCAAGAAGGGGGACCGCGTCGTCATCTACATGCCGATGTCGATCGACGGCGTGGCCGCGATGCAGGCCTGCGCGCGCATCGGCGCCACGCATTCGGTCGTGTTCGGCGGCTTCTCCGCCAAGTCGCTGCAGGAACGCATCATCGACGCCGGCGCGGCGGCCGTCATCACCGCCGACGAACAGGTGCGCGGCGGCAAGCACTTGCCCTTGAAAGCGATCGTCGATGAAGCGATCGCCATGGGCGGCTGCGAAGGCATCAAGAATGTGCTGGTCTACAAGCGCACCGGCGGCAAGGTCGATTTCGTCGCCGGCCGCGATCTCTGGCTGCATGACGTGGTCGACAAGCAATCCGACACCTGCGAACCGGAATGGGTGAGCGCCGAGCATCCGCTCTTCATCCTCTATACCTCCGGCTCGACCGGCAAGCCGAAGGGCGTGCAGCACTCGACCGGCGGCTACCTGCTGTGGGCCGCGCTGACGATGAAGTGGACCTTCGACATCAAGCCCTCCGACGTCTTCTGGTGCACCGCCGACATCGGCTGGGTCACGGGCCACACCTATATCGCCTACGGCCCGCTCGCGGTCGGCGCGACCGAGATCGTGTTCGAAGGCGTGCCGACCTATCCGAACGCCGGCCGCTTCTGGGAGATGATCCAGAGGCACAAGGCCACGATCTTCTACACGGCGCCCACCGCGATCCGCTCGCTGATCAAGGCCGCCGAGGCCGACGCCAATATCCACCCCAACAAGTACGACTTGTCGAGCCTGCGCCTGCTCGGTTCGGTGGGCGAGCCGATCAATCCGGAAGCCTGGATGTGGTACTACAAGAACGTCGGCCGTGAGCAATGTCCGATCGCCGACACCTTCTGGCAGACCGAGACCGGCGGCCACATGATCAGCCCGCTGCCGGGCGCGACGCCGCTGGTGCCGGGCTCCTGCACCCTGCCGCTGCCGGGCATCATGGCCGCGATCGTGGACGAGACCGGCCACGACTTGCCGAACGGGCAGGGCGGCATCCTGGTCGTCAAGCGCCCCTGGCCGTCCATGATCCGCACCATCTGGGGCGATCCGGAACGCTTCAAGAAGAGCTATTTCCCCGCCGAGCTCGGCGGCAAGCTCTATCTCGCCGGCGACGGCTCGATCCGCAACAAGGACACCGGCTACTTCACCATCACCGGCCGCATCGACGACGTGCTCAACGTCTCCGGCCATCGTCTCGGCACGATGGAAATCGAATCGGCGCTGGTCGCCAATCCGCTGGTGGCCGAAGCGGCCGTGGTCGGCAAGCCGGATGACACGACCGGCGAATCGATCTGCGCCTTCGTGGTGCTGAAGCGCTCGCGCCCGGTCGGCGACGAAGCCAGGCAGATCGCGAAGGAATTGCGCGAGTGGGTGGCGAAGGAAATCGGTCCGATCGCCAAGCCAAAGGAATTGCGCTTCGGCGACAACTTGCCGAAGACGCGCTCCGGCAAGATCATGCGCCGCCTGCTGCGCGTGATCGCGAAGGGCGAGGAGATCACGCAGGATATCTCGACGCTCGAGAATCCGGCGATCCTGGAGCAGTTGAAGCAGGCGCAGTAATATTTTTGAAAGGCGGAGGCGGCGGCCCGGATGTATCTGGTCCGCCGTTTTTTCATTTGGAATGAACGGAGCGTGTATTTATTCCACTAAGAAAAAGAAGCGTGTTGCCATTAAGGACTATTAATTCGTGAAAGGAATGCCAATGCTTCCCCGCATCTCTTCCGCCATGCCCATGATTATCTCTCCTTCACAGGAAGTAGAGGAGGAGAAAACCATCATACTTTCACCAGAGGATCACGAGGTTCAAGAAAATATAAACCATACCAAATTTGAGCTTAACGTTATCAATGATGACAACATCAATGAAATTCAATTCCTTGAGAAGGAAACGGAAGGCGGGTCTATTCCTTTTCATGAGGATCGATGCGACATGATCGATCCCGACTCAATTACTGGCGTACTCTCATCCAAGTGTTCCATGGACAAGAACAAGTTCTTGAATGACCTTTTCGATGTTGGAACGAAGAAGCTCATGGGTTATCTTCCGGTGAGCACCATCAAGAATTCTTGCGAGACAGATCCAGACAAACTAAAAGAATTCATTGGGAAAAAAGGAATGGAAACCGTCTATCTCGGAGAAAAAGATGAGCCTTTTTTATACGCCTACGACGCATCGCGTCTTCAGAAATTTTTGTTGGAACAAGAAAACGCAGAGGTTCTGAAAGCCAATGATTGGCCTACCGATGTGCATGCATTCGTAAAGCGCGTCGATGCCGAGACTGCCACTGAAAACAAATTGTACAACTTGATTCACCGCGCATTTACGACAATCTAATTTCTCGTCCACGCGGGCGCGGTCGTCCGGATAAGCCGGGGACGCAAGAATCCGAGGCTGCGGGCCGCGATGCCCGGGCGCTTCTTATCCCGCCGCGTGGAAACTCCCTCCGTGCCTGGCGCAAGCCGCACTTCATTCCTTCTTCACGCACCAAGAACCCTGAAAACAGATTTCCGCGTGGCGCGCAAGTTAATTTGCATCCGTTACACGCGGAAAGTTTGTGTTACATCTTTCGCGTTGTAAATGTCCGCCGCGCAAGTGATGCTTGGACTCGAACCCCGCGCCCGAACGGCGGCCGCGAGTCTTCAAGTCCTGCGCGGTCGTCGTGCTTGGAAGTGGCGCGCGGGTTCCATCCCTTTGCAACCCACGCCATCCATACCAATCATGATGAGACTCCGCACCTTCCAGAGATTGTCCATTATCGCGACGCTCGGCCTGGCTTCGATCGCGCATGCACAGAACGACACCCAAAACGATGCACGGAACGATGCGCCGCGGGGCGCCCAGGCGCCGCGGGAAAAGCCTGCGTTTCCGTCGCTGCGTTTCAACGACAGGTCGAATGGAGAAAAGGCCGTTCGCAACCTGGGCGCGGCATTGCCCGCCGTGGCCGCGCATTACGGCAAGACGCCCGAGGAATTCCGTCGGCAACTGCTCGAGGATCGGTCGGTCTGGCTCGACAAGGAAGGCCGCGTGTTCTTCGTCGAAGCACCGCTCGGCGCGGAAATCACGTCCGGTTCCGACCTCGCGCCGCCCGGAGCGGTCTATCCGCTCGACCAGACCTTCTTCCTGCATTCCCGTCCGAGTTCCAAGAGGAAGATCTATCTCGACTTCAACGGGCACAGGACCTCGGGCACGTCGTGGAACCGCAGCTACGGCGTCGATCCGATCGTCAGCCCGGCGTTCGATCTCGACGGGATTCCCAGCACGTTCAACAGTACGGAACTGGGCGTGATCCAGAACGTATGGCGGCGCGTCGCCGAGGACTATGCCCCGTTCGACGTGGATGTCACGACGGAGGAACCGCCCGCCGACCAGATGACGAGGCTGTCGTCGAGCGACCTGACCTTCGGCGTGCGCGTGGTGATCACCAAGAACTTCACCGCTTCCACGCCGCGCGGGAATTGCGGCTGCGGCGGCTTCGCCTATCTCGGCGTGTTCGATTCGACCAGCGAAAGCGGCAAGCCGGCCTTCGTGTTCTACGACAATCTCGGCAGCAGGGAAAAGGCGATCGCGGAGGCGGTGTCGCACGAGGCGGGCCATACGGTGGGATTGAGCCATGACGGCACCTCGACCACCGGCTATTATTCGGGCCACGGAACGGGGCCGACCGGCTGGGCGCCGATCATGGGCGTCGGCTACAGCCGCGAACTGGTCCAGTTCAGCAAGGGCGAATACTACAACGCGAACAACAAGGAAGACGATTTCGCGATGATGCACGGTAACGGCGTCAGCGTCGCGGTCGACGACTTCGGCAATACGTTCGAGACGGCGGCGACGCTGGCCGGCACGGCGCAGAATGGCTTGAATTCGTTCGGCGTGAAAGGCGTGGTCGAATCGCCGGCGGATCTCGACGTATTCAGGTTCACGTCGGGGATCGGAACGGTCAGCATCAGCGCCACGCCCTTCGAGCGTTCGCCGAACCTCGACATCGTCATCCGCCTGCACGATGCGAGCGGCAACGTGATCGCCAGCGCCAATCCTCTTGACTACCTGAACGGCAGCATCGGCTTTTCCGTCCCGACCGCAGGAACCTACTATCTGAGCATCCGCGGCACCGGCAAGGGCAATCCGCTCTCCACCGGGTATACCGCTTACGGCAGCATCGGCCGTTATGCGATCTCGGTCAGCGCGCCGCTGACGGCGAACTGATCGTCCGCCGCCGCCGCATCGACGTGTTCGGGGCGGCGGCGGCGAGTTGTTGCCCTTGACGCTATTTGCTTCTACACTTGCCCGTCAAACGACGACTTGACGCGAGGTATGCATGAAAAGCGTGTTCCGCAATATCGGCGCGGTGCTGCTCGGTTTGTTTATCGGCAGCGCATTGAACATGGGGCTGATCATGGTGAGCGGAAAGGTGATTCCGCCGCCGGCGGGCGCCGACGTGACGACGATGGAAGGATTGAAGGCATCGCTCCATTTGTTCGAGCCGAGGCACTTCCTGTTCCCGTTCCTGGCGCATGCGTTGGGCACCTTGGCGGGAGCGGCGGTCGCCACGGCCGTCTCGGCCGGCCGGCGCGCCGCCTACGCCTTCGCGATAGGCGCATTCTTCCTCGCTGGAGGAATCGCCAACGTGATCATGCTGCCGGCGCCGCTTTGGTTCAATGCCGTCGACCTGACTTTTGCGTACTTGCCGATGGCATGGCTCGGCTATCGGCTTGCTTCCCGGCGCCAAGACATCACTCTCCGATGATCTTCACCAGCACCCGCTTCCTGCGCATCCCGTCGAACTCGCCGTAGAAGATCTGTTCCCACGGCCCGAAGTCGAGCCGTCCGGCGGTGATCGCCACGACCGCTTCCCTTCCCATGACCTGGCGCTTGATATGCGCGTCGGCATTGTCTTCGCCGGTATCGTTGTGGCGATATTGTTCGATCGGCGCATGCGGCGCGAGCTTTTCGAGCCAGGCTTCGAAGTCGCGATGCAAGCCTTGCTCGTCGTCGTTGACGAAGACCGAGGCCGAGATATGCATGGCGTTGACGAGGACCAGGCCTTCGCGGATGCCGCTTTCGGCCAGGCATGTCTCGACTTGCGGCGTGATGTTGATGAAGGCGAGCCGCGTGGGGGTGTTGAACCAGAGTTCCTTGCGGTAGCTTTTCATGTCGGTTCCTCTCGATTGCAGCGCGCGCGTTTCGGTGGCAGTATGCGCCGATCCGTTCGACGGAGACTGCCGATGAGATTTCGAATGATACCGATTGTCTTGCTTGTTGCCGCGCTTTGCCTGGCGTCCGTCCCGTCCGTCGCGCAGGAGCAGGCCGCCAAAGCGCCGCTGCCCAACCTGGTCGTCGTGTCGCCGAAGCTGGCGACCGCCGGGCAGCCGACCCGGGAATACCTCGAACAATTGGGGGCGCAGGGCTATGAAGCCGTTGTCTATCTGGCTCCGCCCTCCGTTCCCGATGCGGTGCCGGACGAGGGCGCCGTCGTCGGCCGGCAAGGCCTGGCCTACATCAATATCCCGATCCGCTTCGGCAATCCGACCGAACAGGACTTCGAATTGTTCGCCGCCACGCTCGACGCGCTGAAGCGCAAGAAGGTGCTCGTGCATTGCCAGGTCAACATGCGGGCATCGTCCATGGTCTTCCTGTATCGCGTGCTGGCGCTGAAGGAAGACCCGGAGCGGGCTTATCAGGACGTCGCCAAGGTGTGGTCGCCGAACGGGGAATGGAAGCAATTCATCGCCTCGATGCTGCGCAAGAACAAGGTGGCGTTCGAGCCTTATTGAGCTTCGGATCGTCGGCCGGCGGCGGCGTCGAACGCGGCTCATTCCCGGTACAAGCCGGTGGCGCGATCGATGCCGTCGGCATCGAGGACACGCAGCCGGTTCATTGCCTCCGGCAAGCCCGGCACCGAACGCGCATCGTTCGCGGCGGCGTCGGAACACAGATTTTCCGCCATCGCCGGCCATTGCGATTCCAGGACGCGCCAATGTCCGAGCCAGCCGTAGCCCAAGGCCCAGGGCGCGTATGACATGAGGAAAGCGAGCAGGAGGAGGGCTGTTGCCGGTCGAAAGCGAGACAACGGCGCACGATCCGTGGCGCAGGTCGTGTTTCCTCCTCGCCGCGCGCTGCGGCGGGCGCGGCACCGGCAAGCCTATTTGGCACCGCGCGCGACCCGGAAGCCGTTCTGCGAATGCCGTACGCTGGCGTCGTACTTGAAGCGGGTGGACGACAGCATGTAGCTGCCGCCGTCGCGCCACGATCCGCCGCGGATGACGCGGGCGCGGCAGTTCGGTTCGTCCCAGGCGCTGCCGTCGGCCGGCGCGCCCTTGTACGAATTGTGCCAGCAGTCGCTCACCCACTCCCATACGCTGCCGTTCACGTCGTGCAGGCCGAATGGATTGGCGGCGAAGGAACCGATATCGACCGGGCCGTCCGCCTGCCACGGCTCGCCGCACTCCTTGCAGTTCGCCTTGCCGGGTTGCATCTTGCCGCCCCACCAATGACGCGTCGTGGTGCCGCCGCGCGCCGCGTATTCCCATTCGGCCTCGGTGGGAAGACGATACGTCTTGCCGCTGGTCTGGCTCAGCCACTTCACGTACTGCTGGGCATCGTCCCAACTGACATCGCGCACCGGCGTGTTCTTGCCGCGTCCGTCGTCGGCGATGCGTTGGCAGGCGCCGGCGGCAACGCAAGCATCCCATTGCTCGACGGTCACCTCATATTTGCCGATGGCGAACGGTTCGGCGATTGTGACGCGATGCGCCGGCTTCTCGGAAGGATCGTCGGTGTTGCTGCCCATCGTGAAAGCGCCGGCGGTCAGCGCCACGAGAACCGGACAGTCCGGACAATCCTTGATTTCGGCGGCGCCGGCGACGATGCCGCCGGAGGATTGTTCCGGCGCCGACTTCGGTTGCGCCTGCGCCGGCGGCCTGGCGCTCGTGACCGGCGGTGCCGTTCGCTTGTTCTCCGACGGCGCGCCAGGTTTGGTCGCGGCCGATTTGGACGCCTTCGACTCGGTGGAGCCTTGCTGCGGCGCTCCCGCGCGCAGGCGCTCGATGCGCGCCTTCGCCAAGCCGGCGAAGCGGCCTTTCGGATAGGCCTGCAGATAGGCCTCGTAGTCTTCCGCCGAGTCGCTGTTCTTGATCGAATCCCAGAACGTCAACTCATATTGTTCGGCGCTGTCTTTCGGCAAGACACCGGCGATCATGATATCGCCCTGTCTTGCGGACGGGAATTCTCCCTCGGCGCCGAGACATGTCCACGGCGTCGCGCACAACGCGCACATGATCAAGAGCTTGCGGACCACTAGATCGATTCGGAAATGGATGCACTTGTCCATCATTGTATGCACTGTCGCGCAGAATTCTTCAAGCCTCTCTGATGCACTTCAAGATAACGTCGCATCGGCTTGATAGATTCGACGAGATAGGAAGCAGGTATACCGGCACACGGTATTGATGGAAGGACGCAGGTATGCGCCAGGCAATGATGTTGGCCGTGTTGGCGGCCGCGCTGTCGGGCAGCCCATCCGGCGCGGCGGGCACGCCGTCTCCCGAGAATGCCCATGTCTATTTCATCTGGCCCACGGATGGCACGGTCATCAACGGCGGCAAGTTCTGGTTGCGCATGGGTTTGCGCAACATGGGCGTCTGCCCGAAAGGCGTCAACCTTCCCAACGTCGGTCATCATCACCTGCTGATCGATACCGAACTGCCGCCAGCCGGCGAGCAGATTCCTTCCGACCGCAATCATCTTCACTTCGGCGCCGGCGAGACCGAAGCGCGCATCGAACTGCCGCCGGGCAAGCACACCTTGCAGCTGCTGCTCGGCGATCATGATCATGTGCCGCACGATCCGCCGGTGTATTCGAAAAGGATTTCGATCGTCGTGAAGTGAGCGCCTCGAAGCAGAACGCGGAGCAGTCATGAATAAAGGATTCGCCGTCGCCTTGCTCGCCGCCTTCCTCGTCCAGGCTCCGGCCGCGGCCGGTACGCCGGCGCCGCCCAATGCCTTGCTGTACATCGGCTGGCCGAACGACGGCGAAGTCGTCTCGTCGCGCAAGCCGATCCGCGTCTGGTTCGGCCTGCGGAACATGGGCGTCGCACCGAAGGATGTCAAGTTCCCGAACTCGGGCCATCATCACCTGCTGATCGACACCGAGCTGCCGCCGCTGGACAAGGAGATTCCGTCCGACCGCAATCACTTGCATTTCGGCGCGGGCGAGACCGAGACCGTGATCGAACTGGCGCCGGGCAAGCATACCCTGCAACTGCTGATGGGCGACGACAAGCACGTGCCGCACGATCCGCCGGTCTACTCGAAACGCATCACGATCACGGTACGCTGATCGAAAGGAACCGTCGTTCCGGGAGGCAGTCTCATTTTTTTGGTCTTCCGCAGCGATTATCGACGACGCGAGACGGTGAGATGGATATCCAGGAAAGCTCCGCCGCCGCCCCCCGCACGGTGACGGCTTATCTCGAAATCATCGGCGACGATGCGGTTCAGTCGCGGATGTTTCCGTTGCGCGATGAAGTCGTCATCGGCCGCGAGCGCCAGGATTCTCTGGAGGCGGACAAATTCCTGCTGGTGCCGGTCCATACCGTGAGCCGGCGGCACGCCCGCATCCAGCGCCGCGACGACGCCTTCCTGGTGGAAGACCTGCATTCCTTCAACGGCACCTTCGTGGGCGCGGAGCGGCTCTTGCCGGGCGCATGGCGGCCGCTGCACGATGGCGACGAGCTGCGCGTGTCGTCGGTGCAGATGGTGTTCCATTCGCTGGTCGCGCCGGCGCGCGACAATATCACGACCATCGTCACCCGGTCCTTCGATGCGACCGAGTTGAGCGCCAGGTTCGATCCCGGCGCGGCGACGGCGACCGATATCGCGCGCGGCGACATGCAGCGGACCGTGCAAAAGCTGCATGCCATGGCGCAAGTCAGCATCGCGCTCGGCGTGGTCAAGGATCGCGCGACCCTGACCGACAAGATCATGAATTTCATCTTCGAGCTGTTCCCGGCGGCGGAACGTGCCTTCATCCTGTTGAAGACAGGGGAAGAGGAGGCGCCGGTGACGGCGCGCCGGCGCGATGGCGCGGCCGTCGATCCGCAACGGGCCGGCATGTCGCGCACGATCGTCGCCGATGTGCTGAACAACAAGCGTTCGATCCTTTCCCTCGATACCTTGTCGGATCGCCATTTCGGCGCCCAGGCATCGATCATCGCCCAGGCGATCCGCAGCGTGATGTGCGTGCCGCTGCTGGTCGATGGCGAATGCCTCGGCCTGATCCAGGTCGACACGTCGTCCGAAGCCCGTGCGTTCCAGGAGGCGGACCTGGAAATCCTGAGCGGCGTCTGCGCCGAGGCTGCCGTGGCGTTGAAGAGTTTCCAGCTGTATTCGGACATCGAGCGGCTGCTGGACGGCTTCGTGCGCGCCTCGGTGCAAGCGATCGAGGAGCGCGACCCGGTCACCGCCGGCCATTCCTTCCGCGTCGCGAACTATGCGGAACGGCTCGCGATCGCCGTCGACCGGGCCGACACGCCCGATTTGCGGCAAGTCGTCTTCACCCCGGACCAGTTGCGCGAGATCCGCTATGCCGCGCTGTTGCACGACTTCGGCAAGGTCGGCGTGCGCGAGCATGTCTTGCGCAAGGAGAAGAAGCTGCACCATTTCGAGATGCGCATGCTGGAACAGCGCTTCAGGCATGCGCGCGCCTGTCTCGAACGGAAAGCCTATCGGCAACTGGTGGACTTGCATCTGCGGCACGACCTGAGCATGGCGGCGTTTCGCGAGGAGAAGCGGAAGATCGACGAAGGCTTGCGGCAAGAGTTCGAACGCCTGGAGTGCTTTTTCGAAGCGATACGCCAGGCCAACGAGCCGGCGATTTCGCATGGCGCCGCCGCGCCCGACCTGGGGCCGGCGGCGGAATACGTGTTCCAGGATGCAGACGGCGCCGTGTCGCGGTTGCTCGACGCGGCCGAGATCGGCGCCCTGCGCCTGCCCAAGGGTTGCCTGACGCCGGACGAGCGCCGCCAGATCGAGGCGCATGTCGCCGATTCCTACTCGTTCCTGATCCTGATCCCCTGGACGCAGGACTTGGCCGGCGTGCCGAGCATCGCGCACGGCCATCATGAAAAGCTCGACGGCTCCGGTTATCCCATGGGCTTGCGCGGGGAGCAGATCAGCGTCCAGACGCGGATATTGACGATCTGCGACATCTTCGACGCGCTCACCGCCGGCGACCGCCCCTACAAGAGCGCGCTGCCGACCGAGAGGGCGCTCGACTTGATCGCCGCGGAATGCCGCGCCGGGCATCTCGATGCGCGCTTGTTCGATGTGTTCGCCGAAGCGAGGATATGGTCGTGAAACGCGGCTCTCTCGTGTTTGCAGGTCTTCTCTTCCTGTGCGGTTGCGCCGGCGTCGGCGTGCCGGAATACAAGCAGCCCGAGACGCCGGCCAAGGCAGCGTGGTCGCGTACGGCGCCGTCCGCCGCCGGCGCCATCACCCGGGATTGGTGGAAGGAGTTCCGCGATCCCTATCTCGACCGGCTCGTCGCGCGCGCGATCGAAGGCAACATCGATGTCAAGATCCTCGCCGCGCGCATCCAGGTGGCCCGTTCGCAGATCGGCGAAGCGCGCGCCGGCGCGTTGCCGAGCGTCGATGCCGGCGCCGGCGCCAGTTTCGAAAAGAGTTCCGGCCAATCCTCCGCCACGCAATTCAATCTCGGCACCCAGGTGAATTGGGATATCGACATCTGGGGCAAGGTGGAAAAGGGCGTGCAGGCGCAGACCGCCGAATACCGCGCCACCGAAGCCGATTGGCGGGCCGGCTACCTGACCCTGGTGTCGAATGTCTCGACCACCTATTTCCAGATCCGCCAGCTCGACGAACAGATCGACCGCCAGCAGCAGGCGCTCGGCAAGAACCGGCAGATACTCGATACCTACGAAGCCATGTTGCGCAACGGCTTGCTGCCGGAGACGCGGGTGCGGCAGCAGCGCGCGGAGATCAACCGCCTGACCCACGACCTGCTCGAGCTGCGCCGCTCGCGCGATCTGGCCGGCAATGCGCTGTCGACGCTGCTGGGCGTGCCGGCCGGCGAGTTCGCGGTTCCTCCGGGACACCTGCAGGACGCGGTGATGCTGCCCGCGGTGCCGGCCGGCTTGCCGTCCGACTTGCTCAAGCGCCGGCCGGATATCGTCGCCGCCGAATATCGCGTGCTGGAGGCCTATGACCTGGTCGGACAGGCGCGGCTGGTGCAATTGCCCTCGATCAGCCTGACGGGACGGGGCGGCAGTTCGAGCTTCGCGCTGACCGATCTGCTGCGCTCCTTTACTTTCGGCCTGCTGCCGAGCATCAACTTTCCGATCTTCGATCCGGGCGTCAAGGCGCGCGCCAAGACCAGCGAGGCGCAGGCCAAGGTCGCGGAACAGGAATACCGGCGCACCGTGATCAATGCGTTCGAGGAGGTCGAGAATGCGCTCGTCAATCTCGATGCCCACAAGCGCCAGCGCGAGGAATTGCTGCAGCAGACCGAGCATCTCAAATCCGTCGCCGCGCAGATCGAGGCGCAAGTCATGGAAGGCGTCGCGTCGCAGCTCGAGGTGTTCGAAACGGAACGCTCGCTGTTGACGGCGCAACTGGCCTTGCTCGCCAACCATCAGCAGATCCTGACCGACACGGTGACGCTGTACAAGGCTTTGGGCGGCGGTTGGCCGCCGACGGAGGTGGCAGGAAAATGAATGCCAAGTTGAGCGCTGGCGCGGCCGGCATGGGCGCGGCCGATCTGGGTGCGGTTCGCGCGGGCGCTTCCCAAGCCGGCGGCGCGGCGCCGGCGGCGCGCTCGGCCGCGCCGGCCGTGGGCGTGGTGCTGCGGCCGTTGTCGCACCCGGAACTCGGCGACATCCGCATCGACGGTGAATCGTTGTTCGCGATCGGCCGCACCGAGCCGCCGTTCGTTTCCTATGCGCTGGAAGCGGTGGCCGACCTGTCGCGCCGGCACGCGAGAATCTTCATCGAATCCGGGGTCGCCTATCTGGCCGATCTGGGCAGCAAGAACGGCACCGCCGTCAACGGCGTGCAACTGCGGGAGCGCATCGGCCGGCTGCGCGACGGCGACGAAGTCTGTTTCGGCAAGACCCTGGCCTACCGCGTGCAGATCGAAGCCGGCGTCGAAGGCGGAGGCGGGGCCGTTGCCGCGCGGCTGCTCAGCCTGACCTTGTCTCCCGAGCACGGCGATCTCGGCCTGCAACCCATCGTGGTCACCAGTTTCCCCTTCCTGATCAGCAAGACCGATACGGTATTCGCGCGCTACAAGGAGGCGCATCCGCACCAGGTCAATTACCTGTCGCGCCGCCATGCCCACATCTTCTTGAAGGACGGCCGGCCGTTCGTCGAGGACCTCGGCAGCACCAACGGCACCTTCCTCGGCGGCAAGCGCCTCGACGAGCATGCGGCGCCGCTCGCGGAGGGCGACGTGCTTGCCTTCGGCGGGCATCACTTCGTGTACCGGGTCGGCCTGCGCACCGAGGAAGCGCAAGACCAGCCGACGGTGACCCGGCTGAACCGGCCGCCGCGGCCGGAGGCGCCGGGCGCGGGCGGCGCATCGGATCCGGCCGGCGCGGACAAGACCACCTTCGTGGCGGCGCCCGATTCCTTCCTCGACATCTTTTGCGTCGATCCGGCGGCCGGCCAGGAAGACGAAGTCAACGGCGAGGTGCAAGGACCGGCGCCGGCGGCGGAGAGCGAACGGCGGCGCGGCCGGATGGGCATCTTCCTGGCCGAACTCGCGGGCGCGCTCGCGGACGGCAAGCGGCCGGGCTTCGAGCGCGGCATGCGCTGGGGGATGGCGTTGCTGGCGACGCTGGGCCTCCTGGCGCTCGGCGGCTATCTGGCGGGGGCGCCGGAACGGAATCTGAAGGACTTGCTGGCGCGCGGCGACTATGCCCAGGCGGCGCAGCTCGCCAGCCGCTACCTGGAAGACGATGCCGACGACGCGATCGAGCTCGGGCCGCTCGCGACCGAGGCCTTGTTGAAGAGCGCGCTGCCGAGATGGAATGCCATGCTCGCGGCGCGCGACTTCACCGGCGCGGGCGCCGTGGTCGCCGAAATGAAGCGGCTCGGCCGCCGCAATCCCGGCGTCCAGCCGCTGGTGAACGAACTGGAGTGGGTCGGCGAAGTCGAGCGCTTCGTGGTGGAGCGAGGCGGCGCCGACGCGCCGCCGAAAGACGCCGCCGACGAGGCGCGGACCAACGCCCTGGTCGCGCAATGGAACGAAGGCGCGCAGGCGCATCAGAGCGCCTTCGCGGCGATTTCGGTGCATGTGCCCGAGTTCCGGGATCGCTATGCCGAAACGCTCAGTCATTTGAGAAAACTCGCCTTGGCGGGAACAGGAGGCTGGAAAGATGGCGGAAGACAGGACGGCGCAGGACAAACCTCGCCTGCGCCCGGTGACGGAGGCGCTGGAGGACCATAGCGCGGAAGGCATCGCGCTGCTGACGGCGGAGCCGTCGCGCTTCACGCTGGCGGCGGTGGTCGCCATGGCGGCGCTCGTGCTGTGCGCGCTGGCTTGGTCCTTCTTCGGGCAAGCCGACGTGATCGTGGCGGCGCCCGGCACGCTGGTGCCGAATTCGGAAGTGCGCCGCCTGTACACGCCGGTCGACGGCGAGCTGGCCAACATTTACATCGCCGAAGGGCAGCCGGTGCTCAAGGGCGACGTCGTCGCCCGCCTCAACGCGCGCGGCGCGATCGAAGCCGCCACCAATGCCTTGCAGGCGCAACTGAAACTCGAGGAGGCCGAGCGCGAATGGCGCGAATTTCCCGAGAAGAAGGCGATGATGCAGCGCAAGGCCGAGGCCTTGAAGCAGGCGGTGGAGGTGGAGGAGCGCCAGCATGCGCAGCGCCTCGCCACCGGCACCAGCAAGATCGCGGAAGGCCAGAAGGCGCAGTTGCAGGAGGCGCGCAGCAGCCTCGACGATGCGCGCCGCGCGCGCGACGCCGCCCGGCTGGAGGCGGACAAGTATGCGCGGCTGTTTTCCCTGCCCGGCGGCGGCGGCGTGTCGCAGCTGCAGGTCGAGGCGAAGAAGAACGCCTTGCTGGCGGCCGAGAACGCGGTCCGCATCGCCCAGTCGCGGCTGGATGAGTTGAGCGCGCGCCAAAGCCTGGAGTTCGACCAGGCGAAGGCGCAGCTCGAGACCAGCGGCCAGGATCTGGCGAAACTGCGCCTGCAATACGAGGCGGCGGAACAGGACGTCGCCAATGTCGAGGAAAAATTGCGCCTGCAGCTGCAGACCGCGCGCCTGGTGGCGGATGCCGCGGCCCGGATCCGTTTCGAGAACATCGACAAGGACAACTTCCTGCGCATCGTGGCGCCGGTGGACGGCGTGATCACCGACGTGACTTCTACCCAGCCCGGCGACAAGATCCAGGCCAACATGCCGCTCGGCGGCATCGCGCCGAAGAACGCGCGGCCGATGCTCAAGATCGAGATCGCCGAACACGACCGCGCCTTCTTGCGCGAAGGCATTCCGGTCAAGCTGAAATTCAATGCCTTCCCCTATCAACGCTACGGCTTGATCGAAGGCCGGTTGGAAACCATCGCGCCGGCGGCGCGGCCGGCGCCGCAAACCAAGCAGCCGGTGTACGAGGGGCGGGTGGCGCTCGCGCGCGACCATTACGACGTCGGCGGCGTGAAATATCCGCTGCGCTACGGCATGACGGCCACGGCCGAGATCGTGGTGCGCGAACGGCGCCTGATCGATCTCGCGCTCGATCCGTTCCGGCAGATCGGCGGGTGACTGCGCGCGGCGAGCGAACCTTGCGTCGCGCACCATCATCTAAGGGGCAATGCGGCCCGGCAAACGGCTCTTCTCTTCTATAAGGAGCGGATGACATGGCGACGATCGCGCGAATCGACGATGAAGAGATCAGCGTCGACGATTTTGTCAGGACATTGAAACTCGGCGGCCAATTCGAAGGCCTCGTCGAACAGCTCGTGCGCGACCGCCTGGCGGCGCATGCCGCCAGGAAGCAGGGCATCGCGGTGTCGGCCGAGGAAATCCAGGAACGCGCCGACCAGTATCGCCGCGTGCGCGGACTGCATCGCGCCGCCGATATGAACCGCTACCTGGATGCGCTCGGCGTCGGCCTGGACGAATTCGAAGCGTTCATCACCGACGACTTGTACCAGGAAAAGATGATGGAGCAGGTGTGCAGCGACGACGCGGTGCGCGCCTACTTCCAGCTCAACTCGCCCCGCTTCGACAGCATTGAAGTCAGCCACATCGTGCTCGATACCGCGGGCAAGGCGAAGGAAATGATATCGGTGCTGCGCGACGACCCCGACAGCTTCGAGGAAATGGCGCGCGAATACTCGATCGCCGACACGCGCGAAGCCGGCGGCCGGATCGGCAAGGTGTTGCGCGGTTCGCTCAAGAGCGACATCGAGGCCAAGGTGTTCAACGCCGCGGCCGGCGACCTGCTCGGGCCGTTTCCTTCCGCCGACGGCGGCTTCCATGAAATCTTCATGGTGAACGCCAAGCATCCGGCGACGCTGGACGAAGACACCGCGGCCGAGGTGCGCCGCCTGCTGCGCGAGGAATGGCTGCTGGCGCGGGCGCAGGAGCATGTGATCGAGGCGCGGTGAGCGCGCGCGGCGCGCCAGCGACGGGGAGGCCGACGGAAACATGGATATCAAGGATGCACGGGACACCGCGGCCATGCCGTCCCTTCCCGATTTCCTCGCCTCCATCGAGATCCTGTCGCCCTTCAAGCGCGAGGAATTGCATGAACTCGCGCGGCATGCCGAATCACGCTTCTTCGCGTTCGGCGATACCGTCTGCGGCGCCGGCGAACCGGCGGAAGGATTATTCATCGTCAAGTCCGGCTCCGTGCGCCTGTTCACCGAGGAGCGCGGGAAGGAAATCAGCATGGGCGTGCGCAAGGCCGGCGAAGTGTTCGCCGACCTGGCGATGCTGCGCGAATGCCATCACGAAGCCTCGGTGCGCGCTTCGGTGAAGACCGAGCTGCTGTTCATTCCGCGCCGGGCGATCGAGCCGGTCCTCGCCCGCAATCCGGCGGCGCTGGCGTTCGTCACCAGCTATGTCGCCATTCATTCCGCCGGCGGCTTCGTCACCCGCCTGTTCGATCTGCGCGGCAAGGTGGACAAGGCCGATCTCGAGGAATTCGTGCGCAGCGTCGGCGCCAAGCGGGTGCCGGCCGGCAAGGAAATCCTGCGGCAGGACGGGCGCGACGATCGCCGCCTGTACGTGATACGGCACGGCGAGGTGCGGCTGGTGCGCAGCGAGGAAGGCACGGAGTACACGCTCGCGACCCTGCGCCCGGGCGACATCTTCGGCGAAAAGGCTTGCCTGATGCGGCAGGAGCAGATGGCGGCGGCGCTCGCCCATACCGATGCCGTGCTGCTGGTGATCCCGGAAAAGACGGTGCACCGCATACTCGAACGCAATCCGAAATTGCGCGAGGTGCTGGAAGAGCGGATCCAGGCGCTCGAACGCGAGCTGCATCGCCAGCGCAAACTGGCGGAGCGGCGCCGCCGCCCGGTTGTGCTCGACCTGCATTCCAAGCCCGAACTCGGCGAGAAGGTGATCAAGCGCTTCGCCTTGGTCGAGCAAGCCGAGGAAATGGATTGCGGCGCGGCCTGCCTCTCCATGCTGTGCAAGCACCACGGCTTGAACATGACGCTCGGCAAGCTGCGCGAACTCGCGAACGTGACCACCCAGGGCGCCACGCTGGACAGCCTGGCGCGCGCCGGCGAGTCGCTCGGCTTCACGGCGCGCGGCGTGCAATGCACCTATGATGCCTTGCTCGGCTTCGAACTGCCTTTCATCGCGCATTGGGAGGGGTATCACTACGTCGTCGTGTACGGCGCCTCGAAGCGGCACGTCTGGGTGGCGGACCCGGCGCTCGGCTTCCGCAAGATGCGGGTCGACGAATTCGAGCGCGGCTGGAGCGGCACCTGCCTGCTCTTCACGCCCGGCCAGGACATGGCGCGGACCGCCGCGGCGCGCTCGCCGTGGATACGCTTCGCCGGTTATCTCAAGCCCTACAAGAAGATCCTCGCTCACCTGTTCCTGGCGACCTTCGTGATCCAGGTGCTCGGCATCGTGCCGCCGGTGATCATCCAGAACATCCTGGACGGCGTGATCGTGCACCAGAACGTGAGCCTCTTGCACCTGCTCATCGTCGGCCTGATCATCTCGAACCTGTTCACCCAGATCATCTCGACCGTGCGCGCCTACCTCGCGAACTTCATGGTCCGCAACATGGACTTCGCCATGATGTCGCACTTCTTCAAGCACACCATGTCGCTGCCGTATTCCTTCTTCGCCAAGCGCAAGAGCGGGGACGTGTTCGCGCGCTTCCAGGAGAACCAGACGATCCGCGCCTTCCTCACCGAATCCACCGTCAGCACCATGCTCAATCTGCTCATGGTGTTCGTCTATTTCTCGATCATGTTCCTGTACAACGTCAAGCTGACGCTGCTGCTGATCGCCTTCGTCATACCGATCCTCGCCTTGACGCTGTTCGTGACGCCCCGGATCAAGCATTACGCCCGCGAAGTGTTCGCGGCCGCCACCGACGCCAAGTCCAACCTGATGGAGACCCTGGGCGGCGTGGAGACGGTGAAGGGAATGGGCATCGAACGTCCGGTGCGCCTGAAGTGGGAACGCAAATACGCGAAGGCGCTCGACGCCCAGTACAAGGCGCAATCCTTCCACATCGGCGTGGGCCTGCTCAGCCAGCTGCTGAACGCCGCCACCACCGTCGCCATCCTGTGGATGGGCGCCAGCTTGGTGCTGGCGCGCGAATTGACGATCGGCCAGTTGATCGCCTTCAACGCCTTGATGGGCAGCGTGCTCGCGCCGCTGATGGGGCTGGTCGGCCTATGGAACCAGTTGAACGATGCCGGCGTCGCGATGGAGCGGCTGGGCGACGTGCTCGACATGGAACCGGAACAACGGCCCGAGGACATGGCGTCGCGCGTGGTGTTGCCCGACCTGCAGGGCGAGATCCGCCTGGAGAATCTCTATTTCCGCTACGGCGGCAGCGATACGCCCTACGTGCTGGAAAACATCAGCCTCGACATCAAGCCGGGCGAACTGGTCGCCGTGGTCGGCCGCAGCGGCTCCGGCAAGACCACGCTCGCCAAGCTGCTGGTCGGCTTCTATCCGCCGACCGAAGGCAAGATCGTGGTGGACGGCTACGACATGAGCGTGATCGACAAGGAATACTACCGGGCCCAGGTCGGCTATGTCATGCAGAGCAACCTGCTGTTCTCCGGCACCATCGCGGAAAACATCGCCAGCGGCGACGAAAGCCCGGACCGGCGCCGCATCGAGGAGGTGGCGAAGATGGCCGATGCGCACGCTTTCATCAGCAAGATGCCGCTCGGCTACGAGCAGATCGTCGGCGAGCGCGGCATCGGCTTGTCCGGCGGCCAGATCCAGCGCCTGTGCATCGCCCGCGCGCTGTATCACGATCCGCGCCTCCTGGTGTTCGACGAGGCGACCTCCGCGCTCGACACGCAATCGGAGAGCAACATCATCGCCAGCATGCACGACATCCTCAAGGGGCGCACCGCCGTCATCATCGCGCACCGGCTGTCCACCATCATGCGGGCCGACAAGATCCTCGTGCTGTACGAAGGCGCGATCGTGGAGCAGGGACGGCACGACGAATTGGTCGACCGGCGCGGCATGTATTACCAACTGGTGCAAAAGCAATTGAGCGCGGCATGAAGATACTCGACCAGATCGCGGACCAAGCGCAGGATATGCCGGGCCAGGGCGCGCAAGGAACGGAACGGCGCGGCACCATCCTGTATGCGCGCCTGCTCGAGAAAATCGAGATCCTCCGTTCGGCCTTGCGCTGGGCGCCGCGCCTGGACCGCCCCGGCATCGAGAAGCTGCTGCACCAGGCCAACGCCTTGCGCGACGAAGTGATGCAGCTGTCGCACAAGGAGCGTTTCGTCAGCGCCGCGGCGGGCGACGCGGCGGAAGGCGCGGGCATGCAGCGTGCGCCGCGTTCATCGGGCGAGCGGCGCCGCGCCTTGCTGGGCCGCAGCTTCGTCTTCGAAGGCACCTTCGGCGACAACCCGCAATTGCTCGATGCGCTCGAAGTCGCGGAAAAGGCCGCGCCCACCGACTTGCCGGTGCTGATCGACGGCGAGAGCGGCACCGGCAAGGAATTGATGGCGAAGGTGATCCATGCCAACGGCGCGCGCGCCGACATGCCCTACGTCTCCGTCAACTGCGGCGCGATACCCGACAATCTGCTGGAGTCGGAGTTGTTCGGCCACAAGAAGGGCGCGTTCACCGGTGCCGCGAACGACCGCAAGGGCAAGTTCGAGAGCGCCCATCGGGGCACGATCTTCCTCGACGAGATCGGCGAACTGCCGCTGTCCGGCCAGGCCAAGCTGCTGCGCGTGCTGGAGTCGCACGAGATCCAGCGCGTGGGTTCCGACGAATTGATCACCATCGATGCGCGCATCGTGGCGGCGACCAATCGCGACTTGAAGCGGTTCGCAGCGGAGGGGCGCTTCCGCGAAGACTTGTTCTATCGCCTGAGCGTGATCCGCGTGACCCTGCCGCCGCTGCGCGAACGCAAGGATGAGATCCCCTTATTGATCTCTTACTTCAGCGGCGAGGCGGCGGAGACGCTGAAGCGGCGGCCGGTGCTGATCACACCGCGGCTGAGGGACTTCCTGTTGAACTATGCGTATCCGGGAAACATCCGCGAGTTGCGCAACATCGTCTATCGCCTTTCTTGCCTGGCCGGCGAGACGGCGGACCTGGAGCATCTGCCGCAGGACATCCGGCCGCGCCCGGCGTCGTCGGCGGCGGACGGAACGGGAAGCGCGGGCTTGCAAGGCATGGCGTCGCTGAGCGAAGCGCGGCGCATGGCGAGCGACCAGGCCGAACGGGCGTTCCTGGAGCGCGGGCTGAAGGAAGTCGGCGGGACGGTGGCGGAATTGGCGCGGCGCTGCGATATGAACCGGTCGCACTTGCAGATGCTGCTGAAGAAGCATGGGATACATGCGAAGGACTTCCGGCGGATATAGTTGTCTTCGCCAAGGCCAGCCGCAGGAGGCCGTATCGCAGCCTGGACGGACCGGAGGAACAGGGCCATGGAACCGATCACCGTATTTCATATTTCCGATCTCCACATTTCGGAGCATCTTCTGCGCGGCGCGGAGAAAGGCTTTTATTTCCCGCATCGTTATGGCCACAACGTGCAGGCGTTTCTTGCCTTGGATGACATCGTCAAGCGCTCGGACTGGGATCTGCTCTTGATCACCGGGGACATTTCGAGAATCGGCAACATCCAAAGCTTCGAATCGGTGCGCAACTGGCTGGAGAATGAGATCTTGTTCGGGGAGACGCGGGTCGGCCTGAATCTCTCGAAAAAGCCGGGGCGCAAATATCTGGTCATCCCCGGCAATCACGACCGGTTCGGAGGAAGAATGGTCCAAGGCAGCCTCGATCTGTATCACGGAGAGTTTCCCGTCATTCGATCCGGCAGCGTGGAACGTTTGAACATCCGGGGGAACAAGGTCAACGTGCATTTCTACGACAGCACGACGCCGGACGGCGGATTCGCCTACGGAAGAATCGAGCCCAAGGCAATGGTCCCCAAGACCTTGAGCGACGACGAGATCGATCTGGCGCTGTTGCATCATCATTTCATCCAGCCGCCGAAGCATGCCCGCGAACGCGCGACGGAACTGACGAATTGCGCCGAAGTCGCCGCCTATATGCTCAACGTCGGTTTCGACGGAATCTTCTTCGGACATACCCACAAGGGCTACATCGGCCAACCGAGCGTGGAGATCCTGAGCGGAATGCTGAACGACAGGAGAAAGATACCTCGTTTCTGGAATCGGTTCTTCCCGAAATTCCTGCTGCGGAAGAGGGAAGAGGACTGCCTCGTTTCGTATCGCCGGGAAGCGGCGCAGAACGGTCAGTTGCCGACGCTGGAGAGTTACTTCGATTATCTCTATCTCGTGCAGCAAGGGCATGCGCTGGCGGGGCCGGCGAGTTTCGCGAGCATTCGGGGATTTTACGATCAGATGAAGAAAGCGTCGGCCGACGAGCGAATCGCGACGCTATTGGAGCGGGCGAAGCGGAAACAAATTCTCATATCGCTGGCGCCGAGCGCTTGCCAGGCCGAGGCGGAATGGAATGGATTCCATGTCGTCCGGTTCCAGAGGCAACCCGATGGCCGCTTGGGCGCTTCGTGGGAGCGCTTCGAATTCGATGGATCGGATTTCGTGGCCAAGCCGGTCGATCAGCACGACTGACGTCCGGTCCGCGCCGGATTCGCTCCGGCCGGTGGAGGAAGGCGCTTCCTCCACCGGCCGCGGCGATTAGAAATTGATGTTGTTGTTGGCGGTCTGGGTCGGCTTGATCGTCGAGGTGATGCCGGAGGCGAAGGCGACGTTGTTGCCGTTGAGGTTGACGACGTCCTGGGTCTGGCCGATGACTTGCGTGGCGTCGAGCGAGAACTCGTTCTTCGAGACGCCCCACACCGGCAGCGGCACGGGATAGAGGCCTTTATACATGCCGCCGCGGACGGATGCCATGGCTTTGGCGTCGAGGGTGTCGGTGTGGGCAAGGTCGGCGATCATCAGGGTTTTCATGGAATTTCTCCTTCAAGTCGAATCGAGTGGTTGGTTGGGGTGGTGAGCTTTTTGTCGGGCTCGACCCCTATTCAGCAGGGACCGTGCCACCTGCTTCCCAATGTTCGCCATTCGACCTGGAGGGAGTCCTAAGGTATTGAATTTATTGGTCAAATCGACGAACGCGCCGGCGCGGAACGTGTTCTCCCCATCCTGTTGGCCAGGCGCGGTGTCGGTCCCGGGCCGACACTTTGCCGGGGCACTGTTCGATCGCATCCGACACCGAAGGCGCGTTCGATGCGCCAGCTCAGCTATAGACCTCGACGCCGCTCGCGATGCCGACCAGCTCCACGTACTGGTGCGCGGCGTCGGCCGGGAACGATGCCGTCTCATGCGCCTGGCTTGCCTGCCCCGCTTTCGCCAATTGCGCCAGCGTGGCTTCGATCGTGGTTTGAAAGCTTGCCAGATCGGTCGCGCTGCCGACGCCGTTCAACATCGCGCGCGCCGCCGCCGCCGCCGTACTGCCGCTGTAGCCGCTCGTCTCTGCCGAGGTATCGATGGCGAGCGTGAAATTCGATGCCGCGATGATCTTGTTGCGGACCAGGGCAGCGTCGAGCAACCCCTGCGGACTCGTGTTGGCCATGGCGCCCGCCATGATCGACAGTGCCGCGTTGCCCCGGCTCAGTCCGGCATGGTCGATGGCGTCGGTCCAGAACTGCAAGCCGTCCGCGTTCGGCGTGCGGGCCAGCACGTTGCGGAAGACCGCCGTGACGAACGCGGCGGTGTCGCCGGTGTAGAGGTTCTTCGATTCGGCGCTGCCGCCGAAGGCGTCGATCAAGCTCCTGATCGGCGCGCTGGTGGCATAGGCGGCATTGAGGCCCTGGATATCGGTCGGCGCTCCGCAGGTCCTGAGGGCGGCCGAGAAATTCGTCAGGGCGCCGCCATCCGCCGGGCGCCCGAAATAGGCGATATAGAGTTGCTGGACGCTGTCGCTGTAGTCGAGCTCGATGGTCGTGTCGGAAAACTTCAGGCGTTCGATATTGCTCAGGAGATCCGTGCCGGCCGTTCCCGTCTTGTCGACGAGCGTATAGCCAGCGGCCGTGCGCAGGATGGAGAAGCCGCCGCGGGCGGTCGCATAGGCGGCCGTGTCGATGCCGGTGTTGCCGTCGATCTTGTCGTCGCCTTGTCCGCCGGTGATGACGTTGGCGGCGGCGTTGCCGACGATGGTGTCGGCGCCCGAGGTCGCGATCAGGTTCTTGACGACGGTGCCGTACATGATCGAGAAGTTATCGACCGCGAGCTTGCCGCTGGCGGTCTTGCCGATCGAGCTGAAAGCGCCTTCGCGCAGGTCGATCTCGCAACCGATCGTGACCTGGCCCAGGTCGAGGGTATCGATGCTGGCGGCGTCGAGCAGCATGGTCTGCATGGTGCCGATGCTGTCGGTATAGGCCTGGCTGGCGACGGCGCCGGCGGCCCGGGTGCCGTACAGATAGCGCAGGGCGAGCATGTCGTACAGGCCGAACCAGTCGCGCTGCTGGCCCTCGTTGCCGGGGGCGTCGCGATAGGACATGATGGAATAATTGGAGTGTTCTTCCGCACCGGCGAGGAAATTTCCCTTGGCATCGGGATCGCTGGCTTCGCCCGCGTTGTAATTGCCGGGATGCTTGAGGCCGAGAGCATGACCGATCTCGTGCAGCAGCGTGGAATATTCGTAGCTGCCGGGAGTCATGTTATTCATGTAATCCGTGGAGATCCAGACGTCGCCGGCCACGTCTCCCGCTGTCGGATCGGGCATGATGGCATAGCCCGCCGAACCGCTCTGCTGATTGTTGCCGAAGCGGATCTGGCCGTAGAAGCTCCCGAAATCGGCCCGTTCGATGAAGTCGATGTTCAGTTCGCTGGAGAGCCTGGAGAATATGTCCCTGACGGCTTGCTTCTGGGCGGTGGTGAAGGGAACGAGTCCGGTGTCGCTGCCGCCGTAACTCGGCATCTGCGACATGAAGCTGTAGGTGACCGTCACCGGAGTGCCCGCCGCCGCGCCGTGATTCCAGCGATAGGAAGAGTTTTCCAGCAGGACGTCGATCCGGTAGTCGCCGCTGATCGGCGTGCCGATGACGGTCTTGTCGGGCGGGGGCGGCAACTCGTTGCCTTGGCCGGCCGACGCGCACAGCGGGCAGGCGCAGGCGGCGACATGCTTCGTCGCCTCGTCTTGTGTTTGCGGGAAGTGAACGTCTTGTCGGTTCGCGGGCATGTGCTGAGTCTCCAGGGTGAATGAGCGGCGGCTGTAGGCAACCGCGCGACATTAGCAATGCCCTGAAGATCAGTCTTCAATTATTAGGAAGGGATTAATGATTTGCGCCGCGCTCCCCTACAACGCCCGCAAGAACGCCAGCAAGTCCTTCTTCTCCTTGTCGCTCAGCTTCGTTTCCAGCATCAGGTTGAAGAATTCGACGGTGTCGTCCAGCGTCAACAGCCGCCCGTCGTGCAGATATGGCGGCGAATCCTTGATGCCGCGCAGCGGAAAGGTCTTGATCGGTCCGTCGCCGACGGCGGTGATGCCGTTGATCGTGCGCGGCTTGAAGAAGCGTTCGGTACGCAGATTGTGCATCAGGTTGTCGGTGTAGTACGGCGGCGTATGGCAGCTCGCGCATTGCGCCTTGCCGAAGAAGAGGTCCTGGCCGCGCAGCTCCGCGTCGTTGGCTTTCTTGGGATCGAGCTTGCCGTTGATGCCGAGTTTCGGCGCAGGCGGAAAATCCAGCAACGCCTGGAATTCGGCCATGAAATGCACCTGGCTGCCGCGCTCCAGCGGATTGACGCCTTTTTTCGTGGCGATCACCGGGTCGCCGTCGAAATAGGCGGCGCGCTGCTCGAACTCGGTGAAGTCCTCCACCGATTTCAAGGCGCGCTGCGAGCCGAATAAGCGCTGGATGTTGACGCCGCGCAGGCTCGGCGTGTCGATGCGGTGACGAAAATTCTGGGGACGGATGTCGCCGACCAGATGGGTGCCGGCATTGCTGTGGCCGTTGGCGTGACAGTCGAAGCAAGACACGCCCCGGCTCGGCCGCACCGTGCGGCGGTCGGCGGTCTGGTTGAATTGCTGCTGCGGGAACGGCGTGAGAAGCAGGCGCAATCCTTCGAGTTGTTTCGGATTGAGAATGCCGTTGAAGATCTCGTAGAAATTATCGATGGTCAGCAGCTTGCCCTTCGATACGTCGCCGAGATCGGGGCGCGTGGTCAAGAAGATCGGCGCCGGGAACTCGGGCAGGAAATGATCCGGCAGATCGAAGTCCAGGTCGAAGCGGGTCAGGTCGCGTCCCTCCTGTCTTTTGATCTCATCGATATGGAATTTGGGGAACAGCATGCCGCCTTCCGGCTGGTTCGGATGCGGCAGCGGCAGGAAGCCGGCGGGGAACAGATCCTTCTCCCTGATCTCCGCCGGGCTCATCGCGGCCAGCTTATCCCATGTCATTCCTTGCGCCAGCTTGACGCGCACGCCCTCCTGTATCGGTTTGCCGCCGGACATGGCGACGCCCTTGGCGGGGCGGTCGGCGAGATCGTAGCGCGCGCCCAGCAAGTCCATGTGCCGTTTCATGACGCCGGCCTTGGCCGCCCTCATTCTTTCCAGCGTGGCTTGGAAGTCTTCCTTATCCTCGACCGGCAGATAGCTGGTCGGAGGCTTGTCCTGGGTCATCACCGTCGCCGGCATCAAGGCCGTGGCGGCGACGGTGATCAGGGAGACGATGCGGGCGGTTTTCATGGCGGCTCTCCGGGACGGTAACCAGTTGAAGGAGACGACTGATCTCATGATTGCCGAAGAACGGCATATCGCCTTGACGCCGCTCCAAACCCGGAATTCGCGGGAGGCCGCGCGGTCAATTCCATGCGAACGACTTGACGATCGACAGGGGGGATCATGGAACAAGGGGAGGAAGCCGTATCCGCAGCCGCCATGCCGGCGGCGCAAGCAGCGTCGCGATGGTCGCCGCACGCCGAGGAGTGCGCTTGCCGGAAAGGCGCGGAGCAGTCCGCCGGCAAGTCCGTCGCCGTCGAATATTCCCATGTCTATGCCTTGGGGCGCATCGAGATGCGTTTTCCGCGCGCGGCGGTCGAGAAGGAATTCGCCCAGGCGATAGGATTGGCCGAGACCGCGGGCTTGAGCGACATGCAGGCCCGGCACCGCGTGCTCGCGAAGCGCGAAAACCGCTATCTCGTGCGCAAGCTGGCCTGGGTCTTCTCGATCCAGGGGCTGGATACCTATCTGCTGCAGCCGCGCGACGCCGCCGATTACGATTTGCTCGTCGAAGCGGTGCGGCCGCAGCCGGATGCCAAGGACATCGACGTGGTGCTGGGCGTGCGCGGCCCGATCGCGCCGCCTGAATGGGGCAGCGCGCTCGCCTTGCCGATCGTGTTCTTCGACCAGCTGTATTCGTTCCACAGCGACGAATTGATCGCCGCGATTCCCCGTCCGGAAAGAATATCCGCGGACGACTTCGCGCCGGCCGCCAGCGAACTGTTCTGGCGCATCATGCAGTTGACCGACAACGCCGGCGCGACCGACGAGCACCGCGCCTTGAACTATCTCGCGATGCGCTATCCGGACCTCTATGGGGCGGTGGCCGAGGCGCATGCCGACAACCGTTCGCTGTCGGCGGTCGACGTGCGCCTGTCGCCGATGAGCGGCGCGCGCCGGATCGTCGACGTCATCTTCTGTTTCACCGAGCGCAGGTACGGCACGACCACCAAGTCGTTCGTGCGCGTGGATGTGAGCGAGGAGTTTCCTTTTCTCGCGAGCAAGCTGGCTCCTTACTACGACCGTTGACCAGGAGATCGCCATCATGAGCCTACCCGGATTCACCGCGGCGCGCGCGCTCGATGTGCGCGCCGCCGCTTCGGCAAGCTATCTTCGCGGAGCCGACGCCGGCGAAGCGTCCGATGCGCTGGTGCCGCAATTGACTTGCATCTGCGCGCCGATCGGCCGTTTCGGCCGCAAGTATTGCATCTGCTGCCACTACAACCGGACGACCGGCCAGACCATCTGCTACGAAGAGATCGCCGACACGGCATGACGCGCGACGTCTTCGGGTTGTTGCGCCTGCCGCCGTTGATGACGCGATGCGCTGGGCGGCCGACGTTGGCGATCGGGCTGATCGACGGTCCGGCCGCGCCGGATCATCCCTTGCTGGCGCCCGTGGTGCGGACGATCGGTGCTCGAGACGGAACGATGAAGGCACGGAGGGAGACGCGCGCCGGCCTCGCCGTCCGGCACGGCACTTTTCTCGCCGGCATCCTGAGCGCGTACCGGGATCGAGGAGCGCCGGCGCTGTGCCCGGAGTGCCGCTTGCTCGTGCGGCCAATCTTCGAGGATCTCGACCGGGAGGGATTGCCCGATGCCGCGCCTGATGTGTTGGCCGGCGCGATCGAGGAATGCATGGAGGCCGGCGCGCGCATCTTGAATCTGAGCCTGGCGGCCGCGCGGCCGGCGTTGCACGGCCATGCCCGCTTGCAAGCGGCGCTCGATTCGGCTTGCCGGCGCGGCGTGCTGGTGGTGGCCGCGGCCGGCAATCAAGGCGTGATCGGCAGTTCGACCTTGCTGCGTCATCCTTGGGTGATTCCGGTCGCGGCTTGCGACCTGCAGGCGCGGCCGATCGCGTACACGAATCTGTCGCACGGCATCGGCCGGCGCGGCGTGTCCGCGCCCGGCGTCGAGATCACGAGCCTGGCGCCGGATGGCGGTTTGGCCAGGATGGGCGGCACCAGTGTCGCCGCGCCGCTGGTGACGGGCATGCTGGCCTTGTTGTGGTCGCTCGCTCCCCGCGCGAGCGCGCACGAGATCCGGGCCGCATTGGTCGCGCCGTCGCGGCGCCCCAGCCGCATCGTGCCGCCGGTCGCGGATGGCGTGGCGGCGTCGGCGCGGCTGGGGATCGCGTTGCCGGACTTGCCGGACGATTCGCCGGAGGTGGCGGCCTGCTAGAGCGCCGGATTCAGCACGGTCTTGTCGTCGCCTTCGAGGTCTTCGACGCGCATCACGACGACCGAGACGTTGTCCCGCCCGCCATGCTCGAGCGCGAGGCGGACCAGTTGGTCGGCGGCGCGCTGGCAATCGCCTTCGGCGAGCAGCGCGCCGATGTCGTCGTCGCCGACGGCGTTGCTCAGGCCGTCGCTGCACAGCAAGAACACGTCGCCGTCCTCGACGTAGACCGCGCCCTGGTCGATGTTCAGCGCATCGGCCGCGCCGACCGCGCGCGTGATCATGTGGCCGGCGCGGCGGTGTTGATCGTCTTCCTGGCAATGGTCGCGCGTCAATTGCACCAGTCTGCCGTTGCGGCGCAGATAGAGCCGGCTGTCGCCGGCCCACAGGTAGGCGCATTGCTCGTCGCGCGCCAGCAGGGCGACGACGGTGCTGCCGATCACGTAGGCATTGCGCAGCGCCGCTTCCGCGCGCAACCGGCGGTTTGCCTCCTGCAGCTGCCGGCGCGCGTCGCCGACGAAGCGCTGCAGGTCGGACGGCGCGGCCAGCGCGTCCAGGCATTCGACCACCGTGCGGCTCGCGAGGTCGCCCAAGGCATGGCCGCCCATGCCGTCGGCGATCGCCCACAGCCCGCGCGCCGGCCGGTCCAGGCAGGCGTCCTCGTTGCGTTCGCGCACGCAGCCGACATCGGTGCGCGAGGCCGAGGTCCAGCGGAATCGCGCCGCCGGCTTTTCGGTTGATCGCATCGCGTCTTTCACGAGATCCGCAACCGTTACACGGGCCCGAGATGCTGCCGGTTGTCGGCGCTGGCGTCGAGCGCGACGCTGATGCTCGCGCCGGCCGCCGTGTTGTCGATATCGACCAGTTGGTATTGATGGATCATCTGATCGGCATAGTTGTTGATCTGGTAGAAATTGATCACGCCGCCGAAGCCGCCGGAGCTTTC
>DASPLX010000045.1:0-53577 GCA_035627375.1 Paucimonas sp. | reverse complement strand
TTCCAGCCGCGTCGCGCGATGGATCAGTTCATGCGCGGCGGTGATGGCGATGGCGCCCGATACGGCGCCGACCGAGAGAATCCAGCCGAGCTTGCCGAGCCAGTTGAAATCGGCGCTGACGAAAGCATGGATGCCCCACGTCAGAGAAGCGATATGCACGGGTAGCGCGGAGAGGACGATCCATCGATAGAGCGGGTGATCGCGCACTCCGTCGTCCGGTTGGGAGACATCCTTGCCGACGGCGTAGTCGAGCGCGGTCAGAATCCCGTACATCACGAACAAGGGCCAGAACGCGAATAGATTCGGCATGCCGGTAGCGGCGCCGAAACGCATGGCGTCGAACAGCGACAGGGGAATCGTCAGGAACAGGGCATAGCGCAATGGCGATAGCCATTGTCCGGCGAAGCGGCGGAGGACAGGTTGCGATGAGGCTTTCATGCGCACTCCTTGCGACTCGGCGCGTGTTTGGCAATGCAATTCAAACACCATAATAATCCGCCTGCGGCTTGCATTGTGGCGGGTCAGTAATTCTGCGGAGGCGCGGGCAGACAAAGGTGGCTACAATGGTTTCGCTGCGAAAACAATGAAACGACGAAAGTCCCGATACCGCGCGCCATGACGTGGATGTTGCCTGCAGCGCCTCGATAGAAAGACGCTTCCCGATGCAAATCTTCGAACGCATACTCGGCATCATATTGCCGGTCTTCATCATCATCGCGCTCGGCTATGTATTCGCGCGTGTGCGCGGCGAGAAGGCGAAAACGGACATGAGCGCCGTCAACCGCGTCAGCATGGAAGTGCTGTGCCCCTTGCTCGTGTTCACGGCGCTCGCCAGCAAGGATTTCGACGTGGCGCACAACGGCGTGCTGATTCTTGCCGGGGTGCTGATTTCGCTTGGTTCCGGCTTGCTCGCCTGGCCGGTCGCGCGGATGTTCGGCTACGACGCGCGCAGTTTCGTGCCGCCGATGATGTACAACAATTGCGGCAACATGGGACTGCCGCTGGCGGTCCTGGCTTTCGGCGCGAATGCGCTGTCGTCGGCCGTCGCCTTGTTCATGGCGTGCAACCTGGTCTATTTTTCCGTCGGCATCAAGATCATCGAGGCCGGCCGCGGGCAGCATACGCCGTTCTGGAAATTCCTGGCGAGCCCCATGATGCTGTCCATGCTGGCCGGCATGCTGTGCGCGTTGCTGCATATCGGCTTGCCGGGGCCGTTGTTCCAAGCGCTGAAGATGCTGGGCGATGCCTGCATACCGATCATGCTGTTCGCGCTCGGCGTGCGCATGACGGATGTCAGCCTCAAGAGTTGGCATATCGGTGCGGCTGGCGCGATCGTCTGCCCGGTCGCCGGCCTGGCCTCGGCATGGCTGCTCGATCAGGCATTGCCGTTGACCGCCGTCCAGCGCGGGCAAATGTATCTGTTCGCATCCTTGCCGCCCGCGGTGTTCTGCTTCATGATCGCGGAGCTGTACAAGCAGGAGCCGGACAAGGTCGCCGCCATCGTCCTGCTCGGCAATCTGGCCGCGCTCGTGTTCGTGCCTCTCGGCTTGTGGATGGGGCTGCCCGGGTAGGGCTGCCCGGGTAGGGGCGGTCCGCATACGGCCGGGTCAGCCTTGCAAGGCTGCGTTGTCGATCAAGCCGTCGGCAATACCGAGAACTTTCCTTCTTCGACCGACGTTTCCGCGGCATCGATGACGGCGACGTCGTCCACCCGCGCGCTCGGCGGGCCAAGCCAAGCCCAGGAGATGATGTGAGCCAGGCGGGCAGGGTCGCCGACGACCAGCGCTTCCACCGAGCCGTCGCGGCGATTGCGTACCCAACCGGAGAGTTTCAGTGCCCGGGCCTGCTCCTCGAACGAAGCGCGATATCCGACACCCTGTACGAGTCCGCGGATTTCGACCCGCTTGGTCATTCTCGTTTCCATGTCAGCGCCGCTTCCGGATGAGCGGAAGCGCATGAATGTCCGATAAATAGCTTGCGCGCCCTCGGCGCACCTGGTCCGGATCGACACCCGACCACGGCTGAATTTCACTATAGGGCGAATTCCGGCGAATGCAAACCGGACGATCGGACGGTGTGCGGCCGGGACCTGCCGCCGCTGCGCTGCCGTCGAGCAACGGCAGTGCAGCGCGCGCCATCAGGCTGCCTTGCTTTGCTTCTTCCTCAGCATCGGCGCCAGGTATTTGCCGGTCACGCTGGCGGTGTTCTTCGCCACGTCTTCCGGGGTGCCGGCCGCGATGATGCGTCCTCCTCCGGCGCCGCCCTCGGGGCCCAGGTCGACGATCCAGTCGGCGGTCTTGATGACGTCGAGGTTGTGTTCGATGATCACGATCGTGTTGCCCTGATCGCGCAGGCGATGGATCACTTTCAGGAGCAGGTCGATGTCGTGGAAGTGCAGGCCCGTGGTCGGCTCGTCGAGGATGTAGAGCGTGCGGCCGGTGTCGCGCTTGGACAGTTCCAGGGACAGCTTCACGCGCTGCGCCTCGCCGCCCGACAGCGTGGTCGCGCTCTGGCCGAGGCGGATGTAGCCGAGGCCGACATCGAGCAGCGTCTGCAGCTTGCGCGCGACGACCGGCACCGGCTTGAAGAATTCATGCGCCTCTTCCACCGTCATTTCGAGCACCTCGTGGATGTTCTTGCCCTTGTACTGCACTTCGAGCGTTTCGCGGTTGTAGCGCTTGCCGTGGCAGACGTCGCACGGCACATACACGTCCGGCAGGAAGTGCATCTCGACCTTCAGCACGCCGTCGCCCTGGCATGCCTCGCAGCGGCCGCCCTTGACGTTGAAGGAGAAGCGCCCGGCGGAATAGCCGCGCTCTTTCGCGGTCGGCACTTCCGCGAACAGGTCGCGGATAGGCGTGAACAGGCCCGTATAGGTGGCCGGATTCGAGCGCGGCGTGCGGCCGATCGGGGCCTGGTCGACCGAGATCACCTTGTCGAAATGCTCGAGGCCGCTGATCGATTCGTACGGAGCCGGCTCGGTCTGCGAGCCGTACAGGTGGCGCGCCGCCGCGTGATAGAGCGTGTCGTTGACGAGCGTCGACTTGCCGGAGCCCGAGACGCCCGTCACGCAGGTCAGCAAGCCGACCGGCAGAGTCAGCGTGACGTTCTTCAGGTTGTTGCCGGTCGCGCCTGTGATGACGAACTCGCGTTCCGGGTCGGCAGGCGTGCGGCGTTTCGGCACCGCGATCTCGAACGTGCCGTTCAGGTATTTGGCGGTCAGCGATTTCTTGTTGCGCAGGATGTCGTTGAGCGGTCCCTTGGCGATCACCTCGCCGCCGTGCACGCCGGCGCCGAGGCCCATGTCGACGACGTAGTCGGCGCAGCGGATCGCATCTTCGTCGTGTTCGACCACCAGCACCGTGTTGCCGATGTCGCGCAGGTGCTGGAGCGTGTGGATCAAGCGGTCGTTGTCGCGCTGATGCAGGCCGATAGAGGGTTCGTCGAGCACGTACATCACGCCGGTCAGGCCGGAGCCGATCTGGGAGGCGAGGCGGATGCGCTGCGCCTCGCCGCCGGAGAGCGTGTCGGCGCTGCGTTCGAGCGAGAGATAGTCGAGGCCGACGTTGTTGAGGAACTTCAGGCGCGAGACGATTTCCTTGATGATGCGGTCGGCGATTTCGCGCTTGGCCCCCGAGAGCTTCAGGTTCTCGAAGAAGGAAAGCGTGTCGCGCAAGGGCGTCGCCGCGACTTCATAGATCGCGCGCTCCTGCTTGCCGGTGCCGACCTTCACGAAGCGCGCCTCGACGCGCAGGCGCGCGCCGTGGCAGCTCGGGCATTCCTTCTTGTTGATGAATTTCGCCAGCTCTTCCTTGACCGCCATCGAATCGGTTTCGCGGTAGCGGCGCTCAAGATTGGTCACCACGCCTTCGAAAGTGTGCTCGCGCACGACGGTGCGGCCGCGTTCGTTGATGTAGGAAAAGGGAATGGTCTGTTTGCCCGAGCCGTAGAGCACGATCTGCTGAGCCTTCTCCGACAGTTTCTCGAACGGCGCGTCGATGTCGAATTCGTAGAAGTCGGCCAGGCTTTGCAGCATCTGGAAATAGAACTGGTTGCGGCGGTCCCAGCCCTTGATCGCACCCGAGGCGAGCGAAAGATTCGGGAAGGCGACGATGCGTTTCGGGTCGAAGAATTCGATATGGCCGAGGCCGTCGCATTCGGGGCAGGCGCCCATCGGGTTGTTGAACGAGAACAGGCGCGGCTCGAGCTCTTGCAGCGAATAGCCGCAGGTCGGGCAGGCGAACTTGTTCGAATACAGGTATTCGCGGCCGCTGTCCATTTCCAGCGCGATGGCGCGGCCCTCGGCGAGGCGCAGCGCGGTCTCGAAGCTCTCGGCGAGGCGCTGCTTGACGTCGGCCTTCACCTTCAGGCGGTCGATCACGACATCGATGGTGTGCTTCTCGGTCTTCTTCAGCTTCGGCAGATCGTCGACTTCATGGATCTTCGCCGCGTGGGTGCCGCTCTGGACACGGAAACGCACGAAGCCTTGGGCCTGCATCTGCTCGAACAGATCGGCATGCTCGCCCTTGCGGTTGGCGACCACGGGCGCGAGGATCATCAGCTTGGTGTCCTCCGGCAGCGCCAGCACGGCATCGACCATTTGCGACACCGATTGCGCCGCCAGCGGATTCTCCGGGTGGTCGGGACAGTAGGGCGTGCCGACGCGCGCATACAAGAGCCGCAGATAGTCGTGGATCTCGGTCACGGTGCCGACCGTCGAACGCGGATTGTGCGAGGTCGCCTTCTGTTCGATCGAGATCGCCGGCGACAGGCCTTCGATCAGGTCGACGTCCGGCTTCTCCATCAACTGCAGGAACTGGCGCGCATAGGCCGACAGCGATTCGACATAGCGGCGCTGGCCTTCCGCATACAGCGTGTCGAAGGCAAGCGAGGACTTGCCGGAGCCGGACAGGCCGGTGATCACGATCAGCTTGTTGCGAGGCAGATCGAGATTGATATTCTTCAGGTTGTGCGTGCGGGCGCCGCGGATGCGAATTTCTTCCATGAACAGCTTTCAGAATGGCTTGCCCCGCGACGGCGAAGGTGCGGGGCGGGAGGACGGGTCAACCTGTTACTATAACGGGTTTTGACGCCCGACGTAAAAGGCATATTCGCTGCCGAATCGCTATCGATGTCTTCCGCTGTTTCCACTCAAGCAAGTCCCGGCATGACCCGTGCGGAAGTTCGCGCCGGCGTGTCGTTGGCGCTGATCTTCGCCTTGCGGATGCTGGGCCTGTTCCTGGTTCTTCCGGTCTTTGCCGTGCATGCGAAGAATCATCTGGCCGGCGGCGGCGACGCGGCGCTGGTCGGCTTGGCGATGGGGGCGATGGGGCTGGCGCAAGCTTTCTTCCATATTCCGCTCGGCATCGCATCGGACCGCTACGGCCGCAAGCCGGTCATTGTTGCGGGATTGGCCATTTTTGCGCTCGGTTCCTTCATCGCCGGCGGCGCCGATAATATCTATGCGGTGATCGGCGGCCGCATCCTTCAAGGTGTCGGCGCGATCTCGGCGGCGGTGATGGCATTGGTCGCCGATACGACGCGCGAAGAGCACCGCACCAAGGCGATGGCCATGGTGGGGGCATCCATCGGCGTCTCGTTCGCGCTCTCCCTGATCGCGGCTCCCGCCTTGTATCGCTGGGCCGGCATGAGCGGCATTTTCAATCTGACCGGCGTCCTGGCGTTGGCGGCGATTCTTGCCGTGCTGTTCATCGTGCCGAATGCGCCGCGAGCGAAGGCGCAATCGATACCCTTCCTGTCGGTGCTCAAGGATCGGGAATTGATGCGCCTGAACTATGGCGTGTTCGCGCTGCATCTGACGCAGATCGCGGTCTTCGTCGTCGTTCCGGGCGCCATCGTGCAGGCGCTTGCCTTGCCGGTCGGCGAGCATTGGAAGGTGTACTTGCCGGTGGTATTGGGCTCCTTCGTCCTCATGCTCCCGCCGGTCGTCGCCGGCGAGCGGCGTGGCAAGATGAAGCAAGTTTTCCTCGGCGCGATCGGTCTGCTGCTGCTCGCGCAAATCGGGTTCTGGCTGGTGCTCGGCCAGGCGAGCGCACGCGGCGGCTTGCTGCTTGCGCTGCTGCTTGCGTTCTTCGTGGCATTCAACGTGCTCGAGGCGAGCCAGCCGTCGCTGGTGTCGCGCGTGGCGCCGCCGGCGGCCAAGGGCGCTGCGCTCGGCATGTACAACACCCTGCAGTCGCTGGGAGTGGCAAGCGGCGGACTCGTCGGCGGATATCTGCAGCAACATGCCGGTCCGCAGGCGGTTTTCATCCTGGCGGCGGCATTGACTATTGCCTGGCTTATAATTGCCTCCAACATGAAAAACCTGCCACGCCGCGATTCGCGCGATTCGCGCAATCAAGTCGCGGCCGCCGCGGTCTAAGCAATCATCGACACATTCAGAGAGAAACTATCCTATGGCATCGGTAAATAAAGTCATCATCGTCGGCAACCTCGGACGCGATCCGGAGACGCGCTATATGCCGAACGGCGAAGCCGTCACCAACATTGCAGTCGCGACCACCGAAAAATGGACCGACAAGGCGAGCGGCGACAAGAAGGAATTGACTGAATGGCATCGCATCACTTTCTATCGCAAGCTCGCGGAAATCGCCGGCCAGTATCTGCGGAAAGGTTCGCAGGTCTATGTCGAAGGCCGCCTGCAGACCCGCAAATGGACTGACAAGGAAGGCGTCGAGCGTTATACGACCGAAATCATCGCCGACACGATGCAGATGCTCGGCAGCCGCCAAGGCGCCGCCAGCAGCGCGCCGATGGATGACGACTACGGCAGCGCGCCGGCACCGCGCCAGAGCGCGCCGGCGCAGCGTCCGGCCGCCAAGCCGGCGCCGAATTTCAGCGACATGGACGACGATATTCCGTTCTGATCATCCTCCGGTGTTGGCAGCAAGCCCCGTTCGCGGGGCTTTTTCATTCCTGCCGCGGCCAAGTTCGTTTATTTACCATCCAGTCGTTCCTCGCCGAAGCCTCGGGTTTTGTTTGTTTCATCCAACAATCCATTTCTTTTTTCCTTGTCTGGACTAAGATTTCATTATTGATGCTGAGGAATTCTTGCAGATTTGTTTTCCAATTGTTAAATTTGCTAAGATTCAACATCAATTGCATGTCTGCAGCCTGCGCGTCTCGTATGCGTTTGTTTCAAATCGCAAGAATGCAGTTGTAATGCCGGCCGCGTGGCGAAGGCGGGATCCGCGGAACATGTTCCATCCCGCCGGCGCCGGTCGGGCTTGCAAGTCCGATGGCGGGAGGGGCCGGCGCCTGTGTCGTTCAGGCGAAATCCGCCCACGTAAGGTGGAGTCCGTTCGACAGAGGCATCGATAAAAAGCCGGCTCTTAACATGGTTTCCAAAAGCAACGGTTCGCCTGGCGCGACCACGCAGACACAATTGACAAGCCTCATGGAGGCCGCCGGCGACGCCGTTTTCCGCGTCAACAAGGCCGGTGAAATTCTGTACGCGAGCAAGCGCGCCATCGAGCTGATCGGGCGCAGCGAACCCTTGGCAGGCCTGCAGTTGTCGGACCTGTTGTTGCTTTCCGATCGCCTGGCGATCGCCGTGGCCCTGAATCAGGCTTGCGATTCGCAGCAACCGGTTCGCCTCAATGTACGCGTGACGGCGCGTGCGACCGTGTTGTGGTTCGAGTTGCAATTGATGGCCTATGCGGCGCCGGACGGCGAGCCGGAGTTGCTTGCCGTCGGTCGCGACGTTTCGAGCCAGCATGCGACCGAGGAGCGCCTGCGTCATATGGCAACCCACGACGCGCTGACGGGTCTGCCGAATCGTTCTTTGTTATCGGATCGCATCCGCATGGCGATCGCCCAGGCGCGCCGCAACGGCGTCGGCTTCGCCATCCTGGCGCTGGATCTGGACGGTTTCAAGAAGGTCAACGATGCGCTCGGACATCCGGTCGGCGACGCCTTGCTGCGCGTGGCCGGCGACCGCCTGCGCGTGGCGCTGCGCGATGCCGATACGCTAGCGCGTGTGGGCGGCGACGAGTTCGTCGTCGTGTTGCCTGGCGCCATGCACGAACCCGAGGTGCAGTTGATCGCGCGGCGCATGATTTCTTCATTGCAGCTGCCGTTCGAGATCAACGGCCATACGCTGTACGTCGGTTCGTCGATCGGCGCGGCCATTTATCCTGATCACGGCGACAGCGAAGTCAAGTTGCTTGCGCACGCGGATACGGCCATGTACCGCGCCAAGGAAACCGGCAAGGCGCGCTGCGTGATCTACAACCCGCAGAAGTTCAACACGCCCGAACACGACGTCTCGATGGAGGCGGCCATGTTCGAGGCGGTGCGCAACGGCGAATTCCTGCTGTATTACCAGCCGATCGTGAATGCGCGCACCCGCCAGATCATGGGTTTTGAAGCGCTCATGCGCTGGGTGCGGCCCGAATCCGGCCTGGTGTCGCCGGTGCAATTCATTCCGATGGCCGAGAGCAATGGCTTGATCAACCTGCTCGGCGCCTGGGCGCTCAAGGCTGCCTGTACGCAATTGAAGCGCTTCGAAGAGGCGTCCGGCCGCCCGCTTTATATTTCGGTCAACGTCAGTCCGCGCCAATTCCGGCACGACCAATTCATCGAGATGGTCGACGATGCGATCCGGTTGGCCGGCATCGACGCCAGCCAGCTGTTGCTGGAGATTACGGAGGGCATCCTGATGTCCGACCCGGAGCATGCGGAGGCCTTGCTCACGCAGATCAATGCGCGCAAGGTGCGCGTCGCGATCGACGATTTCGGCACCGGTTATTCTTCGCTGTCTTACCTGAAGCGTTTTCCGATCGATGCCTTGAAGATCGACCGTGCTTTCATCAAGGATTTGCCGGAGTCGGTCAAGGATACGGCGATTTGCAACGTCGTCATGAGCCTGGCGCGCCATCTCAAGCTGGCGACCGTCGCCGAAGGCGTGGAAAACGAGCGGCAACTGCAGTTCCTGGCCGAGCAGGGCTGCACTTTCATACAGGGCTTCCACACCGGGCGGCCGTTGCCGCCCGAAGAGGCGATCAAGCTGCTGCAATCCGGCGGCGGCGAGATGACGTTGCCGGCAACACTACATTCCTACGCAGCCCCATGACAACCAGCCAACCCTTGTCCGATCCCAAGAAAACGCTCGACTTGCTGTGGTCGCGGGTGCGCCAGCGCGGCGACCTGCCGGGTTTTTCGAAGGTCGTCGGCGCTATCCTGGCCGCCATGCGCGGCGAGGACGATCGCGAATTCAACATGACGAAGACCGTGCTTTCCGATCCGGCGCTGACGCAGAAAGTCCTGCGCCTGGCGAATAGTCCGATGTACGCGGTATTCGGCGGCGGCATCAATACCGTATCGAAGGCCGTGATCGTGCTCGGCACCGAGGCGATCGGCCATCTTGCGCTCGGCTTGAAGCTGATCGACGGCTTGACGACGGCTTCGGCCGGTTCGGACAATGCCCGTGCCGAGATGGAAAAAGCCGTCCTGGCCGGCCACATCGCGCGCCAGATCGCGGCCAGCGCGAGCTCGCGCGATGCCGAGGAAGCCGTCGTGTGCTCGATGTTGCATTCGCTCGGGCGCATGATGGTCACGTTCTACCTGCCGGAGCGCTGGACGGCGATCCAAGCCCGTTGCGCCGAAGGCATGGACGAAACGAGTGCCGCGCGAGAAGCACTTGGCCTCGGCCTGGACGAGATCGGCCAGCGGATCGCCCAGCAATGGGGTTTGCCGGCATCGTTGGTCAACAGCCTGCAGCATATCAAGCCGAAATCGACGGTCGAGCCGCTCGACCATGCCGATTGGCTGGCCGCGATCTCCACCATGTCCGCGTGTTGCGCCGACGTGCTGCACCAGGATCATGCAACGGCGTCCGAGCAGATCTCCGCGATCGCCGGCGATTTTGCCGAAATGCTCGGGTTGGATGCCGAGCAGGTATGTTCCGCAGTCGATGCGGCCAAGGCCACCGCGGTCGAGGAAGCCGTTCTCACCCGTCCGGTCAAGGCAGCTGGCGCCAGCGGCGGCAAACCGGCCAACGCGGCCCAGATCCTGGCTAGCGGTGTCGCCGACATGCGCAGCGCCCTGAGCAATTCGAGTACCGCCCAATTGCTGACCATGGGATTGGAGACGGTCTACAAGGGGCTAGGCCTGACGCGCGCTGCGGCCTTCCTACGCAACCAGGACGAGGCGCGCTATGCGGCGCGCATGTGCTTCGGCGAAGGCGTGCAGGAATTGCTGCCCCGTCTCTACTTCAGCGACGCGTATCAGCCCGACGTCTTCCATGCGGCGCTGGCCAACGACAAGATGATTTTCGTGGAAAAGGCGCGCGAGCAGAATTTCCTCAACAAGCTGCCGCGCTGGTGGAAAGACATTTTCACCACCTCTGCCAGCTTCATCGTCCTGCCGCTGGCGGTGAACCGCCAGCCGGTCGGCTTCATCTACGGCGACTGGGATCCGGATGCGGCGCCGGCCAAGATCGAATCCGGCGAAGTGGTTCCGCTCAATGAATTGCGTGCTCTGGTCGTCCATGCGATCGAGAATCGGCGTCGCATGGATGGAACCTTGATACGGAAAATCCTCTGATCGTGCGGCCTTCTATTAATTAGGGTCAGAGAAAATTCGAATCTGCGAACGGCTGCGTTATATTGGGGTCGTAGTGGATTAGTGGCACGGACTCGGGTAAAATCCGCTTCTCCGATCATTACGATTCCATTCCGCCATGGCTCGCCTGCCGCGTCTCGTCATTCCTCATCAGCCGCATCACATCATTCAGCGCGGCAACAATCGGCAACCGGTTTTCCATGATTCCGATGATTACACGGCTTTCCTCAACTGGCTGCGCGAAGCGGCCAAGGCCTTCAAAGTCGCGGTTCATGCCTATGTTTTGATGCCGAACCATGTCCATCTTCTGGCCTCGCCAGCGGATACGACCGGCATGTCCCGGATGATGCAATGGGTCGGGCGCCAATATGTCCCTTATTTCAACAAGAAATACCGGCGCAGCGGTACGTTATGGGAAGGTCGTTTCAGGGCGACCGTGATCGATTCGGAGCGTTATTTCCTGACCTGCAGCCGTTATATCGAGCTCAATCCGGTGCGTGCCGGACTAGCGGGTGCGGCTGGCGACTACACCTGGTCCAGCTATGCGCATCATGTCGGCCAGAAGCACGATCCATTGATCACCGACCATGGGTTGTACTGGAGTCTCGGCAATACCCCATTTGACAGGGAGCTCGCGTATCGCGATCTGGTCGATCAGAGCCTTGCGGCCGGTGAGGTGGCGTTGTTGACCGAAGCGACGCTCAAGGGATGGGCTTTGGGTTCCGACAAGTTCAAGGAGCAATTGAGCAGGCAGACCAGCCGGCGTGTCAGTCCGGGCAGGCGTGGACGGCCGCCCAAGGTGAAAGCGGCCGAAAGAACGAGTGCTCAAAAAATGGACGAAGAACAAAATTCAATAAAATCAGTCACTTAGAGGCTCATATTGCTATGTCCCTAAAAATATATATGCCGAAGGATTTGGAGATTAATATTACACTGACCCCGATTATTGTGCTTGAATGATGTTTTGCGCTGCACTATTCTGCAAACTCGACTTTCGAAAAACAGTTTGCGGAGAAGGCTATGCACGCGCAAGGTCTGTACGACCCATCCAACGAACATGATGCCTGTGGCGTCGGTTTCATCGCCCATATCAAAGGCAAGAAAAGCCATTCGATCATCGAGCAGGGTTTGCTGATCCTGAAGAATCTCGATCACCGCGGCGCCGTCGGCGCCGACAAGCTGATGGGCGACGGCGCGGGCATCCTGATCCAGATCCCCGATCAGTACTTCCGCGAAGAGATGGCCAAACAAGGCGTGGCATTGCCGCCGCCCGGCGAATACGGCGTCGGCATGGTGTTCCTGCCGAAGGAGCATGCCTCGCGCATCGCCTGCGAGCAGGAAATCGAACGCGCCGTCCTCGCCGAGGGCCAGGTGGTGCTCGGCTGGCGCGACGTGCCGGTCGATCTCGATATGCCGATGTCGCCGACGGTCCGGGCCAAGGAGCCGGTGATCCGCCAGATCTTCATCGGCCGCGGTCCGGACATCATGGTGACCGACGCGCTCGAGCGCAAGCTCTACGTGATCCGCAAATCGTCAGGCCACGCGATCCAGGCGCTCAACCTGTTGCATGGCAAGGAATTCTTCGTGCCGTCGATGTCGGCGCGCACCATCGTCTACAAGGGTTTGCTGCTGGCCGACCAGGTCGGCGTCTATTACAAGGACCTGCAGGATCCGCGCTGCATCTCCGCGCTCGCGCTGGTTCACCAGCGCTTTTCGACCAATACCTTTCCGGAATGGCCGCTCGCGCACCCGTACCGCCTGATCGCGCACAACGGCGAGATCAACACGGTGAAGGGCAATTTCAACTGGATCCGCGCGCGCGAAGGGGTGATGAAGTCGGCCGTGCTCGGCGACGATCTCAAGAAGCTGTTCCCGCTGATCTATGAAGGCCAGTCCGATACGGCTTGCTTCGACAATGCGCTGGAACTGTTGTTGATGGCGGGCTATCCGTTGGCGCAGGCGATGATGATGATGATCCCGGAGGCCTGGGAAAACCACACGCTGATGGACGACAATCGCCGTGCCTTCTATGAATACCATGCCGCGATGATGGAACCGTGGGACGGCCCGGCGGCGATGGCTTTCACCGACGGCCGTCACATCGGCGGCACGCTCGACCGCAACGGTCTGCGCCCGGCGCGCTACATCGTGACCGACGACGACCTGGTCGTGATGGCTTCCGAATCCGGCGTGCTGCCGATCCCGGAGTCGAAGATCATCAAGAAATGGCGCCTGCAGCCGGGCAAGATGTTCCTGATCGATCTCGATGCCGGCCGCATCATCGACGACAAGGAGTTGAAGGATACCTACGCCAACGCCAAGCCCTACAAGCAGTGGATCGACTCGGTCCGCATCAAGCTCGGCGATCTGCGTCCGGAACCGGAAGAGGCGAAATCAGCCATTCCGCTGCTCGATCGTCAGCAATTGTTCGGCTACTCCCAGGAAGACATCAAGTTCATCCTGACGCCGATGGCCGCCATGGCCGAGGAATCGATCGGTTCGATGGGCAACGATTCGCCTCTGGCCGTCATGTCGAACAAGAACAAGACGCTCTACAGCTATTTCAAGCAATTGTTCGCGCAGGTGACGAACCCGCCGATCGATCCGATCCGCGAAGCGATGGTGATGTCGCTGGTGTCCTTCATCGGTCCGAAACCGAATCTGCTCGACACCAACAACATCAACCCGCCGATGCGCCTCGAAGTGTCGCAGCCGGTGCTCGACTATGCCGACATGGCCAAGCTGCGCAACATCAGCGCGCATTGCGGCGGCAAGTTCAAGTCGTACGAGCTGAACATCTGCTATCCGGTCGCCTGGGGCAAGGAAGGCATCGAGGCGCGCATCGCCTCGTTGTGCGCGAAGGCGGTCGATGCGGTCAAGTCGGGCCACAACATCTTGATCATCAGCGACCGCCAGGTCGATGCCGGCCATGTGCCGATTCCGGCGCTGCTCGCCACCTCGGCGATCCATCTGCACCTGGTGAGCAAGGGCTTGCGCACGTCGACCGGCTTGGTCGTCGAAACCGGTTCCGCGCGCGAGGTCCATCACTTCGCGCTGCTGGCCGGATACGGCGCCGAAGCGGTCCATCCGTATCTGGCGATGGATACGCTGGTCGACATGGCGCCGGGTCTGGCAGGCGGTCTGACGCCCGAGAAAGCGATCTACAACTTCCAGAAGGCGATCGGCAAGGGCCTGATGAAGGTGATGTCCAAGATGGGCATCTCGACTTATATGTCCTATTGCGGCGCGCAGATCTTCGAGGCGATCGGCCTGTCGAAGGCGATGGTCGACAAGTACTTCAAGGGCACCGCCTCGAATGTCGAAGGCATCGGTGTGTTCGAAGTGGCGGAAGAAGCGTTGCGCCTGCACCGCCTCGCGTTCAGCGACGACCCGGTGCTCGCCAACGCGCTCGACGCCGGCGGCGAATACGCTTTCCGCGTACGCGGCGAAGAGCATATGTGGACGCCGGACGCGATCGCCAAGCTCCAGCATTCGACGCGCGCCAACAACTTCAGCACCTACAAGGAATACGCGCAGATCATCAATGACCAATCGAAGCGCCACATGACGCTGCGCGGCTTGTTCGAATTCAAGATCGACCCGTCCAAGGCGATTCCTCTCGAAGAAGTCGAACCGGCCAAGGAGATCGTCAAGCGCTTCGCCACCGGCGCGATGTCGCTCGGCTCGATTTCGACCGAGGCGCATGCCACGCTTGCGATCGCGATGAACCGCATCGGCGGCAAGTCCAATACCGGCGAGGGCGGCGAGGACGAGAAGCGTTACCGTCCCGAGCTGAGGGGCATTCCGATCAAGAAGGGAGACACGCTCGCCTCCATCCTCGGCAAGGACCGGGTGATGGTCGATCTGCCGCTGGAGGAAGGCGATTCGCTGCGCTCGAAGATCAAGCAGGTGGCATCGGGGCGCTTCGGCGTCACCGCCGAATACCTGATCTCGGCCGACCAGATCCAGATCAAGATGGCGCAGGGCGCGAAGCCGGGCGAGGGCGGCCAGCTGCCCGGCCACAAGGTATCCGAATACATCGCCAAGCTGCGCTTCTCGGTCCCGGGCGTCGGCCTGATTTCGCCGCCGCCGCATCATGACATCTACTCGATCGAAGACCTGGCACAATTGATTCACGACCTCAAGAACGTGAATCCCAAGGCTTCGATCTCGGTCAAGCTGGTTTCCGAAGTCGGGGTCGGCACGATCGCCGCCGGCGTCGCCAAGGCCAAGGCCGATCATGTCGTGATCGCCGGCCACGACGGCGGCACCGGCGCGTCGCCTTGGTCGTCGATCAAGCATGCGGGTTCGCCGTGGGAACTCGGTCTTGCCGAGACCCAGCAGACGCTCGTGTTGAACGGTTTGCGCAGCCGTATCCGCGTGCAGACCGACGGTCAGATCAAGACCGGCCGCGACGTCGTCATCGCCGCCATGCTCGGCGCCGACGAACTCGGCTTCGCCACCGCGCCGCTGGTCGTGGAAGGCTGCATCATGATGCGCAAGTGCCATCTGAACACCTGTCCGGTCGGCGTTGCCACGCAGGATCCGGTGCTGCGCGCCAAGTTCCAAGGCAAGCCGGAGCACGTGGTCAACTACTTCTTCTTCGTCGCCGAAGAGGCGCGCCAGATCATGGCTCAGCTCGGCATTCGCAGTTTCGATGAACTGATCGGTCGCACCGACTTGCTCGATAAGTCAAAGGCGATCGCGCACTGGAAGGCCAAGGGCCTGGATTTCACGCGCATCTTCCATCAGCCGGTAGTCGCGGCGGACGTGCCGCGCTACCAGGTCGAAGAGCAGGATCACGGTTTGAACAGGGCGCTCGATCACAAGCTGATCGCGCAGGCGAAGTGGGCCCTCGATACCGGCGAGAAGGTTTCCTTCATCCAGCCGGTCAAGAATGTCCACCGTTCGGTCGGCGCCATGCTGTCCGGCGAGGTGGCGAAGAAGTACGGCCATGAAGGCTTGCCCGACGATACGATCCATATCCAATTGCAGGGCACGGCGGGCCAATCGGCCGGCGCCTTCCTCGCGCACGGCATCACGCTCGACCTCGTCGGCGAAGGCAACGACTATGTCGGCAAGAGCCTGTCGGGCGGCCGCATCATCGTGCGTCCGAACACCGAGTTCCGCGGCTGGGCGGTCGACAATATCATCGTCGGCAACACGGTTCTCTATGGCGCCATCGCCGGCGAGGCTTTCATCAATGGCGTCGCCGGCGAACGTTTCGCGGTGCGCAACTCCGGCGCGACGGCCGTCATCGAAGGCACCGGCGACCACGGTTGCGAATACATGACCGGCGGCACGGTGGTCTGTCTCGGCGCGACCGGCCGCAACTTCGCGGCGGGCATGTCGGGCGGCATCGCGTATGTCTACGACCCGGCCGGCGACTTCGCCGGCAAGTGCAACATGGCGATGGTCGCCCTGGAGCCGGTGCTGTCGTCGGCGGAACAGGAAGCCAAGATCGACCGTGCGATCTGGCATGCGCCGGTGCGCGGCGGCGAGCCGCAGACCGACGAGGCGATCCTGAAAGGCCTGATAGAACGTCACTTCAAGTACACCGGCAGCACGCGCGCGCGCAACCTGCTCGACGACTGGGCCAATGCGCGCGCCAAGTTCGTCAAGGTCTTCCCGACTGAATACAAGCGGGCGCTGGCCGAGCTGAATGTGGAAGCCCAGGAAAAGATGGCGGCCTGAGCGGCGTAACGAAACGAAGAACATTGAGAGAGCAACATGGGAAAAGTCACCGGCTTTTTGGAATACCAGCGTCTGCAGGAGGCGAGCGAGGCGCCGCAATTGCGCAAGAAGCATTACAAGGAATTCGTGATGCACTTGAGCGACGAGCAGGCCAAGATCCAGGGCGCGCGCTGCATGGATTGCGGCATCCCGTTCTGCAACAACGGCTGCCCGGTCAACAACATCATCCCCGACTGGAATGACATGGTCTATCGCGGGGCCTACCGCGAAGCGCTGGACAACCTGCACTCCACCAACAATTTCCCGGAATTCACCGGCCGTATCTGCCCCGCGCCGTGCGAGGCGGCATGTACGCTCGGCATCAACAGCGACCCGGTCGGCATCAAGTCGATCGAGCACTTCATCATCGACAAGGGCTGGGAAAACGGATGGGTCGTGCCGCAGCCGCCGGCGCGGAAAACCGGCAAGAAGATCGCGATCGTCGGTTCCGGCCCCGCCGGCCTGGCCGCGGCCCAGCAATTGGCGCGCGCCGGCCACGAGGTGACGGTATTCGAAAAGAACGATCGTATCGGCGGCTTGCTGCGCTATGGCATTCCCGACTTCAAGCTGGAAAAGTCGAGCATCGACCGCCGCGTCGAGCAGATGAAGGCCGAAGGCGTGAGCTTCCGTACCGGCGTCTTCGTCGGCGCCGAGTTCACGAAGGGCGTCTATAACTGGGCCAAGACCACGATCTCTCCTGAAGAGCTGAAGAAGGAATTCGATGCGATCGTAATCGCCGGCGGCGCCGAACAGCCGCGCGACCTGCCGGTGCCGGGCCGGGAACTCAAAGGCGTGCATTTCGCGATGGAATTCCTGCCGCTTCAGAACAAGGTCAACGCCGGCGACAAGGTGAAGGACCAGATCATGGCGACCGGCAAGCACGTCGTCGTGATCGGCGGCGGCGATACCGGTTCCGATTGCGTCGGCACCTCGAACCGGCACGGCGCGGCATCCGTCACGCAATTCGAGTTGCTGCCGATGCCGCCCGAGCAGGAGAACAAGCCGCTGGTCTGGCCCTACTGGCCGACCAAGCTGCGCACGTCGTCGTCGCACGAGGAAGGTTGCCAGCGCGACTGGTCGGTCGCGACCAAGCGCCTCGAGGGCAAGAACGGCAAGGTCGAGAAACTGATCGCCGCACGTCTCGAATGGAAGGACGGCAAGATGCAAGAGGTGCCGAACTCCGAATTCGAATTGAAAGCCGACCTGGTGCTGCTCGCGATGGGTTTCGTTTCGCCGGTGCAGCAGGTGCTCGATGCTTTCGGCGTGGACAAGGATACGCGCGGCAACGCCAAGGCCACGACGGAGGGCGACAAGTGCTACAAGACGTCGGTCGATAAAGTGTTCGCCGCCGGCGACATGCGGCGCGGGCAATCGCTGGTCGTGTGGGCGATCCGCGAGGGACGGCAATGCGCCCGCGCGGTGGACGAGTATCTGATGGGCGCGACGACGTTGCCGCGATGATTCCTGCGTGCGCGGAAAGCGAAAGACGGGCCGCGGCCCGTCTTTTCGCATGTCTCCTGCGCAGCTATCCCGTCTCCGAACGATAGCCGAGGCGGAAGGCGCCCCAATGCCTGCCCGCCACATAGATTGGCACGGACAAGTCGTGCATCACTTCGCCGGTGTCGCGCTTATATGTCTGCAACAGGAAGGGCTTGGTGTTCGCGGCGCACCGCGCGCCGGTGCGATCGTTGAAGATCCGTTTGGTGCGGTTGTTGGCGAGATCCGTATCGTAATCGCCGGTCAGGGGTTGCGAGAACTTGCGGTTATGCGTCGGAAAGTATCCCTTGTCGTCCACCGCGCCAGCGTACACCAGGCGCGGCATCGCCTGCAGCAAGCCTTCCTGCAGCGCCGGCAGCGCGCGATCGGTGAAGGCATCGAAGGCGGTGGTGTACTTGGGCGGGTTGGTGCCGGGTATCGGCTTGTAGCTTCGGTCGAACAACGCTTGCAGCGAGATCTGGCCGCGTGCGATCGCCTCGGTGAAAATCCTTTCGATTTCCCGCGCCGCCTGTTGCGCGGCTAGCCGGAACGCATCGTGGCCGGTGGCCGCGCCCGAATCGGCAAGGGTGGAGCAGATCGCTTCGGCGCGTTCCGCGACAGCCATGGCGGAACCGGCTGCCCGCGGCAATTCCGCTTCGGTCGCCAGCATGCCGTCGCGAATGCGCGCGATCGAATCGGCGATCAAGTCCGTCGTGGCCGCGTGTTCCCGCGAGGCGGCGGCGATGGCGCGGATTTCCCGTTCCGATTCGATCGCGGCGCGCTCGATATTGCCCAGATAGCCGTGCACGCGCTCCACGTTCTGCGGCGCCGCGCTCACCTTCGTGTTCAGCGCGGACATGCCGCTTGCGGCCAATTCGGCCTGGTCGCTGATTTCGCGCACCATGGCGCCGATGTCGTCGGTCGCCGCCTTGGTCCGCTGCGCCAGTTGCCTCACTTCGCCGGCCACGACCGCGAAGCCGCGTCCGTGCTCGCCGGCGCGCGCCGCTTCGATGGCGGCGTTCAGGGCCAGCAGATTGGTGCGCGCCGCGATTTCGTTGATGACCTCGGTGATCACATGGATGCGGCGCGATTTGTCCTGCAACGCGTTCATTGTCGCCGAAGCGGCCTGCGCATCCTTGCGGGCGTCGCCGATGCGATGCAGCCCTTGGTCGTCTTCGGCGCGGCCGGCGACGCTTTCGCTGCGTACGTCCTCCGCGACTTGCGCGGCTTGTTCGGCGTTGCTCGCCATTTGTTTCGAGGTGCCGGCGATCTGCAGCGAATGGCCGGCGATGTCGTTGGCGGTCCGGACATCCTGTTCGATCTTTTTCTTGACCGAGTCGACGAAATGGGAAGTTTCCGCGGCGCCGATCATGATGCGATCGAGTTCCGCGCCGATGCCGTCGGCAAGCCGGTTCATGGTGCCGCCGTCGCGCCGGCGATGGAAGGCAAGAGTGCTGCCGGCTGCCGCGATCGCTGCAGCCAAGACCGGGCTGACGGGTGAACCTGCCAGCCAGCCCGTCAGCGCGGTAAGCAGGGCGCCAGCCGAGGCCGCCGCCGCCGCGGCTAGGACTGCCCGGGTCGTTCTGATCAAGATTGCCTGCATTGTTGTCTCCGATGATGTAAAGCCGGATCGGTCATCGCGCCGTGGCTGGCATTTTCGTGACCGTCGCGCAAGCAATGCGGGTGCCGTCTTCTGGCGCTGTCCTTGCCGCAGGCACGGCAGATGTTGGAAAATACGCCTTGGCGGCTTGCCGTGGACGAACCGGTTGTCGACCGCATTGCCGGTTCGCGCAGCGAAAGTTGTCCCCTCCTTCGGTGTTGCGCCGTGGGGAATCGGGGCCGGCAAGGACATTCTCGGCAATGGGTCTTACGAAAGCCTTACAGGGAAAATGCGGGTGCGGCCGGCGTTTGGAGGGTTCGCCGGGCACAAGACCTGCAACCGGCTGGAGGATGTATTCCAGGGCCACAAAAGTACGATTGTCCTTTCTGCACTACAATCTCACTTTCGACCATTCCGGCACGGGGCAAGATGCCTTGTCGCCGCCAATGCAAACCATTCCTTGCCGTACGTATCGCTGTGACCAATCTCGTCGAAATTCGCAATCTGCACTTTGGCTATGGAGAGCGTCCGATCCTGTCGGGCCTCCAGATGGATTTCCCGCGCGGTAAGCTGATCGGCGTGATGGGAGGCTCCGGCTCGGGCAAGACCACGATCCTGCGCTTGATCGGGGGCGCCTTGAAGGCCGGCGGCGGGACGATCACGATCGATGGCCAAGCGGTCGATCCGCGCGACGCCGAGGCGCTCTATGCCATGCGGCGCAAGATGGGCATGCTGTTCCAGTTCGGCGCGTTGTTTACCGATCTGACGGTGTTCGAGAACGTGGCCTTTCCCTTGCGCGAGCATACCGACTTGCCGGAAGCGCTGATCCGCGATCTGGTGCTGATGAAGCTGAACGCGGTCGGCCTGCGCAATGCGGCTGCGCTGCGCCCGGCCGACCTGTCGGGCGGGATGGCGCGCCGCGTGGCGCTCGCACGCGCCATCGCGCTCGATCCTCCCTTGATCATGTACGACGAGCCGTTCGCCGGCCTCGATCCGATTTCCATGGGAGTGACGGCCAACCTGATCCGCAACCTCAACGATGCGCTCGGCTCGACCTCGATCGTGGTGTCGCACGACGTGCACGAGGTGTTCATGATCGCCGACTACGTGTATTTCCTGTCGAAAGGCGCCATCGTGGCGCAAGGCACGCCGGATGAAATGCGCGCGTCGAGCGACCCCTATGTGAAGCAATTCGTCAACGCCGAGCCCGACGGCCCGGTGCCTTTCCATTATCCGGGCAAGTCGCTGGCCGACGATTTCGGCCTCGAGAATCCCGTGGGAGGCCGGCATGCTGCTTGATCTGATCGCCGGGCTCGGCCGCCGGGTGCGCACCGCGATCTCCGACATCGGGTTCGCCACGCGGGCCTTGTTCGAAATCCTGCGCCACTCCGTCGGCCTGTGGCGGCGCCTGCGGCTGGTGACCGACCAGATCCATTTCATCGGCAACCGTTCGCTCATCATCATCGCGGTTTCCGGCTTGTTCGTCGGCTTCGTGTTGGGATTGCAAGGGTATTACACGCTCAACAAATACGGTTCCGAAGAAGCGCTCGGCTTGCTGGTCGCATTGTCGCTGACGCGCGAATTGGGGCCGGTCGTGACGGCCTTGCTGTTCGTGGGGCGCGCCGGCACCTCCCTGACGGCGGAAATCGGCCTGCTCAAGGCCGGCGAACAGCTGGCGGCGATGGAAATGATGGCGGTCAACCCGGTGCAGCGCGTGCTGGCGCCGCGCTTCTGGGCAGGCGTCATCGCGATGCCGGTGCTGGCCGCGATTTTTTCCGCGGTCGGCGTCATGGGCGGTTACATCGTCGGCGTGAAAATGATCGGCGTGGACGAGGGCGCATTCTGGTCGCAGATGCAGGCTGGCGTCGACGTCTGGAAAGATGTTGCCAATGGTATCGTCAAGAGCGTGGTTTTCGGCTTTGCGGTAACCTTTATTGCTGTCTTTCAAGGCTATGAATCCGACGCGACACCGGAAGGCGTGGCAGCGGCGACGACCCGCACGGTCGTGATGGCATCATTGTCCGTATTAGCGCTCGACTTCCTGTTGACCGCCTTGATGTTTAATTAAAGCAACACATGCTCATGAATGACGGGTCGGCATACCAAGCGGAGTATGCATAAAGACACGGGAAATCACGGCCACGGCAAGCGCTTTAGCTCGCACCGTGGCTCATACCCCCGGATTTCATAGAAATTACCATTGAAAAACCTTACATGTCCCATATTTAAGGGAACTGGCTATGCAGAGAAAATCGTTAGACTTATGGGTAGGAATGTTCGTATTGCTTGGCGCGCTCGCTATTTTTTTCCTAGCGACGAAAGTGGGCAACATGAACTCATTCGCATTCGATCAGACTTATTCTGTAGTCACCCAGTTTGACAATATCGGCGGCTTGAAGCCGCGGGCAGCAGTCAAGAGTGCGGGGGTGGTGGTCGGCCGGGTCGGCGACATCAGGTTCGATGACAAGCGCTTCCAGGCGATCGTTACCTTGAATATCGATAGCCGTTACAAGTTTCCGAAGGATTCGTCCGCCAAGATCCTGACCGCGGGTTTGCTGGGCGAGCAATACATCGGCTTGGAGCCGGGCGGCGATACCAATAATCTCGCCGCCGGCGACAAGATCACCATGACGCAATCGGCGGTCGTGCTGGAAAACCTCATCGGTCAGTTCTTGTACAGCAAGGCTGCCGAAGGAAAGGATAGCGACAAATAATGAGCAGGTTAGGAAAGCGGATAAGCGTATTGCTGCTGGCGTTCGGTCTTGCCGGATGCGCGGCGACGCCGCGTAATCCGCAGGATCCGCTGGAAGGCTTCAACCGCGCGATGCTCACCTTCAACGACAAGGTGGACCAAGTGGCGCTCAAGCCCGCTGCGGAAGTTTACCAGTCGATGCTTCCATCGTTCGTGCAGTCCGGCGTCGGCAATTTTTTCGGCAATATCGCCGATATACCGACGCTGGCGAATCAGATCCTGCAAGGCAAGATCAACGAGAGCCTCAGCGATTTCATGCGTATCGCCGTCAATACGACGCTCGGCCTCGGCGGTCTGCTCGATATCGCGAGCGAGGCCAATCTGCCGAAGCACAGCGAAGACTTCGGGCAGACGCTCGGCCGCTGGGGCATGGCCCCCGGTCCCTACATCGTCTTGCCGATCTTCGGGCCGTCGACGATCCGCGATACGGCGGCATTGCCGGTGGACTTGAAGGCCGACCCGTGGTCGCATGTCTATTCGACCCGCACGCGCAATATCGGGTCTGTCGTGCGCGCCATCGATCAGCGTTCGGTTGCCCTGGATGCCTCGAATCTGGTCGAGGAGGCCGCGCTCGACCGCTATGAATTCGTCCGTGATGCCTATCTGCAGCGGCGCGAGAGCCGGGTTTACGACGGCGAGGCGCCGCCGAAGAAAAGGTGGCGCTGGCCGCGTGCCGCCGAAGAGGGCGGCGGCATCCATGGAGGGGCCGTTCCGGTGCCGGAACCGTCTTCCGAGCCGGTTGTCGAAACGGCACAAAATGCTTCTTCCGCTTCGCCTGCGCAACATGCCCATGCGCCGGCGGCGCCACCCGATGATGCTCCGAAGATCTCGATGTCATCCGATGGCGCGCTCAAGTAGTTAATCATCCATATCCATGCAAGGTCAACCTTGCCCACTCAAGCCAAGATCATGAAACTCTTCAAACAACTCTTCGCACTCATCGTCGCGCTCGGCGCGGCCGCGTTTTCCGCGCCGGCCATGGCGCAAGAGGCGCCGGACGCGCTGGTCAAGCGCATCAGCCAGGAAGTCATCGACGCCGCCAAGACCGACAAGGAAATCCAGGCCGGCAATACCAAGCGTGTGCTCGAACTCGTCGAGTCCAAGGTTCTGCCGCATGTCAATTTCCAGCGCATGACTTCGCTGGCGGCCGGTCGCTTCTGGCGCGACGCCACGCCGGAACAGCAAAAACAGCTCACCACCGAATTCCGTTCGTTGCTGGTCTATACGTATTCCGGCGCGATCTCGCAGATCAAGGACCAGAAGCTCGAATTCAAACCGATGCGCGGCGACCTCGCGGTCGATACCGAAGTCGAAGTGCGTTCGCAAGTCCTGCAACCGCGCGGCGAGCCGATCCAGCTCAACTACCGCCTGGAAAAGACGCCGAGCGGCTGGAAGATCTATGACGTCAACGTGCTTGGCGCCTGGCTGGTCGAAACCTACAAGGGCAATTTCGCGGCCGAGATCAGCAAGGGCGGCGTCGATGGCTTGATCAAGGCGCTCTCCGACAAGAACAAGCGCCTGGCCGCCAGCGCTGCCAAGACCGTCAAGAAGGCTTCCACTTCCGCCTTGTAATCCGCATGCCGTCAACGCCGATGTTTCGTCCCACGCTCACCTTGACCGTCAATAACGCCACGACCGCGCTCGATGCCGGCTTGCGCGCGATCGAAAGTGGCCAGACCGCGATCGACCTCGCGCAGTTGACGGCGGTGGATTCGGCCGCCGTCGCCACGCTGCTCGAATGGAAGCGGGCCGCGCACAAGAGAGGGCAGCCGCTCGTATTCCATAACCTTCCAGCCGGTCTCGCCAGCCTTGCCAAGCTCTATGGCGTGGCCGAACTGCTGGCGTCTCCGGCGCCCGCCGACGAGCGCGCCGACCTGCTGCACCATTGATTGCCCGCCTCTTGTCTCGCGCGGCGGGGCGCCGCGCCGGCCCGGTCGGGCCGGAGCCCTTCCCGGCCGGAAATCGAAAATCCCCTATAATCAAAGGCTTTCTCCTGCGGCATCCCAGGCCGCGATCAGCCTTATCAACATGTCCGCCATCCAGATCACCGACGTCGAAAAATCCTACAAGGCGCTGCGCGCGCTCGGCGGCGTATCGCTCGCTGTCGAAGAGGGCGAGTTTTTCGGCCTGCTCGGCCCGAACGGCGCTGGCAAGACGACGCTGATCTCGATTATCGCCGGCCTGAACAAGGCCGATGCCGGCACGGTCAAGATTCACGGCTACGACGTCGAGCGCGATTACCGCGAAGCGCGCAAGCGTCTCGGCGTCGTGCCGCAGGAACTGGTGTTCGACCCCTTCTTCACCGTGCGCGAAACGCTGCGCATGCAATCCGGCTATTTCGGCCTGAAAAACAACGACGCCTGGATCGACGAGGTGATGCATCACCTCGATCTGACCGTAAAGGCCGACGCCAATATGCGCGCGCTGTCCGGCGGCATGAAGCGCCGCGTGCTGGTGGCACAGGCACTGGTGCACAAGCCGCCCGTCATTGTGCTCGACGAGCCGACCGCCGGCGTGGACGTCGAGTTGCGCCAGACATTGTGGAAATTCATTTCGCGCCTGAACCGCGAGGGCCACACGATCGTCCTGACCACGCACTACCTGGAAGAGGCACAGGCGCTGTGCAACCGCATCGCCATGCTCAAGTCCGGCAAGGTGGTGGCGCTCGACGCCACCAAGGCGCTCATCAGGCGCATCGCCGGCGCCCAACTGACCGTGCGGCTCGTGCAAGGCGTGCTGCCGGAAAAGCTGCTGCCGCTCGTCTCGCACGTCGACGACATGAATCGCAAGACCGAGTTCACCCTGCGCGTGAACGATTACGCCGAAGTGGAACCCATACTCGCCACGCTGCGCGAAGCGGGGGCGGTCATCGACGACATGCACCTGCAGCAAGCCGATCTCGAAGACGTGTTCATCCAGATCATGGAGGGCGAAAAATGATCGGTTTCCGGACCCTGTTCTACAAGGAAGTGCTGCGTTTCTGGAAGGTCGCGACGCAGACGATCACCGCGCCGGTCATGACGGCCATGCTCTATCTGCTGATCTTCGGCCATGTGCTGGAAGAGCACGTGCAAGTCTTTCCGGGCGTACGCTACACGGCGTTCCTGATTCCCGGTCTGATCATGATGAGCGTGCTGCAGAACGCCTTTGCCAATACGTCGTCATCCCTGATCCAGTCCAAGATCACCGGCAACCTCGTGTTCGTGCTGCTGCCGCCGCTCTCGCACTGGGATTTGTTCGGCGCCTATGTGCTGGCGTCCGTCGTGCGCGGCCTGGCGGTCGGCGCGGGCGTGTTCGTCATCACGGTCTGGTTCGCCGATCTGCATTTCGCCGCGCCCGCCTGGATCGCCGTGTTCGCGTTGGTCGGGGCCGGCATGCTGGGCACGCTCGGCCTGATCGCCGGCATCTGGGCCGAGAAATTCGACCAGCTCGCGGCTTTCCAGAATTTCATCATCGTCCCGGCCACCTTCCTGTCCGGCGTGTTCTACTCGATTCATTCGCTGCCGCCGTTCTGGCAGGCGGTGTCGCGTTTCAACCCGTTTTTCTATATGATTGACGGCTTCCGCTACGGCTTTTTCGGCCAATCCGACATCGATCCGGTCACCAGCCTCGTCATCGTGTCGGCGTTTTTCGTCGCGGTCGCCGCATTGGCGATCCACATGCTCAAGCGCGGCTACAAGCTGCGCCATTGATGATCCAGCCCTCATCTCCCGGCAGGATTCGTTATAGATCGTAGTCGTTATCCAAAAGGCATTACCGTGTTGCCCACTCCAGAACTCGTCAAAAGCTATATCGCCCAAGGGCTCGAATGCACTCATCTAGAAGTCGAGGGTGACGGCCAGCATTTTTCCGCCGTGATCGTATCTCCGGCCTTTGCCGGCAAGCGCCTCGTCCAGCGTCATCAACTGGTCTATGCGGCGCTCGGCGACCGCATGCGCGCCGAAATCCACGCGCTGTCGATGAAGACGCTCACGCCGGAGGAGTTCGCGAATGGATAAGCTGCTGATCGAAGGCGGCAGCCGCCTTTCCGGCGAGATCGCCATCGCCGGCGCCAAGAACGCGGCCTTGCCGATCCTGTGCGCCGGCCTCTTGACATCGGATACGGTCAGGCTGTCGAACGTGCCGCCTCTGCACGACGTGGCGACCATGCTCAAACTGCTGCGCCAGATGGGCATGCGCGCCGAGCAGGACGGTACCACGGTCGTGCTCGACGGCGGCGCCGTCGACCGGCTCGAAGCGCCGTACGAGATGGTGAAGACCATGCGGGCCTCGATCCTGGTGCTCGGTCCCCTGGTCGCGCGCTTCGGCGAAGCGAAAGTGTCGCTGCCGGGCGGCTGCGCCATCGGGTCGCGCCCGGTGGATCAGCACATCAAGGGTTTGCAGGCGATGGGCGCCGAGATCGCGATCGAAGCCGGCTACATCCATGCCAAGGCGAAGAAACTCAAGGGTACGCGCATCGTCACCGACATGATCACCGTCACCGGCACCGAGAACCTGCTGATGGCGGCCGTGCTGGCCGACGGCCAGACCGTGATCGAGAATGCCGCGCGCGAGCCGGAAGTGACCGATCTGGCGAATCTGCTGGTGGCGATGGGCGCCAAGATCGAGGGCATCGGCACCGATCGCCTGGTCATCCAGGGCGTCGACGAGTTGCATGGCGCATCGCACACCGTGATCCCGGATCGCATCGAGACCGCGACTTTCCTGTGCGCGGCGGCGGCGGCCGGCGGCGACGTCACCTTGATCAACACGCGCCCCGACATTCTCGACGTGGCGCTCGACAAGCTGCGCGAAGCCGGCGCCGTCCTCACCTCCGGCCCGGATTGGTTGCGCTTGCAGATGGCGGCGCGCCCGAAGGCGGTCAGCTTCCGCACCACCGAATACCCGGGTTTCCCGACCGACATGCAGGCCCAGTTCATGGCGCTCAACTGCATCGCCGAGGGCAGCAGCCGGGTGACGGAAACGATCTTCGAGAACCGCTTCATGCACGTGCAGGAATTGAACCGCCTCGGCGCATCGATCGCGATCGACGGCCACACGGCGCTGATCCAAGGCGTCGACAAGCTGGTCGGCGCGCCGGTGATGGCGACCGACCTGCGCGCTTCCGCGTCGCTCGTGATCGCCGGCCTCGCGGCGCAGGGCCAGACCGTGGTCGACCGCATCTACCATCTCGACCGCGGCTACGATCGGATGGAAGTGAAACTCTCGGCAGTCGGCGCCAACATCCAACGGATCAAGTAATGACCACCCCACCGAACGGTCAGCAGCTGACACTGGCGCTCTCGAAGGGCCGCATCTTCGACGAAACCCTGCCGCTCCTGAAGGCGGCCGGCATCACCGTCGCGGAAGATCCCGAGACTTCGCGCAAGCTGATCCTGCCGACCGACGACCCGCAGGTGCGCGTCATCATCGTGCGCGCTTCCGACGTGCCGACCTACGTGCAATACGGCGCGGCCGATTTCGGCGTGGCCGGCAAGGACGTGCTGGTCGAGCACGGCGGCGAGGGCTTGTACCAGCCGATCGACCTGGAGATCGCGAAATGCCGCATGGCGGTCGCGGTCCAGGCCGGCTTCGATTATGCGAACGCGGTGCGCCAGGGTGCGCGCCTGCGCGTCGCGACCAAGTATGTGCAGATCGCGCGCGAGCATTTCGCCGCCAAGGGCGTGCATGTCGACCTGATCAAGCTGTACGGATCGATGGAGCTGGCGCCGCTGGTCGGCCTGTCGGACGCGATCGTCGATCTCGTCTCCACCGGCAGCACCCTGCGCGCCAACGATCTGCAGGAAGTCGAGCACATCATGGACATCTCGTCGCGCCTGGTCGTGAACCAGGCGGCGCTGAAATTGAAGCGGGAACGCTTGCAGCCGATCATCGAAGCCTTCGAACGGGCTTCGAAACAATAGACCGAACATCATGCCCCTCTCCATTCGCAAATTCGATTCGAGCAATCCCGATTTCAAGACCCAGCTTTCCGCGGTGCTGGCATTCGAAGCGAGTGAAGATGAAGCCATCGATCGCGCCGCGGCGCACATCCTGGCCGAGGTGAAGGGGCGCGGCGACGAGGCCGTGCTGGAATACACGAATCGTTTCGATCGCCTCGATGCGGGCTCGGTCGCCGCGCTCGAAATCCAGCGTGCGGAGTTGCTGGCGGCCCTCGACGGCCTGGCGCCGGAGCGCCGCGCCGCCTTGCAAGCCGCCGCCGACCGCGTGCGTCTCTATCACGAGCGGCAGAAGCAGGAATGCGGTTCGAACGGTTTCGCCTATATCGAGGCCGACGGCACCGTGCTCGGCCAGAAGGTCACGCCGCTCGATCGCGTCGGCATTTACGTGCCGGGCGGCAAGGCAGCCTATCCGTCGTCGGTGCTGATGAATGCGATTCCGGCCAAGGTGGCCGGCGTGCAGGAAGTCGTCATGGTGGTGCCCACCCCGGCCGGCGTGAAGAACGAACTGGTGCTGGCGGCGGCCGCGATCGCCGGCGTCGATCGCGTGTTCACGATCGGCGGCGCGCAAGCGGTCGGCGCGCTGGCCTACGGCACGGCGACGGTGCCGCCGGTCGACAAGATCGTCGGCCCCGGCAATGCCTATGTCGCCGCCGCCAAGCGCCGCGTGTTCGGCGTCGTGGGAATCGACATGATCGCCGGCCCGTCCGAGATCCTCGTGATCTGCGACGGCAGCACCGATCCCGACTGGATCGCGATGGATCTGTTCTCCCAGGCCGAACACGACGAACTCGCGCAATCGATCTTGCTATGCCCCGACGCCGCGTATATCGCCCGGGTCGAGGACAGCATCAACCGGCAGATCGAGGCGATGCCGCGCAAGGACGTGATCGCGGCCTCGCTGACCAACCGCGGTGCGCTGGTGAGGGTGCGCGACATGGACGAAGCCTGCGACATCGCCAACCTGATCGCCGCCGAGCATCTTGAGATCTCGACCGACAATCCGCAGCATTGGGCCGGCAAGATTCGCCATGCCGGCGCGATGTTCCTCGGCCGCTTCTCCTCCGAATCGCTGGGCGATTATTGCGCCGGGCCGAATCACGTCCTGCCGACCTCGCGTACGGCGCGCTTTTCGTCGCCGTTGGGCGTCTACGATTTCCAGAAGCGCTCGAGCATGATCCAGGTCAGCGAGGCCGGCGCCCACGCCCTCGGCAAGGTGGCCGCTGAATTGGCCTACGGCGAGGGCTTGCAGGCGCATGCCAGGTCGGCGGAATATCGGTTGAAGACGCAGGCTTGAAATGCATTCCTGGCTCAACCGCATCTTTTGCGAAGACGCGTTGCACGGACTGGCGCGCCTGCCCGATGCCAGTGTCGACCTCCTGATCGCCGATCCGCCCTACGGCCTCGGCAAGGATTACGGCAACGATTCCGACAAGAGAGAGGCGAGCGCTTACCTTGCCTGGATGGAGCAATGGGTCGATATCGCGCTACCGAAGCTGAAAGCCAACGGCAGCCTGTACATCTTCCTGACCTGGCGCTATTCGCCGGAGATCTTCGTCATGCTGAAAAAGCGCATGACCATGGTCAACGAGATCATCTGGGACCGCCGAGTGCCGTCGATGGGCGGCAGCACGCGCAAATTCTCGTCGGTGCACGACACGATCGGCTTCTTCGCCAAGGCCAAGGATTATTATTTCGACCTCGACGCCGTGCGCATTCCCTATGACGCCGAGACGAAAAAAGCGCGTTCGCGCTCGATCTTCGTCGGCTCCAAATGGCTGGAGCTCGGCTACAACCCGAAGGATGTCTGGAGCGTCTCGCGCCTGCACCGCGAACACCGCGAACGGGCCGATCACCCGACCCAAAAGCCGCTCGAGATCATCGAACGCATGATCAAGGCATCCTGCCCGCCCGACGGCGTCGTGCTCGACCCTTTCATGGGCAGCGGCACGACGGCGGTGGCAGCGAAACGCTGCGGAAGGAATTACGCCGGTTTCGAATTGAATCCCGAGTACTGCCGCCTGATCGAAACGCGCTTGGCGGCGCTCGACGACCTGGTCGCCTGAACATCCCAAGCATCGACTTCATCATGTCCCTGATCGACAACATCATCCGCCCCGAGATCCGCGCTTTGTCCGCCTATCCGGTGCCGGACGCATCCGGCTTCGTCAAGCTCGATGCGATGGAAAATCCTTATGTGCTGCCCGAGGAATTGCGCACCCGGCTCGGCGGGCGCCTGGCGCAAGTCGCGATGAATCGCTATCCGGTGCCGTCCTACGCCGCCCTCAAGGAAAAGATCCGTGCACGGCTCGGCGTGCCGCCGGGCTACGACATCGTGCTCGGCAACGGCTCGGACGAATTGATCGCGATGATCTCGGTCGCCTGCGCCAAGCCGGGGGCCAAGGTGCTGGCGCCGGTGCCGGGTTTCGTGATGTATGCGATGTCCGCCAGGTTCGCCGGCCTCGAATTCGTCGGCGTGCCCTTGAAGGCCGATTTCTCTCTCGACAAGGCCGCGATGCTCGCGGCGATCGCCGAGCACAAGCCGGCCGTCACTTATCTCGCCTACCCGAACAATCCGACCGGCAATCTGTTCGACGCGAACGACATGGTCGAGATACTTCGCGCCGTCGGCGATAGCGGCGTCGTGGTCGCCGACGAGGCTTACCAGCCGTTCGCCCAGGCCAGCTTCATGCCGCGCCTCCCCGAATTCGAGAATCTGATCGTGATGCGCACCGTATCCAAGCTCGGCCTTGCCGGCGTCCGGCTCGGCTACATGGCGGCCGAACGGGCGCTGTTGAACGAATTCGACAAGGTGCGGCCGCCATACAACATCAACGTCCTGACCCAGGCCGCGGCCGAATTCGTGCTCGATTACGCGGATATCCTCGACGCCCAGGCCGAGCAATTGCGCGCCGAACGCGGCAGGCTGGCCTCGGCCTTGGCCGCGATGGCGGGCGTCGAAGTCTTCCCGTCCGCGGCCAATTTCCTCCTGCTTCGTATGCGTGGCAACAACAGCAACGGCGATGCCGTGTTCTCCGGACTGCTGGAACGGCGAATTCTGATCAAAAATGTGGGTAAAATGCACCCATTGCTCGAAAATTGTCTGCGTGTCACCGTTGGCACACCCCAGGAAAACGCTTTATTCCTGGATGCCCTTAACGAAGTCTTAGCCGGCAAGTCCTAGCATCCGAATCGACCCTCGTCATCGGCAACACTCTCTATCATGTCCACGCCACGCGTTGCGGAAGTCGTCCGCAATACCAATGAAACGCAGATCCGCGTCTCGATCAATCTCGACGGCACCGGCCAACAGAAGCTGAACACCGGCGTCCCTTTCCTCGATCACATGCTCGATCAGATCGCCCGTCACGGCCTGATCGATCTCGACATCGAAGCCAAGGGAGACTTGCACATCGACGCGCACCATACCGTGGAAGATGTCGGCATCACGCTGGGACAGGCGTTCGCCAAGGCGATCGGCGACAAGAAGGGCGTGCGCCGCTACGGCCATGCCTACGTGCCGCTCGACGAAGCGCTGTCGCGCGTCGTCGTGGATTTTTCCGGCCGTCCCGGACTCGAATTCCATGTGCCGTTCAAGCGTTCGATGATCGGCGCTTTCGATGTCGATCTCACGCACGAATTTTTCCAGGGCTTCGTGAACCATGCGCAGGTGACGCTGCACATCGACAACCTGCGCGGCGAGAATGCGCATCATCAATGCGAGACCGTGTTCAAGGCTTTCGGCCGCGCCCTGCGCATGGCCGCCGAGCTCGATCCGCGCGCCGCCGGCACGATCCCCTCGACTAAAGGAAGTCTGTGATCGGCGCGCTGAGGCGGATCAAACGGGATAAGTGCGCTTGACGATGCTACGACCCTGAATTGTTATCATGAACAAAATTGTAGTGGTTGACTATGGCATGGGTAACCTGCGCTCGGTTGCGCAAGCCCTGCGCCATGTCGCGCCCGAGGCCGATGTCCGCATTTCGGGCGCGGTCGCCGACATTCGCGCGGCCGACCGTCTCGTGTTTCCGGGACAGGGCGCCATGCCGGACTGCATGCGCTGCCTGCGCGAATCGGGCTTGCAGGAAGAGATCGTCGCCGCAGCGCGCAGCAAACCCCTGCTCGGCGTGTGCGTCGGCGAACAATTGCTGTTCGATTGGAGCGAGGAAGGGGCTACCGAGAGCGTCGGTTTGCTGCCAGGGAAAGTGGTACGCTTTGCGCTCGACGACATGCGACAGGAGGACGGTTCGCGCTACAAGGTGCCGCAGATGGGCTGGAACCGGGTGCGGCAGACAAGGTCACATGCGCTTTGGAACGGGATCGCCGACGGCAGCTACTTCTATTTCGTGCACAGCTATTACGCCGTGCCGGCCGAGCCCTTGCATGTGATGGGCGAAACCGATTACGGCGCGCCGTTCGCCTCGGCGGTCGGCCGCGATAATATTTTCGCGACGCAGTTCCATCCGGAAAAGAGCGCCGCCGCGGGACTGCGTTTATACAAGAATTTCGTCAACTGGAAACCCTGAGTTCATCCACCCGACCACAACCAACGACAGCCATGTTGCTCATACCTGCCATCGACCTCAAGGACGGTCATTGCGTGCGCCTGAAACAAGGCGATATGGACCAAGCCACCGTATTTTCCGAAGACCCGGCCGAGATGGCGCGACATTGGCTGGCGCAAGGCGCGCGGCGCCTGCACCTGGTCGACTTGAACGGCGCCTTCGCCGGCAAGCCGAAGAACGAGCCTGCCGTGAAGGCCATCATCCAGGCGATGCGCGAGTTCGCGATCGACAACGACATCGACGAGATTCCGATCCAGCTCGGCGGCGGCATCCGCGATCTCGACACCATCGAGCGGCTGCTCGACGACGGCCTGTCCTACATCATCATCGGCACCGCGGCGGTCAAGAATCCCGGTTTCCTGCACGATGCCTGCAGCGCCTTTCCGGGCCAGATCATCGTCGGCCTCGACGCCAAGGACGGCAAGGTCGCGACCGACGGCTGGAGCAAGCTGTCCGGCCATGAGGTGATCGATCTCGCGATGAAGTTCCAGGACTACGGTTGCGAAGCGATCGTCTACACCGACATCGGCCGCGACGGCATGATGGCCGGCGTTAACATCGAGGCCACGGTCAAGCTCGCGCAAAGCGTGTCGATTCCGATCATCGCCTCGGGCGGCGTGCACGACATCAAGGATGTCGAAGCCCTGTGCGCGGTGCAGGACGAAGGCATCGAAGGCGTGATCTGCGGCCGTTCGATCTACGAAGGCACGCTCGACCTGCGCCTGGCGCAGGAGCGCGCCGACGCCTTGAGCGGCCTGCTGGAAGAGGAATGAGGCGGCGGGAATGACCCTGGCAAAACGCATCATCCCTTGCCTCGACGTGACCGCCGGCCGCGTCGTCAAGGGGGTCAATTTCGTCGAGTTGCGCGACGCCGGCGATCCGGTCGAGATCGCGCGCCGCTACGACGAGCAGGGCGCAGACGAATTGACCTTTCTCGACATCACCGCGACTTCCGACGGCCGCGACCTGATCCTGCCGATCATCGAGGCGGTGGCGTCGCAAGTCTTCATTCCGCTGACGGTCGGCGGCGGCGTGCGTTCGGTCGATGACGTGCGGCGCCTGCTCAACGCCGGCGCCGACAAGATCAGCATCAACAGCGCCGCCATCGCCAATCCGCAATTCGTCGCCGATGCCGCGCACAAGTACGGCTCGCAATGCATCGTCGTCGCGATCGATGCGAAGAAGACCGGCGACGGAAAATGGGAAGTGTTCACGCATGGCGGCCGCAAGCCGACCGGTCTCGACGTGATCGACTGGGCGCGAAGGATGGAGGGCCACGGCGTCGGCGAAATTCTGCTGACCAGCATGGATCGCGACGGCACGAAATCGGGCTTCGATCTCGAATTGACGCGCGCCGTAGCGGACGCCGTCGGCATCCCCGTCATCGCATCGGGAGGCGTCGGCGGGTTGCAAGACCTGGCGGACGGCATCAAGGTCGGCGGCGCCGATGCGGTGCTGGCGGCGAGCATCTTCCACTATGGCCAGCATACCGTGCAGGAGGCCAAGCGCTTCCTGGCCGGGCAGGGCATTCCGATGAGGCTGCAATGAGCATCCGCGCCAAATGGCTCAACACGGTGAAGTGGGACGAAAACGGCCTGGTGCCCGTCATCGCCCAGGAAGTCGGCAGCAACGATGTGCTGATGTTCGCCTGGATGAACCGCGAAGCGCTCGCGAAAACGGTCGAACTCGGCGAGGCCGTGTACTGGAGCCGTTCACGCAAGAAGCTGTGGCACAAGGGCGAGGAATCGGGGCACGTGCAGAAGGTGCATGAGATCCGCCTCGATTGCGACGAGGACGTGGTTCTGCTGAAGGTCGAGCAGGTCGACGGCATCGCTTGCCATACCGGCCGCCATTCCTGCTTTTTCCAGAAATTCGAGCCCACGGCCAAGGGCGGCGGCCAATGGACGGCGGTCGATCCGGTGCTCAAGGATCCCGAGGCGATCTATAAATAAGCGGTAATATCGCCGTCATTTCAGTTATGCAAAATTGCGTGCTCGCGCGAGCGCGCCAACGAATACTATGAGCGAAACCCTGAAACGCCTTGCCGCCGTCATCGAGTCGCGCAAGCTGGCCAACGGCGGCGATCCGGACAAATCCTACGTGTCGCGCCTGTTTTCCAAGGGCGACGACGCCATCCTCAAGAAGATCGGCGAAGAAGCAACCGAGACTGTGATGGCGGCCAAGGATGCGCGCGTGTCCGGCGACAAATCGAAAGTGCTGTACGAATGCGCCGACCTCTGGTTCCATTCGATGATCATGCTGGCGCAATTCGACCTGACTCCGCAAGACGTGCTCGACGAACTGGCGCGCCGCGAAGGCATGTCGGGCATCGAGGAAAAGGCGAACCGCAAGCTGATCGAGCGCGAACGGAACGGCGATTGAATCAATAAAACCGACAACAAGAGGAAAACACCATGACCGACTGCATTTTCTGCAAGATCGCGGCCAAGCAGATCCCGTCCAAGCTGATCTACGAAGACGACGACTTGATCGCCTTCCACGACATTCGTCCGAAGGCGCCGGTGCACTTCCTGATCGTGCCGAAGCAGCATATTCCGACCCTGGCCGATTGCACCGAAGAGCATCGCGCCTTGCTCGGCAAGATGATGCTGATGGCTCCCCGGCTCGCCGAAGAGCAAGGCTGCGGCTACAAGAACGGCCAGGGCGGTTTCCGCACCGGATTCAATACCGGACCGGACGGCGGGCAGGAGGTGTACCATGTGCATCTGCACGTCCTCGGCGGATGGCAGCAAGCGTAATTTTTCAGGAGAAATAGATGGGTTCGTTTAGCATTTGGCATTGGCTGATCGTGCTGTTGGTCATCGTGCTGGTATTCGGCACGAAGAAGCTCGGCAATATCGGCTCCGACCTCGGCAAAGCCGTGCGCGGCTTCAAGGAGGGCGTGAAGGGCGAAGACGAGCGGTCGGCCCAAGGCGGTGCGCCCCAGCAAGTCGCCGACAAGTCGACCATCGATGTCGAAGCGAAAGAAAAGACCAAGAGCTGAAGAACTGCGGCCGATGCTTTCTCGCGCTCCGACCGCCGTGCCTGCGCCGGCTTTTGAGCAAGGGGCCGGCACGCCGTCTTTTGCTTCCGCACCATGATCGACCTCGGATTATCCAAGCTTGCCGTGATCGGCGTCGTCGCGCTGGTCGTGATCGGTCCCGAGCGCCTGCCGAAGGTGGCGCGCATGGCCGGCACGTTGTTCGGCCGCGCCCAGCGCTATATCAACGAAGTGAAGTCGGAAGTCAGCCGCGAAATCGAGCTCGAAGAGCTGCGCAAGATGCAGAAGGAAATGCAGGATGCCGCCAGCAATGTCGAGCAGACGATCGCGCAGAATCTTTCGGAAGTCGAAGACGGCATCAATGCTGCCTGGACGAACGACTCGCTGAGCGATCCCGGCCTGTCCCATCCGCTGCTGTCGCCGGCGGCGGAGCGGCACATGGCGGAGAAGGCCCGGGATTTCCGCAAGAAAAAGATGCGCGCTTCGGCCATGCCCGCCTGGTACAAGCAACAGCACGGCACGCGCACCCGTATCATGTCGGGCGCCGCGCGCGTGGCAAAATACCGGCCGGCGAGCGTGCGCAAGACGTCTTCATCGTTCCATCAATAATCCGGCCTGCGGCGGCGACCTTGTCGCGTTCGCAGGATCTTGACCGACCGACATACCGCAATGACCGACGATAAAACGCCATCGGGCTCCGAAGACAGCTTCATTTCGCACCTGGTCGAGCTGCGCAATCGGATCGTGAAAGCGATGGCCGCGGTCATCCTCGTTTTCCTGTGCCTGATGCCGTGGGCCGGGCAGATCTACGACTTGCTGGCGATGCCGATGATGTCGGCGCTGCCGGAAGGCAGCAAGATGATCGCCACCGGCGTCATCACGCCTTTCCTGGTGCCGGTCAAGGTGACCTTGCTGGCGGCCTTCCTGATCGCCTTGCCGTGGGTGCTGTATCAGGCTTGGGCCTTTATCGCGCCGGGCCTGTACGCGCATGAAAAGCGCCTGGTGGCGCCGCTCGTGATCTCTTCCTCGGCATTGTTCATGGTCGGCGTGGCGTTCTGCTACTTCTTCGTGTTCGGCGTCGTCTTCAAGTTCATCAACAATTTCGCGCCGAAATCGATCGCCGTCGCGCCCGATATCGAGAATTACCTGAGCTTCGTGATGACGATGTTCCTGGCCTTCGGCATCACCTTCGAGGTGCCGATCGTCGTCATCGTGCTGGTGCGGATGGGCCTGGTCAGCGTCGAGAAGCTGAAAGAGATCCGGCCCTACGTGATCGTCGGCGCCTTCATCGTGGCGGCCATCGTCACGCCGCCCGACATCGTGAGCCAGCTCTTGCTGGCGGTGCCCTTGTGCCTGCTCTACGAAGTCGGCTTGCTGGCGGCGCCGCTATTCGCCCGCATGACGCGGGCGCCGGAAGAGACCGCCTGAATCCGGGTGCTCATTTGACCTGGCGCAGCCAGGCAATCAAAGGATAGGCATCCTTGAACGGCGCGACGAGGCCCTTGCCGAGATCGGCGGGGACTTTCCTCTTGATGCTCGTTTCCATCCAGACGATATAGCTCTTGTGCTTCAGGTAGTCGACCAGCGGATGATCGGCATCGAAGCCTTTCGGCGGACGTGACAGCTTGCCTTCATCCTGCAGGTCGCCGTAGCGTTCCTTCAGCTTCTTGTTCTTCAGCATCTTCGAAAAGCCGGCCGGATCAGCCACGATCTGTTGGCGGATCGCCTTCAGCCGGTCGTTCGGCGGCATGTATTCGCCGCCCGCGACCAGCAGCATGCCGTTCTGATCGATGTGGAAGTAATACGCCGGGCCGCCGCCCTGGCTTGGTTTCTTCAAGCCACTGGCGGTGATCGCCGCCGAGAAATGCGTCTTGTACGGGCTCTTGTCGTTGGAGAAGCGGATGTCGCGGTTGATGCGGAACAGCGCCTTCTTCGGATCGCAGGCGGCGACCGCCGGATCGAATTTGCTGATGTCGCGGATCAGTTGCGTCACCAGTTCCAGGAATTCGGCGCGCAGGATGTCATAGCGCGGCTTGTTCATCACGAACCAGGCGCGGTTGTTGTTCTCGGCCAGTTCGGCCAGGAATTGCATGAGGTCGCGTACGTGCATGGCGGCTTTGTCTTCTATTCGGGAATTTCTTCCAGCGGCTGCGGCTTGAGCTTCGGACGTTTGCCGACTGTCACGTCGACGATCGTCTGCTGATTCTTGCGCAGGATGGTGAGCTTGGCCTTCTTGCCCGGCGTGAGTTGCGCGACGAGATTGAGCATGTCGGTCGTATCGGCCACCGGTTTGCCTTCGACCGCGACCAGGATATCGCCGGGCCGGATGCCGGCCCTATCGGCCGGGCTGTTGCGCTCGACGCCGACGATGATGGCGCCACTCTTGGCCGCAAGGCCGAAGCTCTCCGCCAGTTCCGGCGTGACGTCCTGCGGCTCGACGCCGATATAGCCGCGCACGACCTGGCCGGTGCTGATGATCGATTCCATCACCATCTTCACGGTCGTCACCGGGATCGCGAAGCCGATGCCGAGCGATCCGCCGCTGCGCGAGTAGATGGCGGTATTGATGCCGAGCAGGTTGCCGTTGGTGTCGACCAGCGCGCCGCCCGAGTTGCCGGGGTTGATGGCGGCGTCGGTCTGAATGAAGTTCTCGAAGGTATTGATGCCGAGATGATTGCGGCCGGTCGCGGAGACGATGCCCATGGTGACCGTCTGGCCGACGCCGAACGGATTGCCGATGGCGAGCACCACGTCGCCGACCTTGGTCTGGTCGGCATGGCCAAGCGTGATGGCAGGCAGGTTCGGCAGGTTGATCTTGACGACGGCCAGGTCGGTTTCCGGGTCGTTGCCGACCACCTTCGCGACCGCCTTGCGCCCGTCGGCCAGCGCCACTTCGATCTCGTCGGCCGCTTCGACGACGTGATAATTGGTCAGGATATAGCCCTCGGAACTGACGATCACGCCCGAGCCGAGGCTGAATTGCTTCTCTTCCGGGTCGCCGAGCTGATCGCCGAAGAACTTGCGGAAGAAGGGATCTTCGAGCAAGGGGTTGCGTTGCCTGCGCGCGCCTTTCGAGGTGAAGATGTTGACTACCGCCGGCATGGCGCGCCTGGCCGCTTCGCGGTAGGAGCCGGGGGTCGGCGCGGCGGTCGGGGACGCCTCGAGCATCGGCACGGTGGTCGATGTGACATGCGTGTTGCGCAGGCCGCCGGAGATGCCGCTTGCCCAGTCAGGCTTGAGGGTCGCTACAATGAACCAGAGCGCCAAACCGACGGTGACGGTTTGCGCGAACAAGAGCCAGAGACGTCGCATAGAAAGGTAAGGAATGATGGAGCAGACAATCGCTCGGAACGAGTTTGCCAGGTATCTCGCCCAGACGCTCGATATTACCCGTTTTCGTGACCATTGCCCAAACGGCATGCAGGTGGAAGGGCGCGATCGCATCGGCACCCTGGTGACCGGCGTGACGGCGAGCAAGGCTCTGCTGGAGGAGGCCATTGCCGCCGGAGCCGATGCGATCCTCGTGCACCATGGGTATTTCTGGCGCGGCGAAGACATGCGCGTGATCGGGCCGAAGCAGCAGCGCTTGAAGCTGCTGCTGGCGCACGACATCAATCTTTTCGCCTATCACTTGCCGCTCGATATGCATCCGGAACTGGGAAATAACGCCCAGCTTGCGCGCCGGCTCGGCCTCGTCCCCGAAGGGCGTTTCGGAGAAGATGGCCTGGGCTGGCTCGGGCGTCTCGCCGAAGTTGACGTCAAGACGGTCGGTGACCTGGCGCGGCTGGTGGAAGGCCGGCTCGGGCGCGCGCCGCTCGTGATCGGAGACCCGGCGCAAGCGTTGGAGACGGTCGGCTGGTGTACCGGCGCGGCACAGAGCATGCTCGGCGATGCGATCGCGGCCGGCGCCAATGTGTATCTCAGCGGCGAGATTTCCGAGCCGACCGTCCATCTGGCGCGCGAGGCGGGCGTCGCCTATCTTGCCTGCGGTCACCATGCGACCGAGCGTTACGGCGTGCAAGCGGTCGGCGACCACCTGGCGGCGCAATTCGGCATTCGTCATGTTTTCATTGATATCGGCAATCCCGTGTGACCTCGGCTTTTAGAGGTTTGTGCCGAGACGAGGAATGGCTTTCTTGGGTAAATTTGTTACCCCGTTGTATCATTGACGAAACCGCAAGTAGCAAACCGGTGTTGTCTATCCCAAACCCAGCCTGCCGCATAAGAGCAAGAAACACTACGGATTCGTCATGTCGCCACAGCCCTTGCCCGTTCCCGTCACCGTTTTGCTTGTCGAGGATGATGCCTTGACACGGCGCGCGCTCTCCCTGGCGATCGAGTCTGACCCTTATTTCAAGCTGGCCGCCTGTTTCGACAGCGTCGCGCCGGCGTTGGAATGGCTTGCGGAATACAGCGCCGATATCCTGTTGACCGATCTCGGACTGCCGGACGGTACGGGCATCGATATCATCCATGCCTGCGTTCGCGCGCATCCGCGCTGCGACATCATGGTCGTGACGATGTCGAGCGACGAGGCGAATGTCCTGGCGTGCATCGAAGCCGGCGCCTCGGGCTATGTGCTCAAGGATGCGGGCCGCCTCGATGTCGTGCGGGCGCTCAAGGATTTGCGGGCCGGCGGGGCTCCGATGAGTCCGGCGATCGCGCGCATGGTGCTGGCGCGCGTGCGCGGCAAGAAGCGGGCCGTTCCGCAGCCCGAGGCCGAGGCGGAAGCCGAAACCGAGGCCGGGGTCGAGGCAGAGGTGATCGATACGCCGGCGTTGACCAAGCGCGAGGCGACCATCCTCGATCTGATCGCGCGCGGAGATACATACGGCGAAGTGGCCAAGCTGCTCGAAGTGTCGGTCGGCACCGTGCAAACCCATATCAAGAACATCTATAGCAAGCTGTCGGTGCATTCGCGCGGCGAGGCGGTGTTCGAGGCCCACCGGCGCGGCCTGTTGCAGATGAAAAAGCCGCTGAGCGCGGCCGGCGAGGCGGGCTCCGAATAGGGAGCGAGGCGCGACAGTAGTGCCGCGAGACGAAGCCGGCCCGATGGCCGGCTTCGTCGTTCATTGCCGGCGTTGAACCAGGGCGTCGCGGATTTCCCGCAGCAGCTGCACGTCTTCCGGCGGGGCGGCCGGTGCGGGAGCGGGAGCGGGCTCCTCGCTGCGCGCCTTGTTGATGGCGCGCACCATCTGGAAAATCACGAAGGCGAGGATCAGGAAATTGATCACGATGGTCAGAAAGCTGCCATAGGCGAACACCGCTCCGGCTTTCTTCGCTTCCGCCAGCGTCAGGTGCATGCCCTGGTTGTTGAGCGGAAGGTAATAATTCGAGAAATCGAGGCCGCCGATCAATTTCCCGACCAAGGGCATGATGATGTCCTGCACCAGCGAATCGACGATCTTGCCGAATGCGCCGCCGATGATCACCCCCACGGCCAGATCGACCACGTTGCCCTTGATGGCGAAGGCCTTGAATTCCTGCATCATGCCCATTCCCGTTTTTCCTTTCATGAATTGGATGCGGCCGATTCTACATTTCGCCTCGTGAATTGTGCCAATGGCACCCTCCTTGCGCTTCCGTGGCCGCCTGCCGCTTGCATGGTTGTGTCGCACGGCAGGCGAAAAAGCCGCAAAACCCCGGAAACCGGCTCATTCGGAATGTATTTCCTTTAAAACAGGTCCCGGCTGGGCTATAATTAAAGGTTGCTAGAAGTTTTTTGCAGGTTTCGCAATTTTCTGACTATTGGGGTTGGTATGAGTAACGAAAAGCAGGTCGATTCCGGTCGACGCGGCTTGCTCGTCGCGACATGCGCGGCGGGCGGTGTGGCCGGGTTGGCCGCAACAGGGGCCTTCGTGTCCACCTTCCAGCCGTCCGAGCGAGCAAAGGCTGCGGGCGCGCCGGTGGAAGCGGATATCGCGGACTTGAAGCCGGGCGAGATGAAAACCGTCGAATGGCGCGGCAAGCCGGTCTGGATTTTCAAGCGTACGCCGGAAATGATGGCCACTCTCGAAAAAACCGAGAGCCAGGTTGCCGATCCGAAATCGGAAAAACCATACCAGATGGAAGTGCCCGAGTATTGCAAGAACCAGCATCGCTCCCGGGCCGAACACAAGGACATCCTCGTCGTCGTCGGCATCTGCTCGCATCTCGGTTGCTCGCCGACCGACAAGTTCAAGCCGGGCGCCCAACCGTCGCTGCCCGACGACTGGCAGGGCGGCTTCCTCTGCCCCTGCCACGGATCGACCTTCGATCTGGCGGCGCGCGTTTTCAAGAACAAGCCCGCGCCGAACAACCTCGACATTCCGCCGCACATGTATCTGAGCGATACCAAGCTCCTGATCGGCAAAGATGAGAAAGGCGAGGCGTAATCATGGCATTCGTTGAGAAAAAACTTCCGGCCGACGCGCCCGTCGCGGCCAAGGCCTTGAACTGGGTCGATGCCCGCTTTCCGCTGACCAAGCTGTGGAACGACCAGTGGGGCAAATACTACGCCCCGAAGAACTTCAACTTCTGGTACATCTTCGGCTCGCTCGCGATGCTGGTGCTCGTCATCCAGATCGTGACCGGCATCTTCCTGGTCATGCACTACAAGCCGGACGCGAACCTCGCTTTCGCTTCCGTCGAGTACATCATGCGCGACGTGCCGTGGGGCTGGCTGGTGCGCTACATGCACTCGACCGGCGCATCGGCGTTCTTCGTCGTGGTCTACCTGCACATGACCCGCGGCCTGCTCTACGGCTCCTACCGCAAGCCGCGCGAGCTGATCTGGCTGTTCGGCGTCGCGATCTTCCTGTGCCTGATGGCGGAAGCCTTCTTCGGCTACCTGCTGCCGTGGGGTCAGATGTCCTATTGGGGCGCCCAGGTGATCGTGAACCTGTTCGGCGCGATCCCGTTCATCGGCCCGGACCTGTCGCTCTGGATCCGCGGCGACTACGTCGTCTCCGACGCCACGCTGAACCGCTTCTTCTCGTTCCACGTGATCGCGATTCCGCTGGTGCTGCTCGGACTCGTCGTCGCGCACCTGATCGCGCTGCATGAAGTCGGCTCGAACAATCCGGACGGCATCGAAGTCAAGGAAAACCTCGGTCCGGACGGCCATCCGGTCGACGCCATCCCGTCGCATCCGTACTATTCGGTGCACGACTTGTTCGGCGCATCCGTGTTCCTGGTCATCTTCAGCGCCATCGTGTTCTTCGCGCCGGAGATGGGCGGTTACTTCCTCGAGTACAACAACTTCATCCCGGCCGATCCGCTGAAGACCCCGCCGCATATCGCGCCGGTCTGGTACTTCACGCCGTTCTACTCGATCCTGCGCGCGACCACCGATCAGTTCATGATTCCGCTGATCCTCGGCGTCGTCGCCTATGTCGGCCTGGTGTTCTTCAAATCGAAGCTCTCCTCCAAGGCCAAGATGGGCGTTGCGATCGCCGGCCTCGTGCTGATCGCCGGCATGCTGGTGTTCGAAGCGAAATTCTGGGGCGTCGTGCTGATGGGCGTGTCGGTCATGATCCTCGGCGGCTTGCCGTGGCTCGACCAGTCGCCGGTCAAATCGATCCGCTATCGCCCGGATTGGCACAAGTATGTGTATCTCGTGTTCGGCATCGCCTTCATCATTCTCGGCTACCTCGGCGTCCAGGCGCCGTCGCCGGTCGGCGAGCGTGTGTCGCAGGTCTGCACCTTCATCTACTTCGGCTTCTTCCTGCTGATGCCGTGGTGGAGCGCGATGGGCACCTTCAAGCCGGTCCCGGATCGCGTCACGTATCACGCACACTAAGCCGCTAGGGGATATCGCATATGAAAATGATGAAAAAACTGCTTGCGGCTCTGGCGTTCGTTCCGGCATTGGCCCTGGCCAGCGAAGCCGGCGCTCCGCTCGATCACGCGCCGGACCGTACCAAGGATCTGCCCGCGCTGCAAAACGGCGCCAAGCTGTTCGTCAACTACTGTCTCAATTGCCACGCCGCGTCGGCCATGCGCTACAACCGCATGCGCGACATCGGCCTGACCGACGAGCAGATCAAGAACAACCTGCTGTTCGCTGGCGACAAGGTCGGCGACCTGATGAAGGTGTCGTTGACGGCCAAGGATGGCAAGGAATGGTTTGGCGCGGCGCCGCCCGATCTGTCGGTGATCGCCCGTGCGCGGGCTTCGTCGGCCGGTTCCGGCGCCGATTGGCTCTACACCTATCTGCGTACCTTCTACAAGGACGATATGCGTCCGACCGGTTGGAACAACCTCGTGTTCAACAACGTCGGCATGCCGCATGCCCTGTGGGAACTGCAAGGCGTGCGCGCCGCCAAGTTCGTCGAGGAAAAGGATCCGCACGAAGCCGGCAAGACGATCCACAAGTTCGCCGGTTTCGAGCAAGTCACGCCCGGCAAGATGAATGCCCAGGAGTATGACTCCGCCGTCGCCGATCTCGTCGCCTTTCTCGACTGGATGGGCGAGCCGGTGCAAAACACGCGCAAGCAACTCGGTGTGGTCGTCCTGCTGTTCCTCGCATTCTTCTCGTTCCTCGCATGGCGTCTGAATGCGTCGTACTGGAAAGAGGTCAAATAAGGTATAGCCCGCCGGTCCGGATCGAGTCTTCCCCGACATGGGGAGGGGTTGAAAAGGGATGGCGGGAAGTCATTTCGGGGTGAGACGTAAGGCGTCTCACCCTCTTTGGTTCCGGCGGGGCCGCCTAGGCCGCAGCTATCGCTGCTTAACTGGCACGCAAGTTGGTCTTCGCCGAAACTTCGTTTTGTTTTGCTTCGGCCGCAGCATTGCCGCTTAACCTGCTGCGCAAGTTAGCCTACGCTGAAACTCCGTTTTCTAAGGAACTATAGCTATGATGGTTCTCTACTCGGGCACGACTTGCCCCTTTTCCCAACGCTGCCGTCTCGTGCTGTTCGAAAAAGGCATGGACTTCGAAGTGCGCGACGTCGACCTGTTCAACAAGCCGGAAGACATCTCGGTGATGAATCCGTACGGCCAGGTGCCGATCCTGGTCGAGCGCGACCTCGTCCTGTACGAATCGAACATCATCAACGAATACATCGACGAGCGCTTTCCGCATCCGCAATTGATGCCGGCCGACCCGCTCATGCGCGCCCGCGCCCGCCTGATGCTGTTCAATTTCGAGAAGGAATTGTTCATTCACGTGCATACGCTCGAGAACGACAAGTCCAAGAATGCCGACAAGGCGCATGAAAAAGCGCGCGCGGAAATCCGCGACCGCCTGACGCAACTGGCGCCGCTGTTCCTCAAGAACAAGTACATGCTGGGCGACGAATTCTCGATGCTCGACGTGGCGATCGCGCCGTTGCTCTGGCGTCTCGACCACTACGGCATCGAACTGTCGAAAACGGCTGCGCCGCTGATGAAGTATGCCGAGCGGATTTTCTCGCGCCCTGCCTATATCGAAGCATTGACGCCGTCCGAGAAGGTGATGCGCCGCTGATGCTCATCTGAAGGGGAAGCTGCCCGGCAACCTGCGTGCGCGCGGCTTCCGTTTCGATGCGATACGAATCGACCATGTCCGAAACCTCGACCAAGCCCTACCTGCTGCGTGCCATCTACGAGTGGTGCACCGACAACGGCTATACCCCGTATCTGGCCGTCATGGTCGATGAAAACACGCGTGTGCCGCGCGAATTCGTCAAGAACGGCGAAATCGTGCTGAACATCAGCTTCACGGCGACGAGCGGCTTGAAGATGGAGAACGACTTCATCAGCTTCGCCGCGCGTTTCGGCGGCGTTGCACGCGAGATATCCGTGCCGGTCGACAATGTCGTCGCGATCTACGCGCGCGAGAACGGGCAAGGCATGGCTTTCGAGGTGACGCCGAGGACGGCTGACGAGAAGACGGCGGAGCCGGAAGAATCCGCCGCCAGGAGTCCGGGACTGGCGCCGGTTCCATCCTCCTCGGAACAGCGCGACAAGACAAGCGAAGACAAACCGGACGACGAGCCGGAGCCGCCAAAAAAAGGCGGGCGCCCCACGCTGACGCGCATCAAATAATGTAGAATACGCGTCTTTCGAGTTTTGGCTGGCTTAGCTCATCTGGTAGAGCACCTGACTTGTAATCAGGGGGTGGCGGGTTCAAGTCCTGCAGCCAGCACCAAGTAAAAACAAAGGCTTATGACCTGTTCGGTCATAAGCCTTTTTGTTTTGCGTCTTTGGCTTGGCAGTAGCCGGGCAAGGGGGCGGGGCGATTCGATTCGTGGCCCTCAGCGCTTCACTCCCGGCTGCGATCCGAATTTTGCCCGGCCTTCCATCACTTCCTCCATCTCCACCATCGCCTTGGCGACGGAATCCGGGTCGCCTTGAAGCGCGAATGTCGAATGTCCGCAACTGCAAGTGCCGGCATAACCTGCTTTCACGCCAGCCATGCCGCGCACATCCATCGCATGAATCTCCGTGATCTCCGCCTTGCAATGATTGCAGGTGAGTGAAGCCGGTTTGTTCGCCTCGATCAGCGCCTTTGCCCGCGCTATGCGTTCGGCTTGAGATCCTCTTGCTTTTGCCTGTCCCATCGCTTCTTTCTTTCGTTAAGGGATTGAAGATGAATGTTGACGGATTCTACATTGGCGCCATGCTGCGGGCGGTAACTCGGCGCAATATTGCCTTCGGGCATTATTCATAAAAAGCCATGGTGTCCTAGCCATGGGCAGAAGCGACGCTTCTTCCATGAGGTGAACTTGCCATGGCGGCGGCCATGGGCAGTTAAAATTGCGCATGTGCGCTAATTTTCTCACTGCGAACAAGTCGGTTCTGACAGAGCGATTCCACGTGGAAGCCCCAGGCGCGGAATACGAGGCCGAGGTTTTCCCCGGCCATTTCGCGCCGTTCATTGCATGTTCCCGTGCAAAGTCCTCGTATGGCCAGAAGAGGTGCGCGGTCGGCCGTTTCGGCCTGGTGGCGCCTTGGACGAAAATCGAAGACGTCCGCGAGACCCACAACGCCAGGTCCGAGGGCGTCGAATCCAAACCATCCTATCGCAATGCCGTCCAGCAGGGCCAGTTTTGCGTGGTTCCGGTAGCGGCGATGTTCGAATGGCGCCACCTGCCGACCGGCCGCGAACGCTGGAAAATCGCCGCTGCCGGCGACGAGGCGCTCGGAATCGCCGGCATCTGGGAATACAAGAAAGGCGGATTGCACGGCAACCCGTTATTGTCGTTCGCCATGTTGACGATCAACGCGGATGCGCATCCCCTCTATAGCCGGTACAACGCGCCCGGCGACGAAAAGCGCATGCCGATCATTCTGCGGCCGGACCAGTACGACGCGTGGCTGCATTGTTCCGCCGACGAAGCGCCGGAATTCTTCGCCCGGTACTCCGCCGAACTGCTGGTCGCACAGCCTTCTCCCAAGCCGACGCCGCGCCGGCAAAGTCCGCAACAGAGTCTCTTCAATGAGTAGATCGGCCGGCATGTCATCCAGGCCTCGCGGCGGGGCAATCGGTATCGATCCCATCTCCTAAAGACAGCGTAACGCCATCGTTCCCGCTTGTCGCTCATGTCTGCAATTCCTGGTGCAATCCCTCCCAGCGCCCGTCGTGAAGCCCCTCTTGCATAGGCGGACCGCCGACCGTGCGTCCGCCGCGGCGTAACATCCGCCGCCGTTACTTCGCTGTTACCGTAAAGATACTTATTTCACCGGCACCCGGCCAATATAGTTCTGATCAGCCGGATGCATCACCCAATCGGAATCAGCGACGTCAATCCAACGCCGATATTTCGGGAGGCTCATCCGGCGCTTCGATCAACCTTGCGGCGCATGCCGCGCCAATCATCAGGAGTCTTCCATGAGCAACATCACCTTGCAAAACCAGACCGCCTACCCGGCACAATTCACCGTGAAGAAGGGCGAGCAGGTCGTCGTCAGCCTGCCGGCGCTCGAGTCCGGTCAATCGGTATCGATCCCGACGACCGATATCTACGAAGTCGTCGCCAGCACCGTCATCGACGGCAATACCTACAGCTCGGCGCCGATGACCGTGACCGGCGCCACCGGCTTCCTGGCCCAGGTGATCCAGGTGTACAACCAAGGGACCTACGTATTCGACGTGCAGGAAGTTCCCAGCACCGCTTCCAACCAACTGCAATTCCAATCGACCTGGCGCGACACGGTCACCTTCACGATTCAGAAGGACGGCAAGCCGCTGCAATCCGTGGTCTGCACCGATGCCTTCAATATGCAGACGGTCACGCTGAGCGACACCTACAGCTTCCAAGCGATCATCAACGGCGTGACGACGGCCACGCAATATTCCGGCAATTCGAATGCCACCTGTGTCGCGGTCAACGATACGACGCTGCGCGATCGCGGCTACTACACCCTGCGCTTGGTGTAATCCGAGTCGGCGGGCGGGCCGGCATCCGGCCTGCCCGTCAAGGCGAGCGAACTCGGCGGCGGGCATGAACAAAGACGGCGAACTGCGGATAGTGAACCGGACCGCGTTGCCGGCGCGCTTGCGCTTTCGCTGCGACGGCCGGCCGGCGTGGGATGCCTGGATCGCGCCCGGCGGCGAGGCCATCGTGCCGGAACCGCGCTCCGATCGCTTGACGTGCTCCGCGCGGTACGACGATCCCGAGACCCGCGTCGCATTCGTGCTGCCCGCCGGGCCGGTCTTTCCGGGTTACTGCTTGGCGGCGGGCATGCACCATGTCGCGCAGGCGGCGCAATTCGTGTGCGCGATGGAGCCCGGTTCGGCGCCGCATGCGGTCGGCATCGCTAATCGTACCGGCGGAGATGTCGGATTCACGCTGCGATTCTTGGGTTCGCCTTTCGCGGTGCAACTGCCGGTTCGGGCGGGAGACAGGGCGCAGTTCCGGCCGCAAGAGTTCGACCTGGTCGTCACGCTGGCCGGCGTGACATCCGCCGCATGGCGTATCCGCGATTGGCGCGGCGCGCTGGAAGTGCATGCGACGAAGTCGAACGGGCTCGAATTGCCCTCGCTTGTGCAGGCCGCGCAATAGCGGCGCCGCTCGCGCACCCATCAACTCATTCGAAAGGAAAAATGACATGAGCGAAACACAATTGACGTCGTTCACGAACAACTTGTCGGATCCCACGCAGTCCGTGACGTTTGCGTTGCGGAAGGAGGGCGACAGCGAGCCGACCTGGTACACGCTGCCCAATCGCTACAGCGTTACTCCAGCGCCGCAGAGTGGCGAGGGGAGCTGGACCGTGTGGGCGACGGTGGGAGACGGCTCCGACACTGCCGCCCCATCCACGCCATCCTTTACCTTCCGCTCGCCGCCGCTGAGCGTGATTTTCACCGATGCGATTTCCGTGGCGGCGCCAGCGGGCAACGCTCAGTCCGATCCGAACGTGTCGCCGCCGGCGGCGGAGGACGGATATTCGATCCTGGAGCAGTCCGGCAACTGGTCGACGCTGTCGGGCGACGAGAACCTCGGCGCCTCCTGCCAGCTGGCCTTCAACATCGAGGGTCAGAAGTACAGCCAATGGTGCTGGGCGGCCGTGACGGCCAGCGTCTCGAAATTCTACGACGCCGGGAGCACCGTCACGCAATGCCGGCTGGCGACGTGGAAATTCGGCAGCAGCGGCGATTGCTGCAGTTCGCCTTTGCCGTCCGGCTGCAACAAGCCGTACACGACATGGAAGGCCCTTGCGCACGTCGGCAATCTGGCTTCCCACGTCGACGAGGGAATCACCTTCTCGGCCGTCAAGCAAGAGATCGACAGCGGCCGTCCGGTCGCCATGGCGGTCAAATGGAAAAAGAGCGGCAGCCGTCACGCGATCGTCATCACGGGCTACGACGAAGCCAGCGGCGGCAACACGATCACGGTCCAGGATCCGGGGCGCGGCGGGTCGACGAGCGTCCTGAAGTTCGCGGACTTTCCCGGCAATTACAAAGGCGGCGCGACCTGGGCGGCCACCTTCGCCACCCAGCCTTGATTGAAATGATGCGAGGAGAAAACATGTCGAAACTTATTTTGAGCACTGCGCCGGCGGGAGCGGTGGAGATGGTGCGGGCCGATCTCAAGAACATCGCCCCCGGAGAGTATGGCGGCACCAGGTTCGAAGGGGCCCACGCGAAGACGCTCGATGTCGGCCTGCATCATCGGGTCTATGAGCTCGATCTCTCCGGAGGGCCGGGGTATTCCAAGGCGGAGAACTGCATCGCCAACGGCAGCGGATTCCTGGTGCGCAGCGGCGGCGACATGGTGGCGGTCGCCTATGTCGGTACCGATGCGCATGGGAAGAAAGCGCTCGGCGTCAAGGAAATCACGTTCGGGCCATTCGTCGGGAATTTCACGTCGGCTGTGCGTGACGCCGAGGAGGCATTGCCCGGCGGCGAGCATGAGTTGCGGCTGCTGCGCATTTCGGGCTTGTCGCTCGACTTGTTGTGGCTGGCGCCGAAGCACCGCCGCCACGGCGGCGAGCAGGACGATTGCTTCTGGCCGGTCAATCCGGTGCCGGAGTACCTGGAGTACAGGCGCTATACGGCGGACGATTTGAATGCCGCCCTGGCGCCGGCATGCAGGGAACTGCTGAAGACGGCCGCGAGATCCGGGGCGGGGCCCGACGCGGTGGAGTGCTGATCCGGGTTGCGGGACCTGGCGCCGCGGCGCCAGGTTCCGCACCGGCTGCACGAGGACCAACCAACTCAAAAGTCAGGAGCGATCATGCAAGCACTCGCCGGCTTTGCCGACATGGAAATACAGGGCCGTCGCGGCGAATGGCGGAAGCTGGCGCGCGACAATCAATGGGTGACGGTACGCTGGGACGGCGAAGAGGACAGCTCGGTGGCCAGGATCGCGTTGTCCAGCGATCACGTGCCGGAGCCTGCGCACTTTTCTCTCAGCCTCGACGGCGGGTTTCCTTCGTCGCATACGCAGCGGCTCGGCACGATCGACGTGACGCTCGAGCTGGGAGCGGATGTCTTCGGACTGGGGAGCGAGAGCATCGCGCTGATTTGCAACCTGCCGTTGACGGAAAACTCGTTCTTCAATGGGCCGATCGGCGTCTGGCCCGTGGAGCCGGACGTACCGGTCGTTCCCGACGATCCCCGTCTGCCGGACGATCCGGCGGAGATCGATATCGAAGGTCCGCAGCACGCGGTCGACCTGTTTCCCTTCGTCTGGCTGCATCCGCCGGGCGTGCGCGAACTGGCCGGGATCGACCGGCGCTTCGTCAGCCTGGAGAGCCTGGGCTTGGCGCCCGGCCAGCTCGATTTCTACAACCAGCTGGCCGCCGAAACGGGTGCAGGCGCGGCGACGGCCAAGCAGGCGGACGCGGCGAGCTTCATCCAGCACGGCTACCAGCAAGCGAAATTCGTCGCCGCGCTCTCGGACCTGCCGTCGCCGATCGACGAATTTCCGGCGTGGCGCGCCGCGTTGGAGCGGATTCCCGGCACGATCCCCGAGGACGAATTGATCGAGATGGCGACGTTCTTCCTCGGTCAGCCGCCCGGAAGCTTCCTCGACGGTTCAGTGTGGAACACGGCGCAGGCCGACGTTTGGCAAAGCCTCTTCGCATTGGCCCTCGCGGGACAGCCGGACGACGCCCGGTTGGCGGTGCAGCTGACCGACGTCCTGCGGGTCGGACATTTCCTGCAGCTGCTGGTGGCCGGCCGCCACGATGATCTCGGCGAGCATGCGGCGCGCCGCATCGTGCTCGGGGCGCGTCCGATCTTCCCGGACGCGGTGGCGGCGTATCCGCCGTCGCCCGCCATCGCAGGCCCGGCGGGCGGCAGCGCGGCCGGCGGCTGGGAAGTCCTTGGCGTGGGCAACCTGAAAATCGCGCGCCAGCGGCTGGCAGCCTATCTGCCGGGCGAGATCGCCGAGATCGTCAATGTCATGCCGCGCGAACGGCAGGAAGTGCAGGAGCATATCGCGACCGGAATGGCCGGGCACGCCGGCAGCAGCGGCGAGAAGGCCAGCCAGGACAGCCTCAGCCGCCTGTCCTCGGTGGCCAACGAGTTGAGCGACGCGGTGCAGGAGGCGATGGCGGCGGAAGGCGCGTTGAACAACCTGAGCAATGTTCAGCCTGCCTACAACAACTTGAATCTGACGCTGAGCGGCGCGGCCGCCGGCGGCGAAGCGGGCAGCCGGTGGAACGGGGAAGGCGCCGCCCGCTATCTGCAATCGCTGACCGAGCACGCCGCGCGCCGCCTCGGCGAGCGCGTCAGCGATCAGCGCAGCGCCGTCTGGCAGGAGTTCCGCGAGCGGCGTCAGAGCACCCTGATCGACAACGCCGGCAGCGGCCGCCTGGTCGGCATCTATCGCTGGGTGGATCGTGTCATGCGGGTGCATCTCGAAGAGGCCGGGCGGCGCATGGTGCTCGCCTTCGAGATCGCGCAACCGGCCAAGCCATGGCTGGATAAGATCGCCGCCGCAGGCCCGGTGCCGCTGCGGCAACCGGCGCCGCTGGAGATCTTCGGCGTGCCGGACGGCCAGGGATATACCGGGATCACGGCGGCGAATTACCAGTCCTTCGGCGCGCAATACGGCTTGCGCGCGATGGAGCCGCCGCCGCCGGCATCGGTTGTCGTGGCGGCCAGCTTCGACCGTACCAGCACGGCTGACATGGCGGGCCTGCGCATACCCGACGGCTATGCGGCGGCGTCCGGCCAGGTGACGATCGCGCTGGCCGACAACCGCTACAACCTCGTTTGCTCGATCGGCGGGCAGCCGTATTCGGGGCCGGCAGCGGCGGCGACGGCGGTCAAGCTGGATACCGCCGTACCGGCATCCACGTCCGATGCCGGCGCGATCGGCGACGCCGTCGTCACCGTGCCGCAGGTGCCGACGTCGGCGTTGAGCTGCGCGCCGTTGACCGCCGCCACGCTGGCGCAGCTTCCCCAGGACGGCGGTCCGGTGCCGGTGACGGTGATGACCGCGGCGCCGGCATTCGTGGTGAAGGTCGAGCTAAGCTGCCAGCGCAGCGGCGACGCCGGGACCGATCAAGGCATGATCGCCTGGCAGGTCCGCACCTATGAACGACTGCTGCAAGCCTACCAGGAGGCTTGCCTGACCTATGACGCGCAATTGGCGGCGCGCACCGAGGCGGCTAGCGCGGGACGTAGCGGCGAGGTACAGCGCAACACGCTGCGCCAGGCTTGCCTGCAGCTGCTGGCTCCGGCGGGCGGCACGCTCGATTCCGGCATGCTCGATCCCCTGTTGTCGTGGGATGCCATGACCTGGCATTACGAATCCTGGCAGGCCGGCAAGCCGGGCGCGTGGCCGGAACCGGTCGCGGCCGGCGTCACGCGGCCGTCGTCCGAGCGGCTGTTCGCGTGCTTCCTGAAGGCCGCCTCCGCGCGCGTGCTGCTGCCGGTGAATCCCGGCTGGGAAGGCTGGATGCTGTTCCTGCTGATGTTCGGCCGACCCTGGGTGGGCGGTCCCGCCAGCGTCCCCGTCATCGGCGCCAGCGTATTGCTGCTGGAAGAGATCCGCGAGCCGGAGTGCGTGCGGGTGGTGGGAGCCTCGGGCGAGCTGGTCTGCATTCCGGACCTGCCGAATGATATTCCGCCGCCGTCCTGGACCGTGCGGATTCCGACCTCCATGCTGTATTTGCAGGGCGACGCCTCCCTGCCGGCCTTTCCCGCGAGCCTGTCATGCTGATCCGCACCTTCGTTCCGGTCGGCACGGTTTTGCCGTATGCCGGCCCGCTGGCGACGGGCGACGGCAGCGCCGCGGCGATACGGCAGATCAAGACAAATCTCTGGACGGCGGGATGGCTTTATTGCGATGGGGCGGCGATGTCGTGCAACGACTACCGGGATCTGTTCGGCGTCATCGGCTACGCTTTCGGCGGCAGCGACGGCAGCTTCAACCTGCCCGATCTGCGCGGCCAATTCATTCGCGGCGTGAGCGACAACGCCACCCAGGATCCCGATCGCGCCGACCGCAAGCCGGCGGCGCCCGGCGGCAATGCCGGCGCGATGGTCGGCTCGGTCCAGCAGGATG
>DASPLX010000044.1:0-2954 GCA_035627375.1 Paucimonas sp. | reverse complement strand
TTGGATGCCGCCGGCACGCAACGTCTGCGCATCGCCGCGCAGCGCTGCGGCGTGAGCGCCGCCAGCCTGTGCCACCTGGCCTGGGCGCTGGTGCTGGCGCATACCGCCGGCAAGCGCGACGTCGTCTTCGGCACGGTCTTGTTCGGCCGGTTGCAGAACCTGGAAGGCGCGGACCGCATCCTGGGCCCGTTCATCAACACGCTGCCGCTGCGCATCGACCTGGACGGCCTGAATGCCGAAGACGGCGCGCGCGAGATGCACCGGCGCCTGATCGAATTGATGGGGCACGAACACGCCTCGTTATCGCTGGCGCAGCGTTGCAGCGGCGTGGCGGCGCAGACGCCGCTGTTCACGGCCTTGCTGAACTACCGCAACCGGGCGCTGCTGTCGGGCGATCCCGCGCTCGCCGGGACGGCGGAGGTGGAGGGGATGGAGCGGTTGGCCAGCGGAGAACGGACCAACTATCCGGTGGTGCTCGACATCGACGACGATGGCGTCACGCTGGGCCTGAAGGCGCAGGTGAGCGCCGGGCTCGATGCGGAACTGGTGTGCGGCATGATGCGGCAAGCGCTGGAAGCGTTGGCGCAAGCGCTGGAGAACGAGCCGCAACGGCGCCTGGCCGGGCTCGACGTATTGCCGCCGGAAGAGCGGCGCAAGATCCTGGAGACCTGGAACCGGACCGATGTCGATGACGGCCCGTTCCGGGCCGTGCATCGGCTATTCGAAGACCAGGCCGCAGCGACGCCCGATCGTATCGCGGTCGTCTGCGGCGACGAGCAACTCAGCTTCGCGGAGCTCGACCGCAAGGCGACGCAACTGGCGGCGCATTTGCTGGAATACGGCGGCGGCAACCCGGCGGACTCGCCCTTCGTCGGCATCTTCATGGAGCGCGGCCTGGAAATGAGCGTTGCCGTGCTGGCGGTCTTGAAAGCCGGCAAGGCCTATGTGCCGCTCGATCCGGCCAATCCGGACGAGCGTCTTGCCGTCATGCTCGGCGACGCTCGTCCCATTTGCGTACTGACCCAGGCCGGGCATGCGGAGCGGCTGGCCGGGCTGTGCGCCGCCAATGCGTTGCGCATGCCGATCAAGCCGGTCGTCCTGCCGGCGTTGCAGGGCGATGCGGTCCTGCCGCCGTGCCCGGTGCATGCCGGCAGTACCGCCTACATGATTTACACCTCCGGTTCGACCGGCACGCCCAAGGGCGCGATGAATTCGCATGGCGGACTGCGCAACCGGCTGGTCTGGATGCGGCGCCATTTCCAGATCGGCGCCGCTGATACCATCCTCCAGAAAACGCCGTTCGGCTTCGATGTGTCGGTATGGGAATTGCTGTTGCCGCCGATGAGCGGCGCCCGCCTGGTCTACGCCAAGCCCGGTGGGCATGGCGATCCCGGCTATCTTGCCGACCTGATCCGCGAACACCGCATCACGGTCGCGCATTTCGTGCCCTCCATGCTGGCGGTATTCCTCGGCCATTGCGAACGGCACGAACAAGCCGCGCGCCTGTCTTCGCTGCGGCACGTCGTGGCGAGCGGCGAAGCGCTGGGGCATGAGCAGATCGACGCCGCGCTGCGCCTGCTTCCCGCGACGCTCACCAATCTCTACGGCCCGACCGAAGCCGCCATCGACGTCACGTTCTGGCGCGCCGAACGCTTGCCGCGCGAGCGCGTGGTGCCGATCGGACGGCCGATCGCCAATACCCGGATCTACATCCTCGACGCCGAATTGCGGCCGGTCGCGGCCGGCGTGCAAGGCGAGTTGTACATCGGCGGCGCGAACGTCGGCCAGGGCTACCTGGGTTTGCCGCAAAAAACCGCGGAGTGCTTCCTGCCCGATCCGTTCGCGGGGCAGGGCAAGCTCTACCGCACCGGCGACCTGGCGCGCTTCCGCGCCGACGGCACGATCGAATACCTGGGGCGCGCCGATCACCAGGTCAAGATCCGCGGCTTCCGCATCGAGCTCGGCGAGATCGAAGCGCGGCTCGCCGCCCATGCGGAGATCCGCGAAGCCGTGGTGCTGGCGCGCGAGGACGGGGCGGGAGACAAGCGGCTGGTGGCCTACTACGTCGCGGCAAGCGATGCGGCCGATCCGGGAACCGAAGCCTTGCGCAGCCACTTGCGGACGCACTTGCCGGACTACATGGTGCCGGCCGCCTGCGTGAAGCTGGAACGCCTGCCCCTGACGCCGAACGGCAAGCTCGATCGCAAGGCGTTGCCCGATCCGGGCGCGGAAGCCTATGGCGTCCGCGGCTACGTCGCGCCGCAAACGCCGATCGAAGAGGCGCTGGCCGATATCTGGGCGGAGATCCTCGGCCGCGAGCGGGTCGGGGTGCGCGACAACTTCTTCGAGCTCGGCGGCCATTCGCTGATGGTGGCCCGGGTGGTGAGCAAGATCCAGGACTGCCTGGAGGTGAATGTTCCCATGCGCGTGTTCTTCGCGGCGCCGACGGTGGAAGGCGTTCTTGAATATGTTTTCTCGGAGCTTGAAGGCGCGCAGTATGCGCCGGCTGCCGACCTCGATTCGGTAAGGGTATGAGTCATGTCTTCCAATAACGCAACTCGCGGCGCGCGCGGCGCCGCCGGCAATGCCGTCCGCAATTTCACTCCGGAGCAATTTCGGGCCTTGCGCAAGCAATCGCGCATCGAGCCGGCAAGCCGCGACCTGCCGCTGCAGCCGTCCTTCGCGCAGCAGCGGCTGTGGTTCCTGGCGCAGATGAAAGGCGGCAGCGAGGCCTATCACATACCGCTGGCCCTGCAATTGAGCGGGCCGCTGGACCGTCCCGCCCTCCAGGCCGCCCTCGACCGCCTGGTCCGGCGCCACGAAGCCTTGCGCACCACCTTCCGCACCATCGACGGCGACGCCTTCCAGCACATCGGCCCCGCCGACGCCGGCTTCGCCCTCCAGGTCCACGATCTCAGCGGCCATGCCGATACCGATGCCCGCCTGGCCGCGCA
>DASPLX010000043.1:0-228080 GCA_035627375.1 Paucimonas sp. | reverse complement strand
GACACTCCATGCGGCGGAACGGGATACAGCGCGCATACGTTTGGCGCGACGCCGGTACCGCAGGCTGATCACTTGTTACCCTGTCAAGCAGTTGAAATTCATCGACGAGTCCGGGTTGAACATCGCCATGACGCGGCGCTAGGCAAGCGCAAAAAGGTGTTCAACTGCAAGCGACAGTACTTGCAAATCGGGGACGGCAATGCAGCAAGGCCGGATCTTCCATCAAGCGTCGACGGTGCGGCACAACCGCCACATGGTTGGCGCAGCGGCATCCCATGCCATGGACACTCGGCGATCAACGCTAAATCGAACAAGACGCAGTGATAACCGGATTTGGCACATTCGGGACAATGCCGTATGGTGCTGCCTGCTGCGGTACCATGCTGAAAACCTAACTGATCCAGGAAGCCGGACTTTAGGCGTGCACTGTCGATCTCCAAGAGCCGGCCGAATTTGTCAAAGTCGATCCATTGGCTGTTGCCAAGGTCTCGTTCATTCATCTCTGTGCGTGGAATATCGGCGCGTCGAATCAGGTCGCGCAACTCCGTCATGCGCATATGATTATGCGCCAGGGCCTTTACAAAAATACTCCACCCTGACTCAAACGGTGCTGGCGCACGCGGATTCCAAGTCAATCTGCTCATCGCAAGAGCCGTTACTTCATCCCGAAGCGGACTTGACGTAGGAGACGAAATTGCGAAGGTTCGATGCTTCCACCGCCTCCTCGATATCCTCGGTGCCGTACGTAAAATTAGCGGCGTCGTACTGCCGATGGGCCAGCAACAGGTGCTCTATCGTCAAGCAAACATGCTCCATCGGAAGGCCAGTCTCCGGCAATGCCGGGATGGCTTTCTTGAGTGCGTGCCAAATCTTGTTCGCATATTTGCTTAGTCTGAAGCCGCGCGCGAATGCCTCCGGAAAAAAGAATTTGGTATAGCTGATGCCGGAATCGTCCGGATATTCTGATTCCTCATCGTAGAGTTTCAACAATGCGCGCAATTCCTCCGCCGATCCACAGCCTTCGAACATCAGCGGCTCGCTCAGAAAGCGGGCAATAATCTGTGTCTGGTGCTTCGTCTGCAAGGCGTTGACCCTGTGGATAATTTCTGGCTGCGCAAAGGCCACTGTCGTCATCTTGATTTTTTCGAGCGCCAAGGCATTATGGAATACCAGCAGCTGCTGCAGATCGATCTCGTTGAGCAACTGCATTTCGTCAATAATGAGAACGAATTGCGATCCATTGCGCGAAGCGACCTTCATCTGGATATCGGTCTTGATGTTCCTGAGCAGGAGGGAAGTGTCGTTGCGACTGGATAGCACATGCTTTTGCCCTTCCAAAAGCAACTTGAACATATGCGCATCGGATGGACGCTTAACGGGCAGGAAGCGTTTCACGCGGATAAGGAGCATCGCGAAGCGTTGCGGCGAAAGCGATCGCACGAAGCCAACGGATACTCGTGGCCACATGAGGACGCAGATCGCGATCGGTATAGACGCGGTACTTTACCCCTTCTTTCGAACTCGCAGCCGCCTGCGCGAGCAGCTGCGAACGCGCGGTTTCGATTTCGCTCTCAGCACTCTTCACCTCGTGCCATTCCTTGGTACCGTCGCGCAGGACGACCTCAGCATCCAGCTCGGTGCCCCGCACTTCCTTGTCGTCTGTCGAGACGACGAGTTCAGGCGCCAGATCGAATGTTTTTACCTGGTGGTTGGTTTCGAGAAAATGGATCCAGTGAACGAACTGCCGGTCACTAGGGAGAATCCAGTCCCGGTTCGTCTTGATGCTATAGACAAGGAACAAGTTGTTGTTCCTGTGGCCACGTCCCCGATAGGAGTCGAAAATGTGCAATCGTTGCTTGGAGCGTGGCGATGCCGATTTTGCGCCCATGGCATCTTCCCATCGTCATCTTGCTTACACGCAATTCATTATGAATTGGTAAGGTGCAAGCGATCCTGCATACTTGACGGAAATTTAGTTCGACTTCAGCAAAAGTCAAGAATGACTACATGGAAGTGGGAACTAAACTGCATTCAAAATTTAAGAAAAGACGCGAAGAGTTACTGCTAAGATATTGATTGAATGAACGTTTTATCTTATGAAATGTGGAAAAATCACTTCAGAGCGCTCGCCGTCTGTTTAAGCAAAACTTGCCAGGAATTTGATGCCGATAAGTGGAGCCTTGTCGATGTAGGGTTGTCCACGGCGCCGCTTGCCGCACCTTGTGTCTGGCCAGAGCGTACGGCGCGGTGGTCAACCCGGCCTGCCATCTATGGGGGCGATCCACCACCGCGAACAGGTACACGAAGCCGCGCCGCGCCGGGATGTACGCGATGTCCGCAGTCCAGACGTAATTCGACCGCTCCTCCCTGTGGCCGGAGTAGCAGCAAGCATGGCAAATACCACGATGAGCGCTCGCAATCGATGACTATGAGAGATTCATCTCTTCGAAACTCTGAACATACGGATTTCTCAGTTGATTCGTTAGCAGAGCATGCAATTCCCGATCCAGGATTGCTTCTGCTTTGCTTCTGCTGCCGGATTGGCCGATGTCCGTGTTACTCCAGGAATGCGATATCCGTTCAGTGGCATTAATTTGGACGTCTGTTCTTTTGCAGGATGGCAAACAGGATCAATCCATAGGACATCAGGCGAATGAGGTAATAGACCGGTCCGTTTTCGCTTTCCAGGGACATCATGCCGAGCGCCATGCGGTTCGCCGCTTCGAGCGCAAACGACATTGCAAAATACAGGAAGAAGCGATCCCGTGTGCTTCTCCAGAAGCGGAGAAAGAACAGGCTCGCGACCAGGGAAGCCATGGCAATCGCGCCGGTCAGTATGGCGTTCAAGTGCATCATTCCTCCTCCCAGATCAAGCCGTACAGCAGCAACAGCAATGCAATCAAAGCCACGGACAGGCGCCATGTCGACAAGTCGATTTGCGGCACGACCAGGCGATCAATCACCAGAATCACGTTGTTCAGGAACATGCCGGCAAAACACAAGCCGCTCCACAGCAGCAAGGGACGCCGGCTTCTGGTGTAACTGCGCAAGATCAGCCATGCACAGGCGAATGCGGTGAAGGCGCACAGCAGGTAAATGACAGCTGCCATCAGGAATCCTTTCGCCAGATGAAGGCGTCCGCGAATTGCTGTGCCTTCTTGTTGGTTCTGGAATGAATGAGATTGGTGACGTCGATCAGATTGCCGGCATAGGCTTGCTCGAGCCGATCGATCATTTCTCCTAGTTCTTCCGATTTGGGCCGATAGCGATAGAGGTTCGCTTGACCATATACGCAGTCCGCCAACCCGGCTGTATGCAGTTCGATAAGCAGAGCCTGGGCGGCCTTTTCCGTCAAATAGAGACGCTGCGCCACGCGTTTGGCATCCCAAGCAACGCCGCGCTCCCGCCGCAATAGCAGTATTGCCTCCAGATAGGGAACCGAGGGAATTCCGAGAAGAATGAAACGCGCAACGTCGTCGGGAATAGGGACCCGATCCATACTTCCTAACCCGAGAAATATTGAATGCGCGTAGGATACGCCAGATTATTGCCAAACCGCAGAATTTAAGATTCGCCTAAGATTCGCTGTGCAATATGCAACCGCACAGAGGCACTCACAAAGGACTGTGGTAATGAAAATCCTGCTCGCCGAAGACGACCGCATGATCGGTGAAAACATCCAGATCGCGTTGAATGGCGAAGGCATCGACGTCGACTGGGTGCGGGATGGTTCGGCTGTCGAACCAACATTGTGCGCGCAAGCATTCGATGCCGTACTGCTCGATCTTGGATTGCCGCACAAGGATGGCATCGATGTATTGCGCAGCTTGCGCGCTGCCGGCAACCATACGCCGGTGCTGGTGCTGACGGCCCGCGATACCGTGCCGGAACGCGTGCTCGGCCTCAATGCCGGCGCCGACGACTATCTGGTCAAGCCGTTCGATCTCGAAGAAATGATTGCGCGCCTCCACGCGCTGGTGCGGCGCGCCCGCGGCAACGCCATCGTGTACAGGACTGGGGATGTCAGCGTCAATCTCGAGACGCGTCAAGTCCTTGTCGCTGGCGACCAAGTCGTGCTTTCCGCGCGCGAATGGGCCGTGCTCGACGCCTTGCTGGCCCGTCCGGGCGCGATCCTGTCGCGCGCCCAACTCGAAGAGCGCCTGTACGGCTGGTCGGGCGAAGTGGAAAGCAATGCGATCGAAGTCTACATCCACGGCTTGCGCAAGAAACTCGGCCAGCAATTCGTCGCCACCGTGCGCGGGCTCGGCTACATGGTCGGGAAAAGCTGATCCCTCCCCCATGCAGGCATGGCGCCGTAGATGGCGTCGTACTCCCCGCCGACCGATAACATTCCCATTCATCGATATCTGTACACCTAGGTGCTTGAGCAAATGGAAATAGCCATACTCGCCGGATTGATCCTCTTAAACGGCATTTTCGCGATGTCCGAAATCGCCTTGGTGACTGCGCGTCGGGCGCGCCTGCAAAAATTGGCGGACGCCGGCGACGGCGCGGCCAAGGCGGCTCTTGAATTGGGGGACGATCCAAACAAATTCCTCTCCACCATCCAGATCGGCATCACGTCGATCGGCATATTGAACGGCATCGTCGGCGAGGCAACGCTGGCCGGCCCTTTCAGTATCTGGCTGACGTCCCTCGGCATGCCGGCCCCCTATTCCGGATACCTGGCGACGGGATTGGTGGTCCTGACCATCACCTACTTTTCCATCGTACTCGGCGAACTCGTGCCCAAGCGGCTCGGCCAGTTGAATCCCGAGCCGCTGGCACGCCTGGCGGCTCGGCCGATGCTGCTGCTGGCGACGCTGACCAAGCCTTTCGTTCATTTTCTTTCCGGTTCGACGCAACTGGTGTTGCGCACGTTTGGCATCAAGACTGCCGGCCGCCAGATGCTGACGGAAGAGGAGCTTCATCTGATGCTGGAAGAAGGTTCCGAGGCCGGCATCATCGAGCGGCAAGAGCATCAAATGGTGCGCAATGTCTTCCGGCTCGACGACCGCCAGATCGCCTCGCTCATGGTGCCGCGCGGCGAGGTTGTCTATTTCGATGCCGATGAAAGCCTGGAAGCCAATTTGAAGCGCTTCGAGGCGACCCGGCATTCCCGTTTTCCAGTCGTGCGCGGCGGCTGGAACAGTATCCTGGGCGTGGCCAATGCCCGCGAGATGCTGGCGCAGACTTTGCGCGGCGAACCGCTCGAGCTGACGGAGCATTTGCAGCCGGCGGTCTATGTGCCGGAATCACTCACCGGCATGGAGTTGCTCGAGGAATTCAAGAACACCGGTGTACAGATGGTATTCATCGTCGATGAATACGGCGAAATGCAAGGTATCGTCACCTTGCAAGACGTGATGGAAGCCATTACCGGGGAATTCAAGACGCACCGCGCGGAAGACTCGTGGGCGGTGCAGCGTGAAGACGGATCGTGGCTGCTCGATGGCCTGATTCCCATCCCGGAATTGAAAGACAGGCTGAATCTGGAGAACGTACCGGAAGAAGAGCGCGGCCGGTACAACACGTTGAACGGCATGGCGACCCTGCTCCTGGGCAAACTTCCGCAGACAGGAGATCAATGTGAATGGGACGGCTGGCGCTTCGAAATCGTCGATCTCGACGGATTGCGCATCGACAAGGTGCTTGCCACACCCAAACCGAATGCCGTCGTGGAAAGCCGTCCCGATGGTACCGAACCGGACCAGCTTCGCTAGCCTTTCCGTAATAATTCTGAAACGCTTGGCGAATCGACAATGCGGCAGCCGGTTAAGGTTCGCTTAAGCGTCTTGATGCACTATCCGGATATCCGCGATGGATATCGAATTTGGCCGGCAAGACAACCGGAGTAGAACTTCCGGCCGCCGAGGCAACTGAGTAGCGATCAGTTCAGGGCAAGTAGTGCGATCCGCCCGATTTTGCTCCCTTCCTTGGAGAAGGGAGCGTCTTTTATCAATTCCGGAGCAACCGGTTTCCGGCCGGTTCCGTTGCCGGACATTTGCTTAACCTGCCGCCAGCCAGTTGCCCGCATCGACGCCGGTGCGAACGCTGCGCGCGCAATTCTTTCGGAGGTGCCGATGCCGACGGATTTCTGGTTCTTTCTCCGGCCGCTTGCCGCCGAGCTCAGCTGGCCCGCCGCGATCGCGCTGGCGTGGTTCGCCGGCGAGTTCGGCCATCGTTGGAGCGGCTTGCCCCGCATCAGCATCTACGGCATCGTCGGCTTCGCCTTGGGGCAAACCGGTCTATTGACGCTGGCCGGCCAAGGCGCCGTCATGCTGCTTGCCAACATTGCCTTCGGCCTGATGCTGTTCGAGTTCGGCTATCGCATCAATCTGAAATGGCTGCGCTTCAATCCGTGGATTGCAGTGACAGGCGTGGTCGAATCGGCCTGCACGTTTGCCGCAGTCTATTTGGCCGCACAGTGGTTCGGCATGCCGGCCGTCGATGCGCTGCTGACCGCTTCGCTCGCGATGTCGACCTCGCCGGCGGCGGTGTTGCGCATCGTGAACGAGTTGCGCAGCTCCGGCCAGGTGACCGAGCGCGTGCTGCATCTGTCCGCCCTGAATTGCACGCTGGCTGTGTTCACGTTCAAGGTGGTCCTCGGTTTGTGGATTTTCCAAAGTTCCGGCAGCCTGTGGCAAGCAGTCTCAAACAGCCTGGGCGTACTGCTCGTGTCGGCCGGTCTCGGCGCATTGTTCGGGATCGTGCTGCCGGGCATCTTGCGTCAACTCGGCCGCCTGAGCCACGACGCAACAGTCGCATTTGCGCTCGCCGTCATCCTGCTTGTCATGCTCACGCATGCTCTCAAGCTCTCGCCGGTGCTGGCGGCGCTCACGTTCGGCCTGATGGCGCGCCATCGGCGCGTGGCCTTGAACCAGGCGCAGCGGAATTTCGGCGCGCTCGGCGACTTGCTGGCGGTGCTGCTGTTCGTGTTCGTGGCCGCCGCCCTCGAATGGCGACATGTTGCGGCCGGCATCGGCCTCGGTCTGGTACTGATCGCCGCACGTTTGGGAGCGAAGACGTTGTCGGTCCTGCTGTTCGCCCGCGTGAGCGGCATCACCTGGCGCAAAGGCATCCTGACCGGATTCGCGCTGATGCCGATGTCCGTGTTCGTGCTCCTTCTGCTGGAGCAAGCGCGTTACATCGGCATCGAAATGCCGGGGCAGCTTGCCGCCTTGGGCGCGGCGACCCTGATACTCGAATTGCTCGGCCCGATCCTGATGCAACGTGCCCTACTCGCTGCCGGCGAAGCGCCGGAACCGACGGAGAACTGACATGCCGCTCGAAGCCTTCAAGACCTCGCAGCCGCTTACGCTCGGCGTCGAACTGGAACTGCAGCTCGTGAGCCTTTCCGATTTCGATCTCGTCGATGCCAGTCCGGACATGCTGAACCTACTCTTGCGCAAGCCCTTTCCCGGACATGTCGTGCCCGAAATTACCGAAAGCATGATCGAGGTCTCGACCGACGTGCATTCGCGTCACGGCGATCTACTCAGCCAGTTGCGTCAGATACGCGACACACTGGTCGACGCCGGCGACCGGCTCAACGTCGGCGTCTGCGGCGGCGGTACGCATCCGTTCCAGGATTGGTCGGAACGCAAGATATTTTCCAAGCCGCGCTTCAAGGAAGTGTCGGCGCTATACGGTTATCTCGCGAAGCAGTTCACGATCTTCGGGCAGCATGTCCACATCGGCTGCGCGTCCGGTGACGACGCAATGTTTTTGCTGCACGCATTGAACCGCTATATACCGCACTTCATCGCGCTGTCGGCTTCGTCGCCCTATGTGCAAGGTCGCGATACGCTGTTCAACTCGGCTCGGCTCAATTCGGTGTTCGCCTTTCCCTTGAGCGGGCGCGCGCCATTTCTCCTGCGTTGGGAGGAATTTGTAGAAGGCTATTTCACGCGCATGGAAGACACCGGCATCGTCAAGAGCATGAAGGACTTCTATTGGGATATCCGGCCCAAGCCGGAATACGGCACGATCGAGCTGCGCGTCTGCGATACGCCGCTGACGGTGGATCGGGCCGCGGCCCTGGCCTGCTATCTGCAGGCGCTATGCCGCCATCTGCTGGAGCGGAACGAACCGCCGCCGGCCGAAGACGATTACCTGGTCTACAACTACAACCGCTTCCAGGCTTGCCGCTTCGGCCTGGACGGCACCTTCGTGCATCCGAAGAGCCACGAGACGCTGCCGATGCGTGAAGATATCCTCACCACCGTGCGTCGCATCGAACCGCATGCGGAAGCGCTGGGAAGCATGGCGGCCCTCGATCATGTCTATCACGCCGCCCACATGGGCAGCGACGCCTCCCGCTTACGACGTGAATATGCATCCAGCGGAAGCGCGCAAGGCATGGTCGATATGGCAATCCGGTGCTTCCGCGAATAACCTCGGAACGCAGATCGATCGGTTCGCCGCTTCCGCTTTAAGACCCGCCTAAGTGTCCTCAGGCAAGATGTAGCCGCCCGGATCGGTCTTGAAGGAAAAGGAGGAAGCCGGAGATGCTGCGCTCATTGAGATTGTCGTCGAAGTTCCTGATTCCGCTTTTGCTTGCATTGTCGGCATTGGCTTACCTGGTGGTTCCGTTGATCGACAATCTCACCTTGCACTGGTTTGTCCGCGATCTCGATATCCGCTCGCAACTCGTCGCCAAGACGCTGTCGGAACCTCTGTCCGACATGGTACGGCGGAATGCTCGCGGCAAGATCGATGCATTGTTTGCCCAGGCAATCCAGGACGAGCGGCTGTATGCGCTGGCGTTTTGCGACCCCGCCGGCAGGATTCAATACAAGACCAGGACAATGCCGGCGACCCTGGAGTGCGAGTTGCCGGCCGATGCGGACGGGCGGACGCAATCCCTGATTCAACTGCCGGACGGCCCTCTCCATCTGGCGAAGCGCGCCGTGGAATTCGACGGGCAACGCATCGGCGATTTGCTGCTGGTGCATGACATGAGCTTCGTTGTCCGGCGCAGTTCTGACACGCGCAAGTACGTCATCGTGCTGTTCGGAGTTCTTGCCGGAATCGTATCGCTGATCACGGTATTCATGGCCCATCTGAGCTGGCGCGGGTGGATTGCCGGCGTGCGCGCCATGCTGCATGGCGAAGGTATCGTGCGTCCCTTCAACCAATACCAGGCCGAGGTTCAGCCGCTGGTCGGAGACTTTCATGCATTGCTGCGCGCACTGGGCGAAGAACAGCGGCAGCGCGACGCCAGTACGCTGGACTGGTCGCCCGATACCTTGCGCCAATTGCTGCACGAGAGTCTGTCCGGCGACGAGGTGATCGTCGTATCGAATCGCGAGCCATATATCCACACCGATACCGAGAACGGTATCGAAGTGCAGCGCCCGGCCAGCGGCTTGATCACCGCCGTCGAACCGGTCATGCGGGCCTGTTCCGGCACCTGGATCGCGCACGGCAGCGGTTCTGCCGATCGCGATACCGTGGACCGCATGGATCATGTCGCCGTCCCTCCGGACGACCCGGCCTATACCTTGCGCCGCATTTGGCTCACGAAAGAGGAGGAACAGGGTTATTACAAGGGCTTCGCGAACGAAGGCCTGTGGCCGCTTTGCCTGATCGCGCACGTCCGCCCCGTCTTCCGGGGCAGCGACTGGGAGCAGTACGTCAAGGTCAACCGGCGCTTTGCCGATGCGGTTGTGGAGGAGGCGCGCACCGACAATCCGGTCGTCCTGGTGCAGGATTATCACTTCGCGCTCTTGCCGAAACTGATACGCGAGCGTCTGCCGCGCGCAACCATCATCACGTTCTGGCATATTCCCTGGCCCAACCCGGAATCGTTCGGCATCTGCCCGTGGCGGGATCAGATCCTGGAAGGACTGCTGGGCAGCACCATTCTCGGATTCCAGACCCGCTATCACTGCAACAATTTCCTTGAAACGGTCGACCGCTTCCTGGAGACGCGCATCGAGCACGATCACTCGACCGTGTCCTACGGCGGCCGGCGCACCCGCGTCGAGCATTATCCGATCTCGATTCATTGGCCCGGCGACGAGGCACGCCGCTGGCTGCCGGTGACGGATTGCCGCAGAAAGATACGGGAATCGCTGCGCATGCCGTCCGATCATTTGATGGTGCTCGGCGTGGATCGGCTCGACTACACCAAGGGCATCCCGGAACGATTCCAGGCAATGGAACTGTTGTTCGAACGGCATCCGGAACTGATCGGCAAGGCGACGCTCGTGCAGATCGCGGCGCCGACGCGTTCGGCGCTCGAAGAGTACCAGAGCCTGGAGATCAAGGTTCACGCCACAGCCCAGCGTATCAACGAACGTTTTGCCACCGGCGCATGGCGCCCGATTCGCCTGAAGGCGGAGCATCACGATGCTTCGGCGCTGATCGAGTTCTATCGGGCCTGCGACGCCTGCCTGATCACCAGTCTGCACGACGGCATGAACCTGGTCGCCAAGGAATTCGTCTCGGCACGCGACGACGAGCGCGGAACCCTGATCCTGAGCCAATTCACTGGCGCCGCACGGGAGTTGCATGAAGCATTGATCGTCAATCCGTATCACATCGAACAGATCGCGGACGCGATCTACTACGCGCTGAAGATGCCGCATGCCGAGCAGCGGGAACGCATGCGCAGCATGCGCGCCCTGGTGCGGGATTTCAACATCTATCGATGGGCGGGACGGATGCTGCTGGACGCGTCGAGACTGCGTCAGCATGAACGCGTCGCCGCCCGCATCGGTTCTCACGAGCGGTTTGCCTTGAGGCAGGCGGCATGAGGCATCTGCTTTCCCCGGCGGGAGAAGAAGCGCTGGTCGCGATGATCGAAACCGGCGCCCTGCTCGCTTTCGATTTCGACGGCACGTTGTCGCCGATGGTCATGCTGCCGGAGCAGGCGCGGATGCCGGCCGGAGTGGCGCGCGGGTTTCAAATGTTGTGCGAGATGGCGCCCGTGGCCGTGATCACCGGGCGCAGCGTCGAAGACGTCGTGCCGCGTCTGGGAGCAAAGCCGAAATACGTGATCGGCAATCACGGTGCGGAGGGAGTTCCAGGTGCGGACGGAAACCTGCAACCCTACCGCGAGATCTGCGAGCGCTGGCGGCATCAGATCAGCGACATCCTGAGATGGGAGCGATTCGATCCCGGCCTCATGATCGAATACAAGTCCTGCTCGATCTGTGTCCACTACCGCCTCGTGCGCAACCGGAACGAGACCGAGCGCAATATCGAAGCCGCGTTGCCGCTGCTCGATCCGACGCCGCTCGTCATCGGCGGCACGCATGGTATCAATCTGTTGCCGCCCGGGGCGCCCACCAAGCGGCTGGCGCTGGAGTCGCTGCTGCGGATCGAAGGCAAACAAGCCGCGTTCTATATCGGCGACGACGAAACCGACGAGATCGTGTTTCGCGGCGCGCCGCCGGATTGGGTGACTGTCCGGGCCGAACGCGAACACGGCAGCGCGGCGCGCTTCTTTCTGCTTCATCAGAGCGAGATGACGGAATGCCTGAAATTGATCGTTCGTCTGCTACAGAGGCCGAAGCGGCGCGATTTCTCCTTCGCTCGATGAACGGCCGATCGCGATATCGTTGAAGAACGGAAGAAAGCCGGATGGCGGAAATATTGACGGAAAATACCATGCTCGACTGGGGCATCGCGCTCGCAGCGTGGGCCTTGCTCTCCATCTTCCTGCTCGCCGCCAAAAGAGTCGTCGTTCACCGCCTGTCGATCATCGCGCAGCGAACCGGGACGCCTCTCGACGACATCGCCGCGGACGTGCTGTCGTCGACGAGCCTGATGTTCATCGTGATCATCGCCGGATACGCAGGCACGCATTTCCTGTCCTTGCCGATGGCGCAGCAAAGCGCCGTGTTCCGCATTGCTGCGATCGCATTCCTGATCCAGGCTGCTCTCTGGGGCGACAAAGGCATCCGCTTGTGGCTGGCGCATTGCATCAAGCGCGCGGAGACCGAGAATGCCGCGAGCGTCACGTCGACAGCCGTGCTGGGTTTCGTTGCGCGCATGGTGCTGTGGATCGTCATCGTCCTGATGATTTTGGATAACCTTGGGTTCAACATCACTACCTTGATTGCCAGCCTGGGTATCGGCGGCATCGCCGTCGCGCTGGCGGTGCAGAACATACTGGGCGACATTTTCGCGTCGCTGTCGATCGTCCTGGACAAGCCTTTCTCCGTGGGCGACTTCATCATTGTCGACGACGCGATGGGAACGGTCGAATTCGTCGGCTTGAAGACGACGCGCCTGCGCAGTCTTTCCGGCGAACAGATTGTCTTCTCCAATGCGGACTTGCTGAAAAGCCGTATCCGCAACTACAAGCGTATGGAGGAGCGGCGCGTGGCATTCACGATCGGTGTGGTCTACCGGACGACGGAGGCGCAACTATGCGCGATTCCCCAAATCGTGCGCGAAGCGATCGAGATGCATCCGCAGGTGCGCTTCGACCGCACGCATTTCAAGGCTTTCGGGCAATCGTCCCTGGATTTCGAGGTGGTGTATTACATCGCGGATCCGGACTACAACCTGTACATGGATATCCAGCAAGCCATCAACCTGACTTTGTTACGACGGTTTGCGCATGAAAACATCGAGTTCGCGTATCCAAGCCAAACCGTTTACCTGGCCACTTCCGGGGCGGGAGAATGAGTGACCGTCCGATGGCGGCATTGTCTTCCTCGGTATCGCGCCCGATGAAATAGGTGGCGATCGTTCCCGTGACATATCCGAAAGCCGCGAACGCATAGATTGCCAAGAACAGGCAAAGCATCCTCCCCTCCCCGCTTTGAGGCCGGTAATAGGTGCCCATGGTCGTGATCACCATCGCGGCTCACAACAATGCCGACCGGAAGCCGTCCGGTCCGCGCCCGGGACATTCCTCTCGAAATACGGCATTCCGGCCGTCCCAGCCAAGGTGACAAGCACGGTCAGCGCGAGCACATATCCAATGCCGCGCCGCTTCATCGTCTCGCCGGGCGTTTTCATGCTGCGGTCGATAGAGCTCAGGATGCGCACCAGTTGCACACCGCGCAAACGCCGCAATTGCGCTGCGCCCGGCACCGGCATCAGGTACATCCTTTGCATCAATTCGTATTATTTGAGGAGTGTTGCCATGCCTGCCGAATTCGGACAAGTAACAAGACATTTGGCGGCAACAATCCTGTTGCTCTTCCCGACGTTCGCCGCGCAAGGCGCGCAGCAAGTCGGCGACTGCATTGTACGGACAGGAGCGTTGTGCGCAGCGGAAAACCTTGAAGGAGAGAATTTCAGCAGCGTTATCGCGCTGTACGCCGAATTCGAACGGGTAAGGCTGGTCGACGCTACGCTGGATCGAGCCTATTTCTCCGGTGCCGATTTCTGCATGGCGGATCTGGACGGCGCCAGCCTGAGCAAGGCCCTACTGGAAGGCGCCGACCTGCGCGGCGCCGACACGGGTACGGCGAATTTTGTTGGCGCAACGACTGCCCGGTGCCGAGGCGGTCCACCATTTCCGGGGCGCGAACTGAGATAGTGTCCTCGATCATTCCGACCGCCCATGACGACTCGATGCGTAGTCATCACCGGTGCCTCCGCCGGAATCGGACGCGCGGCGGCGAAGGCCTTTGCGCGGCGCGGGTACCGTGTCGTCCTGCTGTCCCGCGGCCGCGAAGGGCTCGAAGCGGCGTGCCGGGAAATCGAACAGGCAGGAGGAACCGCATTAGCGATTCCGACCGACGTCGCCGACCACGCGCAAGTGGAAGCGGCGGCAGAGCGCGCCGAGCGCGAGTTCGGTCCGATCGACGTGTGGGTCAACAATGCGATGGCGACGATCTTCTGCCCGCTCGATCGCATATCGCCGGCCGATTTCGAGCGTGCGACGCGCGTCACTTACCTCGGCGCCGTATGGGGCACCATGGCGGCACTAAAGCGCATGAAGGCACGCGATCGCGGCGTCATCGTGCAGGTCGGCTCCGCGCTCGCCTATCGTTCGATACCGTTGCAAGCGCCCTATTGCGGCGCCAAGGCCGCTCTGCGCGGATTCACCGATGCGCTGCGCTCGGAACTGATTCACGACCGAAGCCGCGTGCGGCTGACGATGGTGCAGCTTTCCGCATTCAATACGCCGCAGTTCGATTGGGGCAGAACCTGTTTCGGCAAGCGGCCGCAGCCGGTGCCGCCGATCTTCCAGCCGGAACTCGCCGCCGAGGCCATTATCCTGGCGGCGGAACGTCCCCGGCGCGAGCTGTGGGTCGGACTTCCTGCCGTGAAGGCGATCGTTGGAACGCGCATCGTGCCCGGCTTTCTCGACCGTTTCCTGGCCGGCCGCGCGTGGTCGGGGCAATTCACCGATGAGAATCTGCCTGCCGGCAGACAGGACAATCTCCATTCCCCCGTTCCCGGCGACGGCGGCACGCATGGACGGTTCGACAATCGTGCCAAATCCGGGAGCTGGCAATTCCGGTTCACAGCGCATCGGCGCGCGATCAGCGCGGCTGTCGTGGCGCTGGCGTGCATCATGCTCGTCGCGAGCATCATGTTGCTTTCATCTCGATGATCGACGGAATGCCACCCCGTCGCCTCGTCTGAAATCAACCAGGCTCGATCCGCAGCAAGCGTCCGTTCTCCTCATCCGTGATTGCGTAAAGAAAGCCGTCCGGCCCCTGCTTCACATCCCGCACCCGGCTTCCGATGGCAAGCCGTTCCTGGCCGAGCACATTGCCGTTCTTATCCAGCGCGATGCGCCGGATGTCCTCGCTGACCAGGCCGCCGCTGAACAGGCTGCCCTGCCATTGCGGAAAGCGATTGCCGGTGTAAAAGGCCAATCCCGAAGGCGCGTGCGCCGGGATCCACACCACCTTCGGTTCGGCCATGCCCGGGACGGAAGGCCGGCCGATCGGCGCGCCGGTGCGGTAATCTCGGCCATGGGTTTGCAAAGGCCAACCGTAGTTCCGTCCGCCTTCGATCAGGTTCAATTCGTCGCCGCCAAGAGGACCATGTTCATTCGCCCATACCCGCCCGGACGCCGGGTCGCGCGTCAATCCCTGCACGTTGCGGTGACCGCAGGTCCATATCTCCGGTTGCGCTCCTTGCGCCGCCAGCGGATTGCCCGGCGCCGGTTTGCCGTCTTCCGTCAGGCGGAGGATGGAACCGAGATGGCTGCGCAGGTTTTGCGCCTGATCCCGGGCTAGCATCTCTCCGACGCGCTGCGGCGGATTGCCGCCATCTCCCACGCTCATCAGCAGGGAGCCGTCCGCCAGCCACAGCAGGCGCGAACCGAAATGCTGGCCGCCGCTCTTGGGCGGGTCGACCTGGAACAGCGTCTCGATGTCGCGCACGCGCTGCCCGTCGAAGATGCCCCGGATCAGGGTCGCGCGGTTCCGCTGCGCAGTTCCGGTGGAGATCGTCATGTACAGCCGAGGATTTTGCGTATCGTCCGGATGCAGCGCGATATCCAGCAAACCGCCCTGGCCTCCGGTAAATACGGCAGGCAACCCTTCCATCGGAACCGGATCGAGCCGGTTGCCGTTCAACACATGCAGCGTGCCGTGCTTGCTGGTGATCAGCGGCCTGCCATCGGGCAGCCAGGCGATTGACCAGGGATGGCGAATCCCTTCCGCGACGGTAACGGCTCGCCAACCTTGCGCCGGCGGCGGCGTGCCCGTCGGTTCCGGTTGCGCCAGCGCGAGCGGAAGGGCCAGGCCGAAAATAGCTAAGGCCATGAGTCTTTGGCAGCAGCGAAACATTTCGTCCTCCAAGAAAAAAGTCCCGGGTCGCGCGGTCTATGCAAACCGTATGCCCGTGCTTGCTTTGTTCAGGCGATGCCGTCGAAGAGATCACGCCGCGGTTTCCGTGTTCTCTTGCAACGCCAGCCAGGCCATGATCTGCGACACATGCGTCAGTCCCTGCGGATAGTTGCCGAGCATCTCGCCGCCGACGATGTCGAATTCCTCGGAAAGCAGGCCAAGTTCGTTTCCGCAGGCAAGCGCCCTGTCGTAGTAACGCTGCGCCCGGTCCCGCCTTCCCTGGAGCGCAAGACAGGCCGCCAGCCAGAAGGTACACGGAAGGAAAATCCCTTCAGTGCCGGGCAAGCCGTCGGGCGCCAGGTAGCGCATCAACAGTCCGTCGCGCTCGAGATCGTTGCAGATGGCATCGGTCGTTCGCAACATGCGCGGATCGTCGTAGGCGACGAAGCCAATGCGGGGAAGGACGAGCAAGGCCGCGTCCAGGTCCCGCCTGCCGAACGCCTGCACGAACACGCCGCGCTCGATGTCGTATCCGTTGTTCTCGATGGCGACGCGGATCTCGTCGCGGGCAGCGCTCCAGCGTTCGAGCGGCGCCTTGGAACCGTTCTCCTCGGCCAGTTGTATGCCGCGGTTCAGCGCGGCCCAGCACATCGCCTTCGAGTGGACATAATGCCGCGGCTCGCCGCGCACTTCCCAGATGCCGTGGTCGGCTTCCGGCCAGCGCCGGCAGACGGTGTCGACGACGTCCGCCAGAAAATTCCAGTAGTCCGGTTCGGTCCGATGGCCGTTGCTGTGCCATTCCCACGCCATCTCCAGCAGCTCGCCGTAGATATCGAGTTGGACCTGCCGGGCAGCCGCGTTGCCGATGCGGACGGGACGCGACTGCCGGTAGCCTTCCAGCCAGTCCAGCTCGACTTCCGTCAACCGGCGCTTGCCGTCGATGCCGTACATGATTTGCATTTGATCGGCATCGCCGGCACAACTGCGCTGGATGAACTGGTGGAAGCGATCCGCTTCGGTCACATAACCGAGCTCATGCAAGACGCGAACTGTGAAGACCGAATCGCGCACCCAGCTGAAGCGGTAGTCCCAGTTGCGTTCACCGCCGATCCATTCGGGCAGAGAGGTGGTCGGCGCCGCCACGATCGCGCCAGTCGGTTCGAAAGTCAGCGCCTTGAGGATGATGATCGAGCGTATCGTCTGGCGGTCGGGTTCGCTCGGCGCCTGCATGCGCGTGGTCCACCCGCACCACCAGGCGCGAGTCTTGTCGAGATGGCGATCGAGGTCCGCCGGCCAATCGTGCTCTTCGACGACGGTATGCGCGACCTTCTCCGGCGACTCGAACTGTATCGCGAGCCGAATGCGCTGCCCGGCGCGCAAACGGAACCCGCCGGCAAGGTTCCGGTGTCGTGTCACGTCGAGCGGCGCGTCGGTGCGGATGATCAAACCTTGATTGCTGCCGATCGCGGTAAACGTGTCGCCGCGCTGCCGCTGCATGCGCGGAATGATCTCGCCGTAGTCGAAACGGGGACAGATCTCGATGTCGAGTTCGACTTCTCCGGCAATACCGTCGAGAATGCGCACGAGGTCGTAACGCGGATTGTCCGGGGTGTCCATCGCAAAGAAATCGGTCAGGACGGCTTCGCCTTGCGGTGTCTCGTACCTGGTTTCCAGGATCATCGTGCCGGGCAGGTAGCGCCGCGTCGAAGTCCAGCCTTCCCCGGCCGGCGCGATCGCGCAATAGCCGCCCCTGTCCCAGTCGAGCAGCCGGCCGAAGCAGGTATCGTCGTCGAAACGCGGCATGCAACACCAATCCACCGAGCCGTGGCGCGAGATCAGCGCACTGCAATGGCAGTCGCTGATCAGTGCGTAATCCGCGATCGGTGGATAGCGTCCTATCATCAACATGTTCCAGGCGTGGCTTCGTTGCACAGACTCACTTTGTCATCGCACCTTATTCGACGGTTCGCAACGTACGCAAATACGCGGCAATGTCGCGCGCATCCTGCTCCGTCACACCCAGGTCGGGCATGGCGGACAAGGGATCGATCTGCCGGGGATGACGCAGCCAGTGAACCATGTTCTCCGGCGTATTGGGCAATACGCCGGCAATGTAATGGCGAGTCGCGATGCCGTCCAGCGGCGGGCCGACATGCTTGTCGGCGCCGACGATGCCGGGAATCCGGTGACAAGTCGCGCAAAGATATTGACCGATCGCGCGCTTGCCCGCAATGGCATCGCCCTGCGCTGCCATTGCGGTGGTCGTCGTTGAAGCGCCGGAATGCTTCTCGCCCGCTGCAATCGCGGCCGGAGCAGCCGCAGCTGCGCCAACAGCGGCATTCCATTGCGCGTATTCCCGAGGAGAGAAATCCGGCAGCCGCTTCACGAAAGCAACCACATCCCATATCTCCTTGTCGCTGAGCCGATATTCCCATCCCGGCATGCCGCTCATCTTGATGCCGCTGCGGACGACCCAGTAGATCTCCGCGGCATGCCATTCGCGTGCGGTCGCCACCAGGCTGGCCGGCATCGGTTTCAATCCGTACGCCAGATCGTCGGGCGCAACGCCGGGAGCACCATGGCATTGCACGCATTTTTCCCGATATATGCGCAAGCCGTCGCGAATGCGCCCGGCATCAGACAGATCGGGCGTCTCGATGCTGTCGGTCCGGAGTTTGACGGACCGACGCATCGCGTAGTCGAGCAGCCAATACACCGGCGCGGTGTGCTGCTCGGTCGCTGCAACGTTGTAGACGCCGGCATGGACAAATGCGCCGGCAGCGATTGCCGCCAGCAGGAGCGCGATGGCAATGGTCCGTATCTTCACTGTCATGTTCGAGCCGGTCTCCGGTTAGTCGAGCGTGTAGAGGTACGCCGCGATATCCGCCGCTTCCGGTTCCGAGATGCCCATATCCGGCATGGCGGTCCGGGGATCGACGCCCGGCGGATCGCGCAGCCAGCGGATCATGTCGGCCGGCACATTCGGCACGACTCCGCCGATATAGGCGCGCCGGGCGACCTGGGCAAGCGGCGGACCGACATTGCTGGCGGGACCGGCGATGCCGGGAATCGCGTGGCAGGCGACGCAGCCGTGACGGCGTATCGCTTCCCGGCCGCGTTCGATGCTGGCGCCGGCCGGCAAGCCTTGCATAACGCCCGGCGCATCGGCACAACCCGTTGCCGCGCATAACAGACAGAACGGCCACCATGCCGCTCTCATGCCGGCCGCTCCGCACGCCGCGTCAATGCCTGTGCGGCAAGCGCCAACCCGGCCGCGATGAAGACAAAGCCGGCCGGCACCCACATGATGAGGCCGCCCAGTTGCTGATCTTCCAGCAGAGTCAGGCCCCAGGCATCGGTCTTTCCTGTGTATGCCGGATACCAGGCGCGCGGCGAGAACGTCAGCAGCGCGCCGAGGATGCCGGTATGGATCATCGTCGTCAGCATGGACAGCACGGCCGTACCGCGATGCGCGCGCGCTGCCGACAACGACGACCAGAACAGCAAGGCCGATAGCAAAAAGCTGGCGTGCTGCAGAGCATGCACCAGTTCGCTTTGCAGCCCGGCCTGGAACAAGCGCGGCAGATGCCAGATCCAGAGCACCGCCGCGTGCAGCATCCATGCCGGCAGCGGTTGCATCAACGCGCGCCACGGCAAGCGTATCGCTTTCTCGGCGACGAACCGCCCGATGCGTTTGCGGCCGCTACGCGGAAACGTCCTCAGGAATACAGGCAGCGGACGTCCCGCCACGATCAGCGGCGCCGCTCCCAGCATGATCAATTCATGCTGCAGCATGTGCATGGAAAACAGTTCGCCTCCCAGCCCATCGAGCGGCGAGACCAGTGCCAGCGCGAGGATGCCGATGCCGGCCGAGAAACAGACTGCTCGCCGCTTCGGCACGGCTGCCATGCGCGAGTCGCCGCGACATTGGCGACGCGAGCCGACGCCATACAACAGCGCGGCTATCAGCAAGCCGGCCGCCGCCCACGGGTCGAACTCCCAGACAAGAGCCGCCGTGACCTGCGGAGTCGCCGGCGCATGGGCAACCGCGCTGGGCGACAACACTACGGCGGCGTACATGACAAGGCATGTCAATTGCCTATGCGACATGGACGTCCAATGCGAATGGTATGCAATCTGCTAGGCGAAGTAACCTCGCTTGGGAACACGAAGGCGGCCATGCTTGTATTACCTTCACCGTTCCGGCGCCCATCATCTTGCAAGAGCCATTCCAGTGATGCGACGACATGTTTTGGTTGCTTTGTTTGCCTGCATGCCTTTATTGGCGCGCGGAAATATCCAATCGGCATTGCATCCTCGCGGAAGCGACGCGGACCGGATCGCCGACTTGGGCATCGTCATGTTCATCGGCGGCGGTGCGATTTTCCTTACCGTCATAGCGTTTGCCCTACTCGCATTGTTCGGCCCGGAACGCGTACGCCGGATGTTGCGGCAACACGCATTCATCGTCGGCGGCGGCATCGTCTTTCCGGTCGCCGCCCTGTCGGTTCTTCTCGTTTACGCATTGCTGACTTCGGCCGCATTGATGCGCGCCGGCAATCCGCCTGCCTTGCGCATCGACGTGACCGGTGAAATGTGGTGGTGGCGCGTCGTCTATGTCGACGATGCCGGCCGGCGCATCATGGAAACCGCCAATGAAATCCGCATCGCGGCCGGCCGCCCGGTCGAAATGCGGCTGACGACGGCCGATGTGATCCACAGTTTCTGGGTGCCGAACCTGGCCGGCAAGACAGACATGATCCCCGGCCATGTGAATCGGCAACGGCTGGTCGCGCATGCGCCTGGAGTATTCCGCGGAGAATGCGCGGAATATTGCGGCGCCCAGCACGCGAAGATGGCGTTCGAGGTGGTCGCTCTGGAACCCGCCGCCTTCGATGCTTGGCTGGCGTCGCAGGCCCGACCGGCGCCATCGCCTGTCGATGCGCTGGCGCTGCGCGGCAGGCAGGCGTTTTTCACGCACGATTGCGGCAAATGCCACACGATTCGGGGCACAGAGGCGACGGGAACCGCCGGGCCTGATCTCACACACGTCGGCAGCCGCTTGTCGCTGGCCGCCGGCATCCTGCCGAACAGCATCGGCGCCTTCGGCGGCTGGATCGCCGCCAGCCAACACATCAAGCCGGGCAACGAGATGCCGTCCTTCGACCGCCTGTCCGCCGAGGATTTGCGCGCGCTCGCCGCCTACATGGAAAGCCTGCAATAGCAACCGGAGCGGCGAGGACGAGATGCGATTACTGGATTTCGCCAATGATTCGCTGTGGATCAATCTGACGGTATTCGCCGCATCGGCCGGCGCGGTATGGCAGGCCGGCACGCGCATCGCGGGGTATGCCGACGCCATCGCCCGCATGACGGGCATCGGCCATATGGCGGTCGGACTGGTATTGCTGGGCGGCGTGACGTCCTTGCCGGAAATCGCGGTCTCGCTGTTCTCTGCTATCAGCCACAATCCGGTTCTCGCGGTTAACAACCTGCTCGGCGGCGTGGCCATGCAAAAAGCCATTCTCGCTGGCGCCGATGCGTTGATCGGCAAAGATGCCCTCACCGTGGTCGTGTCTTCGCCCGCCCTGCTACTGCAAGGTGCATTGAGCATCCTGATGCTTGCCGTGGCCGCCGCCGCGATTGCCGTGCGGGATGTGCCGGTATTCGGCATCGGCATCTGGTCGTGGATTCTGCTCGCCCTTTATGCATTCTCCATCTGGACATTGGCCGCCACCGAAGGGCGCCGCCCTTGGCGCCCTGCAGACCCGGTTCCGCAACGAGAACCGGATGCCTCCGGCGCAAACGGCGATACGCCAGGCAATGAACCGGAAGATTCGCCGGCAACCATCATCGGCAAGACTGCTGTCGCCGCTATCGTCATTCTGCTTGCCGGCTTCCTGCTCAGCCAAACCGGCGATGCCTTGGCCAAGCAGACCGGTCTTGGGCAGAGTTTCGTCGGCGCCGTGCTGCTGGGCTTCTCCACTTCCCTGCCGGAACTGAGCACCGTGGTATCGGCCATGCGCCTGCGGCAATACGAAATGGCGATCTCTGACATCCTCGGCACGAACCTGTTCAATGTCGCGCTGATTTTCCTGATCGATGCGGCGTATCCGGGACAGCCCGTGCTCAACGAGGTCGGCAACTTCTCACTGTTCGTCGCCGTGCTCGGCATTGTGCTGACCGTCATTTACCTTGTCGGCCTGATCGAGCGGCGTAACCACACCATCGCCCGCATGGGTATCGACTCGCTGGCGATCCTGGCGGTCTATGCGATCGGCTTGTTCCTCCTGTATCGGATGCGCTGACGGACATCATGGACGAACAGCACTTTTCCTTGCCCAACTCCGCGCCGCGTCCGGAAGCGGAACTCGAACAGCTGAAGAAGATCTGGCAGCCGCCGTCCGGTCTACGCTTTCTCACGGTCGTCAACAACACCTATATCGGTCTGTTGTACGTCGGCACGGCCCTGCTGTTTTTCCTGCTGGCCGGCGTGCTCGCCCTGCTGATGCGCACCCAGCTCGCCGTGCCCGACAATGACCTGATGAACTACCAGACCTATAACCAGCTGTTCACGATGCACGGCACCGTCATGATGTTCCTGTTCGCCGTGCCGGCGGTGGAAGCGATGGGCATCCTGCTGCTGCCGAACATGCTGGCCGCGCGCGACCTGCCATTTCCGCGCTTGTCAGCCTATGCCTACTGGGCCTATGCGGTCGGCGGACTGGTGTTCTTCGGCAGCCTGTTCTTCGGCCTCGCGCCGCAGGGCGGCTGGTTCATGTATCCGCCGCTGACCAGCTATGAATATTCGCCCGGGCACAATGCCGATTTCTGGTTGCTCGGCATCGGCTTCATCGAGATTTCCGCCATCGCCGGCGCGATCGAGATCGTGGTCGGCGTGCTGCGCACGCGCGCGCCCGGCATGACGCTCGACAAGATGCCGGTCTATGCCTGGGGAATGCTGGTGTTCGCCGGCATGATCATCTTCGCGTTCCCGGCGGTGATCCTCGGCACGATCCTGCTCGAAGTGGAGCGCAGCTTCCACTGGCCGTTCTTCGTTGCCGCCAAGGGCGGCGATCCGCTTCTGTGGCAACACCTGTTTTGGTTCTTCGGGCATCCGGAGGTTTACATCATCTTCCTGCCGGCCGCTGCCATGGTGTCGATGATCATTCCCGCGATGACACGCACGCCGCTGGTCGGTTACCGGCTCGTGGTGCTGGCGCTGATCGCCACCGGTTTCCTGAGTTTCGGCCTGTGGGTGCATCACATGTTCGCCACGGGCATTCCCCGGCTGTCCCTCGGTTTCTTTACCGCCGCCAGCATGGCCGTGGCGATCCCGAGCGGCATCCAGGTATTCGCCTGGATCGCCACGCTGGCGGCAGCGAAAAAGCTGCAATGGAAAGTCCCGATGCTGTTCGTGCTGGGCTTCCTGTTCATCTTCACGCTGGGCGGCCTGACCGGCGTCATGGTCGCGGTCGTGCCCTTCGACTGGCAGGCGCACGACACCTATTTCGTGGTCGCGCATCTGCATTACGTGCTGTTCGGGGGTATGGTGTTTCCGCTGTTCGCTGCGTTCTATTACTGGGCGCCGTTCGTCAGCGCCAAGCCGCTGTCGAAACGACTCGGCCGCTGGACATGCGCGCTCATGTTCGTCGGCTTCAACGTCGCGTTCTTTCCGATGCATATCACCGGCTTGGCGGGCATGCCGCGCCGCGTCTATACCTATGCCGAAGCATCGGGCTGGGGATCGCTCAACATGCTGTCGACCGTCGGAGCATTCATCATCGCCGCCGGCGTGCTGGTTTTCCTGGTCGATCTCGTGCTGAATTTCCGGCCGACCGGCGGCAAGAACGCCGGCAACGTCTGGAACGCCGGCACGCTCGAATGGCTTCCCAACGATTACTACGGCGCGCGCAGCATTCCCATCGTCAACAGCGTCGAACCGCTCTGGGACCAACCCGATATGGTGAAGAACGTGGAGGACGGCCGCTACTACCTGCCCGGCGCGCCGACCGGCTGGCGCGAAACCATCGTCACGAGTCCGGTCGAGGCCAAGCCGCAATACGTGCTGCAAATGCCCGGCCCGAGCTGGCCGCCCGTGCTGGCTGCTTTCGGCACCGCCGCCTTCTTTCTGCTGTTGACGGTCAAGCTGGTCGTGCCGGCCGCGATCGGCGGTGTGTTTGCTCTTGTCATGGTCTTGTGGTGGCTGTGGAGCACCGATCCTGGACCGTCGCATGAGCCGGTCAACATTGGCGGCGGCCTGCGGCTGCCGGTGTACGTCACCGGGGCTTCGTCGCATTCGTGGTGGGCGATGGTCGTGCTGATCCTGGTGTCGGGCTCGATCTTCGGATCGCTCGTGTTTTCCTATCTGTTCCTGTGGACCGTGTCGCCGGAAGCCTGGCCGGCGGCGGATGCCTTGCCGTCTGCCTTCTGGCCGATCCTGTCCGCGGCATTGCTGGCGGCCGGCAGCGCGCTGATCGCCGTGATCGGCCGCCGCATGAAACTCTTGCCGCTGCTGATGCCGATCGCCGTCGTATTGCCGGCCGCAGCACTGGCGGCAGAGTTGTACGGCCACTGGCAGACGGGATTGCGTCCGGCAGACAGCGCCTACGGCGCGGCGGTCTGCACCATCGCCGGATTGCAGGGCACATTCGTTGCGATCCTCGTCATGATGGGCTTGTATTGCGTGGCGCGCGTAGCGGCCGGCCTGCTCGACGCCACGCGCCGCGCCAGTTTCGACAACACCATGCTGCTCTGGCATTACACGACCGCGCAAGGCGCGATCGGCCTGGTGCTGGTGCACCTGTTTCCAAGGATGGTCGGATAGGAGGCGGCATGGGGATTTCCTTGCGTATCCTGTCGCGGCTGTCGCCGTTTACCCGCGACTTCCTGCTGATGTTCTCCGGGCCTTTGATCTGGGCAGCGCACCTGCTGGCGATCTACGTCTTGGCCGCCCTGGCCTGCGCGCGCGGATTCGCGCACGTCGAATGGCTCGGCATCGGCGTGGTGCCGCTGTGGATAGGGATTCTTTCGGTGGCCGCGCTGGCCGGTATCGCCGGCATTGCGATCATCCTGTGCCGGACGAACGATAGGCTCCAAGACAGGCGCGATGACGCCGCCGGCAGTCAAGACTTCATGCGCTGGACCACCTTGACGCTGGCCGGCATTTCCGCAGTGGCGATCGTGTGGGAGGCGGCGCCGGCTTACATGGTGCCGGTGTGCGGGTAGTCGCGTGTTTCTGATCAACTTCTCCGCGTAATGCCGCAGGCGCGATTCCTGCATCGATCGCCGGACCGGCACACGGATTTCCGTTGCCTTCTCTCCTGTTTCCGTGCCTTGGAGGAATCGATGTTCCGGAAGTGGCTCATCTGGCTGTTCCTGGCGGCGCTGATCCTGGCGCTGCTCCTGCCGACCATGGCGTTCGCGGCGGCCCGGGTCACGTTGCTGACGATCGACGGCGCGATCGGTCCGGCCAATGCCGATTACGTGGTGCGCGGCATCGAACGCGCTGCGGAAGAAGAGAACCAGCTCGTCATCCTCAAAATGGATACGCCGGGCGGTCTCGATACTTCGATGCGTTCGATCATTAAGGCAATCCTGACCTCGCCAGTGCCGGTCGCCGCCTACGTCGCGCCGGGCGGCGCGCGGGCCGCCAGCGCCGGCACCTATATCCTGTACGCCAGCCATATCGCCGCCATGACGCCGGGCACCAATCTCGGCGCGGCCACGCCGGTAGCGGTCGGAATAACGCCGATCGAACAGGAACGAGAACGGCAACCCGCACGCGACCGGGAAGCGGAAAAAGAAAAGCCGGACAAACAAGGCAAAGCCGGCGAGCCGTCCGGCACGGAGGAAGATGCGGCTGCCAAGGCGCCGGAAGACCGCGCCACCACGACGCCGATGACGCAAAAGCAAGTCAACGATGCCGCCGCCTACATCCGCGGCCTGGCGCAACTGCGTGGACGCAATGCCGAGTGGGCCGAACGCGCGGTGCGCGAAGCGGTAAGCCTGACGGCGGACGAGGCTTTGAAGCAGAAAGTCATCGAACATGTCGCGGCCGACGTGCCGGCGCTACTGGCCCAGCTCGACGGCAAGACGATCAAGGTGTTGGGCCAGGACAAGCGCCTGAACACTAAGGGCGCGGCAGTCGCCGATCTCGAACCCGATTGGCGCACCAACGTGCTGGCCGCCATTACCAACCCGAGCGTCGCCCTGCTCCTGATGACCATCGGCATCTATGGACTGATCTTCGAATTCATGAACCCGGGCTTCGGCGTGCCGGGCGTGATCGGCGCCATCTGCCTGTTGCTGGCGCTGTATGCCTTACAGCTGTTGCCTATCAACTATGCAGGGGTGGCGCTGATCTTGCTGGGCATCGTTTTCATGGCAGCCGAAGCCTTCCTGCCGAGCTTCGGGATACTTGGATTCGGCGGCATCGTCGCCTTCGTCGTCGGCGCCCTGATCCTGATCGATACCGAACTGCCTGGCTTCGGCATTCCGCCGGTCTTGATCGGCACGCTCGGGGTAACAAGTGCCCTGCTGGTGGCCGGGACCGTCGGCGTCGCTTTGAAGACACGCAAGCGCGCAGTGACAAGCGGCGCGGCGGGTATGATCGGCAGCATCGTCGATGTGGTGAGCGTGGCCGAGGGCGCGGAGCGCGAAGGTTGGGTACGCATCGAGGGTGAACTCTGGCGCGCGGTCAGCGACGTGCCGTTGCGGCGCGCGCAAAAGGTAAAGGTCGTGGCGCGCGAGGGGCTGGCAGTGGCGGTCGTTCCGATGGAACCCCAGCAAGGAGAATGAAAATGAACATGCTTTTCGACTTCGGTTTCGGTATCGGCGGCATCATCTTCCTTGTCTTGGCCTTGCTGATCGCTTCGATCCGCATCCTGCGCGAATACGAACGCGGTGTCGTATTCCAGCTCGGCCGCTTCTGGGGGGTGAAGGGTCCGGGCCTCATCATCATCATTCCGCTGATCCAGCAAATGGTGCGCGTGGACTTGCGCACGATCGTGCTCGACGTGCCGACCCAAGACGTGATCTCGCGCGACAACGTCTCGGTCAAGGTCAATGCGGTGATCTATTTCCGCGTGGTCGATCCCGAGAAAGCCATTATCCAGGTCGCGAATTTCTTCGAAGCGACCAGCCAGTTGTCTCAAACCACGCTGCGGGCGGTGCTCGGCAAGCATGAGCTCGACGAGATGCTGGCCGAGCGCGAGCGCTTGAACATGGATATCCAGCAGGTGCTTGATGCGCAAACCGATGCCTGGGGCATCAAGGTCGCGAATGTCGAGATCAAGCATGTCGATCTCGACGAGTCGATGATCCGCGCCATCGCCCGGCAGGCCGAGGCCGAGCGCGAACGGCGCGCCAAGGTGATCCATGCCGAGGGCGAGCTCCAGGCCTCCGAAAAACTGATGCAGGCGGCCAATGTGCTGGCGCGGCAATCAGGGGCGATGCAGTTGCGTTATCTACAGACGCTGTCGACGATTGCCGGAGACAAATCGAGCACGATCGTGTTTCCGCTGCCGATCGAGATTCTTACAGGCGCGATGAGGCCGATGCAGAAACAGTCTTCGTAATCCGCATCCTCGCGTCTCGAGCGCGGCCTACTACGAATTCGCGCTGTTGCTGGCGACGGCTGCCGTCGCTGGGAATTTGCGGTGCGTTTGCGGCAACCGGCGATTGTCGCTTTCATCCTGGTCGGCATCGCGCTTGGGCCGTCGGTTCTGGATTGGGTCCGCGGACATGAGGAGGTCGATCTGCTGGCGCAGATAGGCGCGACCGTGCTGCTGTTCGTGGTCGGCCTCAAAATTGCGCAACACCTGCATGAGACGTATCGAGACGGTATCATCATGGGCACCCGCGGCATGGAACCGGTCCCCACGCTGATGACCGGCTCCGTCGCCACGCGGCTCGTTCACTTGGCCGATGTGCCGGTCACGCTGGTCAAGTCAGGGTATTGTTAGCGTCATCAACCGTTTTTCAGGAGGTTCACGCATGTCCTTTCAGACCGAGATGGGAATCATCCGATGGAAAATGCATTTCCGTTCGCCGAAGGAGAAAGTCTTCTCCGCGCTTGCCACTGACGAAGGCCGTTCCCGCTATTGGGCGGAGTCCGCGCCAGAGATCGACGGGAGTATTACGTTCAACATTCTTGGCTATGAACCTTTCTCCGGACGCATTCTAAAGAAACTCGCGCCATCGCTTCTCGCACTTGAGTACTTTGGAACAATCGTAGAGTTCTCATTGCAGGACGACGGCAAAGGCGGCACCGATTTATCCCTTGTTGCGACGCAGGTGGACGAGTCGATCCGGATGGAAATGGTCGCCGGTTGGGTGTCCGTGCTGATGGCGATGAAGGCCTCGGTGGATCATGGCGTGGATCTGCGCAACCACGATGCATCACGGACATGGAACGATGGCTATGCCGATAATTGACGTGCCGCCCGATCGAACCTGAATTCAGAAGCGCTGAATTCGCACGTTACCCTTTCCGTGCCGCTTGACCTCATACATCAATGCATCCGCCAATGCCAGCGCCTTGGCGGCATTCTCCGGCGGCTTGTCGAAACTCGCGACGCCGATGCTGAAACCGACCGGCCAGCGATGCGTCCGCATGGCCGTATCGAGCGTTCGCTTCATGAACTCGATCGCTCTTTGCGCCGCATCGGCATCGGTTTCGCGCAGCAAAACCGCGAATTCATCTCCTCCCAAACGTCCGGCCGAATCGACCGTCCGCAATTCGGCCTGCAGCACGCGCCCGATCTCCATCAGCAAGGTATCGCCGGCGTGATGTCCTTGCGTATCGTTGACGGCCTTGAAGTTGTCGCAATCGAAATAGGCTAGGGCAAAGGGGTGGCCATAGCGCTTATATCTGTCGATTTCCATCTGCAATTGCTCGCTGAACCCGCGTTTGTTCAAGCAGCCTGTCAGGGTGTCCGACTTCGACTGATGACGCACTCGCTCGTAGGAGGCTCTCAGGCGCGACTGCATGAACACCAGGACCAGCGTCGCGATGAAGTCGCTGCCGAGATCGAGATAGCGATAGTGGAGATTGGCGGTGCCCGGCGCGGCATTGGCAATCGCCAAGGCGGAAATCGTCGTCATCAATACGGAAAAGAAAATCCCCCAGCGCAGAGAGGCGAACCAGGTGACGAACAGGATCGGAACGACATGCAGGATCAGGAGGCTGATCTCGAAACCGACGACCCAATCCAGGGCGCCGACAAGAGTCACCCCGATGAAGCCCAACAGCAGAGTCCGCTCTTCGGTCAGGACAAAGGGCTTCATGGTGAAATCAATGAATTCAGAGAACGAATACGTTTGTCTGCCGCAGCCGGCGCCAGTGCCGACAGATTTTCAACTTCCATGCCATGTTGACTGCAAGATAGCCCAGAAGCGCCGCGGCTACCGCGAACACGATCAGTCCGACGGCAACCGGTAAATTGACGCGCAAGACGACAGTCGCCGAAGCGGCGAGAAAGATTTGCAGAAACGGCACGAGGATGCCGAAGAACAAACCGATCGCCACACCGCCGGCGACGGGACGGCGATTGAACTGCCGGAAAGAATGATGATGCAAATGCCGGACAAACGGCCGAAGGAACCGGTTGTCTTTCAGTTCCTGGGCCGTCGGAAAATATCTGGAATACCGCGGGATTCGCATGGACTCACTCTTGAAGCCGCCACTTGCGGATGAACTAAAGAGTCGATCCGGCCGCCATCGTTCACAGCAGAAAAAAGCCTGCCGCAACAATGGTCGGCAACAACGCGCCGGCCAGCAAGCCGCCGACGCCGATGGTGCCGTCGTTGAAGCCATCGCGCAGCAAGGCCACGCCGGCCGGATTCGGCGCATTGGCGATGACGGTCAAGCCCCCGCCTGCCACAGCGCCGGCGACCAGCATGTATTGCGCCTGGCTCGATATGCCTTCGATCAGGGAGCCGAGATAGGTCAGTGCCGCGTTGTCGGTGATTGCCGTCAACCCGAGCGCGCCGAAGAACAGCGCGAGCGGTTCGAGGCTCGACACGATGGGCTGGAGCCACCATTGCTGCATCCCGCCCAGCACTACGAGGCCGGCAAGGAAAAAGCCGACCAGCAAGCCTTCCTTGAGAATCAGCGGACTTTGGTATTGGGCATAGGCCTGGGTATAGCCAAGAAAGAACAGGAACGCGCCGACAAAGATGACCGGATGGTGGGCGAATACGACAACGAAGGCGAGAAACAGCAAATGGATCGCGCTGACGAGCAACGGCATCCTTTCTTCCTTCGAGGACACGGATGCACCCCGCTCATCGGCCAGGTGCCTGCGCAACAGCCAGGTGAGCGCCGTGGCGTTGATCAGCACCGCGGCCACGGTGCGCCAGCCGAAGGTGCTGACCATGAACAGGCTGTCCCAACCCCAGGTCGCCGCCACCATCAATACCGGCGGCGCGGCGAAGTTGGTGAGCGTGCCGCCGATCGAGACATTGACGAACAATACGCCGAGCGCGCCGTACTTGAGCCATTCCGGCATCTTTTGCCGGAATACCAGCGGCGCCAGCATCAGTGCCGCCAGCGTCATGGCGGCCGGTTCGGTGATCAGCGAGCCGATCAGCGGCACGACGGCAAAGCAAAGCCAGACTTGCGCGACGGCCGGACGCACCGGCGACATCGCCGCCAGTGACGCGATCAGCCCGCGTACCGCCGCAAGAACCGGGCGCGAGGCGGCGATCACCATGATGACGAACACGAACAGCGGCTCCGTGTACTGGCGGGATTCGGCATACTCGATCGCCTGCTTGCCGCCGTCGACCAGCGCCATCGCCGCGATCAGGACGCAGGCCCAGAGTCCGAACACTATCTCGATCTCGCCGAGGAGATGGAACATGCCGGCGTGTTTCGTGCTCCTGTCGGCAATGCGTTCGAAAGTCTTGGCGGAAAAGGTATGGATGAGTGCCAGGCCGAAAATAACGGCGGAGATCAGTTGGATATCGGTCATGAGAAGTGCGGCAGATGAAATGGCCTATTATATGCCGGGCGGGTTGCCAGCCATGTTCGCTCTCCTCCATCCTATCCCCGTCCGACGTGGCGATACACCTTCTCCAGAGATTTGCGCATCGCCGATTTGCCGGATTCGTACTCGGGGCCGTTTTCGGGATGTTCTCGTGTGGCGTTGACGATGATGGAGCGCGTGGCCCGATCACCCATTCGCAGTCGTCGAAAGCCACACCCTTCACATGCCCCGGTTCGCCGTCCGTTGCGACGATCGAGGCACCCGGAGGTCCTTCTACGCTTCGTGGTCTGCTCATATTCATCTCCATAAGACATGGGCAAGAAGTTGATGGCAAGCAAGCGCAGTGCCACGAAAGCAGTCACGACGGCGTGAAAATTCCGCTCTCGTGGCATGCACCTTGCGACGTCGCATTTCCATTGCATATGGAGATATCGCCATGGGAAACGGACTTCGCATCGGCCGCATTGCCGGCATCGACATCCATCTCGACTGGAGCTTGCTGATCGTGTTCTTCCTGATCGTACTTTCGCTCGGCGGCGGGCTGTTTCCGGCCTGGCATCCGGACTGGAGCCCCATGCATATCTGGACAACCGCGCTGACGGCGGCACTGCTCTTTTTCGTCTCCGTGCTGCTGCACGAGTTGTCGCATGCGCTGGTGGGCCGCCGCTTCGGCGTCGACGTCGATCGGATCAGCCTGTTCGTGTTCGGCGGGATGGCCCGGCTCGAACGCGAACCGCATCATTGGCGCGCGGAATTGTGGATGGCGATCGTCGGCCCGATCACCAGTCTCGTCATCGGTGTCGCCTGCGCGATACTTGCCGTGCAGATCGCAGGACTGACCGATGTCGATCCGGGCGGCATCGAACGCACGCTGGCCGGGCTCGGCACGCTGCCGACCTTGCTTCTGTGGCTCGGGCAAGTCAATATCCTGCTGGCCCTGTTCAACCTGGTGCCCGGCTTTCCGCTCGACGGCGGACGCGTGTTGCGGGCCGTGCTCTGGGGCGCCACCGGCAATCTACGGCAGGCCACGCGCTGGGCGTCCGGCGCCGGCCAATTGTTTGCGTGGATCCTCATCGTCAGCGGCCTGGCAATGATGCTGGGCTTGCGCGTGCCGGTGTTCGGCACCGGCTTCGTGGGCGGACTATGGATCAGTTTCATCGGATGGTTCCTGCACAGCGCCGCCTCGCTCGGCTACCGGCAATTGCTGATCAAGGAGTCGCTCGAAAACGTGCCGGTTGCGCGCTTGATGCAGACAGGATTCAAGAGCGTTCCGCCCGACCTGCCGGTGGACCGGCTGGTCGAGGATTATGTTCTGCACAGCGATCAACGCGGATTTCCCGTGACGGGAAGCGACCGCCTGCTCGGCATGGTATGCCTGGAAGATGTTCGCAAGATCGAGCGCCGCGCCTGGCCGTACAAGGCGGTGCACGACATCATGACGCCGACTTCCTCGCTCGTATCGGTCGGCCCGCAGGATGACGTGCACCAGGCCTTGTCGCTGCTCGGCAAGCACAGGATCAACCAGATACCGGTGATGGAGGACGGCAAGATGCACGGCTTGATCCGGCGCGAAGATATCATGAAATGGTTGTCGCTCTATGAAGATGTCGATGCCCGCCTGACTCTGGCTACAGGAAAAGGATGAGCGGTGGCATGGTTGATCGCCAACACGTCGATGTATGAAATGCTTACACGCCCATCCGCGGGAATGCTTTCGCACAGCGGGAAAACGCCGATGTGCGGCAGACTGAAAGTCTTACCGACACCATGTAATTATGTTTGTGTCAATGTATTTCCAAACTGAATTCTCGTCGGAAGCTGGTGCAATACGCCGCTAGCCCATCGCGTATTAGTCGTTTGGGCATATCGCTTGCATCGATACGGTGTTTGCTTCTCGCAATGGAAGGAGGATCGACATGACTGCGACAGTGGGTGATTTCCTCCTGCAACGCTTGGCCGACTGGGGAGTACGCCGCGTATTCGGGTATCCGGGCGACGGCATCAACGGCATCATGGGCGCATTCGGCCGCATCGGTGACAGAATGCAATTCGTGCAGGCGCGGCATGAAGAACTGGCCGCCTTCATGGCGTGCGCGCATGCCAAATTCACTGGCGACATCGGCGTCTGTCTGGCAACCTCGGGACCGGGCGCGATTCATTTGCTCAACGGCTTGTACGACGCCAAGCTCGATCATCAGCCGGTGCTCGCGATCGTCGGCCAGCAGAAACGTGCAGCGCTCGGCGGCGACTATCAGCAGGAAGTCGATCTGATCTCGCTGTTCAAGGATGTCGCGCACGAATTCGTGCATATGGCATCGACGCCGGAACAGGTGCGCCACCTGGTCGACCGCGCGGTACGCATCGCGCGCGACCAGCGTACCGTGACTTGCATCATCGTGCCGAACGACGTGCAAGATCTGCCGGCTGTGGAAAAACCGCCGCGCGAACACGGCACCGTGCATAGCGGCATCGGCCATACCTCGCGCCTGACGATCCCGGCCGCGCCAGACATGGCGCGCGCCGCCGAGGTACTCAATGCCGGCAAGAAGGTCGCAATACTGGTCGGTGCCGGTGCGCTGCATGCGACGGACGAAGTCCTGCAGGTCGCCGATCTCCTGGGCGCCGGCATCGCCAAAGCCTTGCTCGGCAAGGCGGCCGTGCCTGATGACCTGCCCTTCGTCACTGGCGCCATCGGCTTGCTCGGCACCAAGCCGAGCTGGGACATGATGAACGAGTGCGACACGCTGCTGATGATCGGGTCAAGCTTCCCCTACTCCGAATTCCTGCCCAAGGAAGGCCAGGCGCGCGGTGTGCAGATCGACATCGACGGCCGTATGCTGAACCTGCGGTATCCGATGGAGATGAGCCTCGTCGGCGATGCCAGGGCTACGTTGCACGAATTAATGCCGCATCTGCAACGGAAGGCGGACCGCTCCTGGCGGCAGCGTATCGAGCACAACGTCGATCGCTGGTGGCGCGTGCTGGAGGCGCGTGCGCAAAACGACGCCAAGCCGATCAATCCGCAGCGCGTATTTTGGGAGCTCTCGTCGCGCTTGCCCGCCAACTGCATCCTCACTTGCGATTCAGGCTCGGCCGCCAACTGGTATGCGCGCGACCTGAAGATCCGGCGCGGCATGATGGCGTCGCTCTCGGGCGGTCTCGCGACCATGGGGCCGGCCGTCCCGTACGCCATCGCAGCCAAGTACGCCCATCCCGATCGCCACGTCATTGCCTTGCTGGGCGATGGTTCGATGCAGATGAACGGGATCAACGGCTTGATCACGATTGCCAAGGTATGGCGCGAGTGGCGCAATCCGCGCCTGACCGTGATGGTGCTCAACAACGGCGACCTGAACCAGGTGACGTGGGAACAGCGCGCGATGCAGGGCGATCCGAAGTTCGAAGCGTCGCAGAACGTACCGGACTTCCCATACGCGGCTTATGCGGACCTGATCGGCCTGCACGGCATTCGCGTCGAGCGGCCGGAAGACATCGGCCCGGCCTGGGACAAGGCACTGACTGCGCAGGTGCCGACCGTCGTCGAAATGGTGACCGATCCCGACGTGCCGCCGCTGCCGCCGCACATCACCGGCAAGCAAGCTCGCGCGTATTTCTCGGCCTTGCTGCATGGCGACCCGGATGCGATCGGCATCGTGATCGCATCGGCCAAGGATTGGTGGGACGGTATGTTCCCGCCGGACAAGAAGCAATGACGCCAGTGATGAAGGCGATGAAGCATGCCGCTCCAATCTTCATCCGTGCCGATCGAACGCATCGCGTGCCGCGCCTACCGCATCCCGGCTGACGCGCCGGAATCCGACGGCACGCTGAGTGGGGACAGCACCGTGCTGGCGCTGGTCGAAGTCGATGCCGGCGGCCGCACCGGTCCATCTGAATCGGCGCTCCCATGACTTGCGCCTCATCGATCAAGAGCACGACCATGCGGCGATCACCCGCCGATGCCAGCTCGGTCATGCGTTACGCCAATCGGCAACTCAAATCAACGGCATCGCCGGTCACGACCTTGTGGTGCGGCCCGTCGAGGAATTCCTTGAAAAACCGCGAATGGTCGTCGCTTGGTGGTTTTTGAATGTGTTCGTTATACATGGCACGCCTGAAAATGTCGTTCGCAAGTATTGGCAATCGCCATGGCTGCAATCGACTTGCCGGCGCCGCTGACGGCTGATGCGCGTACGGTTCTGCTCGGATTCAGCGCAAGTCCGGAGAGCAAAGCGAAATGGATCGGCGCCATCCGGAACGGCATCGTATTCATGTATAAATGTTGAGAAAAACCAGAGGCGCCATTGTCGATGGCGTCGATTCGATCAAATTCGGAAAGCCGACAAACTCGATTTCCGATGTCAAACGAATGAGCCCTTCGCCAGGCAGTCTCGGCGCCGCACTTGAACGCCTGGCAGCAAGATTTCCTTGCCGATAAAAGGGAGAAAACGCCTCATCGCCCGACTTGCTGCTTGCGGATGTGCCGCGCGCATTGCCGCGGAAAGGCCGTGCCATGAAATAAATCACCGTTCCACCAACCATGTCTCGTTCGCGAACAGGAGGTCCGTATGAATGGTGTCAATCCAGATATGCTTGCAAGCAGCCCTTCCGACGATGATGCCTTGCTGAACCTGGCCACGGAGGATGCGGAAGCAGCAGAAAGCATCGCGCTTTACAAGAACGAGGTGCCTAAATTTTGCGTCGCGGAACTCGACAATTTATACGGAAGCATATTATCGACCGTGGACCAATTCACCTTGGACGGCTCGCTCGCCGGCGCGAGCACGTATGTCGTGACGAAATGCGGCGAGATGAAGACGATACTCTTGTTCCGGAACGAGAACGGCATCGTCACCGTATTGAATCAAATGATTCATCTCAACAAGGATGAAATCGAGCGCTTCGCCGACATTATCTTCATGACCTTCGACAAGGTCTCGGCCATCAGCTTCACGGCGATTCAGACCGATTTGCAGGACTGTGCCTATCCATGCCTGAAATTTCATTGGGCGGAAGATCTTGTCGCGCCGCTTCCCGAGTCGGAAGATTCCCTCCTCTCCGCCTTGGGAAAGAACACGCGCGAGATCGTCAAACGCTATGCGAGAAAAATCAAGCGGAAGTTTCCTTCCTTTCGATTCGATGTGTACGTCGGCTCCGAGATCGACGAAGGACTCGCGCAGGAAATCTATCGCCTCCATAAGGCGCGAATGAGCCGAAAGGGGAAGGGGTCGAACGTGGACGCGCCGCGTTTCGAGAAGATACTCCGCCTGGCAAGGCTGCGGGGCTTGATGACGGTGGCAAAAATCGACGGCGAGATATGCGGCGGACTGATTTGCTGGCGCGCCGGCCACGACTATTTCATGCGCATCATCGCCCACGATCCGGCGTATGACGAATACAAGCTGGGAACCGTTTGCTGCTACCGAACGATGTGCGAATGCATCGCGCGTGGCGGAAGATTCTTTCATTTCATGAGCGGCAGATTGCTATACAAGTATCGGCTGCTTGGCATCGAGCAGGACTTTGACACCCTCATCCTCTACCGATCCCGTTCCGCGCTTCTCAAGAGCATCTGGAAGATGTCGCGGACCATCGCGACCGGCGCGAACAGGCAGACGCGACTGTGGTTGCAAAACGCGGAGAGGAAAGATGACTTCATGTCGCGCATGGCCGTCCTCCTTGTGCGGCAATGGCGCATGCTTAAGCAACTGCGAACCGCCCTTCCCGGTTCCTGAACCGCCCGGCGCTGGGGTATGCCCCAGGCTTGAGTCTGCGCTTGGGCCGATTGCTCCGGTGCCGCGTGCGCCGGGTGGCCGATCCTGCCGGAGAACGAGGATGGGTTGCCGTCGATTTTGTTCAAGCACCTGCCGGCGCCACACCGGGCTTGGCAAGCTTTTCCGAAGAGTGCGCGGCACCCCACGGACTCCGCATCCTGCCATGCAACCGCCAGTAATGATTGAACACCTCCCGGATGTCCGCTCGAAGGGAGCCGCCGGTCCACGGCTTGGTGAAATACCGGTAAGCGGCGCCGCGATTGATCGCTTCCAGTACCGCCGTCGAGTCGTCGGCGTTGGAAATCACTATCCGCATGGTCTCCGGATACAGGACCTTTATCCTGGACAGGAATTCGATGCCGTTCATCTCCGGCATGAGGGGGGCGCATAGAACGACATGCACAGGGCACTTGGCAAGGTTCTCGAATCCTTCGGCCGCCGACTTGGCCGCCAGAACGCGATAGCCGTCCTGCCCCAGCTGCGTCGTCAGCAGCTTGATAGCGCTGACGTCATCGTCCACGAGACGGCATCAGCTCGCGCAAGTTCGCCACTTCCAGGCGGACGCCGAACTTGTCCGCCTCCGCCTTGGAAAATCGAGAATGCCGTTGACGCGGTTCAGCAGCAGCAAGACGTTGCGTTGCACACGCTCTATCCGGGAGCGCCAATCCTGCGGCGGACTGGCCGCGGCCGGCAACTGCTTGAGCGGGGCGAGGATCAAGGTCAACGGCGTGCGCAGTTCATGGCTGACGTTGGCGAGGAAATCGCTCTTCGCCTGATCGTCCATGATTCCAGAGAACGGTCCCGGGACGGTACGATAGTGCGGCGGTCGGCGCCGATTACTGGCGATTGTTTTCGAAGAACGGCGCCGACAGCCCGATTCATTCCTGGAATCCGGCGATCAATTCGGACCGGCCGGGAAAAGACCCCTGATCATTTCCGGGGTAATCCTCCCCGAGCGCGCCGCCCGCCGTCCCGTTCCGTCGAACCAATAACTGCGCGGCAATTCGCCATACCATTTAGGGTCGATCGCGTACCGCAATTGCTCGGGCGGCGTGGCGGCGTCGAATGCCCAGGCATTCGGACGCAGGCCGAAGGCGTCGAGCCTCTTCGCGATCTGGCTGGCGTTGTCGCCGTCAACCAGGCGGTCGGTCGCGACGGTGACGATCTCGTAGCCGTAGGCCTGGCGCGCGCCGACCAGCGCGGCGAAACTCGATTCGCAATAGGCGCAATCGAGCGACCACAGCACCACGACGAACGGCTTGCCGCGATACTCGGCTTCGATGCGCCCCAGGCTGCCGCTGTCGAAGCTCCGGATCGATGGTTGGGCGCAGGCGATCGGGAGCCAGGCCAAGCAAAACGCCAGTGCCGCCAGATGTCTTCGCATCATGTCGCCGCTCCGGCCGGATGGAAAACACGCACGCCTTCGTCCCGGGTGCGCCAGACCAGGATGATGCCGGCGGCGGTCGCGACCAGCCGCGGCTGATCCGACGGACCGCTGGTGCGCGCCAGCTCCAGCTCGCTCCAGGTCTTGCCGCGATCGCGCGACATCCGGCTCGCTATCGTGGTGGATTTGCCGTCGAACTGCTTCCATGCGACCACCACGTCGTCCCCCTGCACCGCGATGTCGGCATGCGCGGCTTGCGCCGAGCCGAGCGCCACCGGCTGTTCGGCGGCGGCGCCGGGAGCAGCCGCCGCGAAGAAGACGCCGCCCTCTTCCGCCTTGACGTTGAACCAGGCTTGATAGCGCTTGCCCGCCGAGTCGAATGCCAGTGCCGGGCCGTGATGCGGGCAGGCATCGATCTTCCAATCCTCGAAGGTCACGCGCTCGGGCGCGGCGACCTTGCCGTCGGGCGGCAGTATCGCGTAGGCATGATCGCGGACGTTCGGCGCGAACACGTGGCGCCACATGGCCGCCACCTTGTCGTCCGGCGTCAGGGCGAGCGCGATGCGGCAGCATTCGCACGAGTGGTCGGCGACCTTGAAATCGCCCCGGAAACTGGCGCCGCTGTCTTCCGAGACCGCGTAGTAGAGCGCCGCCCCGCGGTAGCGCTGCTTTTTCGCCTTGGCCTGTTCCAGGTCCCGCTTGTCGATCCAGGCCACATACACGCGGCCGGCGCGATCGACGATCAGCGAGTCGAAGCGATGCGTGATCAGGTCGCGATTGGCATGCACGGTCACCGGCGGCAGGAAGCGCTTGCCGCCATCGAGCGAACGGACCAGGCGGATCTCGCCGGTATACGGTTTGGCCAGCGGCTTGGTGTAGGTGATGTAAAGCTCGTCGCGCGGGCCGAAGGCGATCTTCGGGCGGTTCTCGCCCTCGGCCGCCACCGGTTCCGGACGGGCCTGGATGCGGCGCGGCGCGGACCATGTCCGTCCCAGGTCGCTCGATACCTGGACGGTCGCGTACTGGCCGTCGGCGGCGGTTTCCTTGCCGACGATCCACAACCGTCCGGCGCTATCGACGGCCGCCGAGGTGCCGAGCTCGGCTGTGCGCTTGGCCGCGCCCGCCGGCGCCGCGTGGCCGTGGCCGTGGCCGTGGCCGCCATGCTGCCCGGCGGACCAAGCGGCCGCCGGCAGTCCTGCGAGCGCGGCAAGCATGGCGCACAAGATCGCCGCCATGCGCGGCCCCAGGGATCGATTATTGGAAATTCGCACGGATTTCTCCAAACAAGGTCCGTCCCGGATAGGGATGGAAAACATAATAGTGAACATCGCTCAGGTTATCGATGCCGATCGAGGCCTCGATGTGCTTGCCGAAGCGATAGGTGAGTTTCGCGTCCCACACGGTATAGCTCGAGGTGCCGCCGAAGACGCCGGGATTGCTGTCGCTGTTGTCGAGGCTGCCGTATTGCCGCCCCGAGCGCCGGACCGCGAGACTTCCCATCCAGCGCCGGTTCGGGCGGTAGCTCGCCATCAGGTTGGCGCGCACGCGCGGCACCCGCACCCAGGTCTTGCCGATCAACGCCGGATTGTTGGCGTTGCCGAGGATGTCGCCGCGGGACCAGGCGACGTTGGCGATCAGGCCGAGGCCGCGCAGACCGACATCCTTCCAGAGCGTCGACAATTCGACCCCGCGCGTGCGCACGCGGTCGATGTTCTGGATATTGGTGACGTTGGGTACGACCGTGATATTGGTTTGGCTGTAGATGGTGTCGCGCACATCGTCCTCGAACACCGATAGGCGCACCGTGCCCGCCGCCATGCCGGCCGCGACCTCGCGTTCCCCGGACAGCTCCTTCGCGTAGGCGCGCTCGGGCCGCAGGCCGGGATTGTGATTGACGATCGCGGCTCCGGCGATCGACCCTTGGAACAACTCCGCGACCGTCGGAAAACGCACGCCCTTGCCGAGGGATATCTTGAACAGCCAATCGTCGGCCGCCGCGTACGAGACCGATGCCTTGGGCGACCACGCCGCGGCGGAACGCGCCGCGTAGGGAATCGAGGAGCTTGCGCTGGCGCGCCGGCCGTCGAAGGCTTTCCAGCGCTCGTAGCGCAGGCCGAACGTGGCGCGCCATTGCGGCGCGATGCGCCAGGTGTCTTGCGCGAACAGCGCCTGCAAAGAGGTCTTGCCGAAAAAGCCGGAAAGCGCAGACGCCGGCGCGCCCTCCCGCCAATCCGGGGTCCGCGAAGTCAGGCTGGCAAGCCGGTAGCGATTGCTGTGGAAACCGAAGGCCAGCGCATGCGCCGCTGCACCGGGCGCCGCCACGCCGGGCGGCGTATAGGTACCCTGCACATCGACGGTCCGCCAGCCGGTGCCGCCGTTGTCGCCGATCGTGCCCTCGCCGCCGGCCAGGGCGGCCGGCGGATTGGCGCCGGCGGTGCGCGTCAGGTCCTTGCCGATGTCGTACAGCGTCGCGACGAGAGAGGCGTTCCAACCGGGCTGGCCGCGCGTACGCAGCTTGAAGCCCAGCATGTCGTGGATTTCCTCGACCCGCTGCGGCGCATAGGCATTGGCCGGGATGCCGTATTTCACGCCGCCGATCGACACCAGGCCCGAATACACGGGATTGCCGGCGCCGTCGCGCAACAACGTGGCGCCGTGCCGCCGGCCGTCGTTGCGCCAACGGGTGTAGAGCGCCTCGCCGTACAGGGTCGCCGAAAAGTCGTAACCCAGTTTCAGCTTGGTCTGTTCCTGCGTATTGTCCTCGAGGGCGGAACCGTTCGGACCGGCGAAATACCAGGGCTTGCCGGCCGGATCGACGCCCGCCGCGGCGCCCGTCACCGGCAGCGCCGCCGCGGTCGAGGATGATGGCGCCTGCAGCGTCACGTATTGCATCGGCTGGCCGCGGTTGCGCAGGCGGTTCAAGTCCAGCGTATACGTCCAGGCGCCGGCCTTGTCGCCGATCCAGGCGCTTTCCTGGTGGCCGGCATAGGTATCGCGGTAACCGGCGTCGTCGAAGCGCTGGCTGAACGCCTGCACCCGGAACGACGCCTCGAACGTCTTCGGTTGGCGGGTCGTCATGATGATCGTGGTGCCGATCGAATTGCCCGGATACAGCGCCGAGAACGGCCCATAGAGGACATCGACCCGCGCCAGTTCTTCCGGCGCCACGACGTTCCAGCGCGGCGCGTTGAATTGGCCGAGAAATTGCGACACCAGGTAACCGTCGGCATACACCAGGGCGCGCGGCGCCTGCAGGCTGCCGGCCGAGCGGCCGCCGACGAGCGCGTTGCGGTCGCCGATGTAACGCTTGCGCACCGTGACATCGGGGAGGTATTTCAAGGCGTCCTCGACGTTGACGAAATTCTGCTCCTTCAATTGCTCGGCGGTCCGGCTTTCGCTCGTGGTCGGCAGATTCGGATCGAGCGGTGTGTGGGCGCCGATGACCGTGACGGTTTCCAGGCTGCCCTCTGCCGCCACGCCCTGGCCCTGGGCATGATCGGCAAAAACGTGGGCGCAGGCCCATAGCAAGGCGAGCCGCGGCAGCGGCTTGACCGATTTCATAAGGCGGATTCCTGTCGTTATTCCTCGCGCGCAACGGCCAGCGGCCGCTGGTTGCATTCTGTAAAGCTACCGGTGACCGACGCGGCGGCCTTGCGGCCTCTCAAGCGTGAGTCTCGCGCGCTCTCGCGGAGCGCAAGAGCGGCGATCGGGCGACCGGAGACGGGAGGAGATCAGGAAAGCGCGGGCGGGCCGCGCGGGGCGGCGCTGCCCCAGGCGGCAAGCCGATACGGCGCGGTATAAAACAGGCGGGGGAAGGAAAATAGCGGCCGCTGGAACGATACCGCCACGGCCGCCTGCGGCGGCACGCCCGGATGATCGGCGAGCAGTGTGCAGTAGGAGCAGGCGGCGCTGCCGTGCTGCGGACGCTGCTTGGCGGGATCGGCCGACTTGCCTGCGGCCGACACCGAACATATTTCGCCGAGCGTCAACGCGTTCCCATACATGCCGCCCGGCGCGCCGGCGCGCACGAACTGCGCCGCCGCCGGCATCAGGACGGTCGCCAGCATCGCCAGCAAGGCGAGCAGCGCGGCATGCAGCAGGAAGGATCGGGAACGAAACGACATGGGAAACAAAGCGCGTTGCGCGTTCGTCGCCAATGCCGCGACGAACGCTTCCGGGGCGCTATTGTAACCCGAAGCGGGCTTGCGCTTATTTCAGCGAGAACCGCACGTTCGCCGTCTTCTTGTCCGCGAACGTCACCGTGGCGATCGCCTTGGCGCCCTTGCGCAGCTTGGCGTCGCCGGTCGCCGCCAGCGTGTTCTCGCCGGCGGGTGCGAGCGCGACCTCGGTCTTCTCGCCGCCGTTCAGTATCGTGAGCTTGCCGTGCGCGCCGGCCGTGGCGACAGGCTTGCCGTGATCTTCGACATACAGCGTCGCCTTGCCGTCCTTGCTGACCAGTTCGAAGCTGAGGTGATCTTTCGTCGATTGGACGACGCCGCCGTGTTTTGGCTTTTCGCCATGCGCGAACGCGATGCCTGCAGTAGCGGCGAGCGCGACCGCGGCCAGGACCAGAAATCTCTTCATGACTTTCTCCATCGATGCGGCGGCTTGACCTGGGCGCCGCCGCGGCAGCCCGTTCTCATTCAATATGCTTCCTGCGTCTCGCCGGCCGCCAGCGCTTCGAGCGGCTTGCGGCCGGCCAGCCAGAAAATCAGCGGCGTCAACAGCGAATCGAGGATCGTCGAGCTGATCAGTCCGCCGAAGATCACGACTGCCACCGGGTGCAGGATTTCCTTGCCCGGGGCATCGGCCGCCAGCAGCAGGGGCACCAGCGCGAACGCCGCGACCAGGGCGGTCATCAGCACCGGCGTGAGCCGTTCGAGCGAGCCGCGCACGATCATCGGCACGCCGAAGGTTTCGCCCTCGAACTTGCACAGGTTGATGTAATGGCTGACCTTGAGTATGCCGTTGCGGGTCGCGATGCCCGCCAGCGTGATGAAGCCGACCATCGAGGCGACGGACAGCGATACGCCGGCGATCCACATCGCCGCCACGCTGCCGATCAGGGCGAACGGAATGTTCCCCATGATGATCAGCGCCAGCGCCGACGAGCGGTAGCGCGAATACAGCACCAGGAAAATCATCGCGAGCGATATCAGGGACAAACCGACGATCAGCTTCGTCGCCTGTTCCTGGGCCTGGAACTGGCCTTCGATGCCGACGAAATAGCCGGCGGGAACCGCGGTCGCCGCCACGGCTTTCCGGATGTCGCCGATGATGCGCGCCATGTCGGAGCCGTCGGTATTGGCATACACCACAATCCGGCGGCGGCCGTTTTCGCGGCCGATCTGGTTCGGGCCGTCGCCCTCCTCCACGCTCGCGATCGAGGACAGCGGAATCCGGCCCGCCGGGCTATCGAGCACGATGCGCGACAAATCCTGCGGCGAACGCTGCTGGTCCGGAAGGCGCACCATCACATCGAAGCGGCGCGGGCCGTCCGCCACCTGGCTGACGCGCTCGCCTTCGGATAGCGTCTCCAGCGCTTTCAATACCTGGCCGGGCGTCAATCCGTGCTGCGCCGCCTTGCGATAGTCGACCCGCACCTTGATCTGCGGAATCAGCACCTGCCGCTCCACGGACAGATCGACCAGCCCCGGAACGCCGGCCAGCCGGCCGCGCAATCCTTCGGCCAGCCCGCGCAAGGTGTCGAGATCGTCGCCGTATATCTTCAGGGCGATCTGGGCGCGCACGCCGGACAGCAGATGATCGAGGCGATGCGAGATCGGCTGCCCGATCGCGATCGACGCCGGAATGACGGTAAGCCGCGCGCGCAGATCGGCCATGATCTCCTCGCGTTCGCGCGCCGAACGCTTCAGGTCGATGTCGAGCTCCGAGGAATGCACTCCTTCCGCGTGTTCGTCGAGTTCCGCGCGGCCGGTGCGGCGCCCGACCTTGCTCACCTCCGGCACTTCCTTGATCAGCGTTTCGGCCAGCGCCCCCATGCGGTTCGCCTCCGCCAGCGAAGTGCCGGGCGTGAAGGTCATTCCCATCACCAGCGATCCCTCGTTGAACGGCGGCAGGAAGGCGCGCGGGAAGAACGGCACCGAGGCCGCGGCCGCCGCCACCGCCAGTGCGGCGAGCGCCAGGATCGCCTTCGCGCGGGGGAGCGACCAATGCAGGATCCTCGCATCCCACGCCTTCAAGCGGCGCACCAAAGGGCTGTCGCCGTGCCGGAGCTGCTTCATCCCGGGCAGCAGATAGTAGGACAACACCGGCGTCACCGTCATGGAGACCAGCATCGAGGCCAGGATGGAAACGATGTAAGCGATGCCGAGCGGCGCGAACAGGCGGCCTTCGATGCCCGGCAAGGCGAACAGCGGCACGAACACCAGCACCACGATCACCGTCGCATAGACGATCCCGGAGCGCACCTCCACCGATGCGCGCCAGATGATTTCCAGCGCCGACGGCCCTCCTGCGGCGCGCCGGTGCTGCTTCAGGCGCCGCAGGATGTTTTCCACGTCGACCACGGCATCGTCGACCAGTTCGCCGATGGCGATCGCCAATCCGCCGAGCGTCATGACGTTGATCGATTGGCCGAGCAGGTGGAAGACGCCGGCCGTGACGGCCAGCGACAGCGGAATCGCGATCAGCGAGATCGCGGTGGTGCGGAAATTCAGCAGGAAGGCGAACAGGACGATGGCGACCATGATCGTGCCGTCGCGCAGCGCCTCGACGACGTTGCCGATCGACGCCTCGATGAAGTCCGCCTGGCGGAACAGGACTTCCGGCGGCGACATGCCGGCGGGCAGCCCTTGCTTGAGTTCCTTCAGGGCGTTTTCGATTTCCCGCGTCAATGTCACGGTGTCGGCGGCCGGCTGCTTCTGGACGCTGACGATCACGGCCGGCTTGCCGTTCATGCCGGCGTCGCCGCGCTTGAGCGCCGCCGCATGGCGCACCGACGCGACTTGCTCCAGCAATACCGGCGTGCCGCCGCGGTAGGCGACGGCCAGTCCTTGCATGTCTTCCAGCCGGTTGGTCCGGCCGAGATTGCGGATCAGGTATTCGCGGCTGTTCAAATCGATGAAGCCGCCGCTGGTGTTGGCCGCGAAGCCGCGCAGGGCGGCCTCGATCTGTTCCAGCGTGACATCGAACTGCGCCATGCGCGCGGTATCGGGCTCGACCCGCAGCTGGCGCACCTCGCCGCCGATCGGAATCGCTTGCGAAACGCCCGGAATCGACAGCAGCCGCGGGCGCAGGATGAAGTCGGCATATTCCCGCGCCTGCATCGGGTCGGCCTTCAACGGATCGATCGGCAAGGCGATCAGCATGATCTCGCCCATGATGGACGACACCGGGCCCATGATCGGCGTGATCCCGTCCGGCAGTTGCTCCCGTACCAGCGTGAGCCGTTCCGAGACCAGTTGCCGGTTCAGGTAGGCGTCGGTGCCCCAGTCGAACTCGGCGTAGACGATCGACAGCCCGGCGCCGGACACCGAGCGTACGCGCGTGACGCCCGGCATGCCGTTGAGCGAGGTCTCGAGCGGGAACGATACCAGTTGTTCGACTTCCTCCGGCGCCATGCCGCCGGCTTCCGTCATGATCGTCACCACCGGCTTGTTGAGGTCGGGAAAAACGTCGACCGGAGTGCGCGACGCCATGAGCGCGCCGTACGCCATCAGCAGCACGGCCGCCGCCAGCACGAACAGGCGGTTCGCCAGGCTGAAACGGACTATCCAGTTGAACATGTCGGTTCCTATCTGATCTGGTTGATCAGCGCCGCCCCCGACACCACGACGCGGTTATCGGCAGACAGGCCCTTGACCACCACGACCGTCCCGGCATCCAGCGGCTTGACCTCGACCGGCTGCGCGACGAAACGCTCGGCGCCCGACTTGATCCATACGATCGGCTCGTTGGCTGGGCTGCGTACGACCGCCTGCGCCGGCAAGGCGATGCCCTTGATCTTTTCGGCGAGCCGGGCGAGCACGGTGACCGGTTGTCCGACGGCAAGCGCCGCCTTGCCGCCCAAGGCCCGGAACTGGATCGGCAAGGCGCCGTCGCGCAGGCTGCGGGCGCCGCCGAGGAACGTCAGCTCGACGCCGGCGGCGCCGGCCAGGCTGGCGCGCTCGATGCGGTCCGCGAGCCCAGGATCCGAGGTCCATGCCTCGACCATCATCCGGCGCGGATCGACGATCTCGAACAGCACGTCGCGCGCTTCGACGACCTGGCCGTTCACGGCGTTCGCCGCCGCGATGACGCCGGAAACAGGCGCGGTCACCGCCTCGCTGCCGCCGACGCTCGCGGCCACCGCCTTTTCACGGCCGGCCAGGCTCGCCGCTTCGGCCCGTGCCGCATCGATCTCCTTTTGCGGAACCGTGCCTTCGAGCGCCTCGAGCCGTTTGACGCGTTGCTCTGCCAGGCGCCGGCCAGCCTGGATTTCGATGAGCTGCGCTTGCTGGTTGGCGCGCTCGATCGCGCCGGCCACGGGACGCACGTGGAGCAGCACCTGCCCTTTTTCGACCCGCTGGCCGGCCAGCGGCAAACCTTTCGGCCCCGGTTCGATGCGGCCGGCGAACGGCGCCTGCACCCGCCCGCCGGCGTTAGGATCGATGCCGACGCGGCCGTTGAGCTCCACGGTCAGCGGATGCTCGTCTTCGCGCGCCAGTTGCGTGCGGATCGCCATGCGGCGCTGGGCGAGCTTGGGAACGTTGACGCTGCCGTCGGGCAGGCGCGCCAGTCCGGCGGCGGTCGCGGGCGCCGGCGTATCGAGATGTTCGCCGTTCGGGCCATGGGCGCCGGGACCGGCGACAGCGCTTGCCGCCGTCAGCGCGGCCGCGCACACGATTGCGTTGAGCAAGTTTTTCATCGCGATCTCCTCATCGTCAATCCGCGGCGGATCCTGCCGAACGCGATGCCGGCGAGCGCGGCGACGGTCAGCATGCCGGCGGCGAACCAGAGCGCGGCAGACAAGAAATCGCCGGACGGCGCGCTGCCGTCGGCGCGTTCGCCCACCCGCAGCGTGGCTTCGAGCAGATCGCTCTCCTCCCCTGCCGCGACCGTGAACACGAGCGCATGATTGCCGGATTGGCGCAGGACCTTGAGCAGGCGCTGGTCGTCGACGGCGTAGTCGCCATGATCGGCGCGGAAACCGGCGATCGCCTTGAGGCCGCCGAGTTCCACTTCCACCTTGCCGTCCAATACCGGCTCGTTGGTTTCGTAACGGTCGATCAGGAAGGCGAATTCCTGTTCGCGGAGCTCGCCGACGAGTTCATAGGTTTCTGTGAACGTTTCGACGCGCGGCCGCCCGTCGCTCCGGACGGGCGTCGTCGGGGCGTCCCCATGCGCATGATCGCCGTCGGGGCCATGCGCCAGCGCGGCGGACATCGTCAGCAGGTAAAACAGAATGCAGGTGATCGGTTTCATGGTGCGATTCCCAAAGCTTGATTGAGACGGGCGTGGGCCAGTCCCAGCGCCGCGCGTTGCTGCCGTTCGGCGGCCTCGGCCTCATGCAAGAGGCTTTGCGCGCGCAGCATGTCGGCCAATCCGCGCTCGCCGAGGCGAAAGGCTCTTTCGATCAGGCGGGCGTGATCGCGCGCCAGCGTCGCGCGCGAGGAAGCGGCATCCAGCGCCGCTTGCGATGCCGCCAGGCGCTGCCGCGCGAGTTCGATCTCGGCTTGCAACGCCGCTTCGGCCTGGGCCGCCTCGGCGCTGGCGGACTCGACTCGCGTACGCGCCGCGGTTTCGAGGGGGCGGTTGCGCGCTGCGGTGCCGATCGGAATCTCGAGCGACAAGGTCACGCTGGAGCTCGCCGCCGCTGCCGCGCCGTCTCGTTCGCGCCGTAGCGCGACACCTAGCGTCGGCGGTTCGCTACGGGTGCTGTCGACGACGTCCAGCGCCGCCCGGGCATGCATCAGCGCCGCCCGCGCGGCCAGCAAGCGCGGATGCGGTTCCGTCATGGCAGGCGCGATCGGTTCCGGCTCCGCTGCGGGAATGTCGGGCAATCCGGTCAGCACCGTATAGCTCGACAAGGCTTCCCGCAATCGTTGCTCGGCATCGAGCGCGGCCGCCCTGGCGGCCAGGGCCTCCTGTCGCGCCAGCATGCCGTCGGTCCGGGCCAGATCTCCTGCCCCGACCCGCCGCAGGACCTCCTCCGCGATGGCCTCGAGATATTGCCGGCGGTTGCCGGCCTCGGCCAGCGCTTCGCGGGCGGCGACGACGGCCCACAAACGTTCGCGGACTTCCCCGGCGATAGCAAGACGGGCGGCGGCGATGCGGGCTTCCAGATCGTCGGCGCCGGCCTCGGCCTGAATGCGGCGCGTCGCCATCTGGCCCGGAAGCCAGACCGGCGCCGATAGCGATATCTCGGATTCCCTGGCGCCGGCCCTGCCGTTCCAGCGGTCGCTGCGCTGTACCAGGCCGAGCGCCGGAGACCCGGCGATCCAGGAGCGGGCCGCCTCGCGGCCGGCGGCCATTTCCTCGCGTCCGGCTTCGAGCGTCCGCGCTTGCGGCGATCTGCGCCATGCCGCGTCGACGGCGGACTTCAAGTCTGGTTGCGCGGTCAGAGGAACGACTCGCGGAATGTCCTGCGCCAGCGCCTTGGGCGCCATCCAGACCAAGGCCAAGAGCGACACCGCCAGGACGGCGGTTCGAATCGGTAAATACATAGGCATGCAATCTCTCTTCATTCGGACTCGGAAAGCCAGGCCGAAGATATTCCGCACCATATGCCCGGCCGACCGCGCGCGGTTGGCCGGGCAAGGCCGATCAGGCATGCCCGCTCATGCACGAACGGCTGCCGTTCGCTACAAGCGGGAAAGGAAATGCGGAAACAACCTCGGCGGATCAGCCGGCGAAAGAAGGAGGACGCTGCAAGCGTTCGGGGAAAGGATCGGGAATGTAATGCTGCGGCTCGGGAATAGTCGCCCTGGAAGCCGCGACCGCGAACGGCGGCATCATCGCCGACGGCAAGGCGGCGCACTGGTTGGAGGCGGAATGTTCGGCGAAATGTTTGGCGGAATCGCTCGAATCGTCGTAATGCACGTCGCCATGGTCGTCGCCATGATGATGCGTCGCCCCCGTCAAGTGGTCGATCTCATGGGCAAGATCGAAGGCGTTTCCCTCGGCATACCAGCCGCTTTGCATGGCGAAGCCATGCAACGGAGCAAGCACCAGCAGCAGAATACAAAGGAAACGGCGCATGAAAAATCGCATCGGACAAATGGTGGGCGGATTATACCAGCCGGATCGCGGCTCGCGACGCGGAAAAATCCCCCCGCATCCTGTCCGTTTGGCCGGTACGGGGAAGAGGCGTTTCTTGCCATTCTTTTGCCGTTCCCTTGCTGTTGCCGCGGCCCGATTCGGATCGTCCGCTATCGTTGCGGTGAAAAACTAGCACACCGTATCGAGCGCATGCCTGAGCTGGTCGAGGGTGTAAGGTTTGGGGAGCAGGATGAAATCGAAGCTGGTCCGGTCGGCGATGAGGTAGCCGTAACCCGAGGCGAAAATGATTTTCAGGCCCGGTGCCCGCGCCGTCAGCCGCTCGGCCAATGCGATGCCCGACATCCCGGGCAAATTGATATCCGCGAGCAAGACATCGAAGCGCCGCTCGCCGAAGGATCCGATCGCCGCTTCGGCCGTCGGCACGCAATAGGCTTCGTGGCCGAGAACGCGCAGCATTTCCCCAAGCAACTCTCGGGAATCCTCATTATCTTCGACGACAAGAATCTGGAACGATGTAGCTGTCATCAAGTTAGTGTAAAGCGAACGAACGCGCGCAAAACGCATCCGATGAACGGAGATTACCTGGGGAACAACCGGCTGGGAACATGCACGATGTCGATGAATCAAGATAATCGCGCATGAAAACTGGGAAGTGGCGGGTTCGACTCCTGGTACTGCCTGGTTCCTGCGGCTGGAGATTGTGCACGCCCCTGCGAAACATCACAAGCAAGTTGCACATTCTTTTGCACAGAAGTTGATGATTCTCAACGAATCGGCGTTTCGATGCAAGTCCCCTTGGCGGCCCTTCCAGGCGAATTCGCGCGTCATCCGTTTCCCGATTCCGGCCTGCCGCTGTCGGTGTCCGGCTTTGCGATAGTTCTAGCCGCAAACGTTTACTTGGCGAGCCCCCGAATCTGCTGCGCTATGCTTGGTCGGATGAATCCTCTCATCCCGTGCTTCTCCGGACGGCAGCTTGAGGACATTCGACGGATATCCCCGATTCTCATTCATTGCAGAGCAGTTCAATGGTGTTGAATAAGCAAACGGATCTCAGGGTATACGCCATCATCGCCGCCGCGATCATGGTGGTGTTCGGCGCGGATACCGTCACCCCTCTCGGGTTCTCGGACTGGATGCTCCACGTGATTCCGGTCGCCCTCTGCATTTTCCAGTCTCGCCCGGAAGCATCCTACGTCGTCGGCACGGCCTGTACGGGCACGCTCATCGCCGGCTATTTCCTTTCGCCGGAGGGAGCGGCCGATGTTCCCTCGGCGCTCAACCGCATGTTCGGCGTCGTCGTGATCTTCGGCGTCGCCCACCTGGTGGGACGCGTGGTGCGCGACAATCTTCATTCACGCCAGGCACTATGGCTGCAGCGCGGAAAGATCGAGGTCGGCAAAAGCATGTCGGGCGACCAGGACGTGCATACGCTAGGCCACAACCTGCTGCAGGAACTGGCGACCTATGTCGGTGCCCAAGTCGGAAAACTGTACCGCCTGGACGGCGATCGGCTGCTGCTTCTGGCCGCATACGCATACGATCGTCCGATCGACGCCGAACCGCCGCTTGGCGTAGGACAAGGACTCGCTGGCGAAGCGGCGCGCGAGGGACGGCCGATGTTGGTGAGCGATATTCCACCCGGTTACCTGGAAATCAATTCCTCGTTGGGACATACCAGCCCGCAGCACATCTTGATTTCTCCGATAACGGCCGACAACCGAGTATGCGGCATCATCGAACTGGGCTTTTGCGGAACGCGGCAATCATTCGCCGACCAACTCGAATTGCTGGCGCAGATCGCGGAACCGGCCGGCATCGCGCTGCGCTCCGCGCAGGATCGTGCGCACCTGAACGAGTTGCTGGAAGAGACGCAAAGGCAGAGCGAGGCATTGCAAAGCCAGCACGAGGAATTGCGAGTCACGAACGAGGAACTCGAGGAGCAGAGCCGGGTTCTGCGCGAATCGCAAGCGCGGCTGGAGAACCAGCAGGTGGAACTCGAAGCGAACAACGCCCAACTGGAGGAGCAATCGCAGACGCTGGAACATCAAAAGGCGGAATTGCTGCGTTCCAAGCTGCATCTGGAAAAAAATGCCGAAGAGCTCGCGCGCGCCAACCAGTACAAATCGGAATTCCTGGCAAACATGTCGCATGAATTGCGCACCCCGCTCAACAGTTCGCTGATCCTGTCCCAGATCCTGGCCGAGAACAAGACCAACACGCTGACCGAAGAACAAGTGCGCTATGCAAAGACGATTCAATCGTCGAACAAGGCGCTGCTGGCGCTGATCAACGACATTCTCGACCTGTCCAAGATCGAGGCCGGCCACATGAACGTCGAGCCGGAACAGGTTTCGCTTGCCTCGATCCTGGATGCGCTGCGCCAGCTGTTCGAACCGCTGGCCAGGGAAAAGAATCTCGCCTTCACGGTCGAGGCCGATCCCGGGGCGCCGCCGATGCTCACCACGGATAATGGCCGCTTGCAGCAAATCATGAAGAACCTGATCTCGAATGCGCTGAAGTTCACGCAACGCGGTGAAGTCGCGGTGCATGCCTTCCCGGCCGGCGCCGGCCGCATCGCTTTTGCCGTGCGCGATACCGGGATCGGCATTCCCGAGCATCAACAGGATTTCGTATTCGAGGCGTTCCGGCAGGCTGACGGAACGACGAGCCGGACCTACGGCGGCACCGGGCTGGGGCTGTCGATCTCGCGCGAACTGGCGCATTTGCTGGGCGGCGAGATCCGCCTGCAGAGCTCTCCCGGTCAGGGCAGCGTTTTCACGCTCGAGATTCCGGTCGAGCTGCGGCGCCTGCCGCCGCGCCACGAGCGGGAACAACCCGCCGACTCCTCTCCGTCGCCGCCCTCGCCTCCCCGCGCGCCCGCACCGCGCCCCGCGCCCAGGCAAGCGCCGCGCCGGGTTACCGGCGACGTCCAAGAGACCGAGGATGCGCCGGCCGCCGTCGAGGACGATCGCCGGCACCGGCAATACGAGCGGCTGATCCTGCTGATCGAAGACGATCAGCGCTTCGCCGCCGTGCTGCGCGATCTGGCGCATGAACGGAAATTCGATTGTCTTCATGCCACCACGGCCGCCGAAGCCGTGCGGCTGGCGCGGGAATATCGCCCGCATGGCATCCTGCTCGACATCGGCCTGCCGGACCAGTCGGGACTGAGCGTGCTGGAGACCTTGAAACGCGACTCCTCTACCCGGCATATCCCGATCCACGTGGTCTCGAGTTCCGACCAGGTCCAGGCGGCCTATGAACTGGGTGCGATCGGCTATGCGGTGAAACCGGTGGCGCGCGACGAGTTGTTCGCCGCCATCGGCCGGCTGGAAGACAAGCTCCAGAACCGCGTGCGCCGGCTGCTGATCGTGGAAGACAACCAGGCCCAGCGCGAAAGCCTGGAAGCGATGCTCAAGGCCGACGATATCGAGATCACCATGGCTGGCACTGTCGCCGAGGCGCTCACGCATATTTCCCAAACGACGTTCGATTGCGTCGTCATGGATCTGATGTTGCCCGACGCCTCCGGCTACGACTTGCTGGAAAAGATGGCGGACGGCGGCAAATACGCCTTTCCGCCGGTCATCGTCTATACCGGGCGCAACCTGAGCCGGGACGAGGAACAACGTCTGCGCCGCTATTCGCAATCGATCATCATCAAGAGCGCCAAGTCGCCGGCGCGGCTGCTGGACGAGGTGACGCTATTTCTGCATCGCGTCGAAAGTGCGTTGCCGCCGGCACAGCAGCAACTCCTGCTGCAAGCCAAACAACGCGACACCGCCTTCGAAAACCGCAAGATTCTCCTGGTCGAAGACGACGTGCGCAACATCTTCGCGCTGACCAGCGTCTTCGAGCCGCTCGGCGCCGAGGTCGAGATCGCCCGCAACGGCAAGGAAGCGCTCGCCAAGCTGGACGGCGGCAAGGCGGCCCGCGATTTCGACCTGGTGCTGATGGACTTGATGATGCCGGAAATGGATGGATTGACCGCGACGCGCGAAATCCGCAAACGGCCGGAACTGGCCCGGTTGCCGATCATCGCCCTGACCGCCAAGGCCATGGCAGACGACCGCAAGAGTTGCCTGGAAGCCGGCGCCAACGACTATATCGCCAAGCCGATCGACATCGATAAGCTGGTCTCGCTGACCCGGATCTGGATGCCGAAATGACAAAAGCCGATCCGCACTTCGATATCGAACTGAAGCTGCTGCTCGAAGGCGTCTATCTGCGCTATCAGCACGACTTCCGGCATTACGCGATCGCGTCGGTGCGGCGGCGCGTCCGGCAGGCGATGGAACGCTTCGCCTGCAAGACCGCGTCGCAGCTGCAGGACCGCATCCTGCACGAACCGGAGATATTCGCGCAAATGCTGCAATATTTCACCGTCCAAGTCAGCGAAGTGTTCCGCGATCCCGCCTATTTCCGGGCATTGCGCGAGCATGTCGTGCCGGTGTTGCGCACCTATCCTTCGCTCAAGATCTGGGTGGCGGGCTGCAGCAGCGGCGAAGAGGCCTGGTCGATGGCGATCATGCTGGCCGAAGAAGATCTGCTTGACCGCACCATCATCTACGCCACCGACATCAATCCGGAAGCGCTCAAGAAAGGCGAGGCCGGCATCTATGAAATCGAACGCGTCGCGCAATTCAGCGCCAATTACCTCGAAGCCGGCGGCACGAGATCGCTGTCGGATTATTTCACGGCCGATCACAGCCGCGTCCTGTTCGACCGCGAACTCGGCCGTCATCTCGTGTTCGCCGATCACAGCCTGGCCACCGACAGCGTCTTTTCGGAAGTCCATCTGGTATCGTGTCGCAATGTGCTGATCTATTTCGATCGCCCCTTGCAGGACCGCGCCGTCGGGTTGTTTACCGACTCGCTCATCCACCGCGGCTTCCTCGGGCTTGGAGCCAAGGAAACATTGCGCTTCATGAGCCACGCATCCGCCTATAGCGAGTTCCTGCCGAAGGAACGCATCTATCGGCGCTTATGAAAGAGCGGAACATGCGCCAGCCTTCATCGCCATCGCCGGTTTCCGCCGCCTCCGCCGCGCGGCGCATCGACGCGGTCGTGCTCGGCGCTTCCGCCGGCGGGGTCGCGGCCATCGGCACGCTGCTCGGAGCCTTGCCCGCCGGATTCGAGGCCGCCATCGTCGTGGTCGTCCATTTGCCGCCGACCGGCGGCACTTCCCTGCAACACGTGTTTTCCAGCCATTGCGTGTTGCCGATCCAGGAAGCCGAAGACAAGGAATGCATCGAACCAGGCCGCATCTACCTGGCGCCGCCCGATTATCACTTGCTGGTCGAGCCGGACAAGACGCTCTCCCTGTCCGGGGACGCGCCGGTCAATTACTCGCGGCCGTCGATCGACGTGCTGTTCGAGTCGGCGGCTTTCGCCTATCGCGACAGCCTGCTGGGCATCGTATTGACCGGCGCCAGCGCCGACGGCGCGGCGGGATTGGCCGCTATCCGGGCCTGCGGCGGACTGGCCTGGGTCCAGTCGCCGGACGAAGCGACGGCGAAGATGATGCCCGAGGCCGCCATCGCCCGGGCAGGCGCCGATCTGGTGGCGCCCGTGCATGAGATCGCGACGCGCCTGGCGCGGCTCCGGGACGCGCTACATGAATGAGCGAGCCGCCCTCTTCATGTCTGCCCGAAGGTGCGCGCGAACGCCGCCATTTCTCGAATGCGATATAACAACAAGACGCCGTTCAACGCCTCCAGCTCGAGATACTCCATCAGTACGGCGGACTGCGTATTCGGATCGACGGAAAACAACGGGAAGCTCCGCCGCCGTCCGCCAAGACAGTTATTGAAATTGAGGTGGTGCATCCGCATGCCCACCGAGCAAGCATCGTTTTCCGGGACGATTCCGAAATCCTGCACGATGATGACGCCGGCATCGGATGCCGCTTCCTTGACGATGATCGAAAAGGCTTGACCATCGAATGACAACAGCCACTGCCTGGTGACAGGGGCGGCGGCCGCGACCGGGACGCCAAGAATTCCGGCCGTTTCGGCGAACAGCCGACAGAAGCGCTCCTCCGCCGGCGGCGCGTCCGGACAGCAGACGAGCGAAGGCTGCGGATTCCCATCGTGCATGTCTACCTCCTCCGCGCTCAAAACCTGGAACGCAAGGCGACCGGGCTGACATCCCACTGCTCGCCGTCGCCCCAGTGGGCGCCGGCGCACAGGAAACCGCGTATGCGCTCTCGGTCCGAAAGAGCTTCCAGGTCGGCATCCTGGCCATTGCTTAGTTTGAGTTTCCTCTACCTCTCATAGCTTTCCTTTCCGAACAGGTCGACGATAACGTCCCTGAAGCCATCCGGCAGGGTCGGCTTCGTGTCTACATAGGAAAATTCGCCGCGCAGGCTTTTGTGCACCGCGCTGGTAATCGAAAAGCAGGTCAGCTCATGAAAGCCCTGCTCGTTCTTCTTCCCATCGAAACCATAGGGATGGCGACAGTTTTCTTCATCGTTCAACCACTTCGCCATCACCGAGATGTTCTGCGGATAGGCGCAAGTCCGGACCATGACATCCGGCGGACCATGCCGCTCCATCGAGGACAGGACGGGAGCACGCTTGTCCTGGAAATAGCGTTCGGTGCTGAAGGTATCGAAAACTAGACCTTGAGAGCGCCCGCTGTTTCCTATTGGAATGCTTTCCTGATGCGCCAATCCCAGCTTGAGCCCGCCCTCCTCGTCGCGCCAGAGCGCCCCGGCCGCGATGTGATGAACGTCCTTATATGCTTTGCGGAATCTGAACGTGAGCTCGATTCCACGCTCGCCCGGCCGCATGCCGGAAAGCTTTCCATTCACCGCGGCGGCCAGATCTAGCAGCCATTGCCGCTTGACCAAGGATTCCTTGCCGGTGCCGGCATGCCTGTTCAGATATTGCCGAAAGGCCGGTTCGGCCATGACGGCCTGTTCCAATTCCTCGAGCGTTACCTTCATAAGAGGAAGAGGCGCGTCGATGTTCCTTTCTTCCGCGCTCAGCAATTGGCGGCCGACCAATCGGATGCGGTGCAATGCGCGATCGCCCTGCGCCGTCTCATCGGGCGTGGAAGACCGGGCGATGGTATTGGGGGTAATGGTAGACGAAGTCAGCATGTCGGTTCCGTTGACATGGGATGGTCGGAAAAAGAATGGAAGTCCATGCCGCGGACTTCCACATTGGTGGACAAACAGACCCGCATCGTTCAATTTTGTGTCGATGGATTGAACGAATGCCCGGGCAATCGCCACTCATCGTTTGCGCGACAGGCCGTCGCGCTCCTCCGCCATGCCTTTGAACCACATGAATCGTTCGGGAAGATAATGATTCTATCGACCTCGCCCAGCCTGATTTCGCCTCGCTCCTCGCAGACTATCAATCCGACCGCGTTCGAATGGCATACCGGCGGCGCGCTGAAAGAGTCGGCCGCCCTGAGGGCCGAACTCGTGCAGTTTTTCCGCGACGACGTCGGCACAACGTCCTGGAACTCGCGCTTCTCCTGTCTCAAGCAAGAGGAAGGCGATATCAACAAGTACCTGGATCTCTGCGCCGGCTCCGGCGACAAGTATCGTCTGCTGACGGCCCGCGAAAACGGCAAATTGATCGCGATCGTCGAATTGAGCATTCGCGATGTCGACAACGAGAGACGGGGCGAACTAGCCTGCGTCGTCGCCGACGCCAGGCAACGGCGCGGCATCGGCACCAACCTCTTTGCCAAGTGCAAGCAGTACGCCAAGGAAGAGAAATTGTGCGACACCCTCCTCATCGCGCCGCGCGGCCGGGGCGTCGCCATGTTGGCGCTGCGCATGGGATTCGAGAAAAACGGCGAAGATGAATATCTCTATCGCTTCAGTGACGACATGGCATTCAGGCTGGACGGGATCGAGACGAATTGCCGGGTCTTCTAGAACGACTCGAATTCTTCCCGAAAGCGACGAATCGCCATGTCGACCATGCCATGGGCGCTGCCGATGGCCGCATATTCCGCGCCCTCGGCGGATCACTCCGGTGGAGTGACGGGAAAAAAAAATGCTCCCTTCCGCGCGGAAGGGAGCTCTAAAAAGCGGATCGTACTCGCTTTACTCTGCACTGATCGCTACTCTAGTGCCTCGGTGGCGGGAAGCCGGTTCGGCTTCGCCCGCCGGATTCGAAATCGCTCGGGATTGCCACATGGTGCCCGAGAACACTTAAGCCAACCTTAAACCGGTCTTATGAAGCCTCAATCCGGCCGAGCATGGGGAAAGGATACGCTGACCATCAAGCCGCCGATCGAAGACTCGCCGAAGGAAATGGCGGCGCCATGCCGTTCGGCGATGGCCTTCACGATGGCCAACCCCAAGCCGCTGCCGTCCATATCGGTGCCCGGCACGCGGTAGAACCTGTCGAATACGCGGTCGCGGCTGTCGGCCGGGATTCCCGGGCCGGAATCCTCGATCGTCAGCACCGCCGCATCCGGCAGATCGGCGAGGTCGATCAACACTTTTCCGCCGACGGGCGTATAGCGCACGGCATTGTCGAGCAGGTTGCGTGCAAGCATGTGCAGATCGCCGGCATTGCCGGCGATGCGAACGTCCGCGAAGCCGCGGCATTCCAGCTCGATTCCGCGCGCATTGGCCAGCACCATCGTGTCGGCGGCGGCTTGCCGGACGGCATCGGCAAGCGATGCGCCGGCGGGTTCGGACAAGTCGGTGCGCGATCCCTGGCGCGCCAGCACGAGCAATTGCTCGACCAGGCGGGCGGCGCGTTCGACGCCGTCGGCCAGGCGCTGCACCGCTTGCTTCCGGGCTTCGTCGCCGCGGGCTCGGATCAGCGTCTGCACCTGGAGCTTGAGCGCGGTCAGCGGCGACCGCAGTTCATGCGCCGCATCGGCGACGAAGCGCTGCTGCGCTTCGATCGCGAACGCCAGGCGTCCGAGCAGCGAATTGAGCTCGCCGATGAGACCGCGCACCTCGCGCGGCACGCCGGTATCGCTCACCGGCGCGAGCGAGTCGGCGTTGCGTGCCGACAATTCGCGGCCGACGCGGTTGAGCGGCGACAGCGCGCTGGTGACGACCCACCATGCCGCGCCGAGCAGGAGCAGCGACACCGGCAGCAGCGGCCACACCGATTCGAAGGCGATCGTGATGGCACGCTGGCGCCGGCTGTCGAGGCGCTGCGCGATCTGGATTACGCGGCCGCGGCTGGCGACGGCGTAGGTGCGCCAGTCGCTGTTTCCTGCCTTGACCACCGCGTAGCCGAGCGGCGCGCGCGGCGGCAGCGTGCGATAGCTGCTGGTTTGATAGATACGGATGCCGTCGGCATTCCACACCTGGACGATGAATTCGAAAAACGGATTCTGTTCCGCGCCCGGCGCGTGCCACTCGATCTGCTCGAAGGTGCTGTCCTGCAGGGCAAGCGCCATCTGACGCATGTGAAAATCGAACAGCGTATCGGCGCGCTGCATCGAAGCGCGGAAAGTGGCCGCGAACTGCACGATCGTCGCCAGCAGGATCGCCGCGCCGAGCAAGAGCAGCAGGCGGATACGCAGCGATCCCATCAGCCCTTTCCGACCATGTAGCCGAGTCCTCGCACGTTGACGACGAACTGCTGGCCGAGTTTCTTGCGCAAGCCGTGGATATAGACCTCGATCGCATTGCTTTCCACTTCGCCGGACCAGCCGTATAACCGTTCCTCGAGCTGCGCGCGCGACAAGATCGCCCCGGGCCGCGTCAGCAGCGCATCGAGCACCGCCCATTCGCGCGACGACAGCACGACCTGCCGGCCGCCGATGACGACCTGGCGCGTTTCGAGATTGACGCTGACATTGCCGTTCCGGTAAACGATATCGCCGCCTCGCGCCCGCCGTACCAGGGCATGCAGCCGCGCCATCAATTCTTCGAGATCGAAGGGCTTGACGAGATAGTCGTCGGCACCGGCCTTGAGACCCAGCACGCGCTCGGGCACCGTGTCGCGCGCCGTCAGCACCAGCACCGGCGTTCGGTTGCCGGCCGCGCGCAGATAGCGCAACACGTCGATGCCATCCTTACGGGGCAGACCGAGATCGAGCAGTACGGCGTCGAACGTTTGCGCATGGAGCGCGGCCTCGGCGGCGATGCCGTCCCGCACCCAATCCACGGCGATGCCTTCGCCGTCCAAGGCGATCTGGATGTTTTCGCCGATCATGCGATCGTCTTCGGCAAGCAGGATCTTCATCGATCGCCGCATGCAGGAAGAAAGGGCGCCGCAGCGCCGGATAACGGACGAGGAAACAAGATATTTCTTCCTGATCAAGTCGGCCGCCGGACCGAGCCGACAGAAAACCGAGGTTGGAATATTGCCCAACGAAACTTAAGCAAATCTTAAATTCCGGCCTTTGGCCCCAACCTGCCGTATCCTACGCGCATTCGACATTTTTCGCGCCCGGAAATTATGGATCGGGAACCCATCCCCGACGATATCGCATGTTTCATTCAGCTCAATATTCCCTCCGTACCCTATCTGGAGGCCATTCTGCTCCTTCGGCGAGAACATCGCATGGCTTGGGATGCAAAACACGCGGCGCAACGTCTCTATTTGACGGAAAAGGCGGCGCAAGCGCTGCTTTCCGAATTGCAAGCGGCCGGCATGGCGGAATGCATTTATGGGCAGGCACGGCTTTACCGCTATCGCCCCCGCTCGGCGGAACTCTCGCAGATGATCGATCGTCTGGAACGCGCTTACACAAGCAACCTGATCGGCGTGACCAATCTCATACATGCCAAGGCTCACAAGAAGGCATGGCGATTCGCAAACGCATTTCGATGGAAAAAGGATAATTGACAAATATCAGGGCAGGACCGCAGTCACGCCCGGCTTTCGTTCCGCAGGCAAACGGGACCGAACAAAATCCCGCATGCCAAGTCGAACCGACTATTCGGGATGCGGTATGAAAACCAACTTGGCAATTTATCGCAGCATCGCGGAACAGGCTGCCGATTCCATTTTCGTGACTGACGCGCACGGCCGCATTACTTATCAAAACCCCGAAGCGCGGCGCGTTTTCGGTTTTGAAGATCATGAGATTTTCGGGCGCACCATCCGGGAAACGATTCATCATCGTTTCCCGGACGGCACGCCTGCCCCCGCGGAGCAATGTCAGGCGTATTGCGCCGCCACGCGAGGCGAAACGACGCGCGATTTCATCTGGGTCGTAATCCGCAAGGATCGATCCACCTTCTTTGCGTCATGCACCGCTTCACCGGTCAAACTCGACGGCAATATCCAAGGAGCGGTATTCTTCGCCACCGACATCACCGAGCGCAAGAAAGTCGAGGCCGCGCTTCTGAAAAGCGCGGAAAAACTCCGGCTCGCCACCGAAGTCACGGGAATCGGGTTGTTCGAATACTTCCCCAAGACCGGAGAAGTGATCTGGACCGAGACGCTCAAGCGCCTGTTCGGCCTGCCGCGCGACGCTGCCGTCACCTACGATCTTTTCCTGAACGGCATCCATCCCGACGACCGTGCCCGCGTACAGGCTTTGTTGCAGGACGCCGTACGTCCCGGCGGCAGCGGCAGATATCACGCCGAATACCGGATCATCGGCCTGCGTGACCGCAAGGAGCGCTGGATCAGCGCGACCGGGCAGACATTCTTCGACCTCAACGGCGAAGCGGTGCGCATGATCGGCTCGTCGATCGACATCACCGACCGCAAGCTGTCGGAAAAGCGCGCCCGTGAAGCGTCCCAGCACGACAGTCTGACCGGCTTGCCGAATCGCGCCCTGCTGTTCGAATACTGCAATCATCTGCTCGCGATGGCAGGTCGCCACTACACCGGCGGCGCCGTCCTGTTCATCGACCTCGACCGCTTCAAGGCGGTCAACGATCTTTACGGACACGACGTCGGCGACAAGCTGCTGCAGGAAGTCGCGCGCCGCCTGCTGCTCTGCGTCCGGAAGGAAGATGTCGTCAGCCGCCTGGGCGGCGACGAATTCATCGTCGTGCTGCCGCGCATCGACTCGAGCCATGGGCCGATGACCGTGGCGCAGAACATCCTCAACCAGATCGGTCAGCCGATCGACGTCGGTTCGGTGACGCTCTCGGTCTCGCCCTCGATCGGCATCAGCTTGTTCCCGACGCACTCGGACGATCTCGAAACGCTGATCCGCTGCGCCGATCTGGCGATGTACGCGGCCAAGAAGGCCGGCCGCAACAACTTCCAGCTCTATACGCCGGGGCTCGACGAAAGCGCGCACGATCGGCTGCGGCTCGAAGTCCGGCTCAAACACGCTTTGGGAGAGAACGGCTTCACCCTGTTCTACCAGCCGATCGTCGATCTCGGCACCGGCCGTCTCTCGGGCGTCGAGGCGCTCGCGCGCCTGCGGACAGAAGACGGCAGCTGGATGTATCCCGAAGATTTCATTCCGGTCGCCGAATCCGCCGGACTCATCGGCCGCCTCGGCGATTGGGTCGCGGCGGAAGCCTGCCGCCAATGCCGGCGCTGGCGCGACGCAGGCCTGCCGCCGATCAGCGTCGCGATCAACGTCTCGCCGACCCAGTTTCACGAGCGCGCCTTCGTCAAGCAACTAAGCGAAACGGTGCGCGCGGCCGGCATCGAGCCGTCCTGCCTGCAGATCGAGATCACCGAGGCCACGGTCATGGACAACCTGCCGGACGCGATCGAAACGCTCAAGGAACTGAAAAGGCTCGGCGTGCGCATCGCCATCGACGATTTCGGCACCGGCTATTCGAGCTTGAGCCAGCTGAGCAACCTGCCGCTGGACAAGCTGAAGATCGACCAGTCGTTCATTCAACGCATCGAGCAAAGCGAATCGAACCAGCTGATCGCGGGCACCATCATCGGACTCGGCCACAATCTCAAGCTGCAGGTAGTGGGCGAAGGCATCGAATCGGAACAGGCGATGGACTACCTGCGCGACCGCGGCTGCGACCAGGCGCAAGGCTATCTGCTGTCGATGCCGATGCAGGCGAACGAATTCGAAGCCTGGTATCGCGCTCGCCTGGGCCGGGAGGAAACGGGTCGCGAAACGGTCGCGTGAGGCGGCTGCCAAAACGGCGGTCCGCGCCCAGGGCGCCTCTCATTTCCCCGCGCGGATCCGGATCAGGCCTTCCTGCGCGACGCTGGCCACCAGCGCGCCGTTGCGGTCATAGATCTTCGCGTGGCACAACCCGCGGCCGCCCGAGGCATTCGTGCTCTCCATCGCGAACAACAGCCATTCGTCCATGCGGAATGGGCGGTGGAACCAGATCACATGGTCGAGGCTGGCGATCTGCAGGCGCGGATCGCCCATCGAAATGCCGTGCGGCTGCAAGGCGGTCCAGAGCAGGCCGTAATCGGAGACATAGGCCAGCATGGTCTCGTGGGTAAGCCGGTCGCCCGGCAGCGCGACCGGCGTCTTGGTCCAGACCTGCTTGAGCAAGCCGCTCGGATGGCCGCCGAAGATATGGCCCTTGTGATCGGCGCGGAAATCGACCGGCGCCGGATAATACCGGCGCCCGGCCGCCTCGACCCGCTCCTTCCACAGCGCGAGCCCGGAGGGCAGGGTCTCGGGTTCGGCGCTGATGGGCGCCGGCACCTGGTGCGTCAAGCCCTCTTCTTCGGTCTGGAACGAGGCCGACATCACGAAGATGCGCTTGCCTTCCTGCAAGGCGACCACCCGCCGGGTGCTGAAGCTGCCGCCGTCGCGCACGCGTTCGACTTCGTAGTCGATCGGCAGACTGTGGTTGCCGGGCAGGATGAAGAGCGCATGCAGCGAATGCGGGCGGCGGTTCTCGACGGTGACGGCGGCCGCATAGAGCGACTGGCCGAGCACTTGTCCGCCGAATACGTTCGGGCTGCCGATCGGCCGGCTCTGTCCCCGGAAGCGGTCGGGGCCGGTCTGTTCCGGCCGCATGAGTTGAACGATTTCCTCGGTGTTGAACAATGGGGTTTCGGATGTGCTGGTCATGCTGGTCATGCTGGTATGGCTGGAAGCGATGTTCTATCGACGAAGAGAACACTATATCGCCATTCTCCGGGATGGGTTAGACGACTCCCTCGGTCAGGCCGGCCGGCGCCGGGGCGAAATACGCGATTTCACGATGTGGACTATCATCATGGCTTGCCCGCCTACCCTTTTGCCCCATGTCCGACCAGCCGTCGCCCCCGCCCTCCGCCGCCGGCACCGCCGGCCTCGCCACAATACTTGCCGCGCTCGCGATGCTCGGTCCGTTCTCGATCGACACTTATTTGCCGGCCTTTCCGAACATCGAACAAAGCCTGGGCGCAAGCACGCTCGAAGTGCAGCAGACGCTGTCCGTCTATATGCTGGCCTTCGGCATCATGACGCTATGGCACGGGGCGCTGTCGGATGCCTTCGGGCGGCGCAACATCATTCTCGGCTGGCTCGCGGTATTCGCAGTCGCCTCGCTCGGCTGCGCCGCGGCGCATAGCGTGCAATACCTGTGGGCCTTCCGCATCCTGCAAGGCGTCTCGGCCGGCGCCGGCATCGTGATCGGCCGCGCGATCATCCGCGACTTGCATGCCGGCCCGGCGGCGGAACGCCTGCTGTCGCTGGTGACGATGATTTTCTCGATCGCGCCGGCCATCGCCCCCATCCTCGGCGGCGCCATCGTGCGCATCTTCGACTGGCGTTCGATTTTCCTGTTCCTGTTCGCGTACGCCGTGCTGCTGCTCTGGTATTGCTGGAAGCGCCTGCCCGAATCGCTGCCGCCGGAAAAGCGGCAAAAGCTCAGCCCGCGATTCCTGTTCCACAGCTACCGGCAGGTATTCCGCTCGCCGCTGTTCCATCTGAAATCCGGCACGGTGGCCTTCAATTTCGCCGGCCTGTTCCTGTTCATCTCGTCGGCGCCGGCCTTCATCACGCGGCACTTGGGACTCGGCAGCGGCGACTTCGGCTGGCTCTTCATTCCGGCCGTGTCCGGCGTCTTTTGCGGGGCCCTCACCGCCAATCGGCTGGCCGGCAAGCTGTCCATCGATGCCCAGGTCCGGATCGGCTTCTTTCTCCTGCTGGGCGCGGCCGGCGCCAACGCCGCCTATCACCTGTTCTTCCCGCCGGCGCTGCCGTGGTCGGTGGCGCCGCTGTTCTTCTATACCTTCGGCATGTCGATCGTGGCGCCCGGCGCGACACTGATGGTGCTCGACCTGTTCCCGGAGATCCGCGGCATCGCCGCCTCGTGCCAGAGTTCGGCCGTGACGATCCTCGGCGCCATCGTGGCCGGCGCCGTGGCGCCCGTCCTGTCCCGATCGACGCTCGGGCTCGCGTTCGGGCAACTGGCCTGCGCCGCGACGGCATTGACGCTGTGGCTGATCGGCCGCGCCTACCGGACACGGATGTCGCAACGCGATCTCAATGCTTGGGAAAGCGTCGAGCTCGACTAGCCGTCCGGGTGTTCATCCGGCGCCCAGGAGATCGTGCGCATCCAGGATCGCATAGGTGATTTCCGGATGTCTTTCGAGGCAGCGGCGGACGGCGGCGGGTATGGCTTGCCGGGTCTTCTTGCACAGTCCTGGCTGCTCGGCAACGCGGATGCCGATTCCGCGCAGGGTGCGCACCTCGTTCACGCTCGGCCTGATCTCCAGCACGATGCCGAGCTGCGCATGCATCTTTTCCTGGATATGTTTCAGCTCCGTATAGGAGGCGATGCTTTCGATGCGAGCGACGAGTTTCTTTTCTTCGGCCGCGGTCAACCGCAGTATGCGCAAATCGCCGCGCGGATCGTCCAGCAGGCGATCGCGATCGCAGATGCAGGCGCCGGGCGGGCATTCCTGGCGGATCGGAAAAGGAAACTGTTCGGACATGCGTTGTTGCGGATGAGCGGTCTCTGTGCCGATTAAGCGAGTATCCGGCGCCAGTCAGCTACTGTCAAACCTCTCGCGATGCTCGAATTGCCGTGCTAAGCAAATGCCAAAAACTTGTCGCGCTGCCCAAACGCGAGTTGTGTCAATTGACGTTATGTCCTTCGAGCGCAGGGACGCGGCCGTGCCGGCGCTTTGGCCGCCCCACAGCGACGCTGCCCTGTCGCTTGCGCGTGCCTCGAAGGCGATCTGGCTGCCATGCGCGGGCGGCCGTCAAGCAGCCACTGAATTACGCTGCAACAGCGCCTCCAGCTCCTGCGGCGCCACCGCCCGCGAGAACAGGAAGCCCTGGCCATAGTCGCAGCCGGCGCGCGCCAGCAGTTCGCGCTGCTCGGAGGTTTCGATGCCTTCCGCGATCACCCGCATCCCAAGTTTGTGCGCCATCATGATCATGGTTTCGGCGATGGTCCGGCTGCCCTGGTTGTGCGACATATCGCGTACGAAGGATTGGTCGATCTTCAGATAGTCGATATCGAATTTCTTCAGGTAAGACATCGACGAATAGCCGGTGCCGAAATCGTCGAGCGCGACCTGGATGCCGGCATCGCGGTATTCCAGCAGGCGCGAACTGACGTCATCCGACGCATTGAGCAACATGCCTTCCGTGATTTCGACCGAGATGCAATTCCGCGACAGGCCGAGGTCGTTCAGGTGCTTGACCCAGTCGACGCCCTCCTCGCCGGCGTGGAACTGCACCGGCGAGGCATTGACGCTGATCTGGAACGGCGCGCCGAGCTGGCGCGACCAGCGCTGCGACCACCACGCCGATTCCATGAACACCCAGTTGCCGATCTCGTTGATCAGGCCGGTCTCTTCGGCGACGCCGATGAACTCCGACGGATAGTACACGCCGTGCACCGGATGGCACCAGCGCAGCAAGGCCTCCGCCTTGGCGATGCGGCCCTCGCGCAAGTCGATGATCGGCTGGAAGTGGACGCGGAACTGGTTGGCGGCCAGCGCCTCGCGCAATTCGGCGATCAGGCGCAGGCGCGAACGGGCCCTTTCCTGCAGCGTCGCCGTGAAATAACTGTACTGGTTGCGGCCGGACCGCTTGGCGGCATACATCGCCTGGTCGGCGTTGCGGATCAAGCCTTCCGGATCGGCGGCATCTGTCGGGTACAGCGTGATGCCGATGCTGGCCGAGAGATAGATCATTTCGTCGCCGAGGCAGAACGGCTTGCTCAGGGTCTCGAGTATCTTTTCGGCCACGTGATCGACGGCGGTCGCGTTTTCCGCTTCCGGCAGGATCACGGTGAATTCGTCGCCGCCGAGCCGCGCCACGGTGTCGGAAGCGCGCACGCTGGCGCTGATGCGTTCGGCGGCGCGCATCAGCAACACGTCGCCGACGTCATGGCCGAGCAAATCGTTGGCTTCCTTGAAACGGTCGAGATCGATGAACAGCAAGGCCAGGGGTTCGCCGCTGCGCTCGGCCTTGCTGACTTCCTGCGACAGCCGGTCGCGGAACAGCGCCCGGTTCGGCAGGCCGGTCAACACGTCGAAATTGGCCTGACGCCAGATCTGTTCCTCGGAGCGCTTCTTCTCGGTGATGTCGGTGATCGTGCCCGTCATGCGATGCGCGCGGCCGTTCGCGCCGCGCGACACGACCTTGCCGCGCGCAAAGACCCATTTCCAGCCGCCATCCTTGGCCTGCAAGCGGTATTCGCACGAGAAGGTTTCGCTGGCGCCGCGCAAGCAGGCGCTGATCTGCTCCGACACCATGGAGCGATCATCCGCATGCAGGCGTTTCTTGGCCTCGGCCAGCTCGTCGGCGACATCGCCGTCTTCCAGGCCGAGCATATCGTGCCAGCGTTTCGACAACACCAGCATATTGTTTTCGACATCCCAGTCCCAGTAGGCATCGCCCGATCCCTGGATCACGAAATCCCAGCGTTCGTTGTTCAGGCGCAGCTCGGCCTCGACACGCTTTTGCTCGGAGATATCGTGTCCTTGAGCGACGACGCCGGCAAGCGTGCCGTCTTGCTCGAACAAGGGGGTGCCGATCACGTTCCAGCAGCGCGAAAGAGGCGCCCCATCCCCGTCGCGCGGTCGGCATTCGAGGACGATCGCGTCCGGTTCGCGGCTGGCCAGCACGCGCTCCAGCGATTCGCACAGGCGCAGGAGGCCGGAGTCGGGATGGTCGCCGTCGACCAATAACGCATCGCGCACGTGGCGACCGATCACGGCCTCGCGCTCGCGGGACATGGTTTCGAGATATTTCCGATTGACGTCGACGACGATCAGGTCGGCATCGACAACCAGGCAAGGCGCCGGAGAGGCATGGAACAACAACCGATAGTCGAAGGACATGGCACGGTGCATGACGGGGGAGAAAATCTTCAGTTCTTCAAGGCAATGGTTGAACTCGGCAAACAAGAGGAAGCCGCCTGATTGGAAAGACATTTCCGGTTATCGTTCCATCGCAACCGCAGTATTCCTCCTCTATTTTTTCTTATGCACACTTACTCACATTTACCGTGGACAAACATGTGGACAAGTCTTGCCCCCAATCATTAAGTCCTTGATGGAAAAGCACTTATTGTCATTGATAAAAATCGAGGCAAACACGGGGCAAGCGCTTCAACCGTCGATCGCGGCCAGCAGCGGAAGATGATCGGAAGCAATGCGCGCCAACGACGTGGCATGCGCTTTCACATGCACTAGGCGATGGCGCGGGCGGATCCAGATGCGGTCGAGCGCCAGCAACGGCCAGCGCGATGGAAAGGTCGCCGGCGCCGGCACCGGCTGGAAATGGGAAACCAGCTGGCGCAAGGAGCGGCCCCAGACGAACCACTCGTTGATGTCGCCGAGCAGGATGACCGGCATCCGATACGTATCGAACACTTGCAGCAAGCGCCGGATCTGCTCGCGCCGCTCGCCCAGCCGCAGGCCGAGATGGGTGGCGACGATGCGCAAGGGATGGCCGTGGCAATCGAGATCGGCATCCAGCGCGCCGCGCGGCTCATGGCTGCCGAAGGACAAGTCGATCGAGCGCACCGCGGCGATCGGAAAGCGGCTGAGCACCGCGTTGCCGTAGCGTCCGTTGGCGTCGTCGGCGGTCGGCCCTTCCGCCGCCACATACCCGGTCGCCTGGCGCAAGACCGCCAGCACGTTCGGCCGATGCGGCCCGCCCAACGGCACTTCCTGCAACGCGATGACGTCGGCCCGCATTTCATGCAATACGTCGGCGATGCGACGCGGCGAGAACTTGCCGTCGGCGCCGACCCCGCCATGGATATTGTAGGTGGCCACCGTCAGCGGCCAGGGCGCGGCGGCGGCGCCGGTCGCCGTCGCCGTCGCCCGGTCGTCGACCGCGCAAGCGTCGCCTGTCCTCATTGCATCCCGCCCTCCTTCTTGCCGCCCAGCAGCCGCTGCAGCGCCACCGCCGCGCCGAACAGCGCCGCCGTCACCAGCGCCAGCACCGCCACCGCGCCGAAACTCGGATTGCGTATCGCTTCCGCCAGGTGATGCACGAAGGTGACGGTGATCGCGATCCCCGGCGTCATGCCGATCGCGGTGCCGAGCATGTAATCGCGGAACCGGATATGCGAGGCGCCGGCGATCATGTTGACGATCGAAAACGGCGCCACCGGCAAGATGCGCACCACGAGCATGGCGATGATGCCGCGGCGGGCGATGCGCTTGGACAAGCGGTTGATTCGCGCGCCGAGCAAGCGCGTCATCGTGTCGCGGCCGAGCCAATGGCCGAGGCCGTAAGTCGCCGCGGCGCTCAGCATGGTGCCGGCGATCGCATACAAACTGCCCTGCAGCGGACCGAAGACGATGCCGGTCACTGCGATCATCAGCGTCACCGGCACCACCAACAGACCGGCGATCACGTAGGCGGCCATGATCGCCAGCGGCGTGAACGGCAGGATGTCGAGCGTACGCGCGAAGGCGACCAGGGCGCCGAGATTGAGCCAGTCGCGCAGGGGCGTCCAGCGCCAGGCCAGGGCCAGCACGGCCAGCGTCACCGCCGCGATGCCGAGCGCCACCAGGCGGCGCGGCACCGGCCGATGCGCTTCCGCCGGCACCAGGTAGGCCGCCAATTCCTCCGGCTTCATCGGGCGTTCGGGATCGATCAGGGTGTAATCGGGCACCAGCGCGTCGAGATCGGGCGGCAGCTCGGGCTCGAGCCGGAGCAGGGTGCGCCCCGGACGGCGCAAGGCTTCGATCGATGCGATCAGCGAGCGTTCGCGCATCGCCGCTTCGATCGCCTCGGGCGCCACCGCCAGGTGCTCGCCCAGCAGCCGGTTGCGCAGGCGGGCGATGCCGGCGCGCAGCGCTTGCCGCCGCGCGGGATCTCCGGCCGCCGGATTGCCCGTCGCCTCGATCACCAGGTTGCATTCGGTATCGAAGGCCATCGAACGGTTGCTGAGATTGGCGGAACCGACGCTGAACAGATCGTCGTCGACGCAGAACACCTTGCTATGCACGTTCAGGCAGGCTCCATCCAGCCCGGGCAGGTAGGGACAATACAGGCGGTAGCGGTCATGGCGGTCGGCCGCCTTGAGAAAACGGTGCAAGCGCGCTCGCAACACCCCCATGGTGACGTCTTCTAGCCAGCCGCTTTGGGTCATCGGCATCACGACGACGATGTCGGGACCGTCGGCCTCGGACAAGCGTTCGGCCAACGCGGCGGAGATCTGCGCCGAGGTGAAATACTGGTTCTCGAAGAACAGATGCGAACGTGCGGCGGCGATCGCGTCGAGATGCAGTTGCCGCACCTCATCAATGCCGGGCCGGCCGCCGAAAGCCGGTTCGGTGCGCGCGATGGCGATATCGAGATCCGCCATATCCGGCGCCACCCGCTGCGGCCAGGGATCGGAAGCGGGCCGTCGCGCCGGCACCGCCCCCCGTCCCGCCGCCCGCTGCCAACGTACGCGCGCCAATTCGCCGAGCGCGCGCGCCACACCGTCATCGGCCATCGCCTGCACGTCGTGAAACGGCGCGTGCGTGCGGCCGTCGGCGTCGCACCGCAGCGGCGCATCGCACGCATGCTCCGGCGTATCCCAGCGGCAGCGGGTGAGATCAAGCCCGCCGACGAAGGCGACCGCATCGTCGATCACCACGACTTTCTGATGATGAGAGGCGCCGACCGGATGCCTGCCGTCCATGAAAAACTCCAGCCGGGGATGCGCGCTCCAGCCCGGCTTGTACGCCGGCAACCATTCGCGCTCGAGCGCATACAGCATCGCGAAGTCCCAATTCAGCACATAGACATGCAACTCCGGCCGCTCGGCAACCACCGCATGCAGGAATTCGCCGAGCGGCTCCGGATAACCGTCGTTCGCTCCCTCGGGAACCAGCAGCATGCGGCTGTCGATATCCCAACTGAGGATGAACACGCTGTGCCGGGCGGCGCGGATAGCGGCGCGTACCGCGCGGAAATAGGCATCGGCGTCGATCAACAGGGCGAAGCGATGCGCATGCTCGATACGCCAGCAATTGTGGCCCGGTCGCAGCAACGGCGGCGGTGCGGCAGAGGGGGAAATGGCTTCTTGGTTGGCTGCCATGCGTGCAAGGTCGAACGGAATGAATGAACTTTCCCGTTCGACGCTCGCGGCGATGCCGGGTTCTGGCCGGCCGTTTCCGTTATCTCAATAGGGCCGTTCCCGCAGCCATTTGTTGGCGACCATTTTCACGCCCTTGACCACCGGCATGCCGGCATGCAGGGTATGCCGGTCCGGCGCACCGTGAGCGTCGGTATTGGCGAAGAACACCGCGCCGCCCTTCTTCGGCTGCACCTCGAGGCCGAGCGACGGAAACGCGGTGCCGCCGCCCTGCTCCACATCGTTGAGATAGATCACGAACGTGCCGACGCGCTGGCCGCCGTGCTCGAGATGCTTGCGCGGTCCCGGCAATTCCGGATCGAACCAGTCGTAGTGAGCGCGATACTCGTTGCCCGTTTCATAGCGCAGCACCTGCATGCCTTCGCCGCGCTCCACCGGCCAACGCGCCAGGCGGGCGAGACGGTCTTCGATGCGCGCGATCAATTCCGTCTCGCTCCGCCGCAGCATGGCGCCGCGGCTGGTGCGATGCGCATGCACCTGGTTGCCGCCGTCGCCCTCGGCCACCACCGGCGAACGCGCCCAGCGGGCGTCGCAATGAGCGGCCAAGGCATCGCACTCCTCTTCGCTCAGCACGTTGCCGAGCAGGACGATACGGGGGCTGTTCAAGCTCAGCAGGACGTCGACGCGGCGGTCGGGCGTGAAGATCGTGTTCGCCGCCGTATCGATATCGGGCATCGGCCGCGCTTCGTCTCGCATAACGGCTTGCAAGTCGGAGCGCGCGCGCCGCGCTTCCTCGATGGCGGCTTGCGCCAGGGTGCGATCGAAACGGCCGTCATCGACCATGACGCGGGCCATCGAATCGGGGGTGCAGTCCCGGGCGAGATTGTCGACGACCCAGGTTTGCCACTCGGGCGGAAGAGAGGATAAGGCGGTTTTTCTCATGAGATCGGGCAATGGTGTTGATGCGCGATTTCTGAGATGCAAATCGAAGAGCTTGGTTCCTTTTCTCTTGCCGGTTATCGGTGCGGCAAGCTCGTCCTCATCCCGGAAGATGCTTTTCCATGAACACGCTGAGCGGGTCATCGATGTACATGCCGAACGGGCCGCGCCGGATATATCCCGCTCGGCCATCGAGGCCGAGCGCTTGTCAGTGGGGCAGCATATTTTTTGGAAGAAGCCCTATTCGTCGCCAAATTTAATTTGGATGACTAATGGATTGAACGAGGTTTTATTCCAATCTCATTAACATCGATTTCATCGCTCGAAGACGGCCTTCCCAGCTTGTTGCCGCCAGATATGATTCATCAAAGCAACTAAGCGGAGTCGTCATATCTTTACCAAGGCGTCAATCTCAAAAAAACAACAATAGCACCGAAAAATTTGCTCTCGAAGTGATTAATTCACCCCAAATGAAATTCGGCAGACCGTTCGAACAAATGAAATTTGTAGGTCGCGGAACTTCCCAAATTCCACCTGTTGAAGCGAAATTACGAGTTTCGAATCGGCGGATGAGATCGTCATTCCCCAATTCGTTCACGCCCGCCTGTATCGCTGAATACAACGTACTAATCAGTCTCCTTCATTAATAAGCATTAATTTTTCTCGCCGGTTTTAATTCATTAGCACCAATCAAAATGGCAGCACAAGAAGTAGCTAAATTCACGGCGCAAAAATTCAATCGCTTTCGTCTTGCATGGGATCCCATTCATGGGATGGTCAAAAAGACGAGGTCTCTGCTAGGGTGGCTCCTGTCTCGGATCGACGCGAGAGCAGTCGATCGATTGCGAAAGGCGGAGAAATACCATGTACGACTTCAACGTCAGCGACAGCGACATCATTCCGGCGCCGGAAGAATTCCAGCGCCGCTTGCCGGCGGACGCGCGAATTGCCAAGGTCGTCGGCCAGGCACGACATGCCTTATGCGACATCCTCGATCGGCGCGATCCGCGCCTGTTCATCGTCGTCGGTCCATGCTCGATTCACGACCCAGTCGCCGGCCTCGACTATGCGCGGCGCTTGCGGATCTTGCAGGACGAGGTCGCCGACGTGCTGCTATTGGTGATGCGCGTCTATTTCGAGAAGCCGCGGACGACCACGGGCTGGAAAGGATTGATCAACGATCCCGACCTGGATGGAACGTACCGGATCGCGAAGGGCATGGAGCGCGCCCGGCGCTTTCTGCTCGACGTCTGCGACCTGGGACTGGCCGCCGCGACCGAAGCGCTCGATCCGGTCTCGCCGCACTATCTCGGCGACCTCGTTGCCTGGACCGCGATCGGCGCGCGCACCACGGAATCCCAGATCCATCGCGAGCTGGCGTCCGGCCTGCCGACGCCGGTGGCATTCAAGAACGGAACCGACGGGGATATCGGCGTGGCGGTCAACGCCATCCTCGCCGCCGCCCGCCCGCACGCCCGCATCGGCATCAATGCCGACGGCCGTGTCTCGGTGTTGAACAGCAAGGGAAACCGGCACGGCCACCTTGTCCTGCGCGGCGGGAACGATCGCCCCAACTATGATGCGGTGTCGGTGGGCTTGGCGGAACAAGCGCTTGCCCGAGCGGGGCTGCCCGCCAATATCGTCGTCGATTGCGCGCACGGGAACAGTTACAAGAATCCCGCGCTGCAACCCATGGTCATGCGCGGCATCACCAGCCAGATACGGGATGGGAACCAATCCCTGGTCGGCGCCATGATCGAATCGAACCTGGAAGCCGGCAATCAGGCGATTCCCGACGATCTCTCCAAGCTCAAATACGGCTGCTCGATCACCGACGCCTGCGCCGATTGGGACGCGACCGAAGACATGATACTCGGCGCCGCCGACGAACTGCGCGCGGTGCGCTCACTTCTGCTCGCGCGCTGCGGCATGACGCCGGCCGCCAAGCAATACATCCCCGCCGCGCGCGGATCGATAGGACTTTTGGCTCGCGATTGAGCGGGCAGGACGTACGCATTCTCGAGAAGAAAGCGCGATTTCAAGACCATGACTTAGAGAGGAGTGAAATTATGTGCGGTATTGCTGGATCCGTCGGAACTGTCGATACATCGATTGCGGCCACCATGGTGGCGGCGCTTCATCATCGGGGACCGGACCATAACGGCATCGCCGCCGCCGGCCCGGTCATCCTCGGTTCCGCCCGGCTGTCGATCGTCGATCCGCTCGGCGGCAACCAGCCGATCTACAACGAAGATCGCTCGCTCTGCCTCGTGTTCAACGGCGAGATCTACAACCATCTCGAACTGCGCTCCAAGCTCTTGTCGCTGGGGCACAAGTTCTCCACCAATTCGGATACGGAGGTCATCATCCACCTCTACGAGGAATACGGCGAGCGTTGCGTCGAATTCCTCCGGGGGATGTTCAGTTTCGCGATCACGGACGGCCGCAAGCTGTTTCTCGCGCGCGACCGGGTCGGGATCAAGCCGCTCTATTACATTCAGCTGCGCGGCCCCAACCTCTTCCTGTTCAGCTCGGAGATCAAATCGCTGTTGGCGACGCCGATCGTGCCGGCGAAACTGGACGATATCGCGGTGACGGACTGGGCGGTCATCGGGCATTCCGTCGGCAACCGGACGATGCTCGACGGCATCCGGCTGCTGATGCCGGGCGAAACGCTCACGCTCGACGCCGCCGATCCGATGCAGGAGCTGCGGCCCTCGAAGTACTTCAGCTTCGATTACCGGCGCGACGAATCCATGACCATGGAAACGGCCGAGGAATTGATGCTGGCCACGCTGACGGAGTCGATCGATCTGCATGCGCGGACCACCGACGGCAACCTCGGGATCGTTCTCTCCGGCGGCCTCGACTCGACCTTGCTCGCCCTCATCGCGGACTCCACCAAGCAAGCGCAATTGCGGACCTACACCGTCGCCGACCACTGGCAGCATCCGGACGTCGGACAAGCGCGGTTCGTGGCCGATATCATCAAGTCGAATCACCGCACGCTGGTGATCGACTACAACGACTATCTCAACGAAATTCCGCAATTCATCGCTGTCGAAGAGACGCCAAGCGACCTGACCGACATACCGCACTATGTGATGAACAGGGAAATCGGCAAGGACACGAAGGTCTGCCTCAGCGGCGAAGGCGCCGACGAGATCTTCGGCGGCTACCAGGAATTCGTCGATCGGTGGCACAAGGCGGCGGGAATCCGGGAGCGCATCCGGTTGGCCGGCGGCGCGGGCATGCGATTGTCGAACGAGGCGGCTGCGTACGTCGATCCGATCATCAGCGCCTCCTCCTATGAGAAGTACCTGGACACGCTGTTCAAATACAGCTGCGCGGACCAGCTCGACCGCGCCCATTTGCACCGGGTCGACAAATTCGGCATGGCGTTCAGCCTCGAGATCCGCGTGCCCTTCCTCGACAACAAGGTCATGGAGTTGGGAACCTCGATGCCGATCCGGCACCTGGTGAACTCGGAATTGGGCATCCGCAAGCATGTATTGCGGAGAATCCTGGTCAAGAAGTTCGGCGCGAAGATGCTGGATATCGCGCTACGGGAAAAGCTGACCTTTCCTTCGGCCGGAGACCGGTTCGTCGCCACCCTGGGCGACTTGTGCAAGACCTATCTGCCGCCGGACTTCGCGCAGACCCATCCGCTCGGGATGTTCACCAGCAACGTCGTCAAACTCGTGTGCTTCGACCTGTTCGTCGAGATATTCATCAAGAATCGCGGCAAGGCATCCGCGATCACGAGTTTCTCGGGGTTCCTGGAGTCGCGATACAAGGCACGCCGTGAACTGCATTCGGCATGATCGGCAGGCGGATCGTATCCATGACTAACTATTTCGATACCAAGCGCAAACCGCAAAGGGCGTACGCCGGCCTGGTGCTGATCGGCATGGTGATCTTTCCATTCGTTGCCGCCAATTTCGGCAATTCGTGGGTGCGGATGATGGACATGGCGCTGCTGTACGTCATGATGGCGTTGGGACTCAATATCGTCGTCGGCTTCGCCGGCTTGCTCGATCTGGGATACATCGCCTTCTATGCGTTGGGCGCCTATATGACCGCCTTGCTGGCATCGCCGCATTTCGCGGTGATGCTGGAGTCGATCGTGAACAGCTATCCGGCCATCGGGAGCGCCCTGATAAGCATCCTGGGGCCGGAGATCGTGCAGAACGGCCTCCATCTGTCCGTGTGGATCATCGTGCCGCTCGGCGCCCTGCTCGCTGGAGTGCTCGGCGCCCTGCTCGGCATTCCGACGCTGAAGCTGCGCGGCGACTATCTGGCGATCGTGACGCTCGGGTTCGGCGAAGTCATTCGCCTCTTGATACACAACCTCAGCGCGCCGATCAACATCACCGACGGGCCGAGAGGCATCAACATGATCGATCCGATCCGGATCTTCGGCGTGTCGCTGCATGGCGAACCCGGAACCAACGCCACCGTGCATCTCGGGAATTTCTCGATGCCGTCCGTGAATGCCTATTATTTCCTGTTCCTGGCTCTGTGCGTCGCGATCATCTTCGTGACCGTGCGCCTGCAGGATTCGCGCCTGGGCCGCGCCTTCGTCGCCATCCGCGAAGACGAGGTTGCCGCCAAGGCGATGGGCATCAATACCCGCGACGTCAAGCTGCTGGCGTTCGCCATGGGCGCCTCCTTCGGCGGCGTCGCGGGGGCGATGTTCGCGGCGTTCCAAGGGTTCATCTCGCCGGAATCGTTCACGCTGATGGAATCGATCGTGGTGCTGTCGATGGTCATCCTGGGCGGCATCGGCCATGTCCCCGGCGTGATATTGGGAGCCATGATCCTCGCATTGCTGCCGGAGATCCTGCGCCATGTGATCGAACCGCTGCAGCTCGTCCTGTTCGGCCAGGTCGTGGCGCCGACCGAGATATTGCGGCAACTGGTACTCGGCCTGGCGATGGTGATGATCATGCTGACCCGCCCCGCCGGCCTGTGGCCCGCACCAAAGTCGGAAGACCGGCCGCGCGGGGCCGCGGAACAGGGCGGCGCGAGACGGAGAGGGCCGCCCCTTGCCGTCGCCGGCGGCGAACAAGCGCAGGAAGTCGGCGCCGACGAGATGCCCATGCCCCTCATCCGCAACACGCAGCGTCCGCAACACACATAGCACCATCTTAGCAACCAGCAAACCACTCAACCGTCATTGGGGAGACCAGATGCAAGACCTGGAAAAACTTTGCCAAGTGATCGCCGCAGGCAAATTCGCCATACTCGACAACAACAAGAACGGAACCCAACGGATCAGCCATGTCTTTTCCAAGCCGGACAGGTTCTATACGGCGGATTCGGTCGACGATATCGAACAGCAGCTTGCCGCCGTCGAGCAACAGATACAGGCCGGACGTTACGCGGTCGGCTATTTTTCCTACGAACTCGGCTATGCGCTGAACCAGCGCATACGCGGATGCCTGCCGGACGAAAATCGCACGCCCCTGTTCTGCATCGGCATCTACCACGAGAGGCTGCAAGTCAGCGACGACATTCTCGATGCGGCATTGGCCAAGGTCGCCGAACAGGACGATGCCTGCATCGTCGATTGCCGCCTGAACATGACGAAGGACGAATACCTGGACCGGCTCGCCAAGGTCAAGAAGCATATTTACGACGGCGACACCTACCAGGTGAATTACACCCTGAAGTACAAGTTCCGATACGGCGGATCGCCGCTGAAGCTGTACGCGGAATTGCGCAAGCGCCAGCGGGTCGAGTATGGCGCGTTCCTGGACTTCCCCGGTTTGACCATCTTGTCGCGCTCTCCAGAGCTCTTCGTCAACAAGCGCGGCGAAGACATTCATACGAAGCCGATGAAGGGAACGCGCAAGCGCGGCGCGACGCCGGAAGAAGACAGGCTCAACTTCGAATTCCTGTCGAGCGACGAGAAATCCCGCGCCGAGAACGTGATGATCGTCGACCTGCTGCGCAACGATCTGTCCCGCATCAGCCATCGCGGCACGGTCAAGACGACCGGCCTGTTCGAAGTCCAGACATTCGAGACCTTGCACCAAATGATCTCCACGGTATCGGCCAAGATCGACCCGGACATCCCGCTGCCGCGCTTGCTGCAAGAGATCTTTCCTTGCGGTTCGATTACCGGCGCTCCGAAACTGCGGACGATGGAAATCATCCGCGAACTCGAAAGCGAGCCGCGCGGCGTCTATACCGGCGCGATCGGTTATATCGGCCCCGACAAGTCCCTATGCTTCAATGTTCCCATCCGGACGCTCGTGCTATGGCCGGACGGACAGGGCGAGATGGGCGTCGGCAGCGGCATCGTGCACGATTCCGATCCGGAGGCCGAGTACGAGGAATGCTGCTTGAAGGGGCAGTTTTTCACGCGCGGCTTTTCCGACTTCCATCTCATCGAGTGCCTGCTGCATGACAAAGGCTACAAGAATTTCGACCGCCATATGGAGCGCCTGCAAAGAAGCGCCGCCGAACTCGGCTTCAGCCTGGATATCGGGCAGCTGCGGTCGGATTTGATGTCGCAAACCGTCAGCCCGGGAGTTCCGACCAAGGTCCGGGTGCTGCTGCACAAGACGGGTCGCCACGACATCGAATACCTGCCGCTCGCCCCGGCGAACAACGAACCCAGGAAGATCATCGTTTCACCCACAGCCGTTTCGTCGAAGCATAAATGGCTGGCGCGGCACAAGACGTCGTGCCGGACGTTCTATCAGAAGACCTACGAGAACTATCGCCGCGACGGCTATTACGACGTCGTTTTCCTGAATGAGCATGGCGAAGTGACCGAGGGCACATTCAACAACCTCTTCATTCGCCAGGGAGATCGCTGGTATACGCCTCCCGTCTCCTGCGGCTTGCTGCCGGGAATACAACGCCAAAGCCTGCTCGACTCAAGCGATATCGATGCGTCGGAAAAGGTGCTGACCATGCGCGATTTGCTCGCGGCCGACGAGATATTTCTCACCAATGCCATTCGAGGCGTCGTACGGGTCGAACTCGACGCTTCGCTCATGGAGGAAACACTATGCTGTGCGTGATCGACAACTACGACTCCTTCACTTACAACATCGTGCATTACTTGCACGAACTCGATGTCGATGTGCGCGTCATCCTCAACGACAAGATGTCGGTGGCGGAAGTGTTGGCGCTCAAGCCCGATCACATACTGCTTTCGCCCGGCCCCGGCGTGCCGGACGAGTCCGGCATTTCGAAAGAGTTGCTGCTGGCGGCGTCCGCAAAGGGAATTCCGGTCCTCGGCGTCTGCCTCGGCCATGAAATCATCGGCGAAGTGTTCGGGGGGCGCGTAAAGCATGCCAGGCAAGTCATGCATGGCAAGGCAAGCCGGATCCATCACGACGGCAGCGACGTCTTCTCGAACGTTCCGAATGCATTTTCGGCGGCGCGCTATCACTCCCTGGTGATCGAGAAGGAATCCTTTCCCGATTGCCTCAAGATCACGGCGTGGACGGCCGGACAAGACGACGCGCCCGATGAAATCATGGGAGTCGCCCACAAGACGCTGCCGATCTTCGGCGTGCAGTTTCATCCCGAATCCATCATGACCGAGCACGGCCATCGCATTTTCGCCAACTTCCTCGGCATCGAACCGAAGCGGCACGATGTCATGTGACGCCGAGCAACGCAAAGTTTTGGAAAGTCGAACATGTACACCACCCTCTCCACCGATAGCGCCCGCGACAATATTCAGGACCGTGTCAGCGCGATGCTCGCGGACTCCTGGGCATCGCGCGTGGCGGTAAAGACCGGCGACCTGGATCCGAGCCGCTACTATGACAAGAGCATTCCCGATTACCCGCCGCATCTCGTGCCGTTCCGCGACGATCCGCGTTACCGCGCGCTTGACCCCGAAACGCGGCAAAGGATATTGGCCGGCGCCTGGATCGCCTACAACGAGAAGACCATCGATATCGAAATGTCGGTGACGGCGCCCGCCTGCGCCCTGCTCTTGAAAGGCGCGTTTCCCGGCCTGGATACCCTGGCGTCCAAGCGGCTCATCGCCCAGACCCAGATCGATGAGCAATTCCATGTGTTGATGTGCCTCGAGGCTTGCCTGCTTGCGCGCAAGATGCACGATCTCGAGGCGTTGGCGATTCCGAGATCGCTGGTGACGCAGGAATTGATGAAGGCCTTGAGCAATGCGGCGCGGCCGCGCGATGCGGAACTCATCCGCGTCGCCTTCGCCGCGGTGGCCGAAGTCACCGTCAATCAATACCTGAACATTCTCGCCGACGATCGGGACATTCAACCCTTCAACCGGGAAACCACCGCCTTGCATCGCAAGGACGAATCGACGCACCACGATATCTACAAGGGCATGGTGAAAAGCGTCTTCGGAAATTTCACCGGCCATGATCGTGCCGTCTTCATCCAAGCATTGACTGCCGGACTGGAAGCCTTCGTCAAGATCGATTTCGGCGCCTGGAGAGAGATCTTGCGCTTTCTCGACATCGAGGACGCCGACGCCATCATCGATGCCTGCCTGGCGGCGAACAAGTCGAAGCGGATCGTACGGGACTACTCCGGGTTCCGCAGCCTCTTGGCCGAAATCGGCGTGCAAGAGAGCGAAATCGCGTTCGAATTCGATTCTTCGCCATGACGCTCCGCCTGACCATGACCGAGCGCTTGCTGGCGCTGACCGCGCCGGTCGCGCTGGCGACCGCCTGCGCGAGTTTCCAAGGCATGGAAAGCGCGGCGCGCCTCCAATCGCCGGATTCCTATGCGGCCGCCGCCTCGCTGCCGGCGCAGGGCGGCGAATGGCCGCGCCAGACCTGGGTCGCCGACATCGGCGGCGCGCCTCTGCAGGCACTGGTCGACGAAGCGCTGGCCGGCAATCCCGGCCTGCGGGTCGCGGCATCGCGTCTGACGGCCGCGCGCTCTCTCTCGGATACCGCCGCCGCGGCCGGGCGCCCGAGCGTCGACGCGAGTTTCAGCAGCACCTACCAACGATATTCCGAGAATGGGCAAGCGGCGCCGTCCTTGGCCGGCCGCCGCAAGTCGGACAACGAATTGGCATTGAATTTTTCGTATGAATTCGACTTCTGGGGCAAGCACTCGGCCGCGCTGCGCGCCGCCGTATCGCATGCCAAGGCGGCCGAGGCCGAGCTCCATGCGGCGCGCTTGCTGCTGACCGCGGCAATCGCGCGCTTGTGGGTGAACCTGGCGCGCCAGCACGAGCACCTGGATCTGGTCGAGCGGCAGATGCAGATACGCGAGAAGATGGAGCGCCTGACGCAACAACGCCTCGCGGCCGGACTGGATACGCAAACCGACCACCAACAGAGCCGCAGGCAGTCGGCCGCACTGCGCGTCGAACAGGCCCATTGGCAGGAAGCGATCGCCCTGACCCGCAACCAGCTGGCGGCACTGCTGGGACAAGGCCCCGATCGCGGACAGCGCATCCCACGCGCCGCTCTGCCGGCGCTCGGTGCCGCGGCCTTGCCCGATCAGTTGCCCTTGGGCTTGCTGGGACGGCGTCCGGATGTGGTGGCGGCCCGTTGGCGCGCCGTCGCCGCGCAAGGCGGCATCGACCATGCCAAGGCGCAGTTCTACCCGAACATCAACCTGATGGCGTTCGTCGGCTTGTCGAGCCTGGGCCTGAGCAATCTGTTCGAACGCGGCAGCCGCATCGACGGCATCGGCCCGGCGATCAGCTTGCCGGTGTTCGACGGCGGGCGTTTGCGGGCGCAACTCCAGGGCCGGATCGCGGACTACGACGGCGCCGTGGCCGGCTACCACCAGGCCTTGAGCGAAGCGCTGCGCGAGGTGGCCGACCAGGTGCAATCCTTGCGCGCGGCGGAAACGCAGATCAGGAACCAGGAAGCCGCCACCGAAGCCGCGCAGGCATTGCTCGACCTGGAGCGGCAACGGCAACGCGCCGGCACCGTCAATATGTTGCGGGTATTGGCAGCGGAAGCCTCCTGGCTGGACCAATGCAAACTCGGCCTCGATGCGCGGGCGCGCAGCGTCGATTTGCGGGTCGGCCTGTTCAAGTCCTTGGGCGGCGGTTTCGAGGCTGCCCGATATGACTTGGCCGCGCCGTCGGCCGGCCCGTCCGTTACTCCCCCGTCCGCGACGCAAACGCCGCCAACGACTCACTCCACTCTTGCGAAGTCCGCATCATGAATCCGACCAGTTCCACACGCCAAGCCATGCCCGATCCCCATAGGATGCGCGGGAGGCTGATGATCGCGGTGTCGGTCGCCCTGGCTATCGTATTGAGCGCCTATGGTCTCTGGTGGCTGATTTTCGCGCGCCATGTCGAAAGCACCGACGATGCCTATGTCGCCGGCAACCTGGTGCAAGTCACGTCGCAGGTGAGCGGAACGGTATTGTCCATCGCGGCCGACGACACCGAGTTGGTGCGGGCCGGCATGCCCTTGATCGAGCTCGATCGCGCCGACGCCGAAGTCGCGCTCGGCCAAGCCGAAGCCGAACTGGCGCGCACCGTGCGCGAAGTCCGCGCGCTGTTCGTCAACAACGGCACCCTCGCCGCGAACGTCAAGCTGCGCGGCGTCGAGGTCGAACGCGCGCGCGCCGATCTGGCGCGGCGCCAGGAATTGATCGCCTCCGGCGCCGTTTCCAAGGAAGATCTCGAGCATGCCCGCCACGCGCTGCAGCGCGCGGAATCGGCCCTGCAGGAAGCGCGCGGGCAACACTCCGCCAATCGCGCCTTGACCGACCGCACCTCCGTCGCCCGCCATCCCAACGTGCAACGCGCCGCCGGCCAGGTAAGAGCCAGATACCTGGCGTATGCACGCACCTCGTTGCCGGCGCCGGTCATGGGTTACGTCGCCAAGCGTTCGGTGCAAGTGGGGCAGCATATCGCCGCCGGCACGCCCCTGATGTCGATCGTGCCGCTGAATGCCGTATGGGTGGATGCCAATTTCAAGGAAGACCAGCTGGCCCGCATGCGTATCGGCCAGCCGGTGACCTTGCAATCGGATCTCTACGGCTCCAGCGTCGTCTATCACGGCAAGGTGAGCGGATTGGCGGCCGGCACCGGCGCCGCGTTCTCGCTCTTGCCGCCCCAGAACGCCACCGGCAACTGGGTCAAGATCGTGCAGCGGATACCGGTCCGCATCGCGCTCGATCAGCTGGAACTCCAGGCGCGGCCGTTGCGCATCGGCTTGTCGATGCGGGTCAAGGTCGATATTTCCCGCGACGCCGGCGCCTCGTTGGCGGCCGGAGGACCGGCGCGGTCGGCGCCGGCATACAAGACGACGGTGTTCGATGCCGCGGGACAGGAAGCCGATGCGCTGGTCGCCCGCATCGTCGCGGAAAACGCCGGCCGCGCGGGCGCCGACCTATGAGCCAACCCGACCGCCCCGCGCTGCCGCCCCTGCAAGGAGGACGGCTGATCTTCGGCACCCTGGCCTTGTCGCTGGCGGTGTTCATGATCATCCTCGACTCGTCGGTCGCCAATGTCTCGATCCAGGCGATTTCCGGGGACATCGGCGTGTCGCCCCAGCAGGGAACCTGGGTGGTCACCTCGTTCGCGGTGGCCAACGCCATCGCGATTCCCTTGACCGGATGGCTGACCATGCGCATCGGCCAGGTGCGCCTGTTCGTCGGCGCCAACCTGTTGTTCGTCGTCTCGTCCTGGCTATGCGGCATCGCGCCGAACATCGAATCATTGATCGCCGCGCGCCTGCTGCAAGGGGCGGCGGCCGGGCCGATCATTCCGCTATCGCAGGCGCTGCTGCTGCCCAGTTATCCACCGGCCAGGATGGGGATGGCGCTTGCCTTCTGGGGCACGACCACGCTGGTCGCTCCGATCATGGGGCCGTTGCTGGGCGGTTGGATCTCGGACAACCATACCTGGCCGTGGATCTTTTATATCAACATCCCCATCGGCCTGCTTACCGCCTGGGCGACCTGGGCGATTTACCGCACGCGCGAATCGGCCACCCGCCAATTGCCGATCGATAAGCTCGGGCTGGTGCTGCTAGCGCTCTGGGTCGGCTCGCTGCAACTGATGCTCGACAAGGGGAAAGAGCTGGATTGGTTCAACTCTCCCGTGATCGTGGCATTGGCCGTGACCGCGCTGGTCGGATTCGTCTATTTCATCGTCTGGGAGTGGTACGACGCCCACCCGGTGGTCGATTTGTCGCTGTTCAAGGGCCGCAATTTCAGCAGCGGCGTGATCGCGCTCTCGGTCACCTACGGCTTGTTCTTCGCCAGCCTGGTCGTCCTGCCCTTGTGGCTGCAGACCCAGATCGGCTATACCGCCACCGAAGCGGGCAAGGTGATGGCGCCGGTCGGGATCTTCGCCATCGTGCTGACGCCGCTGGTCGGCAAGCTTCTCCCGAAGATCGACGCACGCTGGTTCGCCACCTGCGGGTTGCTGGTCTTCGCGCTGGTATTTCACCTGCGCGCGCGATTCATCTCCGAAATCGATGCCTTTTCCTTGATGATTCCGACCGTGATCCAAGGAGCGGCGATGGCCATGTTCTTCACACCGCTGAATTCGATCATCCTGTCCGGCCTGCGGCCCGACAAGATCGCGAGCGCGGCCGGGGTGTTCATCTTCGTGCGGACCATGTTCGGCGGCCTGGCCACCTCCATCGTCTCGACGCTCTGGGACAGGCGCACCGTGCTGCATCACGCGCGGCTGGCGGAGCATACCGGCACGCACCATCCGCCGTTCGATCAGTCGGTGCAGACACTGACCGCGCAAGGCATGACGGAGCCGGGCGCATGGGCGACGATCGATCGCATGATCACGGTGCAAGCGAGCACCCTGGGCGCGACCGACATCTTCTGGATGTCGTCGGTGCTGTTCCTATCCATGATCGGCCTGGTGTGGTTGACCAAGCCGATCAAATCGGCCGCCTAGCCGAACAATTTTTTAACGAAACATCTTTTTCATCGAGGGAGAAAACATGCTGACACCCGTGAATCCTTTCAAACAGGCGCTCAAGCGCGGCGATCCGCAAATCGGGCTGTGGCTCGCGCTGGCCGATCCCTACGCCGCCGAATTGTGCGCCGGCAGCGGATTCGACTGGCTCGCGTTCGACGCCGAGCATGCGCCGAACGACTTGCGCACCCTGCTCCACTCGCTGCAAAGCGTCGCGCCCTATCCGTCGCACCCGGTGGTGCGCCTGCCGCATGGCGACCCCGCGCTGATCAAGCAAGTGCTGGAACTGGGCGCGACCACGCTGGTCGTGCCGATGGTCGAGTCGGTCGCCCAGGCGCAAGCCCTGGTGCGGGCGATGCGTTATCCGCCGCACGGCATCCGCGGCGTCGGCAGCGCCATCGGGCGCTCGTCGCGCTGGATGCGCTACGCGGATTACATCAAGCAGGCCAATGATCAAGTCTGCCTGGTGGTGCAAGCGGAAACCGCTCCCGCGCTCGCGCAACTGGAAGCGATCGCCTCCGTGGAAGGCGTCGACGGCGTGCTGATCGGCCCGGCGGACCTGTCGGCGTCGCTGGGATACCTGGGCCAACCGGCGCATCCCGAGGTGGTCGCCGCGATCGACACCGCGATCGCCACGATACGGCGCGCGGGCAAGGCGGCCGGCATCCTGTGCACCGACGAAACCTTGACGCGCCACTATATCGAGCAAGGCGCCAGTTTCGTGGCCGTCGGGGTGGATACCTCGCTGCTGGCGAACGCCACCAAGGCGCTGGCGGAGAAGTTCCGCTCGCCCGCGGTGAAGAATCCGGCGGCGAACGACCTGGCGCCGGCGAGTTCCAGGGGGTACTAGGAGAAATCAACCGGCGGATGACGTTTCGCTTGCTTCGGCGGCCCCATCCGCCCTACGAGGGCGTCGGGGCGGTCCGGCAGGCACGGTTCAAGCATTTTCATGACTTGCTGTATGACGATCAATTACCTTCAAAAGATCTTGACCGCGCGCGTCTACGACGTGGCCGTCGAATCGCCGCTCGACCTGGCCCGGACGCTTTCCGAGCGCATGGGTAATCGCATCTATTTCAAGCGTGAAGATATGCAAAGCATCTTCAGCTTCAAGGTACGAGGCGCCTACAACAAGATGGTGCATCTGCCGCCGGCTCGCCTGAAGCACGGCGTGATCTGCAGTTCGGCCGGCAATCACGCGCAAGGCGTGACGCTCTCGGCCGCCAGGCTCGGCGGGACGGCCGTGGTCGTGATGCCGACCACCACGCCGCAAGTCAAGGTCGATGCGGTCAAGGCGCTCGGCGGCGAAGTCGTGCTGTTCGGCGACTCGTACACGGATGCCTATCGGCATGCGCTGAGACTGGAGAAGCAGTTCGGGCTGGCCTTCGTTCATCCCTTCGACGATCCAGACGTCATCGCGGGACAAGGCACGATCGGCATGGAAATCCTGCGCCAGCACCCCGGCGCGATCCACGCCATTTTCGTGCCGGTCGGCGGCGGCGGATTGATCGCCGGCGTAGCCGCCTATGTGAAGGCGCTGCGCCCTGATATCAAGGTCATCGGCGTGCAATCCGCGGAATCCGACGCCATGGCGCGCAGCATCCAAGCGGGACGGCGCGTAACGCTGCCCGAGGTCGGGCTGTTCTGCGACGGCACGGCCGTCAAGCAGGTAGGAGAGGAAACGTTCCGTCTCGCGCGATTGCATGTCGACGAGATACTCCTGGTCGATACCGACGCGGTGTGCGCGGCGATCAAGGATGTGTTCCAGGATACGCGCAGCATCCTGGAGCCGTCCGGCGCGCTGGCGGTCGCCGGCGTCAAGGAATACATCGAACGCGCCAAGCGCGGGAAAAGCCCGATCGAAAACGAAACGCTGGTCGCCGTCGCCAGCGGCGCCAACATGAACTTCGACCGGCTGCGCTTCGTCGCCGACCGCGCGGAAATCGGCGAGGCGCGCGCCGACGCGTTCTCGGCGTTCGTCGGCATGGGCCGGCTCCGCAGCCGCTGTCGAAGCGGCATCGAGACGCCGATCTAAGAAATCACTTCACAACTACGATTATCGAGGGAACTCACCATGTCCATGTCGGACCGCGATGGAAAAATCTGGAAGGACGGCCAACTGATCGACTGGCGCGATGCCACCGTCCATGTGTTGACCCATTCCCTGCACTACGGCATGGCGGTGTTCGAAGGCGTCCGGGCCTACCAGACGCCGCGCGGCGCCGCTATCTTTCGCCTTCGGGAGCACACGCAACGTTTGCTGAACTCGGCCAGGATCTTTCGAATGGACGTGCCGTTCGACATGCAGACCTTGATGGAAGCGCAAAGGCAAGTCGTGCGCGCCAACGGGCTGGAAGCCTGCTACCTGCGCCCGCTGATCTGGATCGGCTCCGAAAAACTCGGAATCTCGTTCAAGGGCAGTTCGATACACGTCGCGATCGCCGCCTGGACGATGGGCGCCTACCTGGGCGAGGAAGGCAAGATCAACGGCATTCGTCTCAAGACCTCGTCGTTCACGCGGCATCATGTCAACGTCTCGATGGTGCGCGCGAAGGCCAGCGGCCACTACATCAACTCCATCCTCGCCAACCAGGAAGCGCTTGCCGATGGCTACGACGAAGCGCTGCTGCTCGATACCGAAGGCTATGTCTCGGAGGGAGCGAGCGTCAATATCTTCATCGTCAAGAACGGCAAGATCTACACGCCCGATCTGGCATCCTGCCTGGACGGCATCACGCGCGACACCGTGATCGCCCTGGCGCGCGACATGGGAATCGAGGTCGTCGAGAAGCGCATTACGCGCGATGAAGTGTATTGCTGCGACGAGGCGTTCTGCACCGGCACAGCCGCGGAAGTGACGCCGATTCGGGAGTTGGATAATCGGCGGATCGGCGAAGGCAAGCGCGGGCCGATCACGGAAAGGCTGCAATCGTTGTTCTTTGCCGTGGCGAGGGGGGAAGTGGCGCGGTATCGGGAGTGGTTGAGCCCGGTGCGAGATATTGACTCGCATCCAGACGCAATGACAACGTAGTCAGGCAAGAATCAAGTCATGCCTGCTCCTCCCCTCCTGAAGCCGGGTCCGATTTTCCTGTAGAGCCGCGCTGTTTGCCGGCCCACGCCGCCGGCAAATCCGGATGTCCTTCGAGCGAACCGCGCATACCGAAATGCTTTCCGGAATTTCGGAAGTCACGGCGTCATGTACGCAAACGGCATCCGCGCCGCCCTCCGTTCACGCTGGCTGCTGATAGTTTCAACCTGTCAATAACAAGACGACAGAGCCTCATAACTCGCCTTTTCGCTGGGTCGGGCGAGTTTATCCATCAGCGTTGTCCTAATGCATGACAATACGGCAGTCTGATCAGAATTGATAAAGAAATGCCCGCCGCGGAATCGATGCACCCGGCAAGGACCGAGCGTCTCCTTCTGCCAGTGCGATGCGGACTCCTGGATGACATGCGAGTCCTCGTCGCCCACGAAGACCGTCAGCGGAAGTTCGAGCGGCCGGCCTGCACGGTACACATAGTTCTCGATCAGTTGAAAGTCGGCCCGGATCATCGGCAGCAGCAATTCCATCAGCTCGCGGTGTTCCAGCACTTCGGGTGGAGATCCGTCGTAGTCGCGCAGCGCGTCAATCAGTTCGTTCTCCGGCAGCGTGTGCAGCTTACGCGAAGGCTTGTCGTACTGGGGAGCAGTGGCCCCCGAAGCGATCAGGCACAGCGGCATGGCAAGAGAATGCCGCGCGCAAAAGCGCGCCAGTTCCAATGCAACGAGAGCGCCCATGCTGTGCCCAAAAAATGCGAATGGCGTCCGATCCTGTTTTGTCATGACATCGGCCAGCGCGACAACCAGTTCCTGCATTGACGTGTACGGCCGCTCGGCCATACGCATGCCTCGCCCGGGCAACTGAATTGCGCAGACCTCAATGTGCGGCCCCAGGGCCGCTTGCCAAGAGGAATACGCGTGAGCGCTGCCGCCCGCATAAGAAAAACAGTACAAGCGCAGCTTGCGGGATGCGAGAGGTGTACTAACCAGCCAGGGTGAAGATTTCATAACTTATCGTTTGTTATAGGCAACGCCGCAAGCGCCGCTACGGAGTTTTGTTCATGGAATGTATGCGGCAGGCAACCTGCAACAAGCCACGCGCGGCACTCGACATGAATAGAGATGTATTGTAATGCCAAGCGCCACCGCGTATTCAGCGCCCGGTTCCCTTCCACGCGCCACACGTCCAGCCCCGCATGGCACCCTCCAATGGCGACTGCTTGCGTAGACGCAAGTATGAACTATCCAAAAGAACACGCTCTCCGTTCCTCTCCCTATAACAATATTTGGAGGTGCCAAGTCGGTGTCTATCAAGCCTTGCATGACGCTGGCGTTGAACCGGCTGGCTCTATCTGAAGGATATTGATTTCACGCCCGCCGGCATCGATGGCTTTGCGGGATGAACGAAATGGCCGAGCAGTTCGTCCAATACCGGCGAGGAAATTGTGGGGACCGGAGCGCTCCCCCGCCGAACGCGAGAGGTCCATGCGTGCATGAAAGGCCCCGGCATCGATCGATGCGGCCGATGCCGGGGATGCGACAGGTGTCCTGTCCCGGTCGAATCAGGTCGTCATTCTTTCCCAGCCATGACGAACCGCGGCCTTGAATTTTTCCCAGGCCGATTCCGGATGGCGCGATTCCCATTCGGTGCGCACGTCCGATTCGATATCGTCCCAGCGCCGTCCTTTGAACCGCCCGCTGCTCGCCAGCGTGGAACCGTACTGGTAAGCCGGCGCATAATCCTCATAACGGCCGCCGCTTTGGCCGTAGGCGGATTGCCAGTGGGTGCGGAATGCATCGTCCGACGCCTGGCCTGCCAATTGCTCGATTTCGACATCGCTCCGACGCACCGTGTCTTGGATGTCTTGCTGACGCTCGATGGTTTCCTTGCCGATCACGACTTCCTCGACAATGCGCGCCTGCTTCTCGACGACCGGTTCTTCCGCCGTCTCGCGCACTTCGAATGTCTCATCCTTGAGCGCGGAAACGTCGGCTTCGCTGGCGGGCTCGTCGACCGGCCGACGCTCGACCTTGACGTGTTCCTCGCGCAAGTCGATGCTTTCCTGTACAGGCTTTTCCGTGACGCGCTGATAGACGCGCACGCCGCCGCGCTGCACTTGGCGCTTGCCGACCTTCAGCTCTTCCTCGACAACGGGCATGGCCTTGGTTTGCTGCGGCTCCGTTTTCGGAACAGGCGCTTGCCGCATCGATTCCGGTGCGGCCCAGGCGCCGCTCTTCCACTGCGCCGCGCGCTCCTCGATATCGATCGGATGATGGCGATCGAGCACATCGGTCGCCCGGTCGACCAGTTGGTCGTCCGGCACATCGACGGTCAACACATAATTGCCGTGCCGAACCGCTTCCGAGTACAGCGCCGCGTCGCTCGGCTGGTCGCCGCCGCCGAACAGGCGTCGGAAGAACGCGAAGGTGCCGGTATCATCGGCGGTCTCCTCATCCGCTTTCCCGGCGGCCGTCGTCCCGGACTCGCTCGCCTCCTCTTGGGAGAGATGGACATCGTCAGCGGGGAATCCCGAGGCGATCAAATCATCGAAGGCGCTCCGCGCCTCCTGGTATTGGTCGAATACCGCTGCGACGGTATGTTGCATGATGAATCTCCTTTCAGTGGGCAGACGTTGCCCTGTTCCATGTTCACGCCGGATCCGTCGAACTCCCGGTGTCGGCCCCGCCCGCGCCGTCATCGTCGCGCTCGTCGAAGCGCCGGATCGCAACTTCTTCCGATTTCAGCGCGACGGTTTCGGAATGCGGCTCTTGGCGCACGATTTTGGAAATGTGCCACTCTTCCTTGATCCGCAACCGCTTTTCGACCACCAGGATTTCCTCCAGCACCGGCACGATCAACGTGTCGCCCTCATACCGGCTGGAAGGCGCCTCTTCGGCACCCAACGTCCGGTCCACCGGTATGCGACGCACCTGGATTTCCTCGCGCTGAAGCAGCTCATCGATGCGTTGCGAATGTTCCACGACGGTCTTGCGGACACGAATACCCGCGCCGGTTTCGACCTGCCTGGTGCCTATTGCTATCTCTTCCTCGCGGACCGGCACGACGAGCGGCGTCGCAGGAGTGGCGGGAGGAGTTTTCGAGGGATCGGGAATAGAATCGGACGACATGTTTTCTCGATACGCCCTGCGGCGTCAGTAGCATATCGACATTGGCGAAGTCACGAATGTTCCGCGCCTGCTTATCGGGGGCGGTGTCCAGGGTACGCAATGCTTCGGTTTTTTCGAATTAATTGCTCTATAAACTTCGGTTTTCCAAACAGACTCCTTGCTTTACCATTCCGCATCGGCAATTGCGCCTCCAGGGAGGATCAACATGCCGAGGCAAACAACCGAATGAGGAAAATATGAAACGCATCGTGCTTTTTATCGCCACCAACCTCGCCATCATGCTGGTGCTTGGCATTACGGCGAGTCTGCTCGGAGTCAACAAGTACCTGACCGCCAATGGACTCAACTTGGGCGCTCTGCTCGCCTTCGCCGGCCTGATGGGCTTCGGCGGCGCCTTTATTTCATTGTTTCTCTCCAAGCCGATCGCCAAATGGTCGACCGGCGCCCGCGTCATCGAGCATCCGTCCACCTCCACCGAGCTGTGGCTGGTGAACACGGTCGCCGCTCAGGCGCAGAAGGCCGGCATTCCCATGCCGGAAGTGGCGATCTACCAGGGCGAGCCGAACGCCTTCGCCACCGGCGCGACGAAGAATTCCTCGCTCGTCGCCGTTTCTACCGGACTGCTGGAGTCGATGACGCGCGAGGAAGTGGAGGCGGTGCTGGCGCATGAGGTGGCGCATATCGCCAACGGCGACATGGTGACGCTGACCCTGATCCAGGGCGTGGTCAATACCTTCGTCACCTTCCTGGCGCGCGTGGTCGGTTATGCGGTCGACCAGTTCCTGCGCAAGAATGACGAGGAAAACACCGGTCCGGGCATCGCCTATACCGTCACCGTGATCGTGTGCGACATCCTGTTCGGCATCCTGGCCAGCATCATCGTGATGTACTTCTCCCGCCAGCGCGAATATCGCGCCGATCGCGGCGCGGCGCAGATACTGGGTACGCCGAGGCCGATGATCGCGGCGCTGCAACGTCTCGGCGGCTTGGCGCAAGGCGACCTGCCGAAGAATATCGCGGCGTCCGGTATCGCCGGCGGCGGCATGCTGTCCCTGTTCAGCAGTCACCCGCCGATCGAAGATCGTATCGCCGCCTTGCAGCGCGCCTAAGAAACGCCGCCGCCGGGATAGGCATGCCATATCTTCCGCTGCTGTTGCCAGCGCTGTTTATCGTCGCGCTGGCCTTCCTTCTCCAGCATTTTCTCGGGTCGCTGGCCTGGGCGGGATTGCTGGCTGTGATCACCTGGCCGTTGCATGAGCGCTTATTGCTGCGCGGGTGGCCGAGGATCGCCAGCGCGAGCGCTTTGCTGGCGATCCTGGTCGTCAGCTTTGTCGCGCCGTCCATTCTCTTGTTCAACACGTTGAGCAACGAGCTGGCGGGCGTGGAGCGCTTGCTCGGCCAACTCAACCAGAGCGGGGTACCGGCTCCGGCATGGCTGTCCCGCCTGCCGCTGCTGGCCGAGCCCGCCGTCAAATGGTGGCAAGAGCATTTGGCCGTCCCCGGCGGGCTCAACACCCTGATTCACACGACCGTCGGCGGTTTCCTGCCCCATCTCACGGGCACGATGCGGATGTGGGGTTCCACCATCCTCGCCAACGCCTTGTACCTGTTTCTTGCGCTGCTCACGCTGTTCGTGCTCTATTTGCACGGGCCGTCGGTGGTGCGCTATGTCGACCGCGCCGGCGAACGCCTGATCCCGGGGCACTACAGCATCCTGCGGCGCCTGTTGCCGCTGTCCGTGCGCGGCACGGCGCTCGGCCTGTGTTCGATCGCGATTCTGGAAGGGGTCGTGCTCGGCGTCGCGTATGCCATCGCCGGCGCGCCGGCGCCCGCGCTCCTGGGCGTCATCACCGGGTACCTTGCGCTCATTCCGGGCGGCGCGCCATTGTCGTTCACGACGGTGTCGCTGCTCTTGCTGGGACAGGGACATCCCGGGGCGGCCTTGGGCCTGTTCGGCTGGGGCGCATTCGAGCTATTCATGGTCGACAAGTTCATCCGGCCCAAGCTCATCGGTCACCGGGTCAATTTGCCGTTCCTGGCGGTGCTGTTCGGCTTGCTCGGCGGTGTTTCGACGCTCGGCGTGCTAGGGCTGTTCGTCGGCCCGTTCATGATGGCAGTGCTATTCTGGTGGCTGCGCGAGGGCCGGATCGAGGCGGCGCAAGATACGGGCGCCTCGTCAGGAAGCGACGACGACCGAAGATAAGGCGCGCCACTCGTGAATGCGCGACATTTGCCGCGCGATCAGGATGGAACCGGGCCGGGATTTGCAGCCACCGTATCGACGCCGGCAACCGGCCGGGCGCGATATGGCCGAGGTCTTCCCGATGCTTGAATCAACATAAGATCGGGGTCGATCCGGATCTCGGCAGGGTATGGGTTTTGCATGCGAACGATGACGATTTTGTTCTGAAGTGGAGTTTCGTCATGCGTACCCCGGCCAATATCGCGAAACATCCGATCCATCCCATGCTGGTCACCATCCCGATCGGCCTATGGATTTTCTCTTTCGCTTGCGACTTGATTCATTTGTTCGGCGGCACGAGCCCCAACTGGAAGATCGCGGCCTTATACAGCATGATCGGCGGCATCGCCGGCGCGCTTCTTGCCGCGATTCCCGGCCTCATCGACTTGCGCTCGCTGCCGCCGGGCATCAAGCGCATCGGCTTGATGCATATGGCCATCAATCTGACAGTCGTCGTGCTGTATGCCGTGAACGCTTGGTTGCGCACGCGCCGTCCGGCCGAGAGCATGATCTGGCTATCGGCGATTTCCATCGGCTTGCTCGCCGTTTCAGGATGGTTGGGCGGCAAGATGGTCTATGTGCATGGCGTGGCGGTCGAGATTCCGCCGGAGCCGGCGTCCCGATAAGGGTGCGGGAGCGTCCCGGTGTGAAAAAGAGCGCGTCGACGGGGATGCTACGCCTCCTCGTTGAACGTGCGCGAATCGGCCTCCGTGGTAAACAAATCCCAGGCGGCCATGAACATCGCCGCGATGATCGGGCCGATCACGAAACCGTTCAGGCCGAGCAAGGCCAAGCCGCCGATCGTGGAAATGAACACCATATAATCCGGCATCCTGGTGTCCTTGCCGACCAGGACCGGCCGCAACACGTTGTCGACCAGGCCGATCGCGAGCAGGCCGAAGAGTATCAGTGTCACGCCTTGCCACACGGCGCCGGTAAGCAGCAAGTAGATGGCGACCGGCATCCAGACCAGGCCGGGCCCCACCACCGGCAACAGCGACAGCACGGCCATGACCGCGCCCCACAGCAAGGCGCCCTGAATGCCGAGCAGCCAGAACACGGCGGCGCCCAGCGCGCCTTGGGTCGCGGCGACGACGATATTGCCCTTCACGGTGGCGCGGACCACGGCAGCGAATTTCTCCAGCAAGCGTCGCTTCTGATCTTCCGCAAGTGGAATGGCCCGTTCGATGCGTTCGAACAATTGCGCGCCGTCGCGCAACAGGAAGAACAGCAGATACAGCATGATGCCGAAGCTGATCAGGATGCCGAGCATATTCTGGCCGACGCTCATGGCTTGCTTCGCCGCGATCTGGCCGGCTTGCGCGGCGCTGGCTGCCAGCTTCTCCTGCAAGCCGGATAGTTCGGCGAGTCCGAAACGCTCCAGCAGGCCGACGGCCCAGGCGGGCAACGCGCTGATCATTTGCCGGAAGTAAACGCCGAAATCGATCTCGCCGGAACGGATGCGCCCAAGCACATTCGCCGCCTCCTCCAGCAGCGACATCGCGATCAGCGTCATCGGAAGAATCGCGATCAGCAGGCAAAGGAGAACGGTAAGCGCGGAAGCAAGATTGCGGCGCCAGCCGAGAGCGGCAAGCGAGCGGCGATACAGCGGACGAAACAGGATGGCGAGCACGACGCTCCAGAAGACGGCGCCGTAGAACGGCCAGATGATCCAGCAGAACGCGAGGGTAACTGTCGTCAGCAACAGCAGGAAAACCTTGCGCTGCACCGCGCGAGAATGCATTGCCCTATGCCCCAGGAAAGCGAGACCTCGAAAACAAGAGCGTGCCGTCTTGTTTTCAGGGGCGCATTGTCCGTGATTGAAAGAGGCGCGCGTCCGGGACGGGAAAGATCAATTTTTCCGCGGCGGATGGAAAGCGGAATAACGGAAGGCTGACGAGAGGAAGCCTGGAACGCCTGCCGGCGTACCGGCAGGCTGGGCGAGGCGGGACGATTACTTGCCGACCTTGACCTTGGCGACCAGGTCTTTCAGGGCCGGGGCCGCCTTGAATTTGACCGTCTTCGTTGCCTTGATCTTGATCTTCTCGCCGGTGGCCGGGTTGCGGCCGGTACGGGCGGCGCGCTGGCCGACGGTGAAGGTGCCCAGATCCGGGAAGGCGAAGCGTCCTTCCTTTTTCAGGCTGGCACCGACCACGCCGAACACCTGTTCGACGATCTCTTGCGCCTTGACCTTGGTGAGTTCGTGGTCTTCGGCGATCTTTGCAACGATTTCAGACTTATTCATGTCTTGTACTCCAATGAGATGAAACGCTGCCAACGCGACAGCGACGGCATTGTATCGCGTCGGCGCACCGAAAATGATTTTTATCAAATATTACTGCGGGGATATCAGCGAGACTTGCACCCGCCCGACCGAGAACCGGAATATCTTTCGATGCCTTCAGACTTATGGAATGTCCATGAATCATACTGAATCAACCCTGTTGAGAAGCGGGATCGCCAAGCCGGATTTGTTTTCCGGCGATCTGGAAACGCTTGCTCGCGGCAGGGCCGCCGTACCGGCGAACGATCGGGTGGCCGACGATTACTTGACGGACATCTTGCAGCCCTATAAGGCCGCGTGCCGCTTTCTCAAGCGGTTCGAAGCTATCTATCCCGAGTCGGAAGATGCCGGCTTTCTCGCGCGCGGACGCGGACAGTTTGCGATCCCGGGCCCTTGGTATATCGAAGACACCGGGCACTTCAATGCCGTCGATAGCATCATCTGCTTCAATCAGATCGGCTACATGACCGTGGCCAGCGCGCTCCAGGACGGACGCATCAGCAGCAAGGCGATATCGTCTTCCACCGAAGAATTCAAACGCCGCATGCTGCCGGATATGCTCATCACGAAAATATCGCTGAAGTTCGTCCGGCCGATGCAGAACGCCCGATTCAGCGGAACCTTCGATATTGGCAGGATCCGGACCACTCCCGGTTCCGTGATCGCCAAGGTGGCGGCCGAATTCCGGGATGAAGGCGATGGATTGGCGCAATTGGAAGGCTTGGTCGCGTTGACGCCGCGCTGACGAACGCAGGACCGAAAACAAGCCGTATCGATCATCGGCATCACCTCTGAAAGCACACGTATGAAAATCACACCGCAAACCGGCCGCTCCATCGGCGCGACGATAACCGACGTCGATCTCCGCAACTTGAATGCGGAGGAAAGCGAAGCCATCAAGAATGCCGTGTATCGTCACCGCGTAGTAACGATCAAGGGACAGAATCTCGCGCCCAGGGAATTCATCGCATTCGGCAACACCATCGGCCAGGTACAGATCTACCCGCAGAAAAACTATCACCATCCCGATTTTCCCGAGATCTTCGTTTCCTCGAACGTGCAACGCGACGGCAAGAAAATGGGCGTCGATCGCACAGGCGGCTACTGGCATACCGATACCGCATTCATGCCGGAACCGCATATCTTTACGCTGCTCAGTCCGCAAATGCTGCCGCGCATGCGCCGCACCACGCTGTTCATCGATATGGCGGCCGCATACCGGAACCTGCCGGACGACATGCGCGCCATTCTCGACCGTTCCACCGGATTGAACAGCGGACGGTGGCACTACAAGGTGCGTGCCGAGGACGTCGGCACGGACATCGCCGAAATCCTGGCGACGATAGACAGGGTCGCTCCTCCCGCGCGTCATCCGGCGGTCATCACGCATCCGGTCACCGGGGAAAAATCCCTCTACATGAGTTCCGGCTTCACCATCGGCCTGGAAGGCGCGGGCGCCGATACGGCCGGCACGCTCTTGCCGAAACTCTTCGAAATGATCGAGGCGGAAGAAAATGTGCAAGAGGCGGTATGGGATCTGGGCGATATCATCGTTTGGGACAACCGCCTGGTCTGCCACCGTTCCGGACGCCTTACCGAGGCCCTGGGGGCGACTTCCACCGATGGGGAAAATCCCGACAAGACCATGATGTTCAGGCTGACCGCGTTCGATTCGCATCCCTTGTCGGCGGGACAGGAGGCGCGGCCGTCGTTGAACGACGAGATGCAGGGCCTCATAGCTGCGAGCTGAGCTGCGCCGCGCAAAAGTCGAGCAGCTTGTCGCTCCACGGCCGATTTTCCCAGTCGGCCGGCATGATCCGGCGCGACTGCTTCAAGTCGTCCTCGAACACGCGGATCTGGCGCCGCGCGAATTCGGCGTCGTAGACATTGAGATTGGCTTCGTCGTTGATCGCGAACGAGCGCGCATCGAAGTTGGTCGATCCGACCGATACCCAGATATCGTCGACGATCATCGTCTTCACGTGATACATCGTGGGTTGGTACTCGTAGATTTCGGCGCCCGCGCGCAGCAGCGGTCCCCACACGGACCGGGAAGCGCGGCGCACGGTTTGCAGGTCAAGATGGTCGCCGGGCACGATGATCTGCACCCGCACGCCACGTTTCAACGCCGCCACCAGGGTGTTGATGGCGACATCGTCCGGCAGGAAGTAGGACGCGGACAGGCGGATCGAGTGTTCCGCCCCGGTAATCGACAGCAAGTACATGAGTTGCATGCTCTCCGAACCGCCGCCGGGGGAACTGGTGAACATCTGCGCGCTGTACGAACCGGCGGGAGAAAGCGGCGGAAGATATTCCGCGCCATGCAAGACTTCGCCGGTGGCTTGCATCCAGTTGTCGATGAATGCCGCTTGCATCTGCCCCACGACCGGCCCCTCCACGCGGTAATGCATGTCGCGCCATTGCGTCGGATCGCGCGCGTCGCCGCGCCAGACATCGGCGATGCCGACGCCGCCGGTGAAGCCGATCTTGCCGTCGATGACCATCAGCTTGCGATGCGTGCGGTTGTTCAACTGGTGCAGGCCAAGCCAATGGGGCGTGTTGTAACGGCGCACGGCGACGCCGCTTTGTTCCATGCGGTCCAGCAAGCGTTCGTCGAGATTGTCGCCGACCCAATCCAGCAGCACATGGACCTTGACGCCATGTCGGGCGCGCTCGACCAAGGCATCGACGAATTCGCCGCCTATCGTGCCGGACCAGAAGATATAGGTTTCGAGCGTGATCGTCTTGCGCGCGCCCCGGATCGCGTCCAGCATCGCCGGGAAGATCCGGTCGCCATTGGTCAGTTCCTCGATCTTGTTGCCCGGCTCCAGCGCGGGGCCGAGGATGACGCCCATGGTGCGCGCGAACTGCTTGTCGCCGACGGAATACAGGCGAGCGATGCGCTTGTCGATCTGCTTGTCGCCCAGGCTCAGGTTGAGCGCGAGCAGCGTCGCGATCAGCATTGCCAGCGCCGCCCAAGCGGCAACGATGATGTTCCTTTTTTTCATGCGTGCCGCCTTCTTCTTGCCGCACCCGTTTCCAGCGTCAAATACATCACGGCCGCGACGGCGAGCGGAACGAGGTAATACACGAGGCGATAGGTGAGCAAGGCGGCCACCAGTTCGCCTTGCGCGATCCGGTGCGACAGCAGGCCGATGAACACCGCTTCGATCACGCCCAGTCCGGCAGGCACGTGGGTAAGGACGCCGGCGATGGCGGCGATCAGCAAGATGCCGAGCACCTCCGGAAAGGCGAATTGCCGCGCCAGCAGGATATGAATCGTGCCGGCGATCAGCAGCCAATTTGCCGAGGACATGCCGAATTGCACCAGCGCCAGTCGAAACGACGGCAGCACGAAGCGCTGCCGGCGGATGGTCCACAGGCGGCGCCGGGAGAAGGCGCACAGCAACAGATAAGCGGCGGCAGCGGCAAGCAACGCGCCGCCGAGCATCCGCAAGCCGGCCATGTCGAATTCCCAATCGGGCGGCAGCGAAATCGGCCGCCCCAGGAAGACGAGTCCCGCAAGCAAGACATAACCGAGCCAATTGGTCAGCATGCTCATGGCCAGGATATGCGTCACCACGGCAACATCGAGGCCGAAGCGGGAATACAGCCGGTAACGGAAGGCGATGCCGCCGACCAGCGCACCGAAGTTCAGATTGAATGCGTAGCTGACGAAAGTTGCCGCCAACACCCGGCCGGTCTTCAAGGAATGTCCGGTGACATGACGTCCGAGCAGATCGAAACAGCTATACAGCGCATGGCTGGCGGCCGCCAGCAGCGCCGCGCCGGCCAGTTGTTCGACGGGGCGCCGCCGCATTGCCGCGACGACTTCGCCCCAATCGATGGAACGAACCAAGACAACCAGCAAGCCGGCGACCACGGTGAAGAAGATCGCCGACAACAGCCGCTTGACCCATTTCCGCGAGCGAAACAGCGAGCGCATTCATGCCGTCATGCAAATTCAAGGCCATCCCGGATCGGAATGGCGGACGCCTTCTCGGCGCGCGGCGCCGGCGTGTAAATTCGTGAGGCCTTCGCAGCTTTTACATGGGCATGGCGTATTTCGCCCGCTCCAGCATGGCATGCAACAGCACGTTGCACCCCGCCTCCAGGTGCTCGGACTTGGCGTCCTCGATCTCGTTGTGGCTGATGCCATCCTTGCACGGCACGAAGATCATGCCGGCCGGCGCCACGCGCGCCGCGTAGATCGCGTCGTGGCCTGCGCCCGATACCACGTCCATGGTCGAGTAGCCGAGCTTGGCGGTCGCCTTGCGCACGGCGTCCACGCAATCGGGGTGGAAGGGGCAAGGCGGATAGTAGGAGACGCGCTCGATCGCGATGCCCAGGCCGGTGTCGGCGCGCGTCTTGTCGATGAACGCGAGCATCTCGCGGTGCATGGTGTCGAGCAGTTCATCGCTCACGTTGCGCAGATCGATACTGAACTTGACCTGGCCGGGAATCACGTTGCGGCTGTTCGGGAAGACCTGCACCATGCCGACCGTGCCGCGTCCGTAGGGCGGATAGCGGTTCGCGATCTCGACCACTTCCTGCATGATGCGGGTGGCGACCTGCAGCGCATCCTTGCGCAAGCCCATCGGCGTCGGGCCGGCATGCGCTTCCATGCCGCTCACCACGCAGTCGTACCACGACAGGCCCATCACGGCCGGAACCACGCCGATCACCTTGCCGGCGTCTTCCAGCACCGGGCCTTGCTCGATATGGGTCTCGAAATAGGCGCCGATCGGATGCCGTCCCGGCACTTCGTCGCCGCGATACCCGATGCGCGCCAGTTCCTCGCCGACGGTTCTTCCGTCGATGTCTTTCGCCGCATAGGCGGTTTCCAGGCTGAACGCGCCGCAGAAGACGCCGGAGCCCATCATCACCGGCACGAAGCGCGAGCCTTCTTCGTTGGTCCAGAACGCCACTTCGATCGGCGCCTCGGTCTGGAGCCCGAGGTCGTTCAGCGTGCGCACCACTTCCAGTCCGGCCAGGACACCGTAATTGCCGTCGAACTTGCCGCCGGTCGGCTGGGTATCGATATGGCTGCCGGTGACGACCGGCGGCAGCGAATTGTCGCGGCCGGCCCGCCGCATGAAGACGTTGCCGATCTGGTCGACGCTGATCTCCAGGCCGGCCTCGCGTCCCCAGGAGACGACCAGGTCGCGCCCTTGCTTGTCGAGATCGGTGAGCGCCAGGCGTTTGACGCCGCCCTTCTCCGTCGCGCCGATCCGGGCCAGGTCCATCAGCGATTTCCACAGGCGTTCGCCGTTGATCCGCAATTCGTTCATGTCGTCCTCTTGTCGATTGGTGGCTTCGTCGCTTCGTCGATCCGCACCTTCATGCCGCCTTGGTCTTGGCGAAGGCCGGCCGGTCGATATGGCGGCCCGCGCCCTGCACCGCCATCAATTCGCCTCGGGCGAACACGAGCTTGCCGGCGGCCAGCGTGTGGCTCGGTATGCCGCGCACGGTGCGGCCCTCGAACACGTTGAAGCCGCCCTTGGCGAATTGGGTCTTGGCCGAAATCGTGCGCGTGCCTTGCGGGTCCCAGACCACGATGTCGGCATCGGCGCCGGCGGCGACCACGCCCTTGCGCGGATACATATTGAAGATCTGCGCGGCGTTGGCCGAGGTGACGCGCACGAATTCGGAAGGCGTCAGCCTGCCGGTATTGACGCCGGCGTCCCAGACGACGGCCATGCGGTCTTCGATGCCGCCGCAGCCGTTCGGTATCTTGGTGAAGTCATCCTTGCCGGCCGCCTTTTGCGCCGCGCAGAAGGTGCAGTGGTCGGTGGCTGTCGTGTGCAGGTTGCCGCCGCGCAGGCCGCGCCACAACGCATCCTGGTGATGCTTGCCACGGAACGGCGGACTCATCACATGGCCGGCGGCGAAATCGAAATCCTCGCTCTGGTAGACGCTGTCGTCGATCACCAGGTGGCCGGCCAGCGCCTCGCCATAGACGCGCTGCCCCTTGGCGCGCGCCCGGATGATGGCGTCGAGCGATTCGGCGCAGGAGACATGCACGATGTAGATCGGCGTATCGAGCACGTTGGCGATCGCGATGGCGCGGTTGCAGGCTTCGGCCTCGACCTCGGGCGGACGCGACAGCGGATGCGCGCGCGGGCCGGTGATGCCCTTCTTGAGCAATTCCTGCTGCAGCATGAACACCAGCTCGCCGTTTTCCGCATGCACCGTCGGTATCGCGCCGAGCTCCAGGGCGCGCGTGAAGCTGCGCACCAGCGTCTCGTCGTCGGCCATGATGGCGTTCTTGTAGGCCATGAAATGCTTGAAGCTGTTGACGCCGTGCTCGCGCACCAGGGTGCCCATGTCGGCGTGCACGCTGTCGTCCCACCAGGTGACGGCCACGTGGAAAGTGTAATCGCCGGCCGATTTCTCGGCCCAGCCGCGCCAGGTGTGATATGCCTCCAGCAGCGACTGTTGCGGATTGGGAATGACGAAGTCCATGATGGTCGTCGTCCCGCCCGCGAGGCCGGCCGCGGTGCCGGTGAAGAAATCGTCGGCCGTGACCGTGCCCATGAACGGCAATTGCATGTGGGTATGGGTGTCGATGCCGCCCGGCATCACGTACTGGCCGGAGGCGTCGATGGTCGCCGCCTGCGGCGGTATGTCGAGCCGCTCGCCTACCGCCACGATCTTGTCGCCTTCGCACAGGACATCGGCGCGGAATGCGCGGTCCGCGTTGACGACGGTGCCGCCGCGAATGGCTATGCTCGTGCTGCGATTGCTCATGCTGCGCTCCTTGCTTGCATCAGGGGGACGGATTTGCCTTTCATCATCGCGCCGTACACCAGCGCGGAAATCGCGATGCCGACGAACCAGGCATAGGTGTAGAGCGTCTTGAACAGGTCGCCGACTTCCGGGAAGGAAGCCGGGAAGGCCGCGTTCAGGAAGCCGGGGATGTTCGGCAGCACGCCGGCGGCGAACGCGACCAGGGCGGCGATATTCCAGCCGTTGCCGTAAGAATAGACGCCGTCGTCCTTGTAGAGTTGGGCGACGTCGAGCTCGGTCTTGCGGATCAGGTAGTAATCGACGATCAGGATGCCGGCGATCGGGCCGAGCAGCGCGGAATAGCCGATCAACCAGGTGAAGATATAGCCCTGGGTCGATTCGAGTATCTTCCACGGCATCATCAGGATCGCGATCGACGCCGTGATATAGCCTCCGGCGCGGTAGGAAATCTGTTTCGGCGCCAGGGCGGAGAAATCGTAGGCCGGGCCGACCAGGTTGGCGGCGAGGTTCACGCTCACGGTGTCGATCAACAGGATGATCAGCGCCACCAGCACCGCGGCGCCCTGCATGCGGCTGGCGAGATCGACCGGATCCCAGATCGCCTTGCCGTACAGGACGATGGTGGCCGAGGTGACGATCACCGCCAGCAAGGCCAGCAAGCCCATCGGCCCCGGCAGGCCGATCGATTGTCCGAGCACCTGGTCGCGCTGGGATTTGGCGAAGCGGGTGAAATCGGGAATGTTCAGCGCGAGCGTGGCCCAGAAGCCGACCATGGCGGTCAGCGACGGCCAGAACGCGCTCCAGAACTGCCCCGCCTTCTTGCCGCCTTCCACGAATTGCGACGGCTGGTCGAGCAAGGGGCCGAAGCCGCCCGCCTTGCTGTAGACCCAGCCGAGCAGCACGAAACAGATCGCGATCTTCAGGGGCGCGGTATAGGTCTCGAGCTTGCGGATCGAATCCATGCCGTGCACGATGTACCAGAACTGGATCGCCCAGAACGCCAGGAAGCACAGCAGCTGGCCGAGATTGATGCCGAGCCAGGCGATCTTGTCGCCGCCGATCTCGTGCCCGACCAGCACGCCGAGCAGCGTGTAGATCATGCTGCCGCCGAACCAGGTCTGGATGCCGTACCAGCCGCAAGCGACGATCGCCCGCATCAGCGCCGGAATCCGCGCGCCGGTGGTGCCGAAGGAAGAGCGGGCCAGCACCGCATACGGTATGCCGTACTTGGTGCCGGCGTGGCCGATCAACAGCATCGGCAGCAGCACGATGGCATTGGCCAGGAACACGGTGACGACGGCCTGCCAGGCCGACATGCCGCCTTCGATCAGGCTGGCCGACAAGGTATACGCGGGAATGCACATCACCATGCCGACCCAGAGGGCGGCGAAGTGATACCAGCGCCAGGTGCGCTGCGCCGCCGAGGTGGGCGCCAGGTCGTCGTTCCAGAGGTGGGTGCTGCCGGACTGTTGAGTATTCACGGGGATCGCTCCATCGGGCATGAACGGGGGTGGTCAGTGTAGCGCAAGAAGCGGCGTCATCGCGAGGTCGCGCGCGGATTGCGCGGGTCCTGGGTCCAGTTCATGTAAGGCTTGCCGGTATCCTGCGGCACCATGGTGATGCAACCCTGGACCGGGCAGGTGATCTCGCACAGGTTGCAGCCGACGCATTCGTCCTGGATGACCTCGTAGGTGCGCTTGCCGGCGGCATCGACCAGTTGCGCGATCGACTGGTGCGACGTGTCCTCGCACGCCACGTAGCAGCGGCCGCAGCCGATGCACTGCTCCTGGTCGATGCGGGCGATCACCTTGTAGTTCATGTCCAGGTATTTCCAGTCGGTGGTGTTGGGCACCGCCTTGCCGCGGAAATCCTCGATGCTGCGATAACCCTTCTCGTCCATCCAGCGCGACAGACCGTCCTTCATTTCGTTCACGATCCGGAAGCCGTGCAACATGGCCGCCGTGCAGACCTGGACCGAGCCCGCGCCCAAGGCGATGAATTCGGCCGCGTCGCGCCAGCTGCCGATGCCGCCGATGCCGGAGATCGGCAAGCCATGGGTGGCGGGATCGCGGGCGATCTCGGCCACCATGTTCAGCGCGATCGGCTTGACCGCGGTGCCGCAATAGCCGCCGTGCGTGCTGGCATTGCCGACCGCCGGGAAGGCCACCATACGGTCGAGGTCGAGATGGGTGATCGAATTGATGGTGTTGATCAGCGATACCGCGTCGGCGCCGCCGTTCCTGGCCGCGCGCGCCGGCAGGCGGACATCGGTGATGTTGGGCGTGAGCTTGACGATCACCGGCAGCCGGGTGTGCTTCTTGCACCAGCTCGTCACCATCTCGACGTATTCTGGCACCTGGCCGACCGCCGAGCCCATGCCGCGTTCCGGCATGCCGTGCGGGCAGCCGAAGTTCAGCTCGATGGCGTCGGCGCCGGTCGCTTCGACCTTGGGCAGGATGCCGGCCCACAGCGGCTCCTCGCACGGGAACATCAGCGAGACGATCATCGCGCGATCGGGCCAGTCCTTCTTGACCTGGGTGATCTCGCGCAGGTTCTGCTCCAGGCTGCGGTCGGTGATCAGCTCGATATTGTTGAAGCCGATGACTTCGCGGTTCTTGCCGTGATGCGCCGAATAGCGCGACGAGACGTTGACCGCCGGCGGATCCTCGCCCAGCGTCTTCCACACGACGCCGCCCCACCCCGCCTCGAAAGCGCGCACCACGTTGTAAGCCTTGTCGGTCGGCGGCGCGGAAGCCAGCCAGAAGGGATTGGGTGCCCTAACCCCGCAAAACTCGATGCTCAAATCGGCCATTATCGACTCCCCGCTTTCGATTGAATGTCATGATGTATCGCCTGCGCGGCCAGCTTGCCGTGCTGCACCGCCTGCACCGTCAGATCCTGGCCGGGCGCCACGCAATCGCCGCCGGCGTAGATGCCGGGCACCGTGGTGCGGAAATGGGCATCGACGCCGATCTTGTCGCCGTCGCGCTCCAGCGTCTTGGCCAGCGCGTCGGACAATCCGACCGGGTCCATGCTCTGCCCGATCGCCTTGAACACGGCGTCGGCCGCGATCTCGAAGCGTTCGCCGGTGCCGATCAGGCGCTTGCCTTCCATCCGGGTCTTTTCGAAGCGCATGCCGCGCACCCGGCCGGAGGCGTCGAGCAAGACCTCCTCCGGCTGGGCCCAGGTGCGGATGCGCACCTGGTTCTCCTTGGCGATATGCTGCTCGTGGACGGTCGCGCTCATCGATTCGGTGCCGCGCCGGTAGACCAGCGTGACTTCCTCCGCGCCGAGGCGGCGGATCTGCACCGCCATGTCGATCGCAGTATTGCCGGCGCCGATCACGATCGCCCTCGCCGGCACCGGCAACCGCGCCAGGTCGTCCGCCTGGCGCAGCGCGGCGATGTAATCGATCGCCGCCGTCAGGCCGGGAGCGCTCTCGCCGGTCAGGCCGAGCTGGCGGCTCGCGCCCAGGCCGATGCCGAGGAACACCGCGTCGTACTCGGCATGCAGGTTCTTCAATTGCAGGTTCGCGCCGAGCTTGCAGCCGTAGCGGATCTCGATGCCGCCGATGCCGAGCAGGAACTCGACCTCCTTTTGCGCGAAGTCGTCGGTCAGCTTGTACTTGGCGATGCCGTATTCGTTCAGGCCGCCCGGCTTGTCCTGCGCCTCGAACACGACCACGTCGTTGCCGAGCATCGCCAGCCGATGGGCGCACGACAGGCCGGCCGGCCCCGCGCCGACCACCGCGATCCGCTTGCCGGTGGCCGGCGCGCGCTGGAACGGATGATCGGCGAAGCGCATGTTGTCCAGGGCATAGCGCTGCAGCAGGCCGATCTTGACCGGCTGGCCCTCGGCGTCGTGATTGCGCACGCAGGCATCCTCGCACAGGATCTCGGTCGGGCACACGCGCGCGCAGCTGCCGCCGAGGATGTTCTGCTTCAGGATGCCGGCGGCGGCGCCGTCGACGTTGCCGTCATGGATATTGCGGATGAAGCTGGCGACGTCGATCTCCGACGGGCAGATGCGGGTGCAGGGCGCGTCGTAGCAATACAGGCAGCGCGCCGCTTCGATCGCCGCCTGGCGCGCCGTCAGCGGCGGCGCCAGGTCGGTGAATTGCTCGGCCAGCGCCTCGTTGGTCGATCTCGCTTGCGGCAAGTGTTTGAGAGACTCGATCATGGTTCATCCCCGAATGGTCGTTGGATTCATTTCATTTGCGGGAAAGCGAATTCGACGCCCGCACTGGCGGTATTGGGCCAGCGTTGCATCACGGCCTTGTGGCGCGTGTAGAAACGCACGCCTTCCGGGCCGTAGGCGTGGTGATCGCCGAACAGGCTGCGCTTCCAGCCGCCGAAGCTGTTGAAGGCCATCGGCACCGGCAGCGGGACGTTCACGCCGACCATGCCGACCTGGACCTGGCGCACGAATTCGCGCGCCGCGCCGCCGTCGCGCGTGAAGACCGCGACGCCGTTGCCGTATTCGTTGGCGTTGATCAGTTCGACCGCGCTGGCGATATCGGGCGCGCGCAGCACGCACAGCACCGGGCCGAAGATCTCTTCCTTGTAGATCGTCATGTCGGGCGTGACATGATCGAACAGCGTGCCGCCGACGAAGAAGCCGTTCTCGCGTCCGGCCACCTTGTAGTTGCGGCCGTCCACCACCAGTTCCGCGCCCTGCTCCACGCCTTCGCCGATCAGCTTCTCGATGCGCAGCTTGGCCGCCTGGGTCACGACCGGTCCCATTTCGGCGTCCTGGTCCATGCCGTCGCGGATCTTGAGCGCCGCGGTGCGCTTCGCCAGTTCCCCGATCAGCTTGTCGCCGGCGTCGCCCACCGCGACCGCCGCCGAGATCGCCATGCAGCGCTCGCCGGCGGAGCCGAAGGCGGCGCCGATCAGCGCGTCCACCGCCATCTCCATGTCGGCGTCGGGCATCACGACCATGTGATTCTTGGCGCCGCCGAGGGCTTGCACGCGCTTGCCGGCGGCGCAGCCGCGCGCATAGATGTATTCGGCGATCGGCGTCGAGCCGACGAAGCTGACGGCTTGCACGCGCGGATGGTCGAGCAGCGCATCGACGGCGAGCTTGTCGCCTTGCACCACGTTGAACACGCCGTCCGGCAAGCCGGCTTCCTTGAGCAGGCGCGCATGCAGCAGCGACGGCGAGGGATCGCGCTCGGACGGCTTGAGCACGAAGGCGTTGCCGCAGGCGAGCGCGAGCGGGAACATCCACATCGGCACCATCACCGGGAAATTGAAGGGTGTGATGCCGGCCACGACGCCGAGCGGCTGGCGCATCGACCAGGCATCGATGCCGCGCGCGATCTGGTCGGTGTATTCGCCCTTGAGCAGCTGCGGGATGCCGACCGCGAATTCGACCATCTCGATGCCGCGCGCGACTTCGCCCAGGGCGTCGGAGTATGTCTTGCCGTGTTCGCGCGTGAGCATGCGCGCGAATTCATCGGTGTGCTGCTGGCACAGTTGCAGGTACTTGAACAGGACGCGGGCGCGCGCCAGCGGCGGCGTCGCGGCCCAAGCGGGAAAGGCCTTTGCCGCCGCCGCGACGGCGGCATCGACCTCTTCGGCGCCGCCGAGCGCGACGCGCGCGATCGGCTGGCCCAGGGCCGGATTGAAGACTTCGGCGTAGCGGCCGCTACCGGTATCGACGACTTGGCCGCCGATGTAATGGGAGATGGTGTCGAGCTGGGTCATGGCGTTCCGATCAGTCGAGGTTGCGCAGGATGGCGGCCAGCTTGCCGAACAATTCGTCGATATGCTGCTTTTCGAGGATCAGCGGCGGCGACAGCGCGATGATGTCGCCCGTGGTGCGGACCAGGATGCCGTCGGCGAACGCTCTCTTGAAGGCGGAGAAGGCGCGCGCGCCCGGCTTGCCGGGAATCGAGGCGAGCTCGATGGCGGCCACCAGGCCGATCGTGCGCAGATCGATCACGTGCGGCAGTCCCTTGAGCGAATGCACGGCATCGGCCCAGTAATCCTTCAGGGAGGCGGCGTGCTCCACGATACCCTCTTCCTGGAACACCTCCAGCGACGCCAGGCCGGCGGCGCAGGCCAGCGGATGCCCCGAATAGGTATAGCCATGGAACAGCTCGATGCCGGCCGGGCCGTCCATGAAGGCGTCGTAAATGTGCTTCTTGCTGAATACGGCGCCCATCGGCACCACGCCGTTGGTCAAGCCCTTGGCCGTGGTCACCATGTCGGGCTCGACGTCGAAGTAATCGAAGGCGAACGGCGTGGTCAGGCGGCCGAAGCCGGTGATGACCTCGTCGAAGATCAGCAGGATGCCGTGCTTGCTGCAGATTTCGCGCAGGCGCTTGAGATAACCCTTGGGTGGAATCAGCACGCCGGCCGATCCGGCCACCGGCTCGACGATGACCGCCGCGATGGTCGAGGCGTCGTGCAGCGCGACGATGCGTTCGAGCTCGTCGGCCAGGTGGGCGCCGTATTCCGGCTCGCCGCGCGAGAAAGCGTTCTTCTCGAGATTATGCGTATGCGGAAGATGGTCCACGCCCGGCAGCAAGGCGCCGAAGGCCTTGCGGTTGTTGGGCAGGCCGCCGACCGACATGCCGCCGAAGCCGACGCCGTGATAGCCGCGCTCGCGGCCGATCAAGCGGGTGCGGCTCGCCTCGCCGCGCGCCTTGTGGTAGGCCAGCGCGATCTTCAGGGCCGTATCGACCGCTTCCGAGCCGGAGTTGGTATAGAACACGTGACCGAAGCGCTGGCCGGTGTATTCCATGAGCCGCGCGGCCAGGTCGAAGGCCGCCGGATGGCCCATCTGGAACGCCGGCGCATAGTCGAGCCGGGCGACCATGTCTTGCACCGCCTTGACGATCTTCGGGTGGGCATGGCCGCAGGGAACGCACCACAGGCCGGCGGTGCCGTCGAGGATGCGGTTGCCGTCGACGTCGGTGTAATACATGCCTTTGGCCGACGCGAGCAGGCGCGGCGCTTCCTTGAAATCGCGATTGGCGGTAAACGGCATCCAGTATTGCGACAAGGATGCGGGCCGGGCTTGGTTCATGGTTTGATCCTTTTTGACAATCCGAAAAATTTTTTACCAGTTGGCAAAATAATGGGACGATAATAGTCAGCGCGAACGAGACGGCACAGATACACAGCCGGAAAAATGCGGCCAACCGTACAGGTATGCCGACCACAACAGTTTGAACTTGCGTGGAGGAGACAAATGGACAACACCGATGCGTCGACGCCTGCCGTGGCGCAAGCGACTTCCTGGCCGGTGCTTGCGATCGAGCGCAACCGGCGCGGGAGCCTGGTCGATCAGATCGTGACCGCCATCGGCGCCCTGGTCGCCAGCCGCGAGCTGCGGGTCGGCGCCAAGATGCCTTCGGTGCGCCAGTTCGCCAAGTGCAACGGCGTGAGCACCTTCACCGTGGTCGAATCCTATGACCGCCTGGTGACCCAGGGCGTGCTGTCGTCGCGCCGCGGCTCCGGCTACTTCGTGGCGCGCTGCGATGCCTCGTCGCCGCCGCAACAGCCGACATGCCATGCCGGCTCCGCCGTGATCGATGCGCTCTCCCCCGATCTGTATTCCGGCGTGTCCGACGCCTTGCCGGCCGGCTCCGGCTGGCTGCCGCCGGAATGGTACGGCGACGGCGTCATCCTCGACGCCCTGCGCCAGGCGACGCGCATTCCCGCCAATCGCTTGCGCGGCTACGGCCATCCGCTCGGCTTCGCCGGCTTGCGCCAGCACCTGGCGGCGACGCTGTCGGCCGAACTGTTCGCGGTCGATCCCGACCAGATATTGCTGACCCACGGCGCGACGCACGCCTTCGACCTGATCCTGCGCACCTTGACCAAACCCGGCGATACCGTCTTCGTGGAAGATCCGGGCTACAGCAATCTGCTGTCGCTGATCCGCCACCACGGTTGCATCCCGGTCGGCATTCCGCGCACCGAGGCCGGGCTCGATGTCGAGGCGTTGCAGAAACAAGCGGCGGCGACCCATCCCAAGCTCATGTTCGTCAACACGGTGCTGCAGAATCCTCTCGGCACGTCGTTGAGCCAGGCGCAGGCGCACCGGCTGCTGGGCGTGGCCGAGCAATTCGATTTCTGGATCGTCGAGGACGATATCTATCGCGAGCTTGCCGGCCGCGGCGAAGCTTCGCTGGCGGCGATGGATGGCTTGCGGCGCGTGATCCGGGTCGGCAGCTTTTCCAAGACCTTGTCGCCGATGCTGCGCGTCGGATCGATCGCGGCATCGCATTCGCTGCTGCCGGAACTGGCGCGCGTCAAGATGCTGGCCGGGCTGACCACGTCGGAAACCAACGAACGCGCCGTCTATCACGCGATCTCGGCGCGTCCCTACCGGCGCATGATCGAACGACTGGTCGGCCTGCTCGACGCCGGGCGCGAACGCACCATCGACAAGTTGGCCGAAGCCGGCATGGCGCCGCTCGCCCGGCCGCGCGGCGGCATGTTCGTCAGCGCCGGCTGGCAGACCGCGCCGGCGCCGGAATGGAATGCAAAGCTGGTCACCGACCGGGCGCTCAAGGCCGGCATCCTGCTCTCGCCCAACGACTTCTTCACGCTGCGCGATTCGCGCACGGTATGGTTCCGCTTCAATGTCGCTTACGCGGATTCGCCGCAGCTGACGCAATTCCTGCAATCGGTCCGGCCGTCCTGACCGCGCACAACGGAAAGCATCCGAACATGGCCCTCATCAAACCCAGCAGCCTGCCGCCCGGCGCCGCCATCAAGCGGCGCGTCATCAACCGCGACCGCCTGGAGGCGGAAATCGTCGCCGAGGCGGTCCGCGTTTTCGCCGAATGCGGCTACGAAGGCGCCTCGATCGCCGTGGTCGCCGAGAACGCCGGGCTGTCGAAGCAGAACCTGATGTATTACTTCCCCACCAAGCAAGCGCTCTACCATCGCGTGCTCGACGATGTGCTCGACGACTGGCTGGAGCGCATGAACAGCCTGGCCGATCCGGGCAAGGAACCGCGAGACGTGCTGCGGGCGTATATTCAGGCCAAGCTGAAGTTCTCGCGCGAGCAGCCGTGGGCGTCGCGCGTCTATGCGATGGAAGTGATCAGCGGCGCGCCGCTGTACGGCGAACAGATCCGCCAGCGCGTGGTGCCGCTGCTGCGCAAGGACATCGAGGTGTTCGAACAATGGATCGCCGACGGCAGGATCGCGCCGGTCAATCCCACGCATCTGCTGTTCATGATCTGGGCGATGACGCAGTCGTATGCGGACTTTTCCTCGCAGATGGCCCTGGTGCTCGGCCGCAAGCAACTCACCCGCAAGGACTTCGAGGATGGCGAAAAGCTGATCGTGGACATGGTTCTGGCGGCGATCGCGCTGCCCTGATCCGCGCTGCCCTGATCCGCGCCGCCTTGACCGGCGCGGTTTGCAACGGGGGACGTTCTTCGGTGCTTGCACATCCGGGATGAATACTGTATAAAAACACAGTATTCGATGAGTGATTGTTGATGGCTCAAATCCAGGAGGCGAACCATGTACGCTCTATGCAACTCGGCGATCGAACCCGGCGCGAATCTCTTTGAAATTGCCTTGGTGCAGTTCGGCACGATGAATCGGCCGGCGGCCCGCCGTATCGTCAAGGTACTGGCGACGACCGCGAAAGGCGCCCGGCGGATCGTCCGCGATCGCTATCCTCGCAGCGCGTCTTACCAAGTGCTTTCGAAGACGCCGACCTTGCTGCCCGCCAACGGCGACAAGTGTTCCCAGGGTAATCATTTCCTTTCAGCTCTTGACGAGATTCAGCGCCTTCCATAGCGCTCCAGAACGTGGCGGCTCATGCCCATGGCGAGCTCATTCTCGCCAAGGAAAATCTTTCCGGCGGTCTCGCGTTCCAACAAGGCGGCTTCTTCTTCGTTGTGCGTACGGACCACGGTTTCGATACCGGGATTGAGCAATCGGGCAGTGTTGATCATTTGCCGCACATCGAAGGTATCGGGCGTGGCGACGACCAGCATGCTGGCGCGGGCGATATGGGCCTGGATCAGCACCGCGGGGTCGGAGGCATCGCCCAGGACAGCGGCGGTTCCTTGTGCGCGCAGGCGCTCGACGACATCGCGATCCTCTTCCGCGACGACGAAGGGAATTTCGTGGGCCGCCAGCATCTCACCGATGCGCCGGCCGACACGGCCGTATCCGACCAGGACGATTTGCCCGGACAGGTATTTTTCTTCGGTGCTCATCGGCAACTCGGCCAAGGGGTCGGCCGGCCGCTCCAGCCGGCGCGCGATTTCCGAGCGCGACCGTATCCATACCTGCGCCGGCTCGATCAAGCGAAACACCAGCGGATTGATGGCGATGGAGATCAAGGCGCCGGCCAGGATCAAGCTGCGTCCTTCCGCCGGCAACACTCCGAGATTCGCCCCGAGCCCGGCCAGGATGAAGGAAAATTCGCCGATCTGGGCCAGGCTCGCCGACACCGTCAGCGCGGTATTGAGCGGATAGCGGAACGCTAGCACCAGGGCGGCTGCCGCGATCGATTTTCCGAACACGATGATGCCGACCACGGCCAGCACTCGCAGCGGTTGCTTGAGCAACACCATCGGATCGAACAGCATGCCGACCGACACGAAGAACAATACCGCGAACGCTTCGCGCAACGGCAGCGATTCCTGGGCGGCGCGATGGCTGAACTCCGATTCCCGCATGACCATGCCGGCGAAGAAGGCGCCCAGCGCGAACGACACGCCGAACAGCGTGGCCGCTCCATAGGCGATGCTGACGGCCGCCGAGACGACGCACAAGGTGAACAGCTCGCGCGAGCCGGTGCGGGCGATTTGCCACAACAGCTTCGGGAAAATCCGGCGGCCGATGATCAGCATCACCGCGATGAAGGCGGATACCTCGACGAGCGTGATTCCCAGCGCGCTCCACAGCGACCCGCCGACGTCTGGCGGCGTCTTGCCGCCGAGCCAACCGGCCAACGGCGGCAACAGCACCAGCACCAGAACCATCGCCAAGTCCTCCACCACCAGCCAACCGACCGCGATGCGGCCATTCATGGAGTCGAGCGCGCTGCGGGATTCCAACGCCCGGAGCAGGACCACCGTGCTGGCGACCGAGAGGGCCAACCCGAACACCAGCGCGCCGCCGAAATTCCATCCCCACGATATGGCCACGCCGGCGCCCAGCGCGGTGGCGACGGCGATTTGCAGGACGGCGCCCGGCACGGCGATCTTTTTGACCGCCAGCAGGTCGTCCAGGGAGAAGTGCAGGCCGACGCCGAACATCAGCAACATCACCCCGATTTCGGCGAGTTCGCCCGCGATCTCGGCGTCGGCAATGAAGCCGGGCGTGAAGGGGCCGATGAGAACGCCTGTCAGCAAATAACCCACGATCACCGGCAACTTGAGGCGGGACGCGACGAAGCCGAGCACCAGGGCCAATCCCAGAGCGGTGGCGATCGTGGTGATCAACGGCAGGCTATGCAACATCCTGAAGCCTCCCGCATGGGAAGAGAACGCGATTTCGCATGGATTTCCTGGAAAAGGGACTGTGGTGGAGATGATATCGGATCGAACGGCAAGCGCTCATTTTGATGCTTGCACGCTTTCGGACTTTGCGGTTTCTCTTTCTTGTCCGCAATTCAGGCGCCCATCCAATCTATTGTGGCCGCAGTGGCGCGTTGCAATCACACAACGCTCATTGGCGATCCCAGCGCGCCAGTATCTTGCTCAACGTGCCGTTCTGCCGAATGATTTCGAGGCCTTTCTCGAACTGCGCGGCCTTCTCGTCGTCGCCTTTGCGGAAACCGACGTATCGGGGCACCTCGGCGAGCGGTTTGCCGACGATCTTGACCTCGCGGCCGACTCCCAACTGGTTGGCGAGGAATAGCAGTTGATAGCGGTCGCCGACGACGATGTCGACGCGGCGCGCGATGAGTTTCTTCAGCAGTTGCTCGACATTGCCCGCCCCGTTGTCCTTCTTGAGGTTGGCTTGGTCGAAGGCATCCGTATAGGCGAATCCATATACGGTGCCGATGAGGTAAGGAGCCAGGTCGGATAAGGATTGGTAATCCGACGGCCCGTCGCTGCGCGCCATGAAGATCGTGACGCCGTTGCGGATCGGACCGGCCAGCCGGTATTGGGCCCGACGCTCGGGCGTGCCGACGAATTGAAACGCGGCGTCGACCTGGCCGCTGTCGAGCATCTTCTTTACCCGCTCCCAGGGAAACAATCGTATCTCGAAGGGTAATCCGGCCGCGCTCAAGGCAGCCGACACGATCTCGGTATCCAAACCGGTCGGCCGGCCGGTCGCCGGATCGGGATAGGAGTACGGCACGAACGCCGCGTCCGAGGCGACGATCCAGGGTGTCGGTTCCGCCGCCCGGACGGGGGAAAGCAATCCGAGCAACAAGAGGCAGATCAATCCGTATAGGCGGCGATAGCAATATGACACTGGCATAGAGGGAAACGTGAAGACTTATTCGGCAGCGAGCATTTCAGTATAGTCAAGATTTCGAACGAACACGATTTTCTCGCGATCGAGCAGGCACAATATTCCGATGTCCACGTTTTCCTGTTCCGATCTGTTCCCCGCCATGGTCTGCGCCCATCGCGATCCGTTCCTCTACCTGCTGCCCGCTGCGGCCTTGGCGCTGTTGTTCCGCGCCCTCGTCAGGCGCGCATCGGTTTTCCTGGTCCTCTATCTTGCCGGCACGGTATTGCACGAGCTGGCGCATCTGCTGGCCGCCGCCTTCACCAACGCCAAGCCGGTGTCGTTCTCGATCCTGCCGCAGCGTCGCGGCAATGGCTGGATACTGGGCAGCGTCCGATGCGCGAACATCCGCTGGTACAACGGCATCTTCGTCGGGCTGGCGCCGATCGCCGTCGCGCTCGTGCCGTTCCTGGTGGCCGCCTGGCGCACGCGGTATGGGCTGGCATGGGAGTGGCGCGATGCATGGATCGCCGCGCTGCTGGCGCCGCAATTCATGAGTTGCTGGCCATCCGCGGCGGATCTCAAGATCGCAGCGCGCTCATGGCCGCTGGTCACGGCCGCCGTCGCGGCGGGAATGATGCTTGTCGCATGACGGCGTTGTTGCCTCTTTCGGCAGCCTGTAAGAAATAGCAGTTGTAAGTTCGAAGTGTCGTGGGGAAACTACTTCGGGTTTGGCGGTCTTTCCTTTTACAAGATAAAGCATCGGCGCCGAAATTGACCAACAGTCAAAGCACTGTGGTGAAAGATCGGCAAACCGGGGAATACAGCCGAATTTCTCCCATATTGATGGGACGCAATAGCGATATTTTGAAAGTATGATGGCTGTCCGTCGAATGCAGCCTTACACAACACCACGGGGACGAGAGTACGAATGAACAGCGCATCGCGTGTCAACCTCCTGGGGTCGTCGCCCCAATTCCAGCAGGCGTATTCGCAGATCCAGAAAATTTCGCGCGTCGATGTCACCGTGTTCATCGAGGGCGAGACCGGCACCGGCAAGGAGCTCGCGGCGCGGGCGATTCATTACCTCGGCGGCCGCCGCGACGGTCCCTTCATTCCCGTCAACTGCGGCGCCTTGCCCGAGACGCTGGTCGAGAGCGAATTGTTCGGCCATGAGCGCGGCGCGTTCACCGATGCGAAAGCGGCATCGCCCGGACTCGTCAGCGAGGCCGACGGCGGCACGCTGTTCCTGGACGAGGTCGATGCCTTGAGCCTCAAGGCGCAGGCGTCGCTGCTGCGCTTCCTGCAGGACCGGACTTATCGCCGCGTCGGCGGCAGCGCGACGCGCCAGGCCGATGTGCGGATCATCGCGGCCAGCAACGCCAACCTGTACAAGCTCGTCGAGGACCGCCAGTTCCGCCGCGATCTCCTCTACCGCCTCAATGTGCTGTCCTTGCGCATGCCTGCCCTGCGCGAACGCAGCGGCGATCCGCTCGAACTGGCGCAAGCCTTCCTCGCCCGCCTCAGCCATCAATACCGCGTTCCCGCCAAGACGTTGCATCCGGATGCAGTGAATTTCATCGAGCAGTATTCGTGGCCTGGCAACGTGCGCGAACTGGAAAACGTCATACACCGCGAATTCCTCATGTGCGAAGGCGGCGAACTGCACCTGTTCGCTCCGCAGTCGCCGGAACAGTCGGAGCGGCACGACGACCGCCTGCCGTTCAAGGCGGCGAAGGCGCGCGCCATCGCGGAGTTCGAGCGGCGCTATGTCAACGATCTCTTGCAGCGCACGGACGGCAACATCACGCGCGCCGCCCGGCTCGCCGGGCAGGATCGCAGCGCCTTCGGCAAGCTGGCGCGCAAGCACGGCCTGTCGCAATCGCCGTCGCTGTCCAGCGCCGAGACCGCCGACTGATCGGCCGAGCGAGACGCCGTCCGATAACGGCTTTCGCTATCGCGCTTGATCCGGAGCATTGCTACCGGTAGTCGTTTTGCGATATCGTTGTGCGGTTTCATGTATCCCGTATGGATGACGATCTCATTCTTGCCGCGGCGGCGGCAATCCGACAATATCTGTCCACCAGGCCGAATGCCAAGGATACGGCGGAAGGCATTCATCAATGGTGGATTCCCTGGGGCGATCGGCCCGAGCCGCTCGCGGTCACGATCGCCGCGCTGGAACATCTCGAAGCGGCCGGCGTGGTCGAGCATTTTCAATCCGGTAGCCGCCGGCTCTGGCGGCTGAAGGCAGGCGCATCGTCTTGCGGCGGCTCCGGCGCCGAGACGCGGCCTTAATTCCTCCTTTTCTCCTTTTCTCCCTTTCTCTTTCGCCTCCGTTTTCCTTCCGTCCGCCGTCCGCGTCCGCGACGGCTGGGGCGTTCGCGCACCGCTTTCCGGCGCGGGTGGAAAAATGCGCATCCCCGGGGAAAAAATCACCCGCCCTTGAAACATCGCTTTTCCGCTCGCGACGACGCCGCCACATGCGCGGCGTGAGTTCCTCAACTCCTTGATTCGCAAGACCGCGCCTCGCGTCCGGAGTGTGCCTTCGGGGCGCCGGGGCCGGTCTCCGGCACGCGAGGAATCGCCGCCGCCGCGGGTGGAATCTTGCTCACCCCCTTTTCATGCGTTTTAGCATTTCCCCTTTGTTTTCAAGCGTCTACGGAAAATTTTCCGCCTGGCACGATAGTTGATATGAATCAAGCGCACGATTTTTGTCGGTCTGCGAAATCCGGCAAGAGCTAGATCGTCGATAGAGGGCAATCCCCAGGGGACGGACCCTAAACATCACTTGTGACTAGGAAGCGAGGCTACGACATGACGGAAAGCATACAAAAGAAGCTCTTGCGGGTCAGACCGCCGCGAGTTCGCATCACTTATGACGTTGAAACCGGCGGCGCGATCGAGAAGCGCGAGCTGCCTTTCATCGTCGGCATCCTGGCGGATCTGACGGGCGACTGGGGCGGCGCCCAGCCGACATCGATCAAGGAAAGGCGCATGATCGATATCGACCGCGATAAGTTCAACGACGTCATGAAGACGTCGAAGCCGGGCGTGTCGCTGACGGCGGTCGCTAAGCCCGGCACTGCGCTGGGCAGCATCCTGAAGACGCCGGAAGACAAGCGGCTGCAGTTCCAGACGCTCGAGGACTTCGAGCCGCTGCGGATCGTCGAGCGGCTGCCGTCCCTCAATGCGCTCTACAAGGCGCGCGGCCAGATTCGCGGACTGCAGGCCCGCATCGAGGCCGATGACGAGATCTCCAAGCTGGTCGATCAATGGGTGCTCGGCGCCGACCCGGAAATGGCCGACAACGCCGCCAAGGTCATCAAGCTGCGCGACGAAGTCATCAAGGCGCTGGGGACCAATTCCGGCGCCGACAAGAGCGCGCACAAACAAGCCGTGATGGCCTTGTTCGGCAAGCTGGGCGCCGCCGAAGCCACGGATGACGAGGTGGCCGAACTGCGCGCCTGGGGCCTCTTTGCCAAGGGCGACGCCAAGCCGGACGAGAAGGCGGTCGCCGGCGCGCGCGCCCGTGCGCGCAAGATCATCGCCGCCTTGCAGGAAGAGAATACGCAGGCCAACCGCATCCTGGCGCAGCGCCTGCTGACGAAACAGCAAGCCGGTGCCGAAGCCGGTCTGTCCGAAGAGGAGAAGAAGAAACAGGAAGAGGAGCAGGCCAAGGCGCTGGCCGCCGCGTTGGCGCCGCTCGGCGCCGACGCGGATCAATTCAGCGCCGACCTCGCCAAGCTCGATAACGCCGACCAGAGCGCGGCGCTCTGGCCCAAGGCCTTGCTGCTGCTGGGCTTGAACATGCCGGTAGAACCCGCCGAGGTCAAAGCGGCCGGCAACGCCGATCCGAAGGCATTGCAGGACGCGATCCTGGCCGCGGACGCGCGCGGCCGCGTACTCGATTTCGTCGCTTATCTGCGCGCCAATCCGGCCGGCGAGTTCGATGTCGCCGACCAGATCTTCCGCCTGATCGAGAAAGCCGAACCCGATGAGCCTGGCAAGACGCTGTTGCGCCTGCACTATTTCACCACCGAAGTCCTGTCCCGCCTGCAAAACCAGGACGACGAACAGAACGCGAGCCTGCGTCAGAACGCCAAGCGCGGCGGCGCGGCGGCGGCGATCGACGAACGCGTGGCGCAGATCGACACGTTGTTGAGCACCGCGCTCTCGGGCGTCATGCATTCCGAAGGCTTCCAGCGCATGGAGGCCACCTGGCGCGGCCTCGGCTATCTGGTGTTCAACACCGAGACCGGCGCCATGCTCAAGCTGCGCGTCTTCAACGCCACCAAGGAAGAACTTCTCAAGGACATGGAGAAGGCCGTCGAGTTCGATCAGAGCACGCTGTTCAAGCTGATCTACGAAAAGGAATACGGCTCCTACGGCGGCACGCCCTACAGCCTGCTGGTCGGCGACTACCGCATCGGCAGCCAGCAGACGGACATCAACTTCCTCAAGAAGATTTCCGAGGTGGCGGCCGCGGCGCATGCGCCCTTCATCGCCGCCGCGTCGGAACAGCTGTTCGGCCTGCCGAGCTTCGCCACGCTCGACAAGCCGCGCGACTTGAAGAAGATCTTCGAGAGCGAGGACATGGCCGGCTGGCGCGAATTCCGCGAAATGGAAGATGCGCGCTATGTGTCGCTGGTGCTGCCGCGCGTGCTGCTGCGCCTGCCCTACGGCCGGCCGGAGAAGCGCAACACGATCCAGTGCGAAGGTCTGAACTTCGAGGAACAGGTCACCGACAATCCGGTCACGCAGCCGGCCGGCAGCTATCCCGATCCGCGCAACGCCAACTTCCTGTGGGGGAATCCGGCCTATGTGCTGGCCGAGCGCATCACCCATGCGTTCGCGCTCTACAGCTGGACGGCGGCGATCCGCGGCGTCGAAGGCGGCGGCCTGGTCGAGGGCCTGCCGCTCTACACCTACACCTCGGATTCCGGCATGACCGAATTGTTCTGCCCGACCGAAGTGGCGATCACCGACCGCCGCGAAAAGGAATTGAACGACCTCGGCTTCATCTCGCTCTGCCATTGCAAGGGCACCGGCAAGGCTGCCTTCTTCGGCGGCCAGACCACGAACCAGCCGAAGAAGTATTTCTCGGACGATGCCAACGCCAACGCCAAGATCTCGGCCATGCTGCCCTACATCCTGGCGGCGTCGCGCTTCGCGCATTACATCAAGGTCATCATGCGCGACAAGATCGGCAGCTTCCTGACGCGGGCGAACGTCGAGACTTACTTGAACACCTGGATCGCCAACTACGTGCTGCTGGACGACAACGCGACGCAGGAAGTGAAGTCTTCCTATCCGCTGCGTTCGGCTTCCGTGGTCGTCACCGAGGCGCCGGGCGAACCGGGCGCGTACCGGGCGACGGTATTCCTCAAACCGCACTTCCAACTGGAAGAGCTGACGACCTCGATCCGTCTGGTCGCCAACCTGCCGAAATAATCGGGCATCTTAATTTTCAGGAGTCAACATGGATCTGATTCTCTTACAGCCCGGCAATCCGGAAGTATTCGGCGGGGCGAACAGCTGGGACAACGGCGGCAGCCTGATCGACAACGAATGGCGCGATTCGGTGCTGGATCTCGGCCAGTGCATCGAACTAGTCTCGATGCACCAAGGCATGAAACAGCAGATCACCACCGATGTCAGCAATTCCGCGCGCACCTCGGGCCGGCCGATCATCACCGAGTTCACTTGCGTGAAATACGTGGACAAGACCTCGGTGAAGTTCTACGAGTACTGCCTGCGCGCGGAGCCGCTCGGCAAGGGCAAGGACCAGCCGACCAAGCTGTACGTCGCCCGCAACTCCGGCGACAAGACCGCGAACATCATCACCATCGCCCTGCGCGACGCGATCATCAGCGAAATCCAGCTCCAGACCCATCCGGACGACATGCCGACCGAGCAGTTCAAGCTGAATTTCACCGAGATCCTCTGGACCTACACCGTGCAGAAGGCCGACACCGGCAGCGCGGGCAACCTGTCCACGGGATGGAGTATCGCGCGCAACCGGCCGATCGGGCAGTTCACGAGCTGACCGCGGGCCGGCCGCGAGGGCCGATCGGATCGCAGTTTTCCAGGAGCAGCAGCATGCAGTTTCTCTTCGAACGGCTTACCGCAGCAGTCTCGCCGTCGACCGGACGACCGGAACCGTTCGACGTCGAGGCCGCCGTGGCCGCGCAGATCCAGCGCATCGTCGCCTCCCGCGCCGCGACGCGGGACGGCGAGATCGATCTGCTGGATTACGGCATGCCGCACGTGACGGAGCTGACGCACAACAGCCGCTCGCAGCTGGAACGTTATGCAAAACAGCTGGTGCGGCTGATCGAGCACTACGAACCGCGCCTGAGACATCCGAGCGTCAGCCTGGAAAGCCGGAAGGATTCGCTGCAGCCCTACCGCCTGGTGGTCTCGGGCGTGCTCGAATCCGACCGCGATACGCACACCTTCCGGTTCGACCTGCCGGCGCACTGAGGACCAGCCACGATGCAAGCGCCCCCTTCCTCCGGCACCAAGCTCAAGAGCTTCTACGACGCGGAGCTCTCCGCCCTGCGCCACGAGGCCGCCGACTTCGCCGCCAAGTATCCGGCGGCGGCGGGTTCGCTCGGCCTCGGCGGGCACAAGGGGCCGTCGTCCGATCCGCAGGTCGAACTGCTGATCCAGTCCTTCGCCTTCCTGACCGGGCGCCTGCAGTACCAGATGGAGCAGGATCAGGCGGCGCTGCCCAATGCGCTGCTGAGCCTGCTCTATCCGCATCTCGAGGCGCCGATTCCCTCGATGCTGGTGGCCGAGATCGCGGTCAAGCCGGACGGCGCGAATTTCGCGAAGGAGCAGATCCTGCCGCGCGGCCGCTACGTCAAGGCGACGGCCTCCAACGATCTCGGCCGCAAGATCGATTGCCGTTTCCGCACCTGCTACGATACGCCGCTGCTGCCGTTGCACGTGCAAGACGTGGAAGTCCTGCCGGCCGCCGCTTACCCCTTCGTGAGCGAGCAAGCCGGCGTTCATTCCGTGCTCCGGGTGCGGATCAGCGAGGACCGCGTCGGAACGCTGCAAGGCGGAGGCCCGGAGCGCATCCGTTTCTACATCGACAATACCGAACCGCACGCCTACCAGCTGTATGAAGCGCTGGCGCTCAACCTCGTCGGCACCGCCGTCTACGTTCCGCAACCGGACGAAACGGCGCCCTATGACCGCGAGCCGCAGATGCACCGGCACGACCGGCGGGCGTTCCACTGGCTGGGCATGGGAGACTCGGAAGCGATGCTGGAACCGGGACCGCATACGCACCCCGGCTATCGGCTGCTGCAGGAATATTTCGCGTTCCCGGAAAAATTCCTGTTCTTCGACGTCGAAGGCTTGTGCTTCAAGTGCGCCGAGGGCAGTTTCGACCTGCTGTTCCTGCTCGACATGCCGATCGGCAAAGGCTTGCGGCTCACGCCGCAGGCGCTGCGCCTGAATTGCGTGCCGCTGGCGAACCTGTTCCTGCAACGGATCGACCCGCTCGCCCTCGACCATACGCAGTACGAATACCATCTGTTCGGCGACATCGACAATCACAAGTATTGCGAGATCTACGCCTTGCATTCGCTGGAATCGATCCGCGCCGACGGCAGCGTACGGCCGATCATGCCCTACTTCGCGATGGGCGATTTCGACGAGATGCAAAAGCAGGATTACTTCTATATCGCGCGCCGCGAACGCAGCCTGGGGGCCGAGATCGCCGGCGGCGAGATCTACGTGTCCTTCCTGGATCACGATCTCGATCTGACCCGGCTCGCCGACGAAGTGGTCGGCGGCAGGGCCTTGTGCACCAACCGGCGCTTGCCGGAGAAGCTGATGACGGGCGATCTGTTGCGCCTCGAAGGGCCCGGTCCCGTCAACGAACTGCGCGTGCTGAGCAAGCCGACGCCGCACCAGATGCCGGCGCAGATCGGCTCCCGCCCATGGCAACTGGTGTCGCAGCTGGCGCTGAATCATCTTTCCTTGTCCGACCGGCCGGAGGCATTGAGCGCCTTGAAGGAAATCCTGGTGCTGCACGCCGGGCCGGACAAGAAGCGCGCCATGAAACAGATCGACGGCATCCGGCGCATGCGCGCCAGGCCGGTGATGCGCCATGCCGGCGCCGACGGCTGGCGCGGTTTCGTGCGCGGCACCCACATCGACCTGGAGATGGATCGCAAGAATTTCCACGACGCCAGTCCGGTGCTGTTTTGCGAAGTCTTGCGGCGCTTCCTGACGCTTTACGCGGCGGTCAACTCGCTGGTGGAGGTGAGCCTCGAAACGCACGACATCAAAGTGGAAAAGCAAGGCGCCGAAACCGAAAAGCAAGACCTCAACGAGAAAGGGAAACAATGGGAACCGCTGGCCGGCGCACGCCCCTTCCTCTGAAGGATTTCATTTTCAAGCGGTACGGCAGCTTCAATGTCTTCCAGCTGCTGCGCCTGCTGCAATGGAAGCAGCGCGAGGCCGCCTCGCGCGCCTCCATGGTGCAGGAGCCGGAACGCCAGATCCGCTTCCGGGCCGATTTGTCGGCGGCGTTTCCGGGGCGCGAAGTCACGCGCCTGATCGAACGCCGGCCGTCCCCCGCCGCCGCGATCCGGGAATCCCACCCGGGCGCATCGCGGACGCGCCGCGCGCCGCAGGAAATCATCGAAATCTTCACGCCCAACTATTGCGTGGCGAGCGTGCTCGGACCGCTGCCCGAGCCGTACACCGAATGGCTGCGCGACCAGCAACGCATGCGCGAACATACGATGTCGGATTTCCTCGACTTGTTCAACCAGCGCCTGAATGCGCTGCGTTACGAATTGAAAGCGCGCCAGGCGATCGGATTGAACAACAGCAGCCCGGAAGAAACGCCGCATGCGTTCTATCTGGCGTCGCTGATGGGCATGGGGCAGCCGGAACTGGCCGCGCAGATGCCCTTGCCGCAACGGGCGTGGCTCGGCCTCGCCGGGCTCCTGGCGAACCGGCGCAAGAGCGCATCGACGGTCAAGCACGTCCTCAAGCTGTTCCTGGGCCCGGACGCGAACGTCAAGGTGGAACAGTTCGCCGGCGCCTGGCAGGACATCGAGGAAGACGACCGCATCGCCCTCGGCAGGAAGAACCACGCCCTGGGCAGCCGCAGCCTGCTCGGGCGCCGCGTGTGGGATCAGCAGGCGCGCATCCGCATCCTGGTGTCCGCCATGAGGTTCGAGCGCTTCCTCGAGTTGCTGCCGCCCGCCGCCGACCAGGTCGCATCGCCGCATTTCGAACGTTTCGCTGCGCTCCTGCGCCTGCTCACCGATCGCGCCTACGACTGCGACGTGCGGCTGGCGGTGCGCGCCGACTCCATTCCGCGCTCGATATTGAGCACGGGCGGCGATCAGGGACGGACGCTCGGCCGCACCGCGCGGCTGCAGTGGACGGAGGATCGCGGGCTGCGGCTCGGCCGCACCGCGTGGCTGAACAGCGCGGCGAAACGCGAAAACGCCGGGACGCCGCGCGTCGTGCATTACCTGGTGCGCGCCTTCGATACCGATCCGGTTGCGAGGAGAGCGGCATGAACGACCGCGCCGATCCGATCGGACAGCTCCGCGATATTCAGAAGATCGACGACCTGCCGTCGCTGTTCCTGAACTATGCCCTCTTCCTGGAAAACGGCATCTACAGCAGCAAGAACCTCCGGTTCGTCGGTTTCCAGGGCCAGGAAAGCGTCTCGGAACCGTTCGAGTATCAGCTGGAGCTGTACAACGAATTGGGGAATCACCCGTTGTGGGGCGAAGCGAACCCCAAGCCGGATTTCGACGACATCATCGGCCGGCCGATCACGGTCGGCATCCAGCGCCCGGCCGACGCCACCCGGGACGAGCTGACGGAACGCTTCAACCGCGCGGTACGCGGCGGCGGCGCCGGCAACCTGTCGCTGTTCAACGGCATCGTCGCCTCGGTATCGATGGAGACGCTCGGCATCGTCCGCGTCACGATGAAACCGGCGTTGTGGCGGCTGACCTTGACCAACAACTACCGCGTGCATCGCGAGAAGAACATCCGCGATGCGATCGCCGACCTGCTCGACCGGCACCGCATCGCCTACTCGATGGACGCGGTTTCCGGCGACGACAATCCGGCGATCGCGCGCATCCAGGATTGGCTGCAGGCGGGAGAGACCGACTACGACTTCCTGCGCCGCCTGATGGGCAAGGCGCATCTCTACTATTACTTCGTGCATAGCGGGAACGGCCACAAGGTGGTGTTCGCCAATCGTCCCGCCTACCCGCAGGCCGTCCCCGGCGGCAAGCCGTTGCGTTACGCGTTCACCGCGATCGACGAGCTCGGACTGACCCAGGACGACGTGATTTTCCACTACAGCTACCAGCAATCGCTGCTGCCGAGCAGCGTGCGCGCCGTGTTCACGCGCCAGGAAGCGGCGTGGGAAGAGGACCCGGTCGCGCAATTGCAATCCTTCGAGGCGCAGGATCGTCCGGAACGCGGCGAATTGCCGTTCCACCAGTACAAGATCTACCAATACGGCTGCAGCACCGAGGAAGTGCGGCATTTCACCGACGCCACGAGCCAGGCGATGCAGACCTCGGGATCGCAATTGTCCGGCGCGAGCCACTGCGCCCATTTCCGCTGCGGCCACCAGTTCGGCATGGTGGGCTACGGCGACGTCAACGGCGTGCTGACGGCGATCGATCCGGCGCTGGAAAACCGGCGCTTCGTCCTGACCCAGGTGAAGCACGAAGCGAAGGAAGACGGCGTCTACAAGAACGAATTCCAGGCCGCGCCGGCGAACGGCCTGATTTCTCCGTTCTCGGTGCAGGAAACGCAGCAGGGCGCGGTGCTGGCCAAGGTGATCGCGCATCATCGCAGCGTGCCGCCCGAGGATTGGCGTTATTACACCAAGGATTATTTCGAGCCCGGCTTCAGCGCGCTGATCGACTCGGAAGGCGCGCAACAGAAGCTGATGGCGGCGGGCGTCTACGTCCGCTTCTCGACCGACGACGAGAGCGTGGCGCCGGTCTGGATCAAGCTGGCCGCGTCCATGCAGACGGTGCCGGAGATCGGCGTCACCGTGACCGTGACGCGCGCCCAGGACGAGTCGGAACTGCCGGAGATCCAGGGCATCGTGGAAAACGACGGCAGCATGGTGGTCGCCCCCTCGGGCTGGACCGCCAACACCCATGTTGGCAGCAGCTATTCGACCAGCTACGGCGACGGCAAGAGCATCCGCTTCGGCCGGACTTCCGCGGCCGATCTCGACCGCGCCGTGCGCATCGTCTGCGTGCCCTACGACAGCGGCTTGTACGGCAACACCAGCTACGGCCAGGGCGCCAGCTACAGCTTTTCCACCGCGGAATCCACGGCCACCCGGGCTTCCGACCTGGCGGAGATGTACGGCCCCTATGGCGAGCAGGGCAAGGGCGATCTGCTGAGCGCCTCCGAATCCTTCGGCTCCACCTTCAACCGCCAGTACGCCACGGTGTCGTCGGGCTATTCCAACATCAGCATTTCGTACAGCAAGTCCATCATCGGCACCAGCGAAAGCATTTCCGACACCACGACGCAGAAAAGCACGTCCACGGTCGGCACCAGCACCTCCACCTCCACCATCGGCACCAACACCAGCACCTCGACCATCGGTTCGAGCAGCAGCACGGACACGATCGGCCTGCAGCAGAGCACGCAGACCATCGGGCTCACGCAAAGCCTGCAGGCCGTCGGCCTGAGCAATTCGGTGTCCCTGACCGGCCTGCAGAACAGCATGTCGACCGTCGGCCTGAGCAACCAGCTCTCGCTCAACGGCATCACCAACGGCGTCAACCTGACCGGCATCAGTTGCAACGCCTCGCTGACCGGCATCAGCACCTCGGTCGGCGCGACCGGCATACGCGACAGCGCCGAGGCCGTCGGCATCAGCACCAGCGCCAGCCTGACCGGCGTGAGCGTGAACGACTCCCTGGTCGGCGTCTCGACCGGCACCTCCCTGACCGGCATCAGCGCGAGCACCAGCGTGACGGGAATCAGCGCCAACACCAGCAGCACCGGCATCAGCGCCAACACCTCCAACACGCTGCTCAGGGCCGACGTCGAGAACGTCACGCTCGACCTGACCGCGATCATCAAGGAGCTGCAGACGCAAGTCCAGGAGGCGGCCGCCGGCGTGCAGCTCGACAGCGGCCCGGCGGTGGTCCGGACCGACATTTCCGGGCCGGCCGTCAACATGCCCATCATCCTGCTGGTCATGTGAGGGCGCGATGAAGATCGTCAAACCCCTCACCCTCGGCTTGCTGCACCGGCCCTACCGCTATCGCGGCGGCCATCATTTCGTGGTCGCGGCGTTCGGCTTCTTCAGGCTCGGCGCGGAAAACTCCCGCTTCCTCACCGAAAACCTGCAATGGCCGAAAGTGCTGCAGACGCTGCCGGCCGGCTGCCCGCTCGACGAGGTGATGCCCAAGCAACGCGGCGAGGCGCTGCTGGCCGGCCAGGCGTTCGCGCCCGGCGGCAAACCGGTCAGCGACATGTGCGTGCGGATGTGCGTCGGCGCCATCGACAAGTCGCTGCGCGTCTACGGCGAGCGCGAATGGCGCTACGGACTGTTCCCGCGCCATGCGATCTCGCGCCCCCAGCCCTTCGTCAAGATGCCGCTGGTGTATCAGCGCGCGTTCGGCGGCCCGGACCATCCCGGCAATCCGGTCGGCCGCGGCCATACCGGCGCCTGGCTCGGCGGCCTGGGCAAGCAGCAGCAAGGCGCGATGCCGAACATCGAGTATCCGTGGGCCCCCGTGGATTCGCACGTCAAGCGCCATCGGCCGGCCGGCTTCGGCGCCATCGACATGGGATGGTCGCCGCGCAAGGACAAGCACGGCACCTTCGGCAAGCGCTGGCTGCGCGAGGATGCCCCCGGCCTGGCGCGCGACGTCGATTGGTCGATGTTCAACGTGGCGCCCGACGACCAGTGGCTGGACGGCTACTGGAGCGGCGGCGAAGGATACCGGCTGGAGGGAATGCATCCGGAGAAGCCGGTGATCGAGGGCGCGCTGCCCAAGGCGCATGCCCGCGCCTTCATCGTGCGCGCGGGCGCGGCGGCGGAGGCGGCCGAGGAAGTGCCGCTGCGCTTCGACACCGTCTGGTTCTTCCCGGAGCATGAGCTCGGCTGCGTCCTGTACCACGGCCAGACCGGCATCGCCGACAGCGACGCGCTCGACATCGACGCGGTGATGGTGGCCTACGAACACGCCGGCATGCCGAAGACGCTCGCGCATTATCGCGAGGTGTTCCGCCTGCGGCTCGACCCGCGGGAGGGAGCGCTGCATGCCTTCAACGAATCGCAATTGGCGCCGGAACGCTCCGCCGAGGAGCTCGCGGCGCGCACGTTGCGCCGCCAGCAGGAGCAAGCCGCCCGCCTGGCGATGCAGCAGGCCGTCCTCGACGAGTTGAGCGCCGACCACTGGGCCCAGTGCGGAATGGAGCCGCCGCCCGAGCATGAAGCGGCGCGCGCCAAGCCGTTGCCGATCGAGCCGCTCTCCGAGCAAGACATCAAGGATGGCGATTTCGACCTCAGCGAATTGATGCAGCAGGCGCGCGCCCTCGGCGCGGAAGCGAAACGGGAAGGCGAGGCCAGGATGGAGGAATTGCGCAAGCAGCAAGCGGAATTGCCGCCCGCCCCCGCCGTCGATCCCGCGACGAGAAAGGCCGAGGCATTCGAGCGCGCCAGCGCCGTCGCCGCCGACCTGCTCGCGGACGGCCGGACCGCCGCGCCGATCGACCCGCAATTCGCCGCCTTGATGACGACGCTCGACGGCGTCAAGGAGGCGGTGTCCGCGGAGCAGCGCGAAGAATTGCGCAAGACGCTGGCCAGCTTGCCGGCCTTGCGTCGGCGTGGACGGAACGCCGCCCTCAAGCCAGCCTTCCCCGCCGAGCCGCTGGCGCCGGATGAAGCGGCCTGGCTCGGCGAGCAAGTCAGGCAATGGCACCTGGGCGGCGCCTTCCTGGCCGGCCGCGACCTGGCCGGGGCGGACCTGCGCGGCGCCGACTTCAGCGGCGCCGACCTGCGCGAAGTCATGCTGGAGCAGGCCGATCTCTCCGGCGCGAAATTCATCGATGCCGATCTGCGCGGCGCCGTGTTCGCGGGCGCCATCCTCGACGGCGCCGATTTCTCGGGCTCCAAACTGGGCAAGGCCAATTTCTGCAAGAGCCGCGGCCAGGCCATCGGCTTCGCCGGCGCCGATCTCACGCGCGCCCGGGCGATCGATGCCGCATGGCCGCAGGCCGATCTGAGCGGCGCGACCCTGGACGATTGGATCGCGCTCAACATCGACTTGACCGGCGCGGCGCTCGACGGCGCGCATCTGCTGCGCTCGATGCTGCTCGAGGCCAAGGCCGAGGGCAGCAGCTGGAAGCATGCCCGGATCGAGAAGATGATCGCGCTCAAGGCCAACCTGGCCGGCGCCGATTTCAGCGGCGCGACTCTGGTGAAGGCGGTGCTGATGGATGCCGCGCTGGCCGCCAGCGTCTGGCACAAGGCGCGCCTGACCGGCATCTACGGCGGCGGCAAGGCCGATTGGAGCGAGGCCGACCTGACCGGCGTGCGCGCCGACGGCTGCGGCTGGCACGGCGCGGCCTTCGTCGGTGCCGATCTCGCCGACGGCCAGTTCCTGCGTTGCGACTTCGGCCAGTGCGACATGAGCGGCGCGCGTCTGGAGAACGGCCTGTTCTCCCGTTCGCTGTTCATGCGCACCGTGCTGCGCAAGGCCAATGCCCGGCATGCCGATTTCTTCCAGGCGCTCTGCCGCAAGGCCGATTTCACCTGCGCCGACCTGCGCGCGGCCAGCCTGGCCCAGGCGGAATGCAGCGGCGCGCGCTTCGAGCATGCCTGCCTCGAGGAGTTGCGCCTCGAACGGCACAGGAGCCTCGCATGAAGACAATGACACCGATCGGCTGGCCCGAAATCGAAAAATGCCTGCGCTTGAAAAAACCGATCCATGAACGGGATCTGTCCGGGCTCGATGCGCGCGGACGCGCGCTGCGCGGCGCGGTGTTCAACCGCTGCAGGCTGGCCGGCGCGCGCTTCGAGGGTTGCGATCTGCGCCGCGCCAAGTTCATCGAATGCGAACTGGCCGGCGTCGATCTCGGCCAGGCGGCGCTGGAGCAGAACACGTTCGTGAAATGCGACATGCGCCGCATGCGCTTTCCCGCCAAGGCGCGGGAAGCCGACGTCCTCGAATACCTCCATTGCGTCGAAAGCGCGTTGTGCGGCAGCGCCTGGACCGGCAGCCATCTCCGGCTCTGCACCTTCACCCGCTGCGACCTGTCCGGGGCGGCGCTCGGCCTGGCGCGGCTCGAACGCGTCGTCCTGACGCAATGCACGCTCGACCAGGCCGATCTGTCGTGCATCACGCTCGACCAGGCGGTGATGTACGAAGCCGACCTGCGCACGGTGAAGCTCGACGGCCTGAAGGCGGATACAGCGGTGATGATGAATGCCGACCTGCGCGGCAAGCCGCTGGCCGGCGCGCAACTGGTGCGCTGCATGCTGCAGGACGCGGACTTCGGCGGCGCCGACCTGACCGGCGCCAACCTGACCGGCTCGAATTGCCACAAGGCGCGTTTCACGGGCACGCGCATGGCGAAACTGCAGGCGCAGCGCAGCCTGTTCCTGGCGGCCGTGTTCGAACAAGCCGATCTGTCCGGCGCCGACCTCGAGGGCGCGGTGTTCCAGCAGGCGAGCGCGCGCAATACCCGGTTCGACGGCGCCAATCTCACCAAGACCGTGTGGGACAAGAGCCGCCACGCGGGCGTCTCGTTCGCCGGCGCGGACATGCGCTACAGCCGTTTCGACCATGCGCGCGGCATCGGCATCGATTTCGACCGCGCGCGGCTCGACAGCAGCCGCTTTCATGACGCCGTGCTGCAGGACGCCACCTATCGCGGCGCCAGCCGCAGCAGGCTCCAGGGCACCGATGCCGCGTTGCTGGCGGCCGAGGCCCGCACCCTATCAACCGAGCAAGCCACAGAGGAAACGTGATGCATATCGTCAAGGACCCGACCAAAACGCCCGTGCCCGCAGAGCCGTTCTGGGCCGAAACGCAGGTGGCCGTCGAGCTCGACGCCGGGCAATACCTGCTCGACGACGGCCGCCTCGCCGTGCAGGCGACGTCCTGCGTGATCCGGCCGGCGGCCGGCGACCGCGTGCTCGTGGCCGGCTGCAAGGAAGGCGAGAATTACATCGTCCATCTTCTCCATCGCAGCCGCGACACCGAGGCCTGCCTCAGCGTGCCGGGCATGGACCGGCTGGCCATCCGGCAGCCGAACATCGACTTGAACGCCAGCGGACAGATCGCCGTGCGTTCGCTGCGCGACATCGAGGTGACGGCGGCGACCGGGGTGCTGACGCTCAATGCGCGCAACCTGTTCTCCACCGTCAGCGAATCGCTGGTCGAGAACGTACGGAACTACGTCGGCAACGTCGGCCAGTACCTGCTCGAAGTGAAGCAATTGCTGCGTCTGCACGGCCGGCACGCGAGCATCACCGCGGAGCAGGACGTGAAAGTCGACGCCGACCGCATCAGCATGGGGTGAACATGTTTGCCAACAACAATCTCGGCGTGCTCAACCTGGGCTTTCCCGATGTCGGCCTGGTGCCGGTCGGGCCGGTGCCGGTCCCGACACCGTTTCCCAACCTGGCGTTCTCGTGCACGCACATCCCGTCGGTATTCAACGTGATCTTCGGCGGCGGCCTGGCGGAGAACCTGCTGACCACCGGCACGGTGAGCAACGGCGACGAGGCCGGCGTCCTGCTCGGGGTCATCTCGCATTTCATGGACGGCCCGGACCGTCCCTTCCTCGGCAGCTTCAAGACGCTGGTGGGCGGGATATTCGGAACGCGCCTGACCACGATCAACGGCCAGAACGGCATGCTGCCGAACACCGTGGGCATTTCGCTGACGCCGGCGCAGGTCCGGGTGATCCTGTTGAGTTGAGCGCCCTCATGCGTCGATTCGTGCCTTCCTTCGTACATCCCGCCGGCCGGCTGCTCGCCCCCGCCGCCCTCGCCGCCTGCATGGCGTTGTCCGGCTGCGGCACGCCGAAGACGAAGATCTCGAGCATCGAGGTGATCGCGGACGCCGCGGCGAACCAGCATAGCGCGACCGCGCTCGACATCGTGTTCGTCTACGACACCAACTCGGCGGCGCTGTTGCCGAAGACCGGGCCGGAGTGGTTCGAGAAGAAAGACGCCCTGGTGGCCGGGCTGGCGAAGGCGATCGACGTGGTGTCGCTCGAAGTGCCGCCGGCCATGACGCTGGCGGCCGCCTTGCCGGACGGCTATGCCAAGGCGATCGGCGTCTACAGCTATGCGAACTACATCGCGCCCAAGGGGCAGCCGATGGGCAACCTGACGCCGTTCAAGAAAATAACGATCCGGCTGATGCCGGAGACGGTCGTCTATTCGGGCGATTGAGTGGAATTCGAGCGGAATTCGAGCGGACAGTGAAAAAGGAAGGAAACATGAACGACTTCGCAAACCTGCCGGACGCGGTCCAATGGTCCGAGGGAATGCTGCTGTCGCCGCAGCATCTGCAGCAGAACGACATCTATTGGCACCGCCACCTGGGCCATCGCCTCGCCTGCGTCACGCCGCATTACTGGGGCCTGCGCGCGCTCAAGCTGAAGACGGCGCAACCGGTCGACGGCGTCGTCGCGATCGCGGAACTCGAATGCGTGCTGCCGGACGGCACGCTGGTGCAGTTTCCCGGCAATTACGACCAGGACAAGGTTTCCTTGCTCGCCAAGGTCGGCGACATCTGCAAGAACCCGGGCGACAAGGCGTCGATCTGGCTGGTGGTGAACGAGCGCGGCGACCAGGCGGCGTCCGGGCGCAATCCGAAGCGCCGCTACGACTCGCTGGCGCTGGTCGAGACCGCCGATGAAAACACCGGCGACAACAAGGTGCCGGTCGGGCGCATCCAGGTGCGTATCGAACTGAAGGCGACCGCCATCGGGGAGCAGGCGCCCCAGACCTGCTTCCCCTACCCGCTGCTGCAAGTGGAGGCCGACGCGCAGAACCATTTGCGCTTTTCCAGCTACCATCCGCCGATGCTGCAGCTCGGCGCCGTAAGCTTCCACGACGGCGGCAGCCTCTTGCAGCAGTGCCGGAAATACGTGGACGCGCTGCAGAGCAAGACGCGCCAGCTGGCCGGCGAGCGCAGCGACGACAAGCCGGACCAGGATGCCGCGGCGCTGGCCGACAACGAACGGCATCTGGCCGTGGCGCGCGGGCTGGCGAGCGTATTGCCGACCCTCTGGATCGCCTCGGACTCCGAGGCGACCCACCCGAGCCGCATGTACGAAGCGTTCGCGCTGGCCGTAGGACAGGTGGCCGGCATCGGTTCCAATCCGATCCCGTTGCGGATGGGGCCCTACAACCATAGCGACTGCATGCCGCAGTTCGAGGCCGTATTCAACTACATCGACAGCAAGCTCGCGCTGGTCGACGCCGAATACGATTTCCTGCCGTTCGGACGCATCGCCGAGCGCGACGGCTTCGCCGGATTCGCGCGCCGCGTGCCGGCCGACGCCAAAGACGAACTGCTGGTCGAATTGCGGCGCGGCGAGGACCAGTCCGCCGAAGCGCTTGGGGACTGGATCAAGAGCCTGTGCATCATCGCCGACAACATGCGCGAGGATGCCAAGACGCGCCGCATGCTCGGCGCGGAACGCACGCTGCTGTCGTCGCAGGAACTCAAGGAACGCGGCCTGCGTCCGACCGCCTCGGTGCTGCGGATCGCCAACATGAAGATCGAGGTGACCGACAAAGGCATGCAGGACGTGATCCAGCCCGGACAATCGATCCTGCTGCTGTCGCCGGCGGATCAGGCGCTGCCGGCCCTGGCCTCGCTCATCTGGAAGCGCGCGCCGAAAGGCGGCCTCGGCGGCGCCAATGGGGCCAATGGTGCGGCCGGACGACCGAACGGCAAGGAGGGAAATCATGCGTCCCCATGACGGCGCGGGCTTCCTCCTGCTGGGCCGGTTTTCCGAGTTCTACGAGGAAGTCGCGTTCATCAAGCAGGCCCATGCCGAGGGCCTCCTGTCGAAGACGCTCGCGGTCGGCGACGAGGAACCGCCGACGCATCCGCCGGATGTCGCGGCGCGCGTCGCGGGACGGCTGCTGGCCGTCATGGCGCGCCAGACGCGCGAAATACGCGGCAGCGCTTCCGCGATGGAGGAACAGGCCTTCGCCCAGGCGCAGTACGCGATGGCGGCGCTGGCGGACGAGATCTTCCTGCTGGAGCTGCCGTGGACGGCGCGCGAGGCCTGGCTGTCCTATCTGCTGGAGAACCGCTTGTTCCGCTCGCGCTGCGCCGGCCAGCGGTTCTTCCAGCTGGTGGAGCAACTGCTCTGCAGCCGCGAACGCGGCGGCGTCCAGGTCGATCTGGCCGCGGTCTATCTCTTGACCTTGCAGCTCGGGTTCAAGGGCATTCATCGCGGGCCGTCGGGAGTGGAAAGAATCCAGCGCTATCGCGAGCAACTGTTCCGGATCGTGGAGGGCGTCGAGGGCGACGGCGAGACCAGGGCCTGCCCGCAGGCCTACGACCATGTCCTGGCCGGCAAGAAAGACCAGCGCCTGGCGCCGCTGTCGCCCTGGCTGGCGATGGCCAGGTTCGGCCTGATCGGCTTTGCCGCTCTCTCGACCGTGGCATGGGGAGCCTTGATCTACCCGTTCGTCAGAACATTCGGCATGTGAGTGCCGCCTAGATAGGAGCATCGGTGGATTCGATCTTTGCCATAGTCGCGATAACCGGATTGATTGCAGGCGGCATCGCCGCCCGCATGATCTGGACGGCGCGCAAGCCGGCGCCGGCCGCCGCTTGCTGCGCCGACGCGCCGCCCGAGGGCGAGGCGGCGCCCATCGAGAAGCGCGAACCGTGGCGCCGGCGCCTGCTGGATGCGATCGACTATTTGCGCACGCGGCGCGAATGGCGCTACAAGGCGCCGTGGGTCGTGATGCTCGGCGAGAGAGGCGCCGGCAAGACCAGCCTGCTCGCCTCGCTCGACGACATGCATCGCCAGGCCGCCGACGGCCGAGAGCGGGAGATCGGCGTCGCGCCGGAGAAATGGCTGGCCAAGTGGCATTTCCTGCGCGGCGGCGTGCTGATCGACGTCGACGGCCTGCTGCCGACGGCCCGGGCCGGCAGCACGAACGCGAAGAAATGGGAACGCTTGCTCGACAAGATCGATGCGTTGCGGCCGGAGCGCGCGCTCGACGGGGTGATGCTGACGGTATCGGCGCGCACGCTGCTCGAGGCCGGCGGCGACAAGCGGCGGGAGCTGGCCGAGGACATCTATCGCCAGCTGTGCGCCGTGCGGGACCGCTTCGAATTCGCGCTGCCGGTGTATGTCGTGGTCACCGGCGCGGACGCCGTTCCGGGATTCGCGGAATTCTGGCGCACCCGGCCCGAGCGGCGGCCGGAAATGTTCGGCTGGTCGATGCCCAGCCAGGCGGAGAGCGGCACGCCGGAACAATGGGCCGAGCAGATGTTCGACGACCTCGGCGCGCGCCTGAAGGCATTGCAGATCGCCGAGGCGGCACGGAAAGGAAGCATCGCCGACGTCGACAAGTTCTTCCTGTTCCCGCGCCATTTCCAGGAATTGCGGGCGCCGCTCAAGGATTGGCTGTCCGTCGTGTTCCAGGCCAACGCCTGGCGTTCCGGCTTCCTGTGCCGCGGCGTCTACTTCACAGGCTGCATCGATCCGGGCGCGGCCAGGACCGGGGAAGCGTGCAAGGAAGTCTTCTTCGTCGACGACCTGGTGACCAAGAAAGTGCTGGCCGAGCCGGGGCTCGCCAATCCCGACCGGCAAGGCCACCTGTCGCGCAACAAGCTGATCCGCGGCTTGCAGATGGCCGGCATGGCGATGTTCGTCGGCGGACTGGTCTGGCTGGCGATCGACGCCTGGCGCCTGCACCGCCAGATCGCCATCCTGTCCGATTCGATCGAGGCGGTGCGGCAGACGCGCACCCTGCCGGAATCGGGAGAGCGCTGTCTTCCCAAGGACCGCATCTACGAGTTGACGACACAGATATCGCGCATCAACGGCGACCTGCGCTACTGGTCGATGCCGGTTTCCTTCATCGTGCCCAAGGCCAGCGGCATGGGTTCCGACGTGATCGCCAACCAGGCCCTGCAGCGCGTGATCCTGCCCGACGTCGTCTGCCGCCTCGGCCTCAAGGCGCATGAGTTGGCCTCCCACGATTCGCGGCTGACTGCGGGTCAGCGCGCCAACGGCGTCCGGGCCGGCGCGGAGGCTTACGGCCAGGCGCGGCGCCTGATGGTCGGGCACCTGCAGGCGATCCATGCGCTGGAAACGAACCTGGCGCGCCTGAAATTGATCTCCAACCAGGTGCCGGAGAACGCGCGGGACAAGTTGCTGCCGGAATTCATCGGCTTGCTCGAGTACGCCTACGGCGGCGCCCTGCCGCCGGACGTGCGCAACGAACGCGGCGCGCTGTCGAAGGCCTTGGCCAAGGTGGATTACGAGGGGCGGCCGGCGCTGCCGGCGGGCATGCGCGGCCGCTTCGAAAAGCAATTGACCGCGATCGCCAACGTCTTGCACGACACCCTGAACCGGGAGACGGCCGTCGGCGAGCGGCTCTTGAAGGAACTCAGCCAGGACAGCACGCCGGCGTCGGACAGCGTCCGCCATTTCGCCAACTGGCTGATCTGGGTGCGCTCCTCCTGGTTCGGCTCGACCCATCTCAACAATCCGTGCGAGGAAATCCGCAACGAGCTGCGGCCGCACATCAATCAGCTGATCAAGCACCATCATTATCCGGATAGCCTGGAAGGCGTGCCGCGCCGCTTCGATGCCGGCTCCTGCTACCGGCCGCTGATGCAGTCGCTGATGGAGATGCGGCTCGCGCCCGAGGACCGCATGTTCGTGCGCAAGAACGATGCGCTCGACGTGAACCCGAAGCTGATTCCGGAAATGAAAGGCATGGCCACCCTGGTATCGCTCGATTTCATGCAGGCGCCGTCGGCGGAAGCCTTCCTGTGCCAGCCGGCCGCCGCCGGCTGGCGTACCGAGCAGCTGTTCCAGGCGTCGAACTACATGCGCGAGTACCAGTCCTTCGCGCGCAACCAGGGTCTGCCGAGCGTCGGCGTCGATCCTGCCAGGCAGCCGCTGTACGACAAGCTGGCGCGGCGCCAGTTGCTGACCGTCTTGAACAGCGTCATGCGCCAGGCGCAGGTGCTGCCCTCTTCCGGATCGCCGCTGCAACGCGCCAGCCTGGACCCGACGGCGCTCGCCGACCAGCATCTGGCGCAGGAAAGCGCGGATTTCTCGAAATCCGTGGAACCCATGCTCGCGGTGTTGCGCATGTTCCGGCAGGCCGGCTTTTCGGACGAGATCAAGCCGATCGAGCAGTGCGTGCGCAACTACGCCGCCGCCAACCTGGGACGCATCGACCAGCTGGCCGGCGCCAGCCGCCTGTATGAACCGGGCACCGACGCCGTCGACGGCGGCTTCTTCGATCTCGGCCCTCTGCCGGTCACCAAGGATTACCTGGCGCGGCAGGTTGCCCGCAGCCAGGTGCTGACCGGCTACGCCGCGCCGTTCCTCGCCCTGCTGAAGAACACCGAGCCGGGCGACGATGCCCAGCGCCCCAATGCGCAGACCGCCGCGTACTGGAGCAGCGGCATCATCGAATTGGCGCGTTACACGCAGGCGCAGGATCAGAACGGCCAGGTCGCTCACCTGCACAACCTGTTCCTGAAGACCTTCTCCGGCCTGAACTCCGCCAATTGCGCCAAGACGCTCGCCGCCTACCAGCCCGCCGATCCGGGCAACGATCTGTTCAGCCAGCGCCGCCGCGAGCTGGAAGACCGGGTCCGCTGGCGCTGCAGCGACAAGGGGCGCGCCCAAGCCTACGAGGCGTACCACGAGCTGGCGGCGCGTTTCGGCCGCGAGCTGCAGGGCCGTTATCCGTTCGCCGCCCTGAGCGCGCCGGATGCGCAGCCGGCCACCGTCAGGAGCTTCTTCGCCGACTATGAAGCGCAGCGCGCCATGCTGCATCAATTGCTGGACGGCTTGAAAGGCAGCCAGTGGAACGACATGCGCCGCTTCATCGGCCAGCTCGATGCGGCGTCGGACTTCTTCCGCGACAATCTGCTCGCCGGCGATACCGGCCAGCCGGTGAAGCTCGCCGTCACCTTCCGCGCGCTGGCCAAGGAGTCTCCCGGCAGCGAACAGATCGTAAGCTGGAGCATCACCAGCGGCGCCAGATCGATCGGCTATCCGAACCGCATCGGGCCGCTCGACTGGTATATCGGGCAGCCGCTGGTGCTCGACCTGACCTGGGCCAACCGTTCGATCTGGCGGCCGGTCGACGACCGCCATCAGAGCCATCTGCAGACCCACGGCGCATCGGCCTCCTTCTCGGCGGCCGGCGAATGGGCGCTGCTGCGCCTGATCGACATGCATCGCGCCAAGACGGCGCAGGCGGACGACGGCGGCCTCGATCCGGCCCGTGTGCTGCTCGAGTTCTCGGTGCCGGTCGCGCCGGCGGACAGCCCGGCCGGCAAGGCGCCGACCGGCTGGATGCGCGCCTATCTCGCGCTCGGCCTGTCCGGCAAGGACGCAAAAACCCAGGCGCCGGCGGCGGTGCGGCTGCCGCCGCGCTTCCCGCACTTCGCACCGCCGCTGCCCCGTCATTCGAATTAGGTATCAGGCAACAGGAGAAACCATGGACGCCATGCTCATCGAACGCACGCACGAATATTTCCTCGATCAGTTCGGGATTTCCTTCGACGCGCTGATCGCCCCGATCGATGCCGCCATGCCGGCCGGCAAGTCGGTGCGCGGCAACGACATCTACAACGCGATCGAGCACGCGCGCCGCCAGGACGACGCCAGCCTGCCGCTGGGCGGCTGGGAGCACGATCTCAAGCGGGCCGATTGGGACCGCGTCAGCAGCGTGGCGGTCGATGCGCTGGCGCACCAGAGCAAGGATTTGCAGATCGCGGTGTGGCTGCTCGAGGCGCAGATCAACAAGGCCGGCTTCGCCGGCATTGCGCCGTGCATGCTGCTGATGCAAACGCTGTGCGAGCGCTACTGGGACGATATCCATCCGCAGGCCGAGGACGGCGACATGGAATACCGCGCCAACATCATCCGCTGGGCCGACAAGAAGCTGCTCGCCTCGCTGCGCCTGGCGGAATTGACCTCGGCCGGACGCGAGCGCGAATACACCTGGGCCGACTGGGAGCAGGCACGCAGGAACGAGCAGGTGCGCGCGGCTGCCGCCGGCGACCGCCACGCCGCGATCGAAGGCGCCACCGCCGGCGAGGTGCTGGCGGCAATGGGCGGCACGCCGACCGAGGAGCACATGCGGCGCTACCGCATGTTGAACGAAGCGCTGGAAGCGATCGACGCCCTGCTCGATACCTTGGACGAGCGGCTCGGCCGCGATGCGCCGAGCCTGCTGGAGTTGTCCGAACTGCTGGAGCAGATCCAGGGCTTCGTCGGCGCCGAATTGCACAAGCGCGGCGTGCGCATGAACATGCCGCCGGCGCCGGAGGCGCCGTCCGGTCCGCAGGCGGCCGCGCCCGAACGCGCCGAAGCCCCGCTCGCCGGTTTTGCCGCGGCCGATGCCCCGATCCGCGACCGCGCGCATGCCTATGCCCAACTGGCGCAGATCGGCGATTTCCTGATGCGGCTCGAGCCGCACAGCCCGGTGCCCTACCTGGTGCGCCGCGCCACCGAATGGGGCGGCATGAATACGGCACAGCTGTACCAGGAATTGTTCCTGAAGCTCGGCGGCCAGCTCAATATTTTCGAGATGCTGGGCCTGGAAGCGAACGGGGAACAGGCGCGCTCGTGACCGGGCGTCGTCGCTCCAACGATATCTTTCACTGGGAAGGAGGCGAATCATGGATCTCATGCGGCAAGGAGCGCGGGCGTTCCGCGAATGGAAACAGGCGCGCAAGGACCGGAATACCATCGATAAGCTGCGCAACGATCCATCGACTTTCCTGCGCAGCCATACGCTCAACACGGCATGGCCCGAGGCGCCGGGAAGCGCCGCCAACCAGAGCCAGCAGGCGCGCCAGTTCTACCTGGTCGAAGAGCACAATCCGAATCCCGCCACCCGGCCCGGCCGCATCCTCGGCGACCTGCGGCCGCACACGGTGAAGAATTACCGGCTGGCGACGGATCAGGAAACCGCGGCCGCCCTGGGCCGCGTGGTCGGCAGCTTCCAGGCGCCGCATCTGGCGGTCCGTCAGGCGCATGCCGACGATGCGCCCAATCTGCCGGCCTTACAACCCAGCTCGCTCGACCTGCGGCAGGTCGGACGCGGCTCGACCGTCCACACCATGGATTTGAGCGGCTGCACGATCAAGCGCGAGCAGCACTCCCTGTTCCACGTGCAGCCGCAAGCGGTCGGCGCGGATCTGCATCACACGCTCGGCAACCATACCTTCGGCCCGAACGATTACGGCGCGCAAAACACGTCCATCATGTTCCGCCAGAAGCGAAAGGGCTTGAAATATTACGCGCAGACGACCGATGCGGCGGGCCGCCCGCAGCTTCGCAAGGGTTACCTGTAAAGGAGCGAGCATGCATGCCGTGATCTCGTGCGCCGGCCCTGCCGGCCCGGCTGCCTCTCCCGAAGCGTCCGATGCCGGCGCGGCGCCGCTGCCGCGCCTGTTGGACGAATTGCAGGAAGGCGATTGGAAGCCCGCCGCGCTAGCCGCTTGCCTGCCGGCGCTGACGCGGCACGCCGATGCCTTGGCGCCGTCCGAGCGCACGGCTTGGATCGTCGGGCTGGCGCGCGCATGGGAGCGGCATGGCTGGGCGCTGAACGCATCCGCGCGCGCCGCCTTGCTCGAACTGGCCGCCGCCTGGGCGGCATGGCCGCTGGCGGCCGCGGTCGGCGCCGCGCTGCGCGGCGAAGGCCGCCTCGACGGCGCGGGGGCGCTGCATCTCATGGACGCCTGGACCAGCCTGGGCGAGGTCGATGCGGCGCTCGATCTCGCGGTCGCGATGCAACTGGCGCAACCGGCGCGGCAAACCTATGCCGCCGCTTATCGCAACCTCGATGCCTGGCGCCGTTGGCGCGACAGCAACGCGCCGCTGCGCGGCATCCGGCCGGAGGACGAGGAATTGCGCCTGGAACCGCTCGGCCATCACCACGCGCCCGACTTCGGCTGGCAATACTACGACCCCGCCATCGCGGAGCTGTGCTGCCTGCCGGACTTCCCCGGCGCCGGCGAATGGCATCGTTGGCTCGACCGCATCTATTCCCACGGCGACCAGGCGATATTCGCCGTCGTCCACCGGCGCTGGGGCTTCATCGGTTGCGTGAGCCTCATCCTGCGCGGCGACATCGGCTTCTTCTATTACTGGATCGGCCGCGATTTCCAGGGCTGCGGCTTCGGCCCGCGCGCCGCGGCGCTGATGCTGGACGACGCCTACCGCCATGCCGGCATGCGCTGCTGCTACGCCAAGGTCTACGACTACAACCTCGCTTCGCGCAAGGCGCTGGAAAAGATCGGTTTCGAGGATCTCGGCATCTGCGCCGCGGCGCCGGACGACGATCAATTGTTTTATCGGCTGGGCGAGCCGCAGGCTTCGGCCCGCACGGCGGCCGAACTGCACGCCCTCATGGATTACCTGGGATCGGATATCCGGGTTGCGGTACCGCTTGCGCCGACACACTATCAAGGAGCGAGTTGATGGCTGATTCCAATCGAGGCGGCAAGAAGCCGTGGATTCCGTCCGGCGTCACCGGCACGGCATCGGTCCGGGCGACTCCGGATAGCCGTAGCATGAAATCGTCCCAGAGCCGCACCCATAATTATGTCGCGCAGTCCACTTCGGAATTGCATGAATCGCGCGTCCATAAGATCGGCAGTCTCCAGACGACGTTCTACAACACGAAGACCCCGCCCGGCCAATACACCAGCGTGCGCGCCAAGAACGGGGTGCCGGAACTGGTCCGCCCTCAGACCAAGTCGGGCCGCATCTATGTGTCTCTCGATTCGCCGGGCATGGGCAGCGGCGTGGACGATAAACGCATGAACCGGGCGCAAGTCGGGGCGCAATATCGGGAGAGCTACCGACAGCAGCAGATCACGAAAAAGCAATCGGATTTCATTCCCGCCACCTATCATGCGGAAGTGTCGTTGCCGCAGGTCAAACGGGTCAGCGGCAGCCTGGCGCCTCAATCCGGCGGCGGCTTGAAGAAAGCGGAACGCAACAAGCGCGACCAGGTCGCCGATGTCGAAAAATACCGGCACGGCGCCGGCATTCTGCCCGCCAGTTTCGATGCTTTGAAAGCGGCGACAAAACCGGGCAGCGAGCGCTTGGCGGTGGCGAGCCGCGCCCATCGGCAGGAACTGAAAAAAACTTTCCTTCCGTCCACCATCGTTCATCCCAGCGAGCTGCTGACTCGTACCGAGCAGATGGAAGCGCGGGTCGGCGCCAGGAAAGCGCAGGCCAAGCAGGATCGATTGGCGGTCAATCCCAAGTTTTCGCGACAAGCGCATAACCCGGCGAAGAAATGATCGGTCTAGCCTGGACATTCGCCGCGGACAGATCGAACGCCGGGTGAAATCAGGTTTCGTTGTTTTCGCCGCGCAAATTCGCCTCGTCCTTCTTGCCGGGTCGATTGCGCACGCGGGAATCCGCCGGTTCGCCGATGCCGGTGTCGATGCGACGGCGCAGCGCGGGATCGAGGCGGTAGGAAAGAATGGTCTGGGTGCGCTGCGGCAGCGGCTCGTCGATGGTCGCCGGCGGCTCCTGGCGCGGCGACGCGGGATCGATGCCCCACTGCTTCAGGACGCCGGCGCGCCGGTCCTGCTCTTCCGGATGCGCCACGCCGAGGACTTCGCGCGTTCCGCTCTCGGTCTTGATGACGGCGACCCGATGGGCATTGTTGCGCAACGCGAGCAGCAGTTTTTCGATCATCGGCGCCTCCCGGACCCAGGACTCTTGAAGAGCGACTATAACAGCGGAAAAGCAGCCATGGCCAGAATCTATCAAACCTCGTCGATGGGCGATGCCGACGTCCGCGTCGCCATCGTCGCCGACCGCGGCATGGCGGACTTGCTCGTGCATCGCGTGAACAGCTGGGGACTGGCGCACGGCGACGAGCGCTGGTTCATCACGCGCGACAAGCAGGACGCGACCGCCCTCGTCTATTTCACCAGCCCGGGCTTCGCGCAGGTGCGGATCCATTTCGTTCACAGCTATGGCGAGGCCGGCTGGCAAGGCGAAAGCCGCTACAAGGGACGCTTCGGCTGAGCGGTCCCGGTCGATATTCAATTTCATGAACCAGGAGTGCGACACATGGATGCGTCCGACAAACGAGAACACAGCGCGGCATCGAGCACCGGCCCGGGCGGGACCGGCTTGCCGCCGCATACTTCGCGCGGCCGCACGCCGGACGCCGCCTTGCCGCTCCCGGGAGCGAAGGGCAATCCTCTCGGCGAGCCGATCATGAAGCGGCAACGCGCCAACAGCGTGCGGCGCCTGCCGGTGGAGACCCTGCAAGGATTGGCGAGCACCGACGGCGGGCACGTCGGCACGGCGGCGCGGCGCGAGCTGGACGTGCGGCAAGGCTTGCTGGATGAAAGCCGCGCCCAGTTTCCCGGCCCCGGGCCGTCCAGGCACATGAATGCGCTCGCTCCGGTCGGCATACGCGAAGTCAACGCGATGCGTTTCGCCGCCAGCATGGCGGAAGAAGCGCAGGACGAGATCATCCGCGAGAAAGTGGCGCGCGGCGAAAGGCCCGAGCAGGTCGGACAGATCGGGGTCGCCAGCGTCGGCGGCCATATCGGCGTCGGCTTTTCCGGCCAGAGCAGCAAGATGGGGCACACCCGCGCGGTGGAGCAGCGGATGCTGGACCTGCAGAAGCATTACGATAGCGTCGGGCAATCCGGGCATTGGACCGGCCGGCTCGAAGAGACCCGGGTGACCGACGTCTTCGCGCAGAGCGACGCCAACATCTGCGCCGCCAAGCGCGCGGCCCACGTCGCCCATAGTCTCGCCCGCGGGCCGGACTACCTGCCGTCCCCGGTCGGACGCGAGCAGATCCCGCCGCCCGATGCGCTGATCGAGATGATGAATCCCGCCATCAGCGGACGCGGCAACATGCTGAGCAACTATTCGGCGGCGCGCAAGCGGGGCACCTCGACCGCGGGAACCGGGCCGGCGCCGACGACCATCAGCGGCAGGTCGCGCAGCGCCAGTGTCGACAACATGGCGAATTCCTGCGACACCTGCATGAAGGAGCACGAGGCGCACATGAGCAAGCGCGGGAAATGAAGCGGACGGGCTGTTCGGATCAGGCCTTCGGCTTGGGCGGCGCAGGCATGAGGATCAACGGCATGGCCTCCGCGAAGCCGAGCGCGCGGGCGATCTGGATGCGGATCGCCCGCGCCTCGTCCGGACTGCCATAGGGACCGACCGCGACCACGGTCCAGCGCGTGCCGGCCTGGTCGATCGTGTCGAGCAGCGCCGTCGGCAGCTTCAGCGCCGCGATGCGTCCGCTGAGTTCCTTGGCCTGTTCGGCATCGGCGAACTGGCCGAGCTGCAATCCGTATTGCCCCTTGTCGGGCGGCACCGTGGGAAGGATGAGGTTTTCGGAGGGAATCGGATCGGCCTTCGCTTGAGAGTTCGCCGCATCGGCGCCGGCGGCCGGCGCCTTGGCCGCATCGGCGGCGCCGGGCGGCACCGGCTTCGCGCCGAGGCCGACCTGGTTCTTCGCCGCGGCGAGCGTCGCATGAATGGTCTCGCCGAACGATTTCGGCGCCATCGTGCCGGCAATGAACATGAGCGCGCCGAAAAGCGCGAGAACCAACAGGAAACCGAATTTCGCCATCGAGCCGCCTCGCAAAGACATTGAATACGACAAGCAGACATTATCCACGCAAATCCTGAGCAGAACATCATATCGGATCGCCAACGAAGCCTAGAGGCTGTTATGAACTCAAACAGGGGCTGCGTGCCCCCTGTTTGAGTTCATAACAGCCTCTAGCGCCGCAGACCGTAGCGCGCCAGGACGCGCAACCGTTCCGGGTCCCGGTCCAGGTCGGTCAGCAGATTGCCGAGATAGGCATGACTATCCGCCATCGATTTCGGCACCAGGAAGCGGCGCTCGAAGTGTTCCTCCGGTTCCTTCGCGACATGGAACGCGCTCTCCCGTTCCGGATTGCTCTTCAGGAGAAAGATGTAGGTCGAACGGCTGACGATGGAGATGATAGTCGTGGACTATGATTTCGCGGCCGGCGGCGAAGCACATGATTCCCAGGAAAAACGCGACGGCGGCATGCTTCATGTGCGTGAGAATCATGGCGAGGATTCCATGGAGCGCGCGGCTCCCAAGGTACGCGAGCTTGCATCCGCTTGGCAAGTCTTTCGCAGGCGGGAGGCGCGCGGGTGTGTCGATCTCGCTCTTCAGGGAAGACGGACAGCGACGATGTCGCCGGCCGCCAGTCCGTCGATCCAGGGCAGCAGCAATTCGACCACCGTGGCGGCTTGGAAATGCTCCGGCTTGGTCTCCGGATGCGGGTAATACCACAGGCCGGCGAACCGCCTTCCCCGGATCTCGATCTCCGCGGGCGACAGGATGAAGCGTTCCTCCACGCCGTCGAACCAGGCGACTCTTTCATCGAATAGCGGATGGCGCGGCACCGGTTCGACCGGCGCCAGGTCGATATTGACCGTGCCGGGCCAATAGGCCGACAAGTCGATCCCGCGCGATTGGAAGAACGGCTTTTGCAGGCGGATCGTGCCGCCGGGGAAACGCCGGTCCCCGCTCGCTCCGCTGGCGACGCCGTGGCCTCTTACGACGATTCCCGGGATCCATTCTTCCATGGCTCGCCTCTGTCACAAGTAATCGTGGCGGCCGGCGATCCGGGCATGCTCGTGCACGACCGCCGCCAGCCAATTCGCCTCCGGGCGCTTTCCGCTCCGGCGGGCATCGGGCAGGCCGGCGACGAAATAAGGCGGATTCGCCAAGTCTTTTTGAATCCGAAGATAATCGTCGCGCGCATTTGGCTTGGCCGGCGGCGGATTTTTCGTCCGCGTATCTGTTCGAAGCATGGCCTCCCCTGTGTTGGCGGATCAATTTTACGTTACGCGTAACGTTGGATCACCCGGCATCCGCGCGATCCAGGCGGAGCGCGATCGCCATGCGAGCGATCCATCCGGATGAAACACGCCAGACTCTCTTATTAGCGCGCCGGCAGAGCGCGAGCGGCCATGAAGACCAGCAAGGTCGATCCCAGGCAAACGAGTTTGACCGGGTTCGCGCACGCCATGACGATCGCGGCCAGCCACGGCAGGAAGGGCAATCCGTGCGATGTCGTGATGTACATGAGCAGCGTGGCGGCGTCTTCCGTCAAGTCGGCCATGACGGTTGCCCAGGGCAGCGTGCCGAGCAGGAACAACAGGTAATCGCCGGACTGGCCGACGCTCCGCAGCCCGGCCCGCCGGGCGAACAGCCGCACGCCGGCAAAGCCGAGCAGCCACGAATAGGCGGCGATCAAGCCGATATCCCAGACGATGGCCCATGCGCCGTAGGCAATGCGCGGATCGCCGGGCGGCAGCGGCAGCACGCCGAGCCGGCCGAAGGCGCCGGCCACGCCTTCCACGGCCGGCGGCGGCGCCCGGTACAACTCCATGAACGACGTCCAGAGCGAGCGTTGCCAGGCATCGAACGCGACGGCGCGCTCGACGATCCAGCCGGCATCCGTCAGGCTGGCGGCGAAAGGACGCAACTTTCCGGTCAACGCGGCATCGCCGCAGACGGCGGCCAGGACGTAGAACACGATGACGGCGGCCAGGGCGACGAAAAACTGGTGCCAGGCGCGCGGGCCGGGCTGCTTGATGACGGCCGGCAGCGTTGCGCTCGGCGCGACGGCCTGCACCGGCCGGTAAGGCACCGCGCCGGGCATGGGCGTGCGCCAGGCTTCGGGCGGCAGTTGCTGGCTGCGCACCGCAAGCCGCGAGATGCCGCCCCACCACGGCGCGGCAAGCGCTTCGTTGTGGACCACGACGGCGCGCCGGTCCCGCTCCGGATCGCCGACGAGGCCGTCGAGGGAGCGCGCCAGGCGCAGATCCTTGCCGACGGCTTCGGTCACCATCCAGCGCAACGTTTCGTCGGACAGGCGGCATTCGTCCGCCACCGCCAGCCGGGCGCCGCGGTAGCCGCCGCCGACGTCGCTATGGACGCCGCGAAACCATAGCTGTTGCAGCGAGCGCCCGGTTTCCGGATCATCGTGATTGCCTTCCCAATACAAGCGCGGCCGGAAACTCGAACGGTTCTCGTCGAGCGACAGCGCATGACGGATATGGCGGAAGCGCTTGCCCGTGGTATAGCCGTCGCTGGTGATCGCGGCGCCGATCAGGGGCATGCCGACCGAGGCCACCGTGTCCCATACGCCGATGAAATGGATCCAGGCGTCGCGCCCGGCGCGGCTGGTGAAACGCTCGCGGATCTCGTGCGCCACATCGTGCCGGCTCCGCTTGCGGTGCTTCCGCTTGCCGTGCTTGACGTCTTCGCCGCCCTTGCCGCCCTTGTCGCACCGTCCGCCCTCGCGTTTCGAGAAGTAGACATTGATCATGGTCCCGATCAAGGCGACGTTTTCCTGGCGGATGATGCCGAACAGGTTGACCATGCCGGCCACGCAACGCGCGGTGAAGGCGCCGCGCGAGAATCCGAACAGGAAGATCTGGTCGCCTTCGCGGTAGTTCCGCACCAGGAATTCATAGGCGCTGCTGATGTTTTCATAGACGCCCTTGCCGGAGGAAATGCCTTGCAAGCGCTCCCATTTGCGGGTGAAGGCGTCCCAGTAACCGGTCGCCGGCATCTGGTCGGCCACGCCGACGCCGGGGTCGTAGAACAGCAACTGGTCGTTGGCATCGGGATCGAGCAGCGCCGTCAGCTTCAAGACATTGGTGTCCCGGATTCCGCCCGTCAGGGTATTGTCGGTGCCGTCGCAGCAGATGATCAATTGCCTGTGCCTGGAAGTCGCTTGCGCTGTCGTCATGGTCTCCTCGTCCGCCGTCTCTAGAGGCTGTTATGCACTCAAACAGGGGGCACGCAGTCCCGGAAACCGGCCGCCTGCCGTGTTGCGGCTCCTTGCCGTAGCACCGCTACGACGCGTCGCCGCGCCTTGCATTCGGCCGGCATCCGAGGCTGCGTGCTCCCTGTTTGAGTGCATAACAGCCTCTAGCCGGCCAATACGGTCGGCTAACTTAGCAGGGATTCGTCAATTCCCCAACCCCCCGGTTTCCGGCGGAAGTATCGAATTGCCGGAATGCCATGAATCACCTATCGTAGCGTAGAGGATCCGGCCTGGGCATGGAGCATGCGCGCTCGAATCACGGCATCGTGGCGGTCAGCATCGGCGTCGCCGCCCTGCGCCCGGAGCGCGAGAATGCGCCGGCCATGCCGATCCAAGCGGCGGACCGGGCGCTCCATCGCGCCGAACAGCACGGGCGGAATCGCGTCGTGGTCGAGGCGAATCGGTTCTCACGGCGGGCATCAGTCAACGCAAAGCGCTTTCGATCTCCTTCAGGAAGACATCGATGCCGATGGGCTTGGTGATATAGCCGTCGCAACCGGCGGCAAAGATTTTCTCGCTGTCGCCTCTCAGGATGGACGCCGGCGGGTCCGAGGAATTGAACTGAAATGAAAGCGTATCGTCATGACGAGAGCGGCTGAATAAATATTCTCGCGTTTCGACAATTGCATTGACATGACCCCAAGACTAGAGCGGTTTGCCATGATCCTCTTTCTCGACTTCGACGGCGTGTTGCATCCGGAATGCGTGTCGGCCGTTGCGCTTTGCCGCCGCCAGGAGCAAGGAGATTTCTCGTGCGTGCCCCTGTTCGAGCAGATCATGCGCGAATTTCCCCAAGTCGAGATCGTGATCAGCTCGGCGTGGCGCGAAACAAATCCGCTGCAGGCCCTGCGCGGGTTCTTTTCTCCCGACATCGCGCCGCGCATCGTCGGTACGACGCCGATATTTCCCGTCGACACCGAGGCGCGGCGAGAATGCGAAATCCGCCGCTGGCTGAGCGAGGCCGGGCGCCAAAGCGAACCCTTCGTCGCGGTGGACGACTGCCCGCCGCTGTTTTCGCGGAATTGCGATTTCCTGTTTTATGTGAATCCGGAAACAGCCCTGGACGATGCCTGCGCCAAGGCCTTGCGGAAACGATTGCTGGCAATGACGCCGCCGAGTGCGGCGGCATGAGACGAAACCGGCGCCGTGGTTTATAAATACGGTTTCGAAAACCGGCCATCGCCGACGGAGGACTCATGCCCTACATGCTTTTGATCGTGGAACCGACCGAACAACGCCGCTCGCGCACGGAAGCCGAGGGCCGCGCCGTCTACGACCGGATGTTGCGGTTCGCCGACGACTTGCGGTCCAAGGGGGTGTTGCTGGGCGCCGAGTCGCTCGCTTCCCACTCCGGCGCCGTACGCGTCCAGGTGCGCGACGGCAAGCCCCGCGTCACGGATGGCCCGTTCGCCGAGGCGAAGGAAATGATCGGCGGCTTCTTTCTCCTCGATTGCAAGTCGCGGGAGGATGCCATCAGCCTGGCCGCCCTCTGCCCGGCGGCCGAATGGTGCACCGTCGAAGTGCGCAGCCTGGCGCCCTGCTACGAGCAATGAAACCCAATACGGAAACAACGGAAATTTCCGAATCCGATTGTCGATTCCGGGCCCGCTCGTTCGTCGTGTCATTGAAAACCGGCATTGGGGACGGCATCCCGCCTTCCGCGCCGGCTTCAACACTTCAAGGAGAACGAACATGCGATTCATGATCATCGTGAAGGCGACGCCGCAAACCGAAGCCGGGGAATTCCCGGAAGACCAGGACCGGCTCTTTGCGGCCATGGCGGATTACCATGAACAGCTGGCCAAGGCCGGCGTGCTGCTCGATGCGTCCGGCCTGCAGCCGAGTTCCAAGGGCTGGCGCATCCGCTACGCGGAGGGCAAGCGCACGGTGATCGATGGCCCGTTCGCGGAGACCAAGGAACTCATCGCCGGCTATACCCTGATCCAGGTGCGTTCGCGCGACGAAGCCCTGGAGTGGACACGCCGTTTTCCGGCGCCGCATGGCGAACGCGCGGAAGCCGAGATCGAGGTGCGGCAACTGTACGAGCTGGAAGACTTCGCGCCGAACGCCGCGATCGACCGCTTCCGCACGCTCGGCGTGGGCGAGCAGACCCCGCAGTAACATCGGCTTCTTCCGACATCATCGCGAACCGCAAGGAATACCATGAGCACGCAAATCTACGTCAATCTTCCCGCCAAGAACCTCAACCGCTCCAAGGAGTTCTTCGCCAGCCTCGGCTATGCCTTCAACCCCGAGTTCACCAACGAGCACGGCGCCTGCATGGTCGTTTCGGACAGCATCTACGTCATGCTGCTGACTGAAAGCTTCTTCCAGACCTTCACCCCGAAATCGATCGCCGACGCCAGCAAGGTCACGGAAGTGTTGCTCTGCCTGTCCTGCGAAAGCCGGGCCCGGGTCGACGAACTGGTGGCGCAGGCGGTGGCGGCCGGCGGCAAGACGCCGCGCGCGCCGCAGGATCACGGCTTCATGTACAACCACGCCTTCGAAGACCTCGACGGTCACATCTGGGAACTGGTGTACATGGACCCGTCCGCCCAACCGAACAGCTGATGCATTCCGCGACGCATCAGGCGATCGACGCCGTCTGGCGCATCGAATCGGCGAAGATCGTCGCCGGCGTCGCGCGCATGGTGCGCGATATCGGCTTGGCCGAAGAACTGGCGCAGGATGCGCTGGTGGCGGCGCTCGAGCATTGGCCGTCGGAGGGAGTGCCGGACAATCCCGGCGCATGGCTGATGGCCACGGCGAAGAACCGGGCGCTCGACCGCCTGCGGCATCTCAAGCTGGCCGAGGAAAAGCTGCAGCAGATCGGCAGCGACCTGGAAGCGCAGGAGGCCTTGATCGTCCCGGACTTCACGGATGCCCTCAACGCGGCGCGCGCCGACCGGATCGGCGACGATCTGCTGCGGCTGATCTTCACCGCCTGCCATCCGGTGCTGTCGACCGAGGCCCGGGTGGCGTTGACGCTGAAGCTGCTCGGCGGCTTGACGACGCACGAGATCGCGCGCGCCTTCCTGGTTCCGGAACCGACGATCGCGCAACGCATCGTGCGCGCCAAGCGCACCTTGAGCGAGGCGCGCGTCCCGTTCGAATTGCCGCACGGCGAGGCGCTCGGCGAGCGCCTCGCCTCGGTCCTCGAAGTGGTCTATCTCGTATTCAACGAAGGCTATACGGCGACCGCCGGCGAAGACTGGATGCGCCCGGCGCTGATCGAGGAAGCGCTGCGCCTGGGCCGGATGCTGGCGGAACTCGCGCCGCAGGAACCCGAAGCGCACGGCCTCATCGCCTTGATGGAATTGCAGGCCTCGCGCGCCAAGGCCAGGCTCGATGCCGCCGGCCGCCCGGTGCTGCTGCTCGACCAGGACCGCGCGCGCTGGGACCACCTGCTGATCCGGCGCGGCCTGGCGGCCCTGGGGCGCGCCGACAGCCTGGGCAGCGTGCCGGGGCCGTACATGCTGCAGGCGGCGATCGCGGCCTGCCATGCGCGTGCGCGCAGCGCCGAGGAAACCGACTGGAAGCGCATCGCCGCGCTCTATGAAGTATTGGCCCAGGTATCGCCGTCGCCGGTGGTGGAACTCAATCGCGCGGTCGCCGTCGGCATGGCGTTCGGGCCGGCGGCCGGACTCGAGATCATCGATGCATTGAGCGCCGAACGCTCGCTGCGGCAATATCAATGGCTTCCCAGCGTGCGCGGCGACCTGCTTGCCAAGCTCGGACGCACAGCCGAGGCGCGCGCGGAATTCGAGCGCGCGGCCGGCCTGGCCCGCAACGCGCGCGAGCGGGAACTGCTGCTGGAGCGCGCCGCGCAGATGAGCGCGAGGCAGGCCGCCGGCCAATGACCGCCGCCCCTCCTTCCTCGAAGGCGCCTCGCGTTCCGGCTGGAAGGATTGTTCTAAATCAAAATACGTCACGGAAAATAAACAATGTTTGCGTAGTATCATGCGCGGACAATAACTAGGGGACACCACCATGATGACCATCGGCTCGAATCGTTTCGCGCATCTCCATCGCTTGCGCCCGCATCGTTAGCGGCTCCTCCAGCGGGCAACAACTGTCCGGCATCAATCACCGTCTTTCCGTTTTGCGGATTGCGCTCGCGCGCTTTCCGTCTAACCGGAGCCATCCGGTCCCAGCGGCGGTCCGGCGCTCCGTGCCGTAGTTCGCTTCATTCGTAGTGCATCGCACCGCACGGTCTTCGCGGCGCGGCATGACGCGTGCCGTCCGTTGCGATCGTCCGGCGGATTTACCTGACAAAGGAAAACCACAATGCAAACCACCAAACCACAGGAATTGCTATGCCGCCTCGGGCTGGCTGTGCTGCTAGCCGTTTCCGGCGCCGGATGCGCGACCGCGGCGAACCATGCGGATCATCATGAATTCGATGCCAGCGTTCATGTGCCGTATCGGTCCGATGCGAGCGCCCGCGCCGGCGACGAGGCGCGCACCTTCACGCTGCACTTCGAACATCCGGAGGCGGAACAGCCGCAGACCGTCGCCTGGCGTCTCGAATTGCTGACGCCGGACAACCGCCTGGTGCAGCGCTGGTACGGCATCGAGTCGCTTCACAAGCGCCCGTTGAAGACCACGGTGCGCTGGGCCGGCCGCTTCGGCAACAGCGCGCTGCCGGACGGCATCTATCAGGTCCGCCTGCTGGCGACCGCGAACGATGCTTCGGCCGTGAGCCGTCCGACCGGCGCACCGGACAGCGTGGTCGAAGCGGCTCTGGCCCGCAAGGATGCCGAATTGGTCGAACAGAGCTGGCCGATGCAAGTGGGCCGCCTCGCGGCACCGGTCATGCCGGCATTCTCGGCCTTGCCTTCCCGCGCCGACCAGGCGGGCGCGCGCAAGGCCGGCGCCACCGGCAAGACGCTGGCGGGCGGCATCAGCACGATGTCGACCGGCGCGACCGGCGGCCTGCCTTACACGGTCTACTACGGCAATCTGCATAGCCAGACCAATCACAGCGACGGCGGCGGCGATGTTTCCACCTGCACCGATTCGGAATCGCCGCAAGGCGGGCAGTACGGCCCGGCCGACGCCTTCCAGTATGCGCTCAACCGCGGACTCGATTTCCTGGCGACCAGCGAGCACAACCACCTGTTCGACGGTTCGACCAGCGCGAACACGTCGGCCAATCCGACGACGGTGAAGAACCTGTACCAGTCCGGATTGGCGGCGGCGAGCAGCTTCAACGCCACCCACCCGAATTTCCTCGCCATCTACGGCATGGAATGGGGCGTCATCAGCAACGGCGGCCACTTGAACATCTTCAATTCCAACGAATTGCTCGGCTGGGAATACAACGGCAGCAACCAGTTGCTCGCCGACACCTTCACGGCGAAGACCGACTATGCGGCGCTGTACACGCTGATGAAACAGCGCGGCTGGGTCGGCCAGTTCAATCACCCGTCGACTTCCGGCCAGTTCGTCGTCAACGGCACCGCGCTCGGCTATACGGCCGACGGCGACGAGGCCATGGCATTGTGCGAAGTGCTCAATACGTCCGCCTTCTCGAACAACACGACCGAAACCGAGACCGGCCGCAGCACCTACGAGGCCGCCTGCAACAAGCTGCTCGAGGCCGGCTACCACATCGCGTTCAGCTCGAACCAGGACAACCATTGCGCCAACTGGGGCGCTTCCTACACCAACCGCACCGGCGTGCTGCTGCCCAACGGCGCTTCGCTGACGCTGCAGAACTTCGTCGATGCGCTCAAGGCGCGCCGCGTATTCGCGACGATGGACAAGAATTCGCAGCTGATCCTGACCGCCAACGGCCACGTGATGGGAGAGCGTTTCACGAACAGCGGACCGCTCACGCTGACCGCGAACTTCGCCAACAGCGCCGGCCGCACGGTGTCGACGGTACGCATCTATGAAGGCGTGCCCAAGCGCAACGGCACGGTCACGCAGCTGTCCTCGAGCGCGACGATCACGATCACGCCGTCGGCCGGCGAGCATTTCTATTACGCCAAGGTCACGCAGGACGACGGCAAGATCCTCTGGTCGGCGCCGGTCTGGGTCACCCAGGTGGCCGGCGGGGATACGGTCGCGCCGACCGTTTCCGCGTCCGAATCGGGCAGCAGCGGCACGATCACGCTGTCGGCGACGGCCAGCGACAATGTCGGCGTCAGCAAGGTCGATTTCATGGTGGACAATGCGCTCAAGGGCACGGACGCCAGCGCGCCTTACTCGATGACGCTCGACTCCACGACGCTGGCCAACGGCACGCACAGCCTGGTGGCCAAGGCCTACGATGCCGCCGGCAACATCGGCACCTCGAACCCGGTCAGCTTCTCGGTGAGCAACGCGGTCGCCAGCCAGCTGATCGCCAACAGCGGCTTCGAGAGCGGCTCGGCCTCCTGGAGCGCGACGTCCGGCGTCATCACCAACGATTCCGGCATGGCAGCCCGCAGCGGCACCTGGAAAGCCTGGCTCAACGGCTACGGCAGCGCGCATACCGACACGCTGTACCAGCAGGTCACGATTCCATCGACCGCGACGACCGCGACGCTGAGCTTCTGGCTGCGCGTGGCCTCGGACGAGACGACCACCACGCAAGCCTACGACACGCTCAGGATCCAGCTGCGCAACAGCAGCAACACCGTGCTGACGACGCTGGCGACCTACTCGAACCTCAACAAGGGCTCGAGTTACGTTCAGAGAACCTTCGACGTCAGCGCCTATAAAGGGCAGACGATCCGCGTCTACTTCCTGGGAACGGAAGGCTCCCAGGTAGCGACTTCGTTCGTGGTCGACGACGTCACGTTGACCGCGCAGTAAGGCCGAAACAGGCGGCGCCGGAAAACCCGCCATGCGGGTCTTCCGGCGTCGTTCGTTTCCGTGCGATGCACTTGCAGCCCGCGCTCCAAGCCGCAACCGCTCCGCTTCGTCGAATACGGTACGATGCTGCGATCTACCCTATCCAGGAGCTCGACTTGCGTATCGTCAAAATCCTTCTGGCCGCCCTGCTGGCGCTTGCCGCCTGCGTTGCCGCCTTTCCCTATCTCGCGCCGGCGACCGCCACCCGCCTGGCCCTCGACCTGGAACGTTCGCGCGCCGGACTGACGCGCAAGGAAATCACCCTGCCCTCCGGCCTGCGCTATGTCTATCTCGAGGGCGGACAGGGCGAGCCGCTCATGCTGCTGCACGGCTTCGCCGCGGACAAGGACAATTTCACCCGGATCTCCGCCCATCTCACCTCGCGCTACCGCGTCGTCATACCCGACCACATCGGCTTCGGCGAATCCTCGCACCTGCCGGATGCGGATTACCGGGCGCAGGCGCAAGCCGAAAGGCTTCACGCGCTGGCGCAGGCGCTCGGGATCGGGAAGATCCATCTTGGCGGCAGCTCGATGGGCGGCCAGATCGCGCTGGCCTATGCAGCGCGCTTTCCCGGAGAAGTCGCCAGCCTGTGGCTGATCGGCACCGCCGGCATCTGGAGCGCGCCGAAGAGCGAACTGGCGCGTCTCGTCCTGGAGCAGGGCCGCAATCCCTTGATCGCCCGCAACGAGGAGGAGTTCGCGCAGACCGTCGAATTCGTCATGTCCGATCCGCCCTTCGTGCCGCGGCCGATACTCGATGTCATGGCCCAGGAACGCATTCGCAACGTCGCGCTCGCCAATCACATCTTCCGGCAGATCGCCGCCGATTCCCTCGAACAGCGCATCGCGGGCATGCAAGTTCCCGCCCTGATCGTCTGGGGCGAGCACGACCGCGCGGTGCATGTCGGCACTGCCCAGGTATTGCATCGGCTGATGCCTCGTTCGCGCGTGATCGTCATGCCCGGCATCGGTCACCTGCCGATGATGGAACGCCCGAGGCAAAGCGCCAGCGACTACCTGGCATTCCGCGCCAGCCTGGACAAGAACTGATCCGCCTGCCGCCTACTTGCCGGCGCCGCGCAAGGACTTCAATGCCCCGCCCCAGGCCACGACCTGGTCGAGCATGCCGTCCAGCGCGCCTTCATGGTATGGCGCCGGCTTGAAGACGCTGTAGTTCTCGAAATCGGTGCGCAGCGACAGCATGACCTGGTTGCGTACGTCGGCGACCTGCACCTCGCCCATCACCAGCCGCAGGCTTTCGACCGCGCGCACGCCGCCCGCGCTGCCGTAGCCGACGAAACCGGCGGCCTTGTTGTTCCACTCCCGGTAGAGATAATCGATGGCGTTCTTCAGGGCGCCCGAGATGCCATGGTTGTATTCGGGCGTGACGAAGACGAAGGCGTCGAACGAATCGATCGTGGCGGCCCATTTTTGCGTATGCGGCTTGCTGTATTGGCCGCGCGACGGCGGCAGCGGTTCATCCAGCAGCGGCAACTCGTAATCCTTGATGTCGACGAGCTCGACTTCGATATCCTTGCGTCTTTTCGCGATTTCGTAAGTCCAGCGCGCGACGGCTTCGCCGATGCGCCCGGGGCGTGTGCTGCCGAGTATGATTGCGAGCCTGAGCATGGTGGTTGTCCTCCGATAATCCGGCGCCCCGCCGAGCGGCTCGGTCCGAAAGGAGGTGCCGGATTCGTTGGACAACCGGGATGCGAAAGATTTCTACGCCTTTTGTGCCCCTCCGCCGGAAGCGCGATTCAACCTGCACCATTTGAATGCCTCCGCGACGTGGGTTCGCAACGCATCGTCTTCCCAGGGTTTGGTCAGGAACTTGTAGATGGCGCCACGATTTATCGCATCGGTGACCGATTCGAGGTCGGTATATCCGGAAAGCACCATGCGTACCGTGCCGGGATGCAGCTCGCGCACCCGGCTCAGGAACTCGGTCCCGTTCATTTCCGGCATGCGCTGGTCGGAGACGATGACATCCACCCTCTGCTGTGCCAGTATCTCGAATCCTTCCCTGGCGCTGCCGGCGGAGAGTATCCGGTATCCCTCCCTGCGCAGCGAGCGGCGCAAGGCATTGAGAATGTTCTCCTCGTCATCGACCAGCAACAGGGTCGGTTCCTCGCCACTTCCGGTCGCCGGCAACCGGTAAGCCGTGGTGGTCCGCAGCAACTGCGTGCAGGCATCGGCCGGCAACGGCCGGCTGAAGAAATAGCCTTGCACTTCGTCGCAATCGTGGGCGCGCAGATAACCGAGCTGCCCTTCGGTTTCGACGCCCTCCGCGATGACCTTCAATTTCAAGCGATGCGCCATGGCGATGATGGCGGTCGCGATCGCCGCGTCGTCTGGATCGGTCGTGATGTCCCGCACGAAAGAGGAATCGATTTTGAGCTTGTCGAGAGGAAAACGTTTCAGATAGCCGAGGCTCGAATAGCCGGTGCCGAAATCGTCGATCGACAGTTTCACGCCGCGCGAACGCAGCTCGCGCAAGGTATCGGCGCCGGTCTCGGGATTTTCCATCAGCAGGCTTTCCGTGATCTCGAGTTCCAGGCACTGCGCCGCCAGCTTCGATTCCGCCAGCGCCGAATCGACCAGTTGGAGCAGGTTGCCGTCGCCGAACTGGCGGGCCGAAAGATTCACCGCGACGAAGTAGTCTTCCTGCGTCTGTTCCTGCCACTGCTTGAGCTGGCGGCACGCCTCGCGCAACACCCACTCGCCGATCTGGACGATCATGCCGGTATCTTCCGCCAAGCCGATGAAGCGCCCCGGCTCCAGCAAGCCGAGCGTCGGATGCTGCCAGCGCACCAGCGCCTCGAAGCCGATCAGCCGGCCGCTGCCCAGTTCGACTTGCGGCTGGTAATGCAGCACGAATTCCTTGCGCACGATGGCATGCCGCATCGCCGCTTCCAGTTCGAAGCGCACATGGGCGCGCACATTCATGTCGGCCGCGTAAAAACGGAAGGTGTTGCGGCCGGCGGCCTTCGCCTGGTACATCGCCGTGTCCGCGTTCTTCATCAGCTCGGCCGCTTCGACGCCATCCTTCGGATGCAGTCCGATGCCGATGCTGCAGGCGGCGTAGAACTCATGCTCGCCGACGATGATGGATGCGGACATGGCCTGCAGCACCCGATTGGCGGCATCGATCACATCCTCTTCGCCGGTCACGCGCTCCATCACCACCACGAATTCGTCGCCGCCGTGGCGCGCAACGGTATCCTCCTCGCGAAAGATCGCCTGCAGGCGCTCCGCGACCTGGCACAGCAAGGCGTCGCCGGCGTCATGGCCGATACTGTCGTTGATGATCTTGAAGTGATCCAGGTCGATGAAGAGCACGGCGACGCTTTCCTGGTTGCGCCGGGCCCGGGTGAGCGCCTGTTCAAGCCGGTCGCGCAGCAAAATCCGGTTCGGAAGACCGGTCAGTCCGTCATGGGTGGCCTGATACTCCAGTTCCTGTTCGTAGCGCTTGAGCTCGGTGATGTCGTTTTGAATGCCGACGAAATACTTCGGCTGGTCGTCGCCGTTCGCCACTGGCGCGACCGACAAATCGTTCCAGAACAATTCGCCGTCCTTGCGGTAATTGCGCAAGACGGCGCGCCCCTCGCGGCGTTCGCGCAGCGCCTTGCCGATTTCCTGCAGCGCCGGCTGATCAAGATCGCCGGCCAGCAGGAAGATCGGGCTTCGCCCCACCACTTCGGCCGCCGAATAGCCGGTAATCCTCTCGAACGCCGGATTGACATGCACGATGGCATAGTCTTTTTCCTCGACCGCCATGATCACGACGCCGTTGGTGGTGGCGGCGATCGCTCGTTCCCATAAGTGCAGCGCTTCCTCGGCCTTCTTCAAACCGGTGACGTCTTGCTGAACCGCGACCAGGTACACCTTGCCGGCCGCCTCGACGCGGCTGATCTTGGCCGAGGCGATGAAGGTTTCGCCGCTCTTGCGGCGGGCAAGGAATTCGCCGCTCCATCTGCCCTGGGTCCGCAGCGCAGCCATCACTTCCCGCGCGATGGCCTTAGCCTCGTCCTCGGCGGCGGCCTTGAGTACGGAAACATGCATGCCGACGAGTTCCCTGGCCGCGTAACCATACATCCTTTGCATCGCGGCATTGACGAAGACGATCGTCCCTCGTTCGTCGGTGACGATGACGCCTTCCGCCATGTTTGCCAGGATCTCGGCATGCGTATGGAGATCCTGTTCAGCCAGCTGCGCCGAATCGCCGATCGCCCCGCCGTCTGCCGCGCCGGTCGACAAGCATTTATCGCATGTAGTCACAAGTTTCCTTCGCATGAAATATCAATGCGGATACCAGGAGCCAGATGCCGCCAGTGCGAACGTCCCGTGAAGCGGGACGTGAAACGCTATGCTCGATGCCTGCGGGCAACGCACGCTATCGGTTCGATGGTATCCGCCCGGATATGGAATGAGCAAGTTTCACACGCATGTCGTGAGAATTCGTCTGTACCTCACCACATCATCTCTTCGTCGCGCTTCCCGGTACCCGACGCCGCAGGGAGTTTCCTCCTCTCGCTGCGAGGGCAATACTGTCAACCTTGACAGTTCACCGACGCCATACGGCATCAAAAAAGACGGTTGACGGATTTCCTTCGATCAAGGATACTGTGTTTTTATACAGCACCAACAACCAAGGAGACGCATGATGGCAAGCTTCAACGGCACCACACCCTCGCATCCGGGATGGACTTGGGAACTCCCGAAAACCATGGTGATCCGTCTCGGGCGGCGCGAACTATCGATCGGCCGCGATGTCCGCCCCCGCTATTACGAAACCAATCCGGTCATCGGTTGCCGTCCCGGCCTGGAGAAGGGCCATCTCGAAGTGCTGTTGTTCCGCCGCTGGTTGCTGGTCTTGTCGAAGGCCCGCTGAAACGGCATCGTCCGGCGGCACCCGGTTATTCTTGAAAACCGGCTTCCGATCCGGGAAAATCCCTCCCCGCCAATGGACGGGCCGCTGCCATCCGCGATGGCGCGGAGGCACGACGGCAGGGAATGATGAGAGCGCTTGCGAATCCCTTTTACTATCTCGATAATTTTCGCCATGCGCTGGCCTGGGTGAAAGAGCGTTACGCCGATCTTCTAACGGATGGCGAACGTGACTTCATCGACACCTTTCAAGCCCTGCCGACCGCCCCCCAGGCTCTTCTCGTCAGAATGGTGATGCGCAAGGGCACGCTATTCCGTTCGAGCAAGCTGAATTATCCGGAAATCGGCTGTCCGCGGGAGGCCGTGCGGCGGCTGACGGCGCTCGGTTGGGTCGATGACGACCCTCTCCTCACCCCTGATGATTTGTTCGGCCTGCTGACGAAATCCGAACTCCTGATTCTTTTCCCTTCATTGCCGCGGAAAACCGGCACGCGCAAGTCCGAGCTGCTCGATAGCTTGCGCGCCGGCGCCGGCGAGGCCCGGCGTTTCAGGGAGTGGCATCCCGCAGCGACGGGCCCCGCCGCGGAATCCGTCTACGCGTTGCGCATCGCCGACCTGTGCGACCGCTTGCGCCTGATCTACTTCGGCAATCTGCATCAGAACTGGTCGGAATTCGTGGTCGCGGAGCTCGGCATCCTGGCCTATGAAAAGGTGGCTTTCTCCGTCGCCTCGCGCGGCTTTCAGGCACGCCAGGATATCGACGACTATCTGCATCTTTACCGCTGCGGCGAGCGGTTCGAGCTCGGCGAGCCGCTCGCGGACATCCTGTCCGACATCCGCGCGGTGTCTTCGGGCAATTCATGGCTCGCCGGGCGCCAAGCCAAGCTGCTGTTCCGCGCCGGCCAATATCTCGAACGGGACGGCGATTTGACGCAGGCGCTGGACGTGTATGCCGCCTGCCCCCATCCCGGATCGCGCATGCGCGCGGTGCGGGTGCTGGAAAAAATGGAACGTTTCGAGGAGGCCCATGCCCTCGCCCTGCGCGCCGAAGAGGCGCCGGAAGACGATGCCGAACGCCAGCAGTTGCAGCGCATCCTGCCGCGACTGCGGCGCAGGCTCGGCCTGCCGAAAATGCAGGCGCCGCGGGCCTTCCCGATCCCGCGCATCGATCTCGTCCTTGACCGCCCCATCACACCGTCGGACGTCGAATTCGTGGTCCGGGACCATTTGCTGCAACCCGAGGCGCCCGTTTTTTACGTCGAGAACGCTCTCATCAATTCCCTGTTCGGCTTGCTATGCTGGCGCGCGATTTTCACGCCGCTTCCCGGCGCTTTCTTCCACCTTTTCCATAGCGGACCGGCCGACCTCCACAGTCCCGATTTCCGGCGCCGCCGCCAGCGCGAATTCGCGGAATGCCTGGCGCAGCTCGACTCCGGCGAATACAAGCGGACGATCCGGCAATGTTTTCAGGAAAAGGCCGGCATCCAGTCGCCTTTCGTGTCCTGGGACATGCTCGACCGGGAATTGCTCGAACTGGCGCTTGCCTGCATGCCCGCGGCCCATTTAAGGAAATGGTTCGAGCGCATTCTTGCCGACATCAAATCCAATTGCAGCGGCTTTCCCGATCTGATCCAGTTCTGGCCTGGCCAAAGCCGGTACCGGATGATCGAGGTGAAGGGTCCCGGCGACCGCTTGCAGGACAACCAGATCCGCTATCTCGATTTTTGCCTGGCCAACGACATGCCGGTTGTCGTCTGCCATGTCCAATGGCGGGAGGCAGCGGCGTGAAGTATGTCGTCGCCGTACGCGCACTGTGCGAGTTCACGGCGAAGCGCGGCGATCTCGACCTGCGCTTCACGCCCTCGCCATCGGCGCAGGAAGGCATCGCCGGCCATGCCGTGGTCGCCGCGCGCCGCAAGACTGGCTATCAAACCGAGATCGCCTTGTCCGGCGAGTACCGGCAATTGACGGTACGCGGCCGCGCCGACGGCTACGATCCCGAGCGCAACCGGCTCGAGGAGATCAAGACCTATCGCGGCAAGCTGGACGGCATGCCCGACAATCACCGCCATCTGCACTGGGCGCAGGCGAAGATCTACGGCTGGCTCCAGTGCCGGCGTCTCGGTTTGTCCGGCATCGAGCTGGCCCTGGTCTATTTCGACATCGGCAGCCAGCGCGAGACCGTGTTCGCCGAAACCCATTCGGCCGAGGCGCTCCAGCTTCATTTCGAAGAACATTGCGAACGCTTCCTGGCATGGGCCGAGCAGGAACTGGCGCATCGCGCGGCGCGCGACCGGGCGCTCAAAGGGCTGCGCTTTCCGCATGCCGAGTTCCGCCCCGGGCAACGCGCCCTGGCCGAGGCCGTCTACAAGGGAACGGCCAGCGGACGCTGCCTGCTGGCCCAGGCGCCGACCGGCATCGGCAAGACGGTCGGCACCCTGTTCCCGGTACTGAAGGCTTGTCCGTCGCAGCAACTGGATAAGGTTTTCTTCCTCGCGGCCAAGACGTCCGGCCGCGGCCTCGCGCTCGATGCTCTCAAGACGATACGGCGCGGCGCGGCGCCCCTGCCGCTACGCATTCTCGAACTCGTCGCGCGGGACAAGGCGTGCGAGCATCCCGACAAGGCCTGCCATGGCGAATCTTGTCCGCTCGCCCGGGGCTTTTACGACCGCCTGCCCGCCGCGCGAGCCGCGGCGCTGCGTATCGAGCTCCTCGATCAAGCCGCCGTGCGCGAGACGGCGCTCGCCCATGACGTCTGTCCCTATTACCTGAGCCAGGACCTGGCGCGCTGGTCCGACGTGGTCGTCGGCGACTACAACTATTTCTTCGACTTGAGCGCCATGCTGCACGGCCTGACGATCGCGAACGAGTGGCGCGTCGCGACGCTGGTCGACGAAGCGCACAACCTGGTCGAGCGCGGCCGGAAGATGTATTCGGCCGAACTCGACCAGGCCGCCTTCCTGAACCTGCGCCGGAACGTGCCGCAGGCGCTTGCAAAGGCGTTCGCCAGGATTCACCGCGCCTGGAACGCCTTGCTCAAGGAGCAGGCCGGCCCTTACCGCATCCACGAGGCGCCGCCGCACAAGCTGCTCGCCGCGCTGCAAGGAGCCGCCGGCGAGATGACCGAATACATGGCCGAACATCCGGCCGCCGTGAGCGCCGATCTCCAGGCCTTCTACTTCGACGCGCTCCATTTCCTGCGCGTGGCGGAGTTGTTCGACGCGAATTCGCTGTTCGATGTCACGCTCGATGCCGGCATTCCGGGAAAGGGAAGAAAACGGTCGATACTATGCCTTCGGAACATCGTTCCCGCCCCATTCCTCGGTCAGCGCTTTGCCGCCACCCGCAGCACCATCCTGTTTTCCGCGACCCTGAGTCCCTGGTATTTTTACGCGGACACGCTGGGCCTGCCGGACGCTACGGCATGGATCGACGTCGAATCGCCCTTCACTGCCGCTCAGTTGTCGGTGCGGATCGCCGCCGATATCTCGACCCGTTACCGCGACCGCGACGACTCCCTGGCCCCCATCGCCGATCTGATCGCTCGTCATTACCGCGAAAATCCCGGCAATTACTTGGCTTTTTTCAGCAGTTTCGAATATTTGCAGAAATCGGTCGAACTGTTCCGGCGGCGTTTTCCCGACATTCCTGCCTGGGAACAGGCGCGTCGCATGGAAGAACCGGAGCGCGATGCATTCCTGGCGCGTTTCGTCCCGTCCGGGCGGGGAATCGGATTCGCGGTGCTGGGCGGCGCCTTCGGCGAAGGCATCGATCTTCCCGGCGATCGCCTCATCGGCGCCTTCATCGCGACGCTCGGTCTGCCGCAGCTGAATCCGGTCAATGAACAGATCAAGCAGCGCATGCAGCAGCTTTTCGGCGCCGGCTACGACTATGCGTATCTCTATCCCGGTCTACAGAAAGTCATCCAGGCGGCCGGGCGCGTGATCCGTACGCCCGAGGACCGCGGCACCGTCTATCTTATCGACGATCGTTTCGCGCGCAGCGAAGTTCGCGATCTGCTGCCAAAATGGTGGAATCTCGGGCCGGGCACATAGAGCGGATTGCCCCGGGTTAAAGGGTTGCGCCGCGCCGCGCAAAGTGGCCCCTTGCGCAAGCGGCACAACACAGCGATGCGCATAAAGAGAACGGCCCTTGGCCTCCTCCCTTGATCCGGTGCAAACCGCTCTCAATATTGCGGCAACTCGGGGGCGAACGCGGCTTGGCGTTGATTATTGTCAGAATTAATAGTTTTCTTTGAACAATAATTACTGCATTATTTCGCGCAGCCCCAGAATCGGATCGTTACATGGAACCAGCAAAAGCCGCATTGATCATCTTCAGCCTGCTCGCCATCGGTGCCGTGGTCGCTTATCTGAAATCCCGGAAGAGCCCCGACGACCATCACGCCTATGTGCGCCGCCGCCCGATGAAGTCTTATGAACAAGCCCTTTACTGGCGCCTCGTCAAGACGTTGCCGGAGCATGTCGTCCTGGCGCAAGTGGCAATGAAGAAATGCGTCTCCACCAAGGGACCGAACGCCGCCGCCCTGGCCCATGAGAGCCTGGATTTCGTCATATGCAACAAGGCGATGCGCATTCTCGCCGTGATCGAAATCGAAGACGAAAGCCGTCCGATGAGCGACTACCGCCAGAAGGTCGAACAACTGAAAGAGGAGGCGCTCGACGCGGCCGGCATCAATCTCATCAAATGCTCGCCCACCGGTTTGCTGTCCGAGGCTTATATCGCCATGGAATTCGCTACCGCCAATCCGGAAACACGGTTGGCGGCATAAAAAGCGCCGCATCGCCGCAGCATCGTCGCCAAGGCGACGCTGCGCGCGGGATGGCGCTCATCGCTGGGGCGTCGAACCGCTGCTGCCGGATCCGCTGCTACCTCCGCTGGTGCTCGGATTGCTGCTGGAACTCGATGCATCCGGAACCGGAGCGCTGCTCGAGCCGGAGACGCCGGCATCGGTACCGCTGCCGGTAGCGCTTGCACCGCTGCTTTCCTTGTCGCCGGTACCAATCGCACCGCTCTCCTCCTGGTTGGAAGACCGATCCGACGAAGTGGCCGAAACGCCGCCGCTGCTTCCCGTGCTTTCATCGCCTTTCTTGCTCTTCTTGGCTTGCTTCTTGTCTTTTTGTTTCTGCTTGGTGTATTCCGTGGCAGACGCATCTCCGCTCGACGCGCCGCTCGATGCGCTCGCGGCTTGCTGATTCGCCTGGATATCGCGCGCCTTTTGTTCCACTTCGGCGGCCCTTGCGGGATCCGTGCTCATGGTCACTTCGCCGGAAGGCGATACATCGGCGGACGACGATTGCGCGATTGCCGTACCGCTCACCGAGAACAGGAATAGAAGAAAGGCATGGGTCAGCTTCATCATTTTTCTCCGTAAAGTAAGGAATCCGAAGTCGATTGCTCGCCACTTGCCGGACCGCATTTTTGCGCGCATACGTCCGTGCAAAAACGCCCGCCTGGCCAAGTTCGGCAATCAGCCCACAATCTGACCCATCCCGTTTCTTACAGTTTCATCAAGATCATTCCGCATTTGTAAGAAAAAATAAGCAGGCTTGACGAAGCCACGCGCACGCCTTCCCAAAAACAAAAAGGCGCAATCCGATGCGCCTCGAGGAATTCCGCCGGAAACGCTCCGCTATGCGAAGGCGACTTCCAGGACGACGCCGCGGCTGACCCGTGTCGCCTGTATCGAATTCTGCAGCGCCGGAATCGAATTGCCGGCCCGGTATTCGAAAGCGATATCGACGTTCTCGCCGGCCTTGATGTCGACCGGCGTCCGCAGCGGCAGCACCATGTAGTGGTTGAGCCAATCGATCGTCGTGGATTGCTGCATCAGCACCGCCAGAATATTCTTGGTGATGAAGCGCAGCGCATTCAGGCGCCCGCCGCGCTCCATCGTCAGGCTGCCGCTCCACGCGATCCGGGTATCGTTCGGCTGGGTGAAATCGAGCATGCTGTAGACGGTCGGCTGCGCCAGCTCCAGCGTGCCCGGATAGGATGGCGCATGCTGCTGGAATTGGACGATCGGCGCATGGTAGCCGAAGAAGGAGTAATCCTGCTGCAGCGGCTGCACCGCCATGATGACCGCTTCCGGGATGAACCGCGGCAGCGGCCCGCCGAAACGCTTGAGATAACGGCGCTTGAACGACTCGATCACCTGCACCTGCTTTTCACGCAGCATCGCCACGTGGATCATTTCGCAGATCACGACGTCGACCGGTTCCGGCGGAAGATAGTCGAACGCGTCGGCGTGAATCACGTCGACCTTGTATCCGTTCGTGTTTTGCGCGAGGAAGCGGCGCGCTTCCTTGACCAGGTCGGGATTGAATTCGACGCACCAGACCTTGCTCGCCTTGGCCGCGGCGAACCACGACAGCACGCCGGTGCCGCCGCCGAGCTCGAGCACCTTCGCGCCGGAGAACACGGCGTGCTCGATCGCAGCCTTGAAATTGACCATGCGGTTCTCGTCCATCAGCATGTTGTGATGGTAGTGAACCGGGATGAATTGTCCGAGGTAGCAGCTTTCCGCCTCGCGCTCGTTGAGCATCGTCTCCTCCGTCGCAGCGTTTGATCAAGGCCGCTCGTGCGCGGCTTGAATCATTATCTATACGACGGCGCAAGTCGATCGGGAGAGCTGCGGGGAATTTCCCTGTCTTTTCCTGCCGGATTCAGACAAGCATGCCCAGCGCGGCGGCCTTGACCGCGGCCTGGGTCTTGTTGGACGCGCCGAACTTGACGACGATATTGTTGACGTGGAAGTTGACGGTGCGCTCGGACATCGACAGTATCTGCGCCACCTCGCCCGCGGTCTTGCCCTCCGCCGTCCAGCGCAGGACTTCCTTCTCGCGAGCGGTCAGGACGATGGTGCTTTCGGGGACGTGTTTCGGCACCAGCAGCCGACTCATGCCGGCATGCGCATATTGGGTGAGCCAGGCCATCTTCGCATGATTGACGGCCAGTTCGTTCTCCGTCAGTTGCTCCGCGCTGCGCGCGAGCGTCAGCATGCCGACGGCGCCGGTGCGATCGCGCGACGCCTGGGCCCAGCCGAAGTGCAGCCCGTGGCCGCGCGCCTCTTCCCAAAGCTCGGGAGCCGAGGCGAACAGTTCGTCGTTCCAGACGACGGGCAAGGTGCTGCTCAAGCCATGACGCACGGTCGGATCGATCTCGAGATAGCCGCGCTCCTGGTAGCAGCGCTGCCACTCGCTTGAATAATTGTTGAACATCAATACCGCCGGCCGCGAGACCGGGATCGGCATCTGGATACCGTAGGCGCAATATTCGAAGCCCATTTCCTTGGCCGCGAGCTCGATCTCGCCAAACAGATCTTCCTCGGACTGGATGTCCAGAAGCGCATTCAGCCGGTCTTCCTGCCAGGAACTGGTCATCGCTATCTCCCCGAACTCATGTCATTTCTGACAGTCGTTGGCCGCGCCAAAGGCTACTACAATCGTCCCATCGTCATTTGCTTACGGTGAGCGCCATGCACCAGCCGATTGTCTCGCATGATGGTTACATCCGATTGTCGCTGAGGAACCTCAGCGAAATACCCTTCGTTCATCTCGCTTCCGACCTCGATACCGGCATTCTCGAAGAACTGCAGATGCAGACCGTGCCGGCGCAAACGGCCGGTTACTCGGAATGGATCAGCAATACGACGCCGGCGATTTCCCTGGGCTGGAGCTGGTTCGTCCACAGCGATTCCCGCCGTCTCCTACCCGCCCCGGAAGCCGTGCGCAGCAATGTCATGCTGATCGACGCACGCGGCTACGATCTGGGGCCGACCGCGACATCCTTTCTCTTCACCACCTGGCTCGCCACTCACGATTGGGAGCACGCCGTCAGCGAGGCCGTTGACATATCATCAAGTTAGCCATTGCTGACTGTAAACTCTTACAGTTACGCGATTCATTCAATAAGTCTGTAATCGTGCCAGGTCAACTCCTCATAGGGTGGCATGATGGAAACGATTACAGGCACGGTGTCGGACTTCTCTCCCGAATTCGAAAGCGCCATCGCGCAATACCGTCACAAGATCTTCATCGAGCGCCTCGGGTGGCAGCTTCCCGTCGAGAACGGCATGGAGCGCGACCAATTCGACCGGCCGGACACGCTGTATGTTATCGCGCGCAACGGCAACGGTGCAATCTGCGGTTGCGCTCGTTTGCTTCCGACCACGAGACCGTATCTGCTAGGCGACATTTTTCCGAACCTGCTGGTCGGAATGCCGGTGCCCTGCGATAACCAGACCTGGGAATTGTCGCGCTTCGCCGTGGCCGACATCGATGCCGAATCGGTGTCGCAAAGCGAGGCCACCCGCAATACACGCGCCCTGCTGGCGGCATCGATCAAGAGCGCGGCGGAGCATGGCGCGTGCCGCCTGATCACCGTGTCGCCGCTCGGCATCGAGCGTCTCCTGCAGCGCATGGGAGTGCATGCCCATCGCGCCGGGCCGCCGGTCCTGGTCGACGGCAAACCGGTATTCGCTTGCTGGATCGAAATCGATCAGCAAACCATGTCGGCGCTCGATATCGACACGAACGCGCCGGCGCCGATCGCGCATTGAACCGCATTTTCTTCACCTCGCATGTCGCATTTTCGGTAGGATTTGAAGCTCCGTCGGTATAGACTTTCATGCAATGTCTATCACGACCGGGAGTGTTCTTTGGATCAGCATCAGCAAGCGGGCGGGCTGCACCGCATCGTCATCGTCGGCGGCGGCGCCGGCGGCCTGGAATTGGCAGTGCGGCTCGGCCGCAAGCTCGGAAGGAAGAACAAGGCGCAGATCACGTTGGTGGATGCGGCGCACACGCATCTGTGGAAGCCGCTGTTGCACCAGGTCGCAGCCGGCACGCTCGACAGTCACGCTGATGAAGTGGCCTATTTCGGCCTGGCGCGCAAGCATCACTTCCAGTTCCGTCTCGGGTGCATGGAAGACCTCGACCGCGAACGCAAGGAAATCCATCTGGCGCCGACCTTCGACGAACACGGCGACGAGATTCAGCCGCGCCGCACGATCCGCTACGACACGCTCGTCCTCGCGCTGGGAAGCCAGACCAACGATTTCGGCACGCCCGGCGTGCGCGAGAACAGCATCATGCTCGATTCTCCGGCGGCGGCCGAGCGCTTCCATCAACGCCTGATCAATTGCTGCCTGCGCGCCCAGGCCGAAGCGCGGACGGCCGAGGCGCAAGCCGGCATGGGCCGCTTCACGGTCACGATCATCGGCGGCGGCGCGACGGGTGTCGAACTGTCGGCTGAACTGCACATGACGACCAAGCTGTTGTCGAGCTACGGACTCGCCAATTTCCACCCCGAGAAGGATCTGAAGATCGTGATCGTGGATGCCGCGCCGCGCCTGCTGCAGATGCTGCCCGAGCGTCTCTCGAATGCGGTCGCGCGCGAGCTGCGGACCATCGACATCGAAATCCACACCAATGAGAAAGTGGTCGAGGTCTCGAAGGAAGGCGTGCGCATGGCGAGCGGCAAATTCATTCCGAGCGGCATCGTGGTATGGGCGGCGGGCATCAAGGCGCCCGACTTCCTGCGCGAGATCGGCGGCCTCGAGACCAATCGCATCAATCAGATCGTCGTCCAACGCACTTTGCAGACGACGCGCGATCCGTCGATCTTCGCGCTCGGCGATTGCGCAGCCTGTCCGCAAGGCGAAGGCCAGCCGCCGGTGCCGCCGCGTGCCCAATCCGCGCATCAGCAGGCGAGCATGCTGGCGAAGTCGCTGGCGCGCATGCTGGAGGGAAAACCGCTCCTGGAATTCACCTATCGCGACTACGGCTCGCTGGTATCGCTCGGCAATTACACCACCGTCGGCAGCCTGATGGGCGCGATCATGAGCGGCTCGGTGTTCATCGAAGGACTGATCGCGAAATGGATGTACTGGGCGCTGCACAAGCAGCATCAGGTCGCCATCAACGGCATGTTCCACACCTGGCTGTCGACCTGGGCCGAGACGATCAACCGCGTGCGCAATCCGCGCATCAAGCTGCACTAGAGGTCATTTTCCGAACTCGCGGATGTGCTCGTTCAAGACATCCGCGATCTTCGGATGTCCGGCCTTGAGCGCGAAATCGGCGGCGCTCATGCCGAGCATGTTCTTCAGCCTGCCGTCGGCGCCCTCCGCCTGCAGCAGCTCGACCGTCTTGCGATGGCCGCCGTACGCCGCCATCATGAGCGGCGTGGTCTTGTTGGGCGACTCGGCGTCGATATAGGCGGATCTGTCGAGAAGGAGCGCGACGATTTCGTCCGCTCCGTTCGCCGCCGCATAGTGCAGCGCGGTCCAGCCGGGCCGGTTGACTTCGACCTCCCGCTCCAGCAAGGCCCGCACCGCGGGTAGATTGCCCTTCCAGGCGGCGATCATCAAGGCATCGTCGCCGTTCCGTATCTTCGCTTCGAGGTCGATGCCGGGCGCGTCGAGCAGCACCTTGAACACGCGCATCGACTCTTCGCGCAAGGCGAGTATCAGGCCGGTATCGCCGCGTTCCGGCTCGACCGTGTTCGGATCGAAGCCGCGTTCGAGCAATTCCGACACCGTCTCGGCGTCGTCCAGCTTCACCGCCAGGAAATAACTCTCGTATGCGCCCGCGATCGCGATGCCCGGCCAGGGCACGGAGAGCGCCAGCGCCAGGCCGAGCAGCCGGCGCCGGCCGGGAGACGCGGGATGCGGGCATGCGGATCGAGCCATGGCCATGCCGCTCCGTCAGCGCGCGATCTTGAACAGCTCGAAGAAATTGGCGCTCGTCCGCCGCGCGACCTCCTCGAGCGGGACGCCCTTGTGGGCGGCGATGAATTCGGCGACATGGCGCACGAAGCCCGGCTCGTTCATCTTGCCGCGATGCGGCACCGGCGCCAGATACGGCGAATCGGTTTCGATCAGCATGCGCTCGAGCGGCACCGCCAGCGCGACGGCTTGCAGTTCCTTCGCGCTCTTGAAGGTGACGATGCCGGAAAACGATATGTAGAAGCCCATCTCCATCGCCGCCTGCGCGACTTCGAGCGACTCGGTGAAGCAATGCATCACGCCGCCGGCGCCGCCTTTGTCGGTCCCCGCGCCCTCCTCGCGCATGATGCGAATCGTGTCTTCGGAGGCCGATCGGGTATGGATGATGAGCGGCTTGCCGGTGGCGCGCGACGCGCGGACATGCGTGCGGAAACGCTCGCGCTGCCACTCGAGATCGCCCTCGAGCCGGTAGTAATCGAGGCCGGTTTCGCCGATGGCGACGATCTTGGGATGCGCGGACAGGCGGACCAGATCGTCGACGCTTGGCTCCGGCGTATCGGGATAGTCGGGATGCACGCCGACCGAGGCATAGACATGAGGATATTGCTCGGCCAATGCGAGCACGCGCGGAAAATCGGGCAGGTCGACCGAGACGCACAAGGCATGGCTGACTTGGTTTTCCCGCATCTTGCCGAAAATCTCCGGCAGGCGCGCGGACAGCTCGGGGAAGTCGATATGGCAATGAGAATCGATGAACATGCCGATATTGTACGACGGCGCCCGGAGAGGCGACCGTTCAGGCGACGCGCTTGCCGAGGATGTCGAGGTCGCGTTCGATGCCGTCGAGGTTGGCGACGCGCGGCAGATGGGCCCAGCGCTCGAAGCCGAACTTCTCGAACAACCGGAGGCTGGGCGTGTTGTGGCCGAAGATGAATCCGAGCAAGGTATGGACGCCGATCGTCGGCGCGAAGGCGATCGCCGCGGACAGGAAATAGGCGCCGAGTCCCTTGCCGCGCGCGGCCTCGGCCAGGTAGATCGACAACTCGGCGGTGCCGGCATAGGCCGGGCGGCCGTAGAAATTGGAAAACGACAGCCAGCCGATCACTTCCCCATCCCGCTCGGCAACCCATAGCGGACGCTTCTCCGGCGTATGTTCGGCGAACCATGCATGCCGCGACTCCACCGTGACCGGCTCGGTATCGGCGGTCACCTGGCGCGAGGCGACCGTGCTGTTATAGATGGCGACGATCGCCGGCAGGTCTTCGAAACGGGCGACGCGGTGGGCAAAGGAACTGCCGGGAAAGACAACGGAGGAATCGGACATGGGGAGAAGGAAATACGAACGGGATCAGAGCGAATGCGTGGCGCGGCTCGAGCCGAGCGCGGCGCCGAGCAATTCCTCGATCCGCTGCTTGACGCGCTTGCCGCTCTCATCGGACGAGAAGTGGACGCCGATGCCTTGCGCCTTATTGTTGTTGGCGCCGGCCGGCGTGATCCAGGCGACCTTGCCGGCGACCGGATACTTGGTCGGATCGTTGATCAGCGTCAGGATCAGGTAGATTTCATCGCCGAGCTTGTATTGCTTGTTGGTCGGCACGAAGATCCCGCCGTTCGTCAGGAACGGCATATAGGCCGCGTACAGAGCCGCCTTTTCCTTGATCGGCAAGGACAGCACCGAAGGCCTGGCGGCGGCGCCCGCTCCGGGCATGGATGCAGCAATATCCGACATGAAAGCCTTTCACGAAAACACGGACGCATAGTCGAGCAGCATATCTTCGATGAAGAGCCTGGCCGACAACGGATGCTCGGCGATCGCGCGCCTGTCGTTCGCAGACTTCAGGCCGCGCAGCAGCTTGCCGAGATCGGCGTTCGCCGCCAGCGCCGCAAGCTCCTTTCGATACCGCGGATAATACCGGATTCTTCCGGATAGTTTGAACGAAAAGATGTCGTACAGCCAGCGCTGTTGCCAGGCGACGAGGTCCGACACAGGCGTCTTTTGCAGGCGCTCGGCCGCCTTGAGCGCGGCTTCCGTGCCGGGCTGCGCCAACTGGCGCAGGAAATCGTCGAGCGCCTCGCGCATCTCGGTCTGCGCCGCGGCATGCGCGGCCAGCGGCGCGCCGCCCTGCTCGGCCAGCCAGACGTCGGCATCGGCCACGCCTTGCGTCTTCAGCCATTGCAGCGCCTCGTCCTGCGACGGCATCGCCAGCGCGAACTTGCGGCAACGCGACAGGATGGTCGGCAGCAGGCGATCGAGGCTGTTCGACACCAGCAGGAAAACCGTATTCGGCGGCGGTTCCTCGAGCGTCTTGAGAATCGCGTTGGCGGAAGCGGTGTTCAAGGCTTCCGCCGGGTACAAGGCGACGATGCGCAAGCCCTGGCGATGGGTCGACACATTCATGAAGTCGGTTAACCCACGCACCTGGTCGATCTTGATATCCTTGGACGGCGCCTTGGCGGCCTTGCTCTTCTTGGCGCCGCCGCTCTCGCCCTCGCCTTCCTCGCCGCCTTCCCCGGCTTCCTCGTCCAAGGTTTCCGGCCGCAGGCGGCGGAAATCGGGATGGCTGTATTGCCCGAACCAACCGCAGGACGCGCAGCTGCCGCAAGCATGTCCATCCGCATGCGGCTGTTCGCACAACAGCGATTGCGCGAAGTGCTCGGCGAACCTGGTCTTGCCGATGCCTTCGGGACCATGAAAAAGAATCGCATGCGGCAGCCGCGCACGCAGCTGCTGCAGCGCGCGCCAAGCGTCCCGCTGCCAGGGAAAAATCGTGTCTGTCATGGCTTGCGCCTGGGAAGAAGATACTTAAAGAAAAACATTAGATTCAATATTTCTTTTAAATTCAAATAATTGAGATGATTTTCTCAAGTTGTTCTTGAATATCGGGAATGGATCGGGTGGAATCGATGACGCGAAAACGCGCCGGGAATTGCCCCGCGCGGCGCAGATATTCCGCCCGGGTCGCCGCAAAGAAGCCCGCCTTTTCCTGCTCGAACTTGTCGAGCGTACGGGTGGCATCGAGCCGCTCGCGCGCGACTTCCAGCGGCACGTCGAACAGAAGAGTCAAGTCCGGCTGAAGATCCGGATGCACCCACCGCTCGAGCGCTTCCAGTTTCGCGATATCGAGTTTCCGGCCGCCGCCTTGATAAGCGAAGCTGGCATCGGTGAAACGATCCGAGATCACCCAATCGCCGCGCGCCAGCGCCGGCTCGATGACTTGGGCGATATGCTCGCGGCGCGCGGCGAACATCAGCAGCGCCTCGGTTTCCAGGTGCATTTTCTCGTGCAGCAGCAACTCGCGCAGCTTTTCGCCCAGCGGCGTGCCGCCCGGTTCGCGCGTGACGACGACGGTTCGGCCCTGGTTGCGCAACGCTTCGGCGACGAAGGCGAGATGGGTCGATTTCCCGGCGCCGTCGATGCCTTCGAAGGTGATGAATTTTCCTCGTGTCATGGACCCTTCTTATCGGCCTAGCTGGTACTTGGCGACCGCGCGGTTGTGGTCGTCCAGGTTGTTAGAAAAATGGCTGCTGCCGTCGCCGCGCGAGACGAAATATAGCGCATCGGTCGGAGCCGGCTTCAACGCCGCCAACAGCGCCTCCGCGCCGGGCAACGAGATCGGCGTCGGCGGAAGTCCGACGCGCGTATAGGTGTTGTAAGGCGTATCGGTTTCCAAGTCCCGTTTGCGGATATTGCCTTGGTATTTGTCGCCCATGCCGTAGATGACGGTCGGGTCGGTCTGGAGCAGCATGCCGCGCTTGAGGCGATTGACGAAGACGCCGGCGATCTGGCCGCGGTCGGATTTGCGGCCGGTTTCCTTTTCGACGATCGATGCCATGATCAATGCGTCATACGGCGTCTTGTACGGCAGATTCGGATCGCGCTGCGCCCACGCCTCGTTCAAGCGCTTGAGCATGACCGCGTGCGCCTGCCTGTAGATCTGCAGTTCGCTCGATCCCTTGGCGAACAGATAGGTATCGGGGAAGAACAAGCCTTCGGGATGCTTGAAATCCGGCGCCACTTTCGCGAGCAGTTCACGGTCGGACCAGCGCACCGTGTCGTGCTTCAGGTTCGGATGCTCGGCGATGGCCTGGCGCATCTGCCTGAAGGTCCAGCCTTCGATCACGGCCAGCGCTTCCTGGGCGAATTCGCCGCGCACCAGTTGATCGATCAAGCCGAGCGGCGTGGTGCCGGGTTTGAGTTCGTAGCTGCCGGCCTTCAAGGTCGTGCTCTTGCCGGTCGCACGGGCAAGGATAGTCAGCAATACCGGGTTGACCGGGACCTTGGCGGCGACGATCTGCTGTGCCGTTCCGCGCACGCCGCTGCCGGAAAGCACGGTGAATTCGATCGGCCGATCGGCGTCGCCGATGATCGGCTGATGGGCCCACCAGGCCAGGAAAGCCGTCGCCGCGGCGGCGCTCAGCAGCGCGGCCAGGATGAAAAACGAAAAGAGCTTCTTGATCAATGTTGTTCTCGATGCAATTCAGGAGAGGCGGAGGCGCCCGCGGGCGCTCCCAGACACGATTTTGCGGGGGCCACTATAATTCGCCCTAATGATAAAGACAAAAAATGACAAAAGCTGCAATTAACCGAATCTGAGACTGGACGTATGGACAAGTGGTTGCAATTCCTCGAAGGGCAAGGCGCCCGCAACGGCGGCGAGCCCGGGGCGCTCGATTTTAACAGCGCAAATTCTGCTGCCGAAGGGCGGCCTGCCGGCTTTCTGGCGCCGCTGGCCGATCTCGGGCTGATCGCCCTGAGCGGCGAAGACGCCGCATCGTTTCTCCACAATCAGATCACGAACGATGTCGAACATCTGGCGCATGATCAGGCACGGCTGGCGGGCTACTGCAGTCCCAAGGGGCGCCTGCTGGCGACCTTCCTGATGTGGAAGACCGGCGACACGATTTTCCTGCAATTGCCGCGCGAGATCCTGCCGGCGATCCAGAAGCGCTTGCAGATGTACGTCCTGCGCGCCAAGGCCAAGCTGGCCGATGCGAGCGACGCCCATACGGCATTGGGCATCGTCGGCGACGCCGCGACGGCCGTGCTCGCGAAACATTTTCCCCACCTGCCCGCCACGCCCTATGCGAAAACCGACTCCGACGCCGGCAGCCTGCTGCGCCTGGCCGATGCCGGCGGGCAGCCGCGCTATCAATGGATCGTCCCGGCGGACGGCGCCGAACGCGCCTGGCTGGAACTGGCGGCGGCATTGCCGCCGGCCGGCCCGCGCGCCTGGCGGGTATCGAATATTCGGGCCGGCATTCCCCACATCGCCCAGGCCACGCAAGAACAGTTCGTGCCGCAGATGATCAATTTCGAGCTGATCGGCGGCGTCAACTTCAAGAAAGGCTGCTATCCGGGCCAGGAGATCGTGGCGCGCAGCCAATATCTCGGCAAACTCAAGCGCCGCATGATGCTCGCCGCCGTCGAATCGGCGACGGCCAAGGCCGGCGACGAAGTCTTTTCGATTGCCGACCGGGAACAACCGTGCGGAATGATCGTCAATGCCGAGCGCGTCTCGGAGAACGCTTCGGCCTGCCTGGTCGAGCTCAAGCTGGCGGCCCTGGATGCAGGGACTATCCATCTCGGCGGCATCGACGGCCCGGAGCTGCGCTTCGAAGCGCTGCCCTATGAATTGAAGGACCCCGAATAACCGGCCGCGAACATCGTCAGCGGCAAGCAGCGCAGCCGGCCCATGAGCCGGCGACAGGATCGTCACCACAAGAAGACCGTCTATCGGCGGCGCGCGGTGCGACATTACTAATAATAGGAGACAACGCTGCATGGATCTATATATTTACTATCGCGCCCGCTGCGAGGATGCAAAGCTGCTTCACGCACGCGCGGGCGCCTTGCAGGCGGCCTTGGCCAGGGATTGCGGCGTCGCGGCCGCGCTCAAGCGCCGGCCGGAGGCGAAGGATGGAAGGCATACCTGGATGGAAATCTATCTCGATGTACCGGAAACCTTCGAGGCGCGGCTGACCGCGGCCCTGGCCGATTCCGGATTGACCGAATTGATCGACGGCGAACGCCACGTTGAATATTTTATGGATGCAAACGCATGTGCCTGATCGTGTTCGCTTGGCAAGTGATTCCCGGAATGCCGCTCATCGCCGCGGCCAACCGCGATGAATATTACGAACGGCCCACCGCGCCGGCCGATTGGTGGCAAGACCACCCGAACGTCTATGCCGGCCGCGACCTGCGCAGCGGCGGCACCTGGATCGGCATCACGCGCGAAGGCCGTTTCGCCGCCGTCACGAATGTCCGGGCGGCGAACGAGAAGCGCGTCGACGTGCCGTCGCGCGGCAAACTCGTGACCGATTACCTCACCGGCAACCTGCCGGCCGAGGAATACATCGACCGCCTTGCCGCCCGCGCGGCGCAATACAACGGCTTCAACCTGCTGGTCGGCGACGCGGAGCGGCTGATCTGGTACTCCAACCGCCCCGGCGATCCGCCGGATGCGCGCCATGGCCGCGCGCTCGAACCCGGCATCTACGGCTTGTCGAATGCTTCGCTGGATACGCCCTGGCCGAAGGTGGTGCGGACCAAGGCCCAGTTCGCCAGCCTGCTATGCCAGGGCGCGCCCAAGGATGCCTATCTCGAGATGCTGACCGATACGGCGCGCGCTTCCGACTGCCGCCTGCCCGACACCGGCATCGGCATCGAACGGGAACGGCTGCTGTCGCCGGTCTTCATCGAATTGCCCGACTACGGCACGCGCAGCTCGACGGTCGTGCAGCTTTGCGGTCCGGAGCGCGTGGCGCTTTACGAGCACGTGGTTCGCTAAAGTCCGGATATCAGCCGCCGAACACATGCCGCATCGGCAGATGCGGTATGCCGGCTTCCATGAATTCCTCGCCGTCGCGGACGAAACCGTGGCGGGCATAGAACGGCTCGGCCCGCGTCTGGGCATTGAGCATGACGGCGCGGTCGCCGCGCTTGCCGGCTTCCCGCATCAAGGCGGCGAGAATCTCGCCGCCGATGCCGGCGCCGCGAGCGCTCTTTCTCACCGCCATGCGGCCGATGTGGCCGTCCGGCAGCAAGCGGCCGGTGCCGACGGCGTTTCCTTGCGCGTCGTAGGCCACGGCATGGATGCACTCCGCATCGGCCGCGTCCCATTCCAGGTCCGCGGGAATGTTCTGTTCGATGACGAATACGTCATGGCGGACGGCCTGGGCATCGGTCTTTTGCATTTCCCAGCCGCCGATCGTGATCCTGATGTTCATAAAGTCGCCGGAGCAAGTTTTTCTAGGCCGGCAATTGTCTCACGCCAGCGTTCGGGCAAAGCGACGTTCTTGCGCGCCGCCGCGTCCGCATAGACATACACGAGTTCGCCGGCATTCAACAACGCATCGCCGCGGAAGATGCCGAGTTCGAATCGCATGGACGAACGTCCGAAGCCCGCGCAACGGACGCCGATGTCCAGCACGTCATCGAAGCGCCCCGGCGCATGGAACTCGATCGTCGCCTTGCGGGCGAACAGCTCGCGTCCGTCGGCGGCCTGCTGCAGCACGTCCGGCAGGCCGGTCATGCGCCAGTACTCGGTGAATGCCACGTCGAAATAAGTCAGGTAATGGCCGTTGAAAACGATGCCTTGCATATCGACTTCGGCCCAGCGGACGCGCAAGGCGTGAAAAAAGGAAAATTCGTCGCGTGTCATGGTATGCACTGCCTTTCCCCGATGCACGGGCAAAAACGGAACAGCCGCAAGCGTAGCATGCCGCGCCCGCTGTAAGTTTTACCGCGCGATGTAAGAACGCGGCGTTCCATACCCGATCCGCGCCCCCTGCGCCCGCCGACGCCACGGCACGAAAGTTGCGCTCTCCGTCCCGATCGCCCGACAACCGGGGATATCCATCGGAACAAGGAGCAAGACCATGGCATTCGATTTATTCAGCACGCGCGGCTGTCCGCTCGACAAGCAGCGCTTCACCTGGCGCGACATGGCGGGCAAGCCGATCAGCAAGCTCGACGACGACGCCTTCACGCGCGTGCGCATCATTCTTCTCAACGGCATCGAATCGGAAGCGCTGCGCTTCCAGCATGTGGCGGCGCGCATGAATCGCGACCTGCGCCTGCCGCTGGCGGAGATCCGGCGCGCCGAACAGCACCAGCAGACGATGATCAACTGGCTGATCGGCGCCGATCATTCGCCGCTGGAAACCACCATCGCCTATGAACAGGTGGCGATCGAGATGACTGCGGAAGTCGCACAGAACGAACCCGATCCCTATCTGGCGCAAACCTACCGTTTCGGGCTGCTGGAAGACTTCGATCATCTATACCGCTATTCCGCCCTGCTCGACCGCCTCGAGGGCAAGGATGCGAACAACATTCTGCAGAGCTATACCGACATCGTGCCGGGCCGCCCCACCGTGCTCGAGCACCGCGCGCCCCAGGACGACTTGCGCGCCCCTTACGATCGGGACAAGGCGTCGCTGCAAAGCAAGCTGAACGCGCTGACCATCGTCGCCGGGGAATTCCAGACCCATGATTACTACATGACGGTCGGCCCGCAATTCGCCGATCCGCTGGCTCGGCAGCTGTATGCGGAAATCGCCTCCATCGAGGAACAGCACGTGACGCAATACGGCTCGCTGCTCAGCCCCGACGAGACCTGGCTCGAACAATGGCTGTTGCATGAGGCGACCGAAGTCTACAACTACTACAGCGCCATGGAGCAGGAAACCAATCGCCGCGTCAAGGCGATCTGGGAACGATTCCTCGATTACGAACTCGGACACTTCCACCATGTCGCGGAATTGTTCAAGCAATACGAGCAGCGCGATCCGGTCGAGATCCTGCAAGGCGGCATGCCCGCGCCGTTGCGCTACGAGAGCCATCGCGATTTCGTGCGCAAGACCCTGGCGCAGGAAGCGGATTTGCGCGCCAAGGACATGCAATACGTCGACCAATCCGCGGAAAGCCAGGTCACGCTCGACTACCGGATGCAGTTGAATGCCGAAGGCTCGCCGAGCGAGACGGTCGCCGCCGGTTATCAATGGATACCGGGAACAGAGCTCAATCACAAGCTTGTGGTCGGCCTCTGACCCGGCAAGACGAAAGGAGCAGATACCATGAAAGAAACCACGCCCATGGGCATGAACCGGACCGGTATGCAGATGTCGCCGTTCGACGCCAGCGCCATGCGCGCGGCGGCGCCGCAAACGGCCGGCACCATCGAAGACACCACGGCCGTCAGCGAGACGCGCGGCAGCTACATCGCGGAGGCGGAGCCGATCGGATCGGTACCGCTGCCCGGCACCGTGACCGGCGCGATGACGGCCGGCATGGCCATGTTGACCGGAAAGGAGCCCCAGGTCTTCCTCGACAAGCTCGGCGAACGGCTTGCCTTCGAGCGCACCGGAACCCGGTTGTATGACGCCTTGATCGCGAAATTCGAAGTGCTCGGCGACGGCGGCTCCGCCGCCGATATCGCAAGCCTGGAAAAGATACGAGAAGACGAGGCTCGCCATTTCGCCGTCGTCGCGGATGCCATCGAATCCCTGGGCGGCGATCCGACTGCGGAAACGCCTAGCGCGGATTTGGCTGGCATGGAGTCGCTAGGTCTGCTGCAGGTGCTGACCGACCCTCGCACGACGTTCGCGCAATCGCTGCATGCGATCTTGATTGCCGAAATGTCCGATCATGCGGGTTGGGAAATGCTGATCGCGCTGGCCGACGAGCATCAGCAGGCCTCGCTCGTGACGGAATTCACCGTCGCATTGAACGAAGAGCGCGATCATCTGGAACGCGTGCAGCAGTGGTACCAGTTGGCGATTCTCGGCAAACCTCTTCCGCAACGGACCGACATCCCGGTCCATTGATCACCGCGCCGGAATGCGCCGGCACTTACCGGCGGCACAGTCGATGCCGCCGGGATCGCTTATCGTTTGCGTTATGGTTCGCATGCGAGACATAAAACTTTACATGGATCGCCTACAATACCCCACGCAATTTCGCACGGTCTTCGACGCCGCTTCCGGCCGCAATCCCACCATGATGATCAAGCTTTCCCCTCTCGCGGGCGCCGTCCTGATGAGCGTCTACGCCATGCATGCGCATGCCCAGGACGCCGATCCGCCGGCCCGCGATCCGAACGCGCCGCCCGCCCGGGAAAGCAAGGGGCGGCCGCAAGGGAAAGAGGAAGGGAAACGGCCCGAGACCGAGGTCAAGCAGGTCACGATCACGGGCGGCCGGCAAAACGAGACGGAGCAGCGCCGGCAGTCGACGGCGGCCAAGCTGGTGTTCGGCCGCGAGGAACTGGACAGGAACGGCGACAGCACCGTCGGCGAAATTCTCAAGCGCTTGCCAGGCGTGACGGTTTCCGGCCGGCCGGGACGCGGCGGCGGCATCCAGATGCGCGGGCTCGGCAGCGGCTATACCCAGATACTGCTCAACGGCGAACGCCCGCCGCTCGGTTTTTCGCTCGACTCGCTCTCGCCCGACCAGATCGAGCGCATCGAAGTCTACCGCGCGCCGGTGGTGGAGTTCAGCACCCAGGCGATCGCCGGCACAATCAATATCGTGCTGCGCGAAGACTTCAAGATGAAGCAGACCCAGGTCAACGTATCCTACGGCGTCGAGCAAGGACGCCGCGCGCCGAACGTATCGGTCACACACCCGGGCCAGGTCGGCGCCCTGTCGTACGTGCTGTCGGGATCGGTATTCGAAAACCGCCAACGCACCGAGACCGTCACCGAGACCGCCGGCCCCGCCATCGACCAGGACATCGCCGCCGACAGCCTGCGCACCACGCGCGGCATTCGCCTGGCGCCGCGCTTCAATTACCGCCTCGGCAACGGCGACACGCTCATGCTGCAGCCGTTCGTGATGCACACCAAGGGCGATACGCGCGGCGCCGCGCGCGTGACGCAAACGCTGGGCGACAAGCCTTACGATACCTCGGATCACGTATCCGGCTTCGATACGACCGGCGCCCGCGTCTTCGGCAATTGGCAGCACCGGTTCGCGGACAAGTCCAAGGCCGACGTCAAGTTCGGCTTCGGATTCGGCCGCAACAACAGCGAAACCACGACCCGGCGGCAGGAAGGCTCGGAACTCCATACGCTGTTCACCACGAGCTCCAGCCGGGACCGCGGCGCCGGCACCAACGGCAAGTATTCCCGGCCGGTCGACAACGGACACGCGCTGGCCGTCGGCTGGGACGTCGAATGGCGCAGGAATACGCAGACCCGCCTGTCGTTCGACAACGGCGTCGAGCAAGCCGACGATTCCGGAGAAAACCTGGGCGCCACGACGCGCCGGCTGGCGCTGTTCGCGCAAGACGAATGGGAAATCAACAAGGAGTGGTCGGCGTATTTCGGCCTGCGCTGGGAAGGCGTCAAGATTTCCAGCGCACTGGCCACCGGCGCCGTCGAGAACACCAGCAGCGTCTGGAGCCCGGTGCTGCACGGCGTGTGGCGCATTCCGGGCCGGGAAAAGGACCAGCTGCGCATGAGCCTGACGCGCAGCTATCGCGCGCCGTCCTTGAGCGACCTGGTCGCGGTGCCGGTCCGATCGCGGACCCCGGGCCCGACCAGCCCGGACCGCATCGGCAACCCGTCGCTGCGGCCGGAACTCTCGACCGGCATCGACCTTGCCTATGAACACTATCTGTCCGGCACCGGCATCTTCAGCGCCAACCTGTTCATGCGCGAGATCAGCGGCCTAATACGCCGCAGGATCGATCAGCAAGCCGACGGCCGCTGGCTGTCGCAACCGGTCAACTTCGGCGACGCCCGCAGCGGCGGCCTGGAACTGGAAGCGAAATTCCAGCTGGTCGATTTCATCGAGAATGCGCCATCGGTCGACGTGCGCGCCAATTACAGCCGCTTCTGGTCGTCGGTCGACGGCGTGCCCGGTCCCGACAACCGCCTGGACCAGCAAGCGAAACGGACGGCCAACCTCGGCATCGATTATCGCGTCAAGGGCATGCCGTTGACGCTCGGCGGCAACCTGAACTGGACGCCGGCCTATGTCGTGCGGACCACGGAAACGCAGACCACGGGTAGCGGCAGGAAGCGCCAGCTCGATGCCTATGCGCTGTGGAAGTTCAGCCCCGCCATGCAGTTGCGGCTATCGGCCAACAATCTTTTCGCCGACGATTACCGGACCGGCAGTTCGGTCGGCTCCCAGGTCGCGACGGTCGCCGCGAAGACTTACACGACCTGGACTCTCAAGCTCGAAATGAAGATTTAGGATACTTGTTGACCGCCCTTGAGCTGGGCCTTCAACGCGTCGCGCATCTTCGGCGTGGCCTCGTACGGATCGCTCGGGTTGGTGCCGTTCACGATGCTTTCCATGCGAATGCGGATGTTGTCCGGCGACTCCTTCGGATGCGAGTAGATGTAGAAGCGCTCTTCGCGAATCGCATCGAAGGTCATTTCGGCGACTTCGGCGGCCGACACCTTGCCCGAGGAGACGGCCTTGTCGACCATCGCCTGCGCGGCCGCCTGGCTCGCGGTCGGCGCCGCCGTCATTTTCACGTCGTCTGGGCGGCTGCGATGCGACTTGCTGATGCCGGTCGGCACGAAATATGGACACAGCACCGAGGCGCCGATCGGCGCATCGATGAGTTTCAAGTCCTGGTAGAGCGATTCCGACAGTGCGATGACGGCGCTCTTGGAAACGTTGTAGACACCCAGCACCGGCGGATTCATCATGCCGGCCATCGATGCCGTGTTGACGATATGCCCCTGGTAACCGGGCTCCTTCTTCGCGCATTCCAGCATCAGCGGCGTGAAGATGCGCACGCCGTGGATCACGCCCCACAGGTTCACGCCCAGCACCCAATCCCAGTCGGCTTGCGAACTTTCCCACATCAGTCCGCCGCAACCGACGCCGGCGTTGTTGAACACAAGATGCATGGCGCCGAAGCGTTCCATGGTCCGGTCCGCCACCGCTTGCACTTCTTCGGCATGGCGGACGTCGCAGCGCACGGCCAGCACGTCCGCGCCTTGCGCCGCCAGTTCGCCGGCGGTGGCGTCGAGCTGCTCGTGCTGCACGTCGGTCAGCACGAGCTTCATGCCGAGACGCGCGCCGATGATGGCGAATTCGCGGCCGAAGCCGCTGGCCGCGCCGGTGATGACGGCAACTTTGTCCTTGAAATTTTGCATGGGCTTCCTTTGCGGTAGTGGTCAGATCAGTTTGACGAGCTGCTTGCCGACATTGCGGCCCTGGAGCAGTCCGATGAAAGCCTCGGGCGCCGCCTCCAGGCCGTGCGCGATCGATTCGCGGTATCTGAGCTTTCCCGAGGCGGCCAATTCGCCGAGTTCGCGCAAGCCTTGCGGCCAGAATTCCATGTGCTCCGAAATGATGAAGCCGCGCATCGTCAGGCGCATGGTCAGTACGAAGCGAATGTTCTGCAGCGGCATCGGTTCGCCGTTGTAGCCCGAGATCAGACCGCACAAGGCGACGCGGCCGAACGGATTCATGCGCGCCAGGCAGGCATCGAAACCGGCGCCGCCGACATTCTCGAACAACGCATCGATGCCGTCCGGCGTGGCGTGCGCGAGATCCGTGACAAGGTGGCCGCGCTTGTAATCGATGCAGGCGTCGAAACCGAGTTCGTCGATCGCGTACGCGCATTTCTCGGGGCCGCCGGCGATGCCGACGACACGGCAGCCACGCAGCTTCGCGAGCTGGCCGACGATGCCGCCGACCGCGCCGGCCGCGGCCGACACCACGACAGTCTCGCCGGCCTTCGGCTGGAGTATCTGCGTCACGCCATACCACGCCGTCATGCCCGGCATGCCGACCGCGCCGAGGTAGGCCGACAGGGAAATCCGCGTCGTGTCGACCTTGCGCAACAGCGCGCCGTCGGCCACGCCCATCTCGGCCCAGCCGAGCCGGCCGACCACCTTGTCGCCGGCGGCGAATCCCGGATGGCGCGACGCGACCACTTCGCCGGCCGTGCCGCCGATCATGCAGGCGCCGATCGCCTGCGGCTCGGCATAACTCTTCGCATCCTCCATGCGCATGCGCATGTAGGGATCGAGCGACAGCCAGTGGTTGCGGACCAGGACCTCGCCCTCTTTCAAGGGAGGCGCCGCGATGGTTTCGAGCCGGAAGTTGCCGGCCTCGACCGCGCCGCGCGGACGCGAGGCGAGCACGACATGCCGGTATGTGGGAGAAGCGCTTGTCATCTCAATCCTGTTTCAGTTTCTTCGCGACGTCGAGCCGCTTGAGGTATTTGAAGGTGCCCATCGCCTTGGCCACGAGCTTGTCGCCGTTCCAGACCTCGCCTTCGCAAAAGCACATCGTGGTCGAGCGATGAAAAGCCTTGCCGCGGGCGACGATGCGCGCGCCCGGCTTGCCGCCCGGCTGCAGGAAGCTGGTCTTCATCTCCACCGTCACGCCGCCGCGCGCCTCGGGATCGAGCGAACGCCCCGCCATCGACATCGCGACGTCGAGCAGCGTCATGGTCACGCCGCCGTGCGTCACTTGCCAGCCGTTCATGTGGCGCGGCTCGAGACGCAAGGCGATCTCGGCCGCGCCGTTTTCCATGGAAACGAATTCGACGCCGAGGTCCTTCAAGAATGGAGTGTCGAACGGCTGCTTGAGCATTGGCATCCCTCTCACACCGCCGACACGCCGCCGTCCACCGCCAGGATCTGGCCGGTGATGTGCTTGCCCGCATCGGATGCGAACAGCACGGCAGCGCCCTTCAAGTCTTCGTCGTCGCCGAGCCGCTGCAGCGGCGCATGGCGCGCCAGTTCGTCCTTGCCGAGCTTTTCGAGCACGCCCTTGGTCATCTTCGAGGGAAAGAAACCGGGGGCCAATGCATTGACCGTGATGCCGTAGCGCCCCCATTCGCCGGCCAGCGTGCGCGTGAAATTCACGACCGCGCCCTTGGAAGTGTTGTAGGCGATGGTCGCCATCGTTCCCGGCGCGTTGCCGGCCAGGCCGGCGATCGACGCCACGTTCACGATGCGGCCGTAGCGGCGCGGAATCATCGATTGCTTGCCCACCACCTGCGACAGCAGGAAGATGCTGCGCACGTTCAGGTTCATGACCTTGTCCCAGGCATCGAGCGGATGGTCTTCGGCAGGAGCGCCCCAGGTGGCGCCGGCGTTGTTGACGAGGATATCGATATGGCCGAGTTTTTCGAGCGCCTGCGCCGCCAGCGGCGCGACGGCGGATTCCTGCGCCAGGTCGGCGGCGACCGCGTGCGCCGTGATGCCGCGCTGCGCGAGATGGGCCACCGCTTCGTCCAGATCGGCCTGCTTGCGCGCGCTCAGGACGAGCCGCGCGCCCTGTTCGCCCAGCGCTTCGGCAATCTGCAACCCCAAGCCGCGCGAACCGCCGGTGACGAGCGCTGTTTTCCCTGTCAAATCGAATAATTGCCGTACGCTACGCATGAAGTCTCCTGATCATCAAATTTGCGAACGATCGTTCGAAAATCGTAGCTTACAACAAATTCCCGGCTGGGCAAAGCAATGTGGATTTCGTCATCGAACGTCGCAAAGATAGGCTACGGTCCCATTGCCGTCGGTATCGTATGCAGGATCACGCCGACCAATCCGCCGACCAGCGTGCCGTTGATGCGGATGTATTGCAAATCCTTTCCGACCTGCAGTTCGAGTTTACGCGACATCGTTTCGGCATCCCACTTGCGGATCACGCGCGCGATCAGACCGGCAATGAATTCGCGCCTAGCGACCACGATTTCCGTGAACAACGCGCTCAACCATGCGTTGATCGCCGTCCGCAGCGCCAGGTCGTGCGCGAGACGTTTGCAGAGCGATCCGGCAATCTCTTCCAGCTTGGCGACGATCAAGGATTCGTCGGCGAGCGCGTCCGCGGATAAGCGCGCTTTGACGTCGCGCCAGAGTTCGAGCGCGTAACTGTCCAATGCCGGATGCCGGCTGATATCGTGCAGGATGACGCCGAGCTTCGTCTCGTATTCCGGGCTTGTCCTGAGGTGCTCGATCAAACGGTCGACCGCGTGTTGAAAGCGCATGCGCCATTCGCTGTCGTCTTCGCGCATTTCGTCCAGGGTGCTTCTGATCGCATGCAGCAGGCGCTCGTAGATTTTTTCATCGACCGCCTTGGGCAGCCAGCGCGGACTGCCTTCGTGGATCTTCCAGCGAATATACGGCTTGTTATGTTCGAACACCTGCGACGCCATCTCGACCAGATGCGCGAACAGATCCTGGTGATAACCCTTGGACGCCAACGCCGATACGACTTCCGCCAGCGCCGGCGCGATCTTGACGCGCTGCAAAGCCGAATCGGCATGGCGCAGCAGCGTCTTTCGCATATCCTCGTCATCCACGAACTCGAGCAGCAAGGGAACCGTGCGCGCGGCCTGGCGGGATACGGTACGGGCATTTTCCGGATTCGAAAGCCAGGCCGCTGCCGTATCGGCGAAGTCGAGACTGCGCAATTCGCCGTGAATGATTTCCCGGGTGATGAAGTTGTATTGGATGAAATCGGACAAGGCGCTGCCTATCCTGTCCTTGCTCTTGGGAATGACGGCGGTATGGGGAATCGGCAAGCCGAGCGGCGAACGGAACAATGCGGTGACGGCGAACCAGTCCGCAAGCGCGCCGACCAGCGCCGCTTCGGCGAATGCCGCGACGAAGGAAATTCCGGGGTGAAGATGCTCAAGGCTCCTGGTCGCGAACAGCAGGATAGCCATCGCCACGAGCAGCGCCGTGGCCAACGCACGCATTCTTCTCAGTTGGGTGGCTTGCGCTTCGTCTTGCATGGGAGACTCGCCCGGCGCGGTGTCATCCGTTTCGAGCAAGCCCCGTTGTCTTGGTTCATTCCGCGCGATGGTTCGCCAAAAGCAGGCGTCCCGCATGTAGGGCGCGGCGTCGAAGGTCTCGCGCGAGTGGTCGCGAAGCGCTCGCGTTGGATCAGCGCCGCGACATTCGACGTACGTCGCCCGGATGGAGCGAAGCGCAATCCGGGGCGCCGAAACACTTCGGCATCAAGCGACTTCGAACAAGCCGGCGGCGCCTTGCCCGCCGCCGATGCACATGGTCACGACGACATATTTCACGCCGCGCCGCCTGCCTTCGATCAGCGCATGGCCGACCAGGCGCGCGCCGGACACGCCGTAGGGATGGCCGACCGCGATCGCGCCGCCGTTGACGTTCAGGCGATCCATCGGGATGCCGAGCTTGTCGGCGCAATACAGCACCTGCACCGCGAACGCCTCGTTCAATTCCCACAGGCCGATATCGTCGACCTTCAGGCCGGCGCGCTGCAGCAGCTTGGGCACGGCGAACACCGGGCCGATGCCCATCTCGTCCGGCTCGCAGCCGGCGACCGCGAAGCCGCGGAAGATTCCGAGCGGCTGCAAGCCTTTCTTTTCCGCGAGCCTGGCATTCATCACGATCGCCGCCGACGCGCCGTCGGAAAACTGGCTGGCGTTGCCGGCGGTGATCACGCCGCCCGGCACGGCGGTGCGTATCTTGGCGACGCCTTCGAGCGTGGTATCGGGCCGGATGCCTTCGTCGGCGGCGATCGTCACTTCCTTCGACATCAGCATCCCGCTCGCCTTGTCGGCGACGCCCATCACCGTCGTCATCGGGACGATCTCGTCGCTGAACTTGCCCGCGGCTTGCGCGGCGGCGGCGCGCAACTGGCTCTGCACGCCGTATTCGTCCTGGCGCTCCTTGGAAATGCCGTAGCGCTTGGCGACCGTTTCCGCCGTCTGCAGCATCGGCCAGTAGATCGCCGGCTTGTTTTCCTTGAGCCAGGTTTCCATCAGCATGTGCATGTTCATTTCCTGCTGCACGCAGGAAATCGCCTCGACGCCGCCGGCCGCATAAATATCGCCTTCGCCGGCGATGATGCGCTGCGCCGCCGTCGCGATCGTCTGCAGGCCCGAGGAGCAGAAACGGTTGATCGTCATGCCGGGCACGGTCACCGGGCAACCGGCGCGCAACGCGATCTGGCGCGCGATGTTGCTGCCGGTCGCGCCTTCCGGCGTGGCGCAGCCGATCAGCACATCCTCGACCTCGCCGGCATCGATGCGCGCCCGTCCGATCGCCGCTTTCACGACGTGGCCGCCCAAGGTCGCGCCGTGCGTCATGTTGAACGCGCCCTTCCACGATTTCGCGAGTCCTGTTCGCGCGGTGGATACGATCACGGCATCGGTCATGGCTGTCTCCTGAAAGAAATGAATGAAGAAGTCCGGTCCGCCGTTGAAAATCACCGATCTCGACGCCGGAACGAAAGGTCGCGTGATTTTAGCACGACCGTTCGAAAAGCTGACAAGCCCTCCCTGCAAGCCGCGTTCGCATCATCCCATTCCACCCGATCCGCTTGCCTTGTGCGCGTCGCTTGCGTGCCTGCGGTGCCCGAAGAAGAAGCGCAGCATCTCTTTCGATGCATCCGGCCCCTTGGGATCGGTGAAGGAGCCGGGACGCCGGCCGCCGCTCCAGGCGTGGCCTGCTCCGTGGATGGTCCAGTGCTCGGCTGTGATCCGGCCGGCGCGGTCGCGATAGATTTTCCGCGTGAAACTCCGGCCGGATCCGCTCGTGCCGCGCACGGTTTCCACGGTGCCCGGCCAGGCGAATTCATCCGCGCCGCGGTGGTCGATGGCTAGGCCTTGCGCCAGCGCGACGACGCCATTCCGCGGCTCGACGGTCTTGTCGCGGTCGCCGTGGAACACGATCACTGGCACCGCTTCGCGGTAGGGGCGAATCTTGGCCGACGTGCCGGCGTCCTTCATCGCGGCGAACGCGGATGGAAGATCGTGCGCCGCTCCCGCCGGCAAACCGGAATGGATGCCGACCGCCGCATACAATTCGGGAAAGGCCGAGGCCAGGATCGCGGCCATCGCGCCGCCGGCCGAGAGGCCGGCGACATAGATCCGCTCGGGATCGCAGCGATACTCGCGCATGATCTGACGCGTCATGCCGGCAATGATCGCGGGCTCGCCGCCCAAGCCGGTTTGATCGGCAGCCTGGAACCAGTGCCAGCAATTGGAGCCGTTTTCCCCTTGGGTCTGCGCCGGATAGAGGACAAGGCAGCGTTGTTCGTCCGCGAGCCGGTTCATTCCGGTGCCGGTAGCGAAGTCGTCAGGATCTTGCTTGCATCCATGCAGCATCACGACCAAGGGCAGCGTTTCGCCGCGATAGCCGGCGGGAACATATAGCTTGTATCGTCGACTGCCCGCCCGATTGGAGAAAGTCCCCGACAGGAATTTCCCCGCGCCGGTGTCGCGCGGTATTTCGTGGGCTTCCACATCGTCGATGACATCGCGCGGTATGGCGCTCGGCCATCGGCGCGGCGACGGACGGCGGGCATGCGGCATGGGGCCGCGCGCTTCGATCTTGCCGGTGACCGGCGGCGTCGCGTCGGGTTCGGCCGCCGCATCGGACCCGGCGTCGGAATCCATGCCGGCCAACGCGCGTCGAATCGCTTCCGTCGCGGCGGCCGGGCCGGACGTGCGCAAGATGTCGGTCGCTTCGCGCATGCGCGAGAGAAATTCTTCATTCGGCTTCATCTCATTCTCCAAGGCATTACTGCAGATTGATCGTGGGACGGCGGACCTGCGCCGTGCAAGCTACGTGGAGCCCCGCCGGTCGAATACAAGAGCAGAGTTGAAAAAGCCGTTGACGCAGCCGGCGCGCCGATGAAATAGCGCTTGCCAATCCCGGCAATCGCGCGCATTGTCCACCTCATGCGCCGCGAGGCGCCATGCCGGATACATGCATCAGGCATCACTCACCATTGGAGATGGACATGACTCACCCCAGCGAAAAACCGGCATTGACCAACGACGGCGTCGCATTTACGGTCGTCACCCTCGATTTCGCCCGATATGAATGCGTCATATCGAAGGAAGCCCTGCTGTCGCTCTCGCAGAAGCAGAACGGCGAATATGGACCGATGGAAATTTTCCAAGCCAACGAAGCCAAGATCCGCGGCGTCGCGCGCCGGCTGATCGCGGCCAGGGTGCAGGCTTCCCCGTTGCGGCTCGAAGCACGCAGCTTTCATTGAACGCCCGGCCTCTCTCGCCCCCTGCTCTTCGCCCCTGATCTTTGTCCCTGGTCTTCGTCCCTGATCGCAGGCGTGGCATAGCGTCGCGCGCGCCTCCCCCTTGATCCTCGTCAATCGCAACGTTGCCATCCCGAACGTGCTCCGCCATCGGCACGTCCGACTGTAAGGTTCTGTAAGTTTGGAGCAAGTCCTGTGTAAGCTTGGCATCGCAGACTTCGCTTGTGCAAAAAATGTGTGATCACCGGTTGCACGTTCATCTCGGCCAGACCAAGGAGACAATCATGGCGACAGTACAAGCGGCAGCGACGCGCGGCATTACCGCCGAAGAGCGAAAAGTCATTTTCGCTTCTTCGCTCGGTACCGTATTCGAGTGGTACGACTTTTATCTATACGGCTCCCTGGCCGCAATCATCGCGAAGCAATTCTTCGCCGGCACCGATCCCAATACCGCGTTCATCTTCGCGCTGTTGGCATTCGCCGCCGGCTTCATCGTGCGTCCGTTCGGGGCGCTCGTGTTCGGCCGCCTCGGCGACATGATCGGCCGCAAATACACCTTCCTCGTCACGATTCTCCTCATGGGCTTGTCGACCTTCGCGGTCGGCCTGTTGCCGAACTACGCGACCATCGGCATCGCCGCTCCCGTGATCCTGATCACGCTGCGCCTGCTGCAAGGTCTCGCGCTCGGCGGCGAGTACGGCGGCGCGGCCACCTATGTGGCGGAACATGCGCCGCACGGCAAGCGCGGCGCGTTCACTGCCTGGATTCAAACCACGGCGACGCTCGGCCTCTTCCTGTCGCTGATGGTGATTCTCGGTACCCGTACCGCGATCGGCGAAGAAGCGTTCGCGGCCTGGGGCTGGCGCATTCCGTTCCTGGTGTCGGTCTTCCTGCTCGGCATCTCGGTCTGGATCCGTCTGTCGATGAACGAGTCGCCGGCGTTCGCCAAGATGAAGGCGGAAGGCAAGACCTCGAAGGCGCCGCTGTCGGAATCCTTCGGCCAATGGAAGAACCTGAAGATCGTCATCCTCGCGCTCGTCGGCCTGACCGCCGGCCAGGCCGTGGTCTGGTACACCGGCCAATTCTATGCGCTGTTCTTCCTGACGCAGACGCTCAAGGTCGACGGCCCGACGGCCAACCTGCTGATCGCCGCCTCGCTCGTGATCGGCACGCCGTTCTTCATCGTGTTCGGCGCCCTGTCGGACAAGATCGGCCGCAAGATGATCATCATGGCCGGCTGCCTGCTCGCCGCGCTGACCTACTTCCCGATCTTCGGCGCGCTGACCCACTATGCGAACCCGGCGCTGGAAGCCGCGATCAAGAACTCGCCGGTGGTGGTGACCGCCGACCCGGCCGACTGCCAATTCCAGTTCAACCCGACCGGCACGAAGAAATTCACCTCCTCCTGCGACATCGTGAAGGCGAAACTCGCCGCCGCTTCGGTGAACTACACCAATGTCGAGGCAGCGCCCGGCACCACCGCCACCGTCAAGGTCGGCGACAAGGTGATCACGTCCTACAGCGCCGCCGCGCTGTCGAAGGAAGACGCCGCCGCCAAGGACAAGGCTTTCTCGAAGGAATTGGCGGACGCGATCAAGGCCGCCGGCTATCCGTCCAAGGCCGATCCGGCGCAGATCAACAAGGGCATGGTGCTGGTCCTGCTGGTCATCCTTGTGATCTATGTGACGATGGTCTACGGCCCCATCGCCGCCATGCTGGTCGAGATGTTCCCGACCCGCATCCGCTACACCTCGATGTCCCTGCCCTATCATATCGGCAACGGCTGGTTCGGCGGCCTGCTGCCGACCACGGCCTTCGCGCTGGTGGCGTTCAAAGGCGACATCTACTATGGCCTGTGGTATCCGATCATCATCGCCGTCCTGACTTTCGTGATCGGCATGCTGTTCGTCAAGGAGACCAAGGACAACGATATCTACGCCGCGGATTGATCCGTCGCTTGGCGCCTCGCCCTCCGAGGGCGCCTTTCCGAGCCGCCTGGACTCCAGGCGGCTTTTTTATTGCAACGCAAAGGCGCCCCGGGCCACCGGATGTGGCCGATAATCGATTCGCCCGGTTCCCGGCACGCCAATTCCGGCTGTGCAAAAAATCCCAGATTTGGTATCGTGGCGAGCTTGCAGTTCTTGCAATTCCTTTTGCGATCCACTATTCAGGCCCCATGAAACTTTCGCTCCTGCGCGCCAAGGAAATCACCAGCGGTAGCGAGATTTTTCGCATTGCCTCGCTCTTTCTCTACGTCACGTTGCTGCTGCACGTGATGTTGCTGGCCTACGCGCATCACTTGCGGCTGCCGCCGGCGAGCGTCGCAGCCATCGGCATGCTGGCGCTGCTGTTCTTCAGCGCCTTGGTCCGCCATGCCGACGCCGCCCGGCCGATGCGCGACCGGCGCTGGGTGCTGGGAGAACTGTTGGTCTGCGTCTTGGTGATCGCGGCGCTTACCATCCAGCGCTCGATACCCACCCAGCCCCTGCCGTGGCTGGTCGGCGCCGCCGGCGTCTTTCCTCTGGCCTTGCACGGACGCGTCGCCCTGCTGGCGGTCGCCGCGATCGCCGCGGTCGGTTTCGCATTGAATGCACGGCTGGCGACGCCGCTCGGCGAATGGCTGCCGCAGATACTCGCCACCCTGTTCGTCGGCGTGCTCGCCACGCTGCTGTCGGTCGCCTTGCGCAGGAACCAGGCAGCGATCGACAAGGCTCGCCGCAACGAGCGCCGCTTCGACGCCATCGCCCGCGCGACGCGGCACATATTCCTGATCACCGACGCGGGCTACCGCGTGAAATACGTCAATCCCGCCGTGCAGGACGTGCTCGGCTACACGCCGCAGGAATTCCTGGGAAGCGCGCTGCGGCTGCCCGTGCATCCCGACGACCGGGCGGAACACGAGGAAAAATTGCGCCAGTTGCGCGACACGCCGGGCGGCAGCATGTTTTCCCGCCATCGCAAGCGGCACAAGAACGGCCAATGGATCTGGCTCGAGACCAGCGGTTTCAACATGCTCCACGACAACGCCATCGAAGGACTGGTGTTCAGCATCGAAGACGTATCCGCGCGCAAGGATGCGGAACTGCGGCTGGCGGACGAGCATGCCCTGCTGCGCGCCGTGCTCGATCTCAATCCGTCGATGATCTACGCCAAGGATCGCGCCGGCCGTTTCACCATCAGCAACCGCGCCATGCAACGGCGTTTCGGTTATGCCAGCGAAGAGGAATTGCGCGGCAAGACCTCGCACGACGTCTTCCTGGCCCATTCCGCCGCCGCGCAGCAGGAAGATGCCTATGCCATGGCCGACCGCCTGCATCGCCAGGACCTGGAAGTGATGAGAAGCGGCGAACCGCTGGAGGATGTCGAACTCCAAGGTCACTGGGAAAGCGACCGGCGCTCGTGGTACCGCGTGAGCAAGTACCCGTTGCATGACGCCGGCGGCAATACAATCGGTTTGCTCGGCATCGCGCACGACGTCACCGATCGCAAGGAGTACGAGCTGCAGCTCGAACACCTGGCTTTGCATGATCCCTTGACCGGCCTGCCGAACCGCCGCTACCTGATCAAACGGCTGGCGGCGGCGATGGCCGAAGCGCGCAGCGCGCTGGCGCCGCTGGCGGTCTTGTTCTGCGACCTCGATTTCTTCAAGAGCGTCAATGTCACGCACGGCCACGATTTCGGCGACCAATGCCTGACCGAGCTGACGCACCGGATCACCGCGACATTGCCGGAGCAGGATTTCGTCGCCCGCTTCGGCGGCAACGAATTCGTGGTCCTGACCCGCTCCGGCCTCAAGGAGGCCAACGAACGCGCCGACGCGCTCCTGGAGACGGTATCGCGGCAACTGGTGGTCGACGGCGTCACGGTGAAGATCCAGACCAGCGTCGGCATCGCCTTGCTGAACGAAGCGCACAAGACGCCGTCGGACCTGATCCGTGACGCGGACGCAGCGATGCACCAAGCCAAGGAGCGCGGCCGCAATCGCGCCGAGATTTTCGATGCCTCGCTGCAAGGCCATACCAAGCGCCGCGCGCAAATGGACGTGGCCTTGCGCTTCGCGCTCGAACGCGACGAACTCGCCGTGGTATACCAGCCGAAGGTGTCGGTCGCCGACGGCTCGATCAAGGGCTTCGAATTGCTGCTGCGCTGGAACAGCACGCAGTACGGCCATATCTCGCCGATCGACTTCATTCCGATCGCCGAGACCTCGGGGCTGGTCGTGCCGATCGGCATGTGGGTGTTCGAGGAAGCCTGCAAGCAGCTCGGCGAGTGGCAGTCGCGCTACCAGGGCATACGCGGCGCCAAGATCGCGGTCAACGTGTCGATGCGACAGCTGCTGCAGACATCTTTCCTGCCTGAAGTCAGGCGCATACTCGACAGCACGGGCGTCGTGCCGAGCTCGCTCGAACTCGAACTGACCGAAACCTCGGCCATGGCCAACCCGGTGCAGACCGTCGAGATGCTGGTCAAGCTTAAGAAGCTCGGCCTGCGCCTGGCGCTCGACGACTTCGGCACCGGCTATTCCTCGCTTGCCTATCTCCAGAAACTGCCGATCGACGTGCTCAAGATCGATCGCGCCTTCGTGCAGGGCCTCGGCAGCAATCCCGGAGACATCGAGATCATCCGCCTGATCCTGACGCTGGCGCAGACCTTGAACCTGGAAACCGTGGCCGAGGGCGTGGAAACCGCGACCCACGTCGCCGAGCTGCGCCGGCTCGGCTGCCAGCTCGCCCAGGGCTATGCATTCTCGCCGCCGGTCCCGGCCGAGGAGGCGGAGCGTCTGCTGCGCACCTCGCACCGCTTCATCGTCGGCGACCCGCCTGTCACGGAGACACCGGCTCCGGACTGAGCGTCAGCTTGCCGAGCCGGTTCGCCTCGACCGCGGCGCGTTGCGTCTTCATCGGCAGGTAATGCGCTTGCGCCCAACGCTCGCTGAAGTTGCGGTACAGCGGCGACAGCACGTTGCCCGACTGTCCGCTGGAATGGATGAAGAGCGAGTTCTCCAGGTCCGACAAGTCGTAGATGGCGCGCAGGCTCGCCGCGTGGCGGTTCGCGAACGGCTCTTTCTCGTCGCGCAAATTGTAGCGGCCGACGTTGACGGTATAGGTATCGCCCGGCGACGGGACGCGGATATCGAATACCCGCGCCAGCGCATCGACCTTGCCGAACGGCCGGTGCTCGGAACGCGCCACATGGGCCCATCCCCACTGCCATTTCGCCATGTCGGCGCCGTGGCGCTTCTCCAGGTCCGCCAATGCCGCCTCCAGCGCCGCCGCCAGAACTTCGGCGCAAGTCCGGTCCGGCTTCTCCGCATCGGCGCACCATTTGCCCGCGCCATCGGCATTCTTCAAGACGTTGACCATCGATTGATGGACGTTGCGCAGTTCCCAGTAATCCGTCATCAACGCTTCACCCAATTCGTCGGCGAAGATCCGGCGCGACGTCTCGCGCATCCAGGCATTGAAGATCAGCGGCTCGGCGCGCTCGACGGCCATCTCGCCGTTCCAGCCGCGCAGCATGTCGAGCGCGGCCCCGGCGCGCGCCGACGATGGCTTGGCGGCGCGCACCAGCGGCAGCAATTCGCGCGCCGCCAGCGACACATCGTCCTTCTGTATCGCGGCGAAGCCGGACACGTCGTGCCTGGCCTTGGCGTCGAGCAGCGACTTGATCCGCTCGGCGCGGTACGGCAGCGTCCATTCGCTGGTGATGAACCAGGGATAATCCGCGCCGACGATCTTCTCGTTGGCCGTGACCACCCGCTGCGACGCCGGATTGTATAGGCGCGGCAACTGCTCGAACGGGATGAATCCGTCCCAGTCGTAGCGGGCGTCCCAGCCCGGCGCCGGCGCCAGGCCCCGGAGATCGTTGCCGGGCTTGCGGACCGGCACGCGGCCCGGCGCGATGAAACCGATGTTGCCGTCGATGTCGGCGTAGACCATGTTTTGCTGGGGCGCCGAGAAATCGCGCGCGCCGTCGAGGAATTCATCCCAGTTCCGGGCGCGGCCGAGCTTGAGTCCAGCCTGCAGCGTGCGATCGTCCGGCCGCAGCGCGGTCCACGAAAATGCGATCACGTACTGCCGCGCATCGAGCGGCGCCTTGGCGACCACCGGCGCGGCGCCGCTGATGACAGGGCCGTGGCGCGTGGCGCGCACTTGCAACTGCACATCGGGCCGTCCCTTGACCTTGATCGTTTCGTCGCGAATCTGGAACTCCGCCCAGCCGTCCGGCGTTTGATATTGGCGCGCGTCGGCGGGGTTGATGCGCTCGATATACAGGTCCTGCACGTCGGGCGCGGTATTGGTGAAGCCCCAGGCGATGCGGTCGTTATGGCCGAGCACGACGCTCGGAATGCCGGGCAGCGTCGCGCCGATCACGTCCATGCCGGGCGCGGACAAGTGCGCGAAATACCAGACCGCCGGCGCGGTCAGCCCCAGGTGCGGATCGTTGGCCAGCAGCGGCTTGCCGGTCGCGGACAGGGCGCCGGACACCACCCAGTTGTTGGACCCCATGCCCTCCACCAGCGATGGCGGCGCGATCGCGGCGACGGCCGCCAAGTGTTGGGTAGTGCCGGCCAGCGTCCGGTACAACGCCGTGTAATCCTGGGTCGGGAGCGGCGGATCGCCGGGATACGGCGCCAGGAACTGGCGGATCTGCTCCAGCGACAGCCGCTGCGACAGGCGCATGCGCAGCAATTCCTGCGTCCAGTTGGCGCCGAGATCCCAGGCCATCATGGTTTGCCAACCGATCGAATCGGCCGGCTGCCACGGTTCCGGCGCCGGCGCGCCGGTCAGCAGGAATTCCGGCGGCAGCGGTCCGTCGCGGCGGACGAGCCAGGCATTTACGCCGCGGGCGTATGCGGCGAGCACCGCGCGCGCCTCGCTGCCGAGATTGGCATGGATCGACTCGGCGTTGCGCCGTATGCCGAGCGTGCGCAGAAAACGGTCGGTATCGAGCGCGCTCGGCCCCAGGATCTCCGCCACGCGTCCGGCCGCGATGCGCCGGTTCATTTCCATCTGCCACAAGCGATCCTGGGCATGGACGAAGCCCAGCGCGAAATAGGCATCCTCCACGGACTTGGCGTAGATATGCGGTATGCCCTCGGCGTCGCGCACGATATCGACCGGAGCCGACAAGCCCGGCAACCGGATCTCGCCATCGATCCGCGGCAGGCTCGCGCCGCGATACCACAGGAATGCGGCGCCGAGGCCAAGCAGCAGGAGCAGGAAAACGAGCCCGGCCCATTTCAGGAATTTGCGCATAGCGATGAGTCGACGTAGAAAATTCTCGAGAGCGGAGAGCGTAACATAGGGTTTTTGCACGCGGCGCGGTGCGGCTAGCCGCCAAATCGACTATAGTCATGGCAACGCGTAACGACTCCTGCAATTCTCGCAACTGCAATTTCCCAGCATATGAAATTTGACGTCGCCATCATCGGCAGCGGCCTGGCGGGCCTTTCCGTCGCCTTGCACCTGGCCGAAACGCGCAAGGTCGCGGTCATTTCCAAACGTTCCCTGCTCGACGGCGCCAGCAACTGGGCGCAGGGCGGCATCGCCGCGGTGCTCGATTCCGGCGACAGCCACGAGCAGCACATTTCCGATACGCTCGTCGCCGGCGCCGGCCTGTGCGACGAATCCGCCACCCGCTTCATCGTGGAGCAAGGGCGTGAAGCGATCGAATGGCTGGTCGCGCAAGGCGTGCCCTTCACCACCGACGAAACCGCCGAGTTCGGCTATCACCTGACGCGCGAAGGCGGCCACAGCCAGCGCCGCATCATCCATGCGGCCGACGCCACCGGCCACGCGGTGCAGGTCACGCTCGAAGAGAAAGTCCGCAAGCATCCGAACATCACGCTGCTCGAAGACCATTGCGCCATCGACGTGATCGTCTCGGACAAGATCGGCGCCGCGCTCGGGGACGGCGGCAACACGTCGCGCTGCCTCGGCCTGTATGCGCAAGACGTGAACACCGGGAAGGTGAAGACGATCGCCGCCGACCACACAGTGCTCGCCACCGGCGGCGCCGGCAAGGTCTATCTGTTCACCACCAATCCCGACACCGCCACCGGCGACGGCATCGCGATGGCCTGGCGCGCCGGCTGCCGCGTGGCGAACATGGAATTCATCCAGTTCCATCCGACCTGCCTCTATCATCCGTACGCGAAATCCTTCCTGATCACCGAGGCGGTGCGCGGCGAAGGCGGCTTGCTGAAACTGCCGGCCGCCGCCGGCGCGGCCGCGGGAACGCGATTCATGCCGCATCACGACGAGCGCGCGGAACTGGCGCCGCGCGACATCGTCGCCCGCGCCATCGATGCCGAGATGAAGAAGCGCGGCCTCGATTACGTCGATCTCGACATCAGCCATCAGCCGCCCGAATTCCTGAAGGAGCATTTCCCGACCATCCACGCCCGCTGCCTGGAACTCGGCATCGACATCACCCGCCAGCCGATCCCGGTGGTGCCAGCCGCCCACTACACTTGCGGCGGCATCGTCACCGACATGTGCGGCCGCACCGACCTGCCGGGCCTGTACGCCGTCGGCGAAACGTCCTACACCGGCCTGCACGGCGCCAACCGACTGGCCAGCAATTCGCTGCTCGAGTGCCTGGTGCTCGGGCGCGCCGCCGCCAAGCATATCGAAGCGCAACCGAAACAGCGCACCACCGCCCTGCCGGCCTGGGACGAGAGCCGCGTGACCGACGCCGACGAGGAAGTCATCATCGCCAACAACTGGGACGAATTGCGCCGCTTCATGTGGAACTACGTCGGCATCGTGCGCACCACCAAGCGGCTCGAGCGCGCCCAGCACAGGATCGCCTTGCTGAAGGAAGAGATCGACGAGTATTACGCCAACTTCCGCATCACGCGCGACCTGCTGGAACTGCGCAACCTGGTGCAGGTGGCGTCGCTGATCGTCAACAGCGCGCTGTCGCGGCACGAGAGCCGCGGCTTGCATTTCAGCCGCGATTATCCGGAGACGCTGCCGAAGGCCTTGCCCAGCGTACTGACGCCGGCGCGGCGTTGACCGGAGCCGGGGGGGCGAGCGCCCCCGGCACAGCATCCCCCTCGCTGTTCCTTCCCTTCTCCACCGGATTTGGATTCGCCGCCGCTGCCGGCGGCGAAGTCTCGCCTGCCCCCTTGATCCGCACCAGACGCATTAATCCGCACTAATTAGTCGTGCGAATTACTTGCAATTTCGATACTTTCTGTCTGCAGGTCAGCGGCATCGCTCGCGGACCTGCCCCCTTCCAATTCCCGAAAGCTTTCTCTCGAAGACGAATCCATATGCATCCCATTTCCACTTTCGCCACAAGTCGTTCGCGGTCCCTGCGCGCCATCGCCAGGAAAATCGTCATTCATGCTCTTTTGCTGTGCATGACGGCGGCCGGCACCATCGTTTATGTCTACCTCACCGATGAAACGTTGAAATCCGCCGCTCCGGTGCTGGCGGACAAGCACGGCACGCCGATTCCGCAAGTCGTCATCGTCGCGAAACGCCTTTCGCCGGCGGAGAAGAACGAAGCGGCGCTGGCTGCGGCGGCAACCGAGTCCGAGCAGCAATTTCGGAATCCCTGATGGGGCGCCGCCTCGGGCTATTGGGCGCCGTGGCCGCATTGCACGGCGCCGTCTTGTGGGCGGCATCGGGCGCCACTCGGGAACGAAGCGCGGAGATCGCCAACATGGCCGTGACTCCCGCGACACCCCTCATGGCCGGCGCGCAACCGCCGCCCGCGCGCGATCCGACGCACGCTCCGGCACTACGCCTCAAACCGCCTGTCGTGCGGCACGAAACACCATCGACGCCCGACGCGCCCCCCGCGGCCGGCGCCATATCGCTCGCCCCGGCCGTGGCCGACCTGACGTTTCCGATGGCGCCGCAATCGGTACAAGACACGGCGCAGAATGCGGCGCAACACCCGGAGCGGAATGACCGCTCCTCGGCGCCCGGAAGACCACCCAAGACGATGGCTTCCGGCATCGGCTACCTGCGCGCCCCATCCGCCGAGTATCCGGCGAACGCGAGACGTTACGGAGAACAAGGGAAGGTCTTGCTGCGGGTGCAGGTGGATGAATTCGGAAGGCCCGAGCGGGCGGATATCGAAACATCGTCCGGTTTTCCAGCCCTGGACGGCGCGGCCAAGGCCGCCGCGATGCGCGCGCTATTCGTGCCGTTTGTCGAAGCCGGCAAGGCCGTCCCGGTGCAGGTGCTGGTGCCGATCGAATTCCGTATCGAAGAATGAGGCGATACCGAAGCGAAACGGGACCAGCGCCCTTAGGTGCCCCGACGACGGGCGCTCCTAACCAACAATACGCAGCGAATAATCGGTCGCTTTCACATCCTTGGTCAGGCTGCCGATCGAAATCCGGTCGACCCCGGTCTCTGCGATGGCGCGTACCGTGTCCAGGTTCACGCCGCCCGATCCTTCCAGCACAGCGCGCCCGGCGGTCAATGCGACCGCCTCGCGCATATCGGCCAGCGAGAAATTGTCGAGCAGGATCGAGGTCGCGCCGGCTTCCAGCGCCTCATGCAGCTCGGCCAGGGTTTCGACCTCGATCTGGATCGTGACGCCGGCATTCAATGCCTGCGCCGCCCGCATCGCGGCCGTAATGCCGCCGGCCGCCGCGATATGGTTTTCCTTGATCAGGATGCCGTCGTACAGCGCCAGCCGCTGATTCACGCCGCCGCCGACGCGCACCGCGTACTTTTGCGCCAGCCGCAATCCAGGCAAGGTCTTGCGGGTATCGAGAATCGAAGAACGCGTGCCGCGGATCGCATCGACATAACGCCGCGTCGCGCTCGCCACTCCGGACAGCAATTGCAGGAAATTCAGCGCCCCGCGTTCGGCCGTCAGCAAGGCGCGCGCCGGACCTTCGATGGCGCAGACCTCGCCATCCGCCTCCATCAGGTCGCCCTCGGCGTATTTCCATTCGATGCGGATGCGCGGGTCTACCTGGGTCATCACGCCTTCGAACCAGGGCGCGCCGCACAGCACCGCGGCTTCGCGCACGATCACGCGCGCTTTCACCGTCTCGTGCTGCGGCACCAGGAGGCCGGTCAGGTCGCCGCTGCCGACGTCTTCCGTCAGCGCGGCATGGATGTTCGCCTCGAAAGCCGCTTTCAACGCGGAATCGAAAGGCGCGAAGGGATTCTTGAGCGTGCTCATGCGGAATCTTGACCTTGTTCTCAGGCGGGGCCGATGCCCGCAAACAGTTTCTGTTCTTGCGCGAGGTCCGCCGAGGGACGGACATTCGCCTTGCGCGCCGCGGCGAAGGCCAGCATGCGGTCGATGCAGGTATAAGCCTTGCGTCCGATTTCCGGATCGACATGGATTTCGTTGCGGCCGGTCTCCAGCACCTCGAGCAGGTTTTGCAGGCCGTTCATTGCCATCCACGGGCAATGCGCGCAACTCTTGCATGTGGCGCTGTTGCCGGCCGTCGGCGCATCGATGAAACGCTTGCCGGGCGCCGCCATGCGCATCTTGTGCAGGATGCCGTTGTCGGTGGCGACGATGAATTCCTCGGCGTCGAGCGTTCGCGCCGCCGCGATCAGTTGCGAGGTCGAGCCGACTACGTCGGCCTGCGCGACGACGGCTTCGGGCGACTCCGGATGCACCAGCACTTTCGCCTGCGGATGCTCGCGGCGCAGCAATTCGAGCTCGATGCCCTTGAATTCGTCATGCACCAGGCAGGAACCCTGCCACAGCAGCATGTCCGCGCCGGTCTTCTTCTGGATATAGCCGCCGAGATGCTTGTCCGGCGCCCACAGGATCTTCTTGCCTTGCGCATGCAGATGCTCGACGATCTCCAGGCCGATCGACGAGGTCACCATCCAATCGGCGCGCGCCTTCACGGCGGCGCTGGTGTTGGCGTAGACGACGACGGTGCGATCCGGATGGGCATCGCAGAAGGCCGAGAACTCATCGGCCGGACAGCCGAGATCGAGCGAACAGGTCGCATCGAGATCGGGCATCAGGACGGTCTTGTGCGGGCTCAGGATCTTGGAAGTCTCGCCCATGAACTTGACGCCGGCGACGACCAGCGTCTTGGCCGGATGATCGCGGCCGAAGCGCGCCATTTCGAGGGAATCGGAAACGCAGCCGCCGGTTTCCTCGGCCAGGTCCTGCAGGTCGGCATCGACATAGTAATGCGCGACGAGAACGGCTTCTTTCTCCTTCAACAACTGCTTGATGCGCGCCTTGAGCGCGGCCTTTTCCTCCGGCGACGGCGCCAGCGGCACGCGTGCCCAGGCATTGGCGACGCAGCTGGTGCCGCTCGCCATCTGCGGACGTTCGAATTCGACGGTCTTGATGGGTTGAATCTGCATGACGAATGGATGCTTGGTAGGTAGAGCCAGATGGCGTTCGCCGAGGCGGTTTTCAATCGCGCCGCCGCGCCCGGAGGACATCTTGGTCGAGGAGACGGCGGACTGGCAATGTGATGATACTAGACGAAGTATAAATCTTTCGCTCGCGAGGGGCCGGCAAGTTGCAACAGTCCAGGGCCTGGCATAGTATTTTCCTTCCGCCAAGTCTCTTTTTAGCCAAGATGACACGCATTCTCGATAAGACAGACAAGGGCCGTGAAGAGATCGCGACGCGCAAGCATGGCCTGCCTTCGCGCTTGCGCACGCTGCTGGTGCTGATCGACGGCAAGCACACGCAGGATGAATTGCTGCGGCAAGTGGCCGGACTCGGCTTGACCGCGCAGAGCGTGGACGAATTGCTCGCCCAGGGCCTGATCCGCTTCCAGGAAGTCGCCGCCCCATCTTCGCGCGCCTCCGCGCCGGCGGAACCGGAGGCGGCGACCGCGCAAGCGGAGCAATCCAACATCCTGGCGCCGGGCGAAAACCAGTTCCATGCGCTATACAACTTCTACACCTCGACGATCAAGAGCGCGATCGGCTTGCGCGGTTATGCCCTGCAATTGAAGGTCGAGCGCGCCGCCTCGGTCGACGATTTCCGCGAACTGCGCCGTCCCTACCTGGAGGCGGTGCTGAAGTTGAACGGCAAGGAAATGGCGCGCAGCCTGCGCGACCGGCTCGATCAATTGCTGTTTCCCGGAAAGCCGCCCGCGGATCTCGATCCGATGCTGTGAGCGAAGGACGAAAAAGCCGCTGACGCGGCCTTTTTTCATTCGATGCCCTGGCTGGCGAGATACTCCTCGTAGCCGCCCCGGAAATCGATGACTTCCCCATCCCTCACTTCCAGGATGCGGGTCGCCAGCGACGATACGAATTCGCGATCGTGCGAGACGAAGATCAGCGTGCCGGCGTACTTGTCGAGCGCGATGTTGAGCGACTCGATCGATTCCATGTCCATGTGGTTGGTCGGCTCGTCCATCAGCAGGACGTTGTGCCGGCCGAGCATGAGCTTGCCGTACATCATGCGTCCCTTCTCGCCGCCGGAAAGCACCTTCACGCTCTTTTTCACGTCATCGCCGGAGAACAGCAGGCGGCCGAGAATGCCGCGCACGACTTGATCGTCGTCGCCTTCCTTCGTCCACTGTCCCATCCAGTCGGTGAGATTCCTATCGACCGCGAATTCCTCGGTGGGATCCTGGGGCATGTAGCCGACATTCGCGTTTTCCGCCCACTTGGCGACGCCGCCGTCGGCCTGCAGGCTGCAGATGTCGAGCCCGCCCATGGAGCGCAGCAGCGTCGTCTTGCCGGCGCCGTTGGCGCCGATGATCGCGATCTTCTCGCCGGCTTCGACCAGCAGATTGAAGTTCTTGAAGATCTGGCGGTCATACGCTTTCGACAGGCCTTCGATCTCCACCGCCTGGCGATGCAGCTTCTTCTCGCCTTCGAAGCGGATGAAGGGATTCTGGCGGCTGGACGGCTTGATATCCTCGACCTTGATCTTCTCGATCTGCTTGGCGCGCGAAGTCGCCTGGCGCGCCTTCGACTTGTTGGCCGAGAAGCGGCGCACGAATTCCTGCAGTTCGGCGACGCGTTCCTTGGCTTTCGCATTGGCGGCCAGCTGCTGGGCGCGCGCCTGCGACGAGGCCAGCATGTAGTCGTCGTAATTGCCGGGATAAATCTTCAGCGTGCCGTAATCCATGTCGGCCATGTGGGTGCAGACCTGGTTCAGGAAGTGGCGGTCGTGCGAGATGATGATCATGGTCGAGTTGCGCTCGTTGAGCACGTTCTCGAGCCAGCGGATGGTGTTGATGTCGAGGTTGTTGGTCGGTTCGTCGAGCAGCAGGATGTCCGGGTTCGAGAACAGCGCCTGCGCCAGCAGCACCCGCAGCTTCCAGCCCGGCGCCACGTTGCTCATCGGGCCGTTGTGCTGCTCGATCGGCACGCCCACGCCGAGCAGCAGCTCGCCGGCGCGCGCCTCGGCCGTGTAACCGTCGTATTCGGCGAACTTCGCTTCCAGGTCGGCCGCCTTCATGTAGTCCTCGTCGGTGGCCTCCGGGTTCGCGTAGATCGCGTCGCGCTCGGTCATGGCCGCCCACATCTCGGTGTGGCCCATCATCACGACGTCGAGCACCCGCATCTCTTCATAGGCGAACTGGTCCTGGCGCAGCTTGCCGAGGCGCTCGTTGGGATCGAGCATGACGGTGCCGGACGACGGTTCGAGGTCGCCGCCGAGGATCTTCATGAAGGTCGACTTGCCGCAACCGTTGGCGCCGATCAAGCCGTAGCGGTTGCCTTCGCCGAATTTGACGGAAATGTTTTCGAACAGCGGCTTGGGGCCGAACTGCATCGTGATGTTGGCGGTGGAAAGCACGGAAAAAACCTTTTTTAACTTGCTGAAATCGGGAGGCCCGGTAAGGGAGGCCCGGTAAGGGACACCCGGCATGGGAAAACCCGCGATTTTAGCATTTTGCGACGCAACAAAGCCGTTTGCCATGCCGCCGGCAGGCGAAAAATGAACGAAAAATTCACCCGGAATTATGTTTTTTGCATCAATGCGGCGCGCGCCTGCATGAATGTCTCGGCCGCACGCTTGACGGCCCTCGGCTCCGTGCCGGGACGATAGAGTTGGCCGCCGATGCCGAAGCCATTAGCCCCGGCATCGACGTAAGCCCCCATGTTCGCGGGATGAATGCCGCCGACCGGCAGCAACCAGATGCGTTCCGGCAGCACCGAGCGCAATGATTTGACGACCGCGGGAGGCATCATCTCCGCCGGGAACAGCTTCAGCCCGGCCGCGCCCGCTTCCAGCGCCTTGAACGCCTCGGTCGGCGTCGCGACCCCCGGCAGCGTCAACAGTTCGTTCTGTACGGCATAACGAATGACGTCCGGATCGCAATGCGGCGCTACCATGAAGCGTCCGCCGGCATGGACGACGGCATCGATATCGCCTCGCGTCACGACCGTCCCCGCCCCCACCAGGGCGTTCGGCGGCGCGATTTCGATCAAGCCGCGCATGGCCTCCAAGGCGCCCGGCCGGTTCAGCGGCACTTCGATCAGGCGAAATCCGGCATCGAACAGGATGCGCCCGATCGTCGGCGCCTCGGCCGGCGTCAAGCCGCGCAGGATCGCCACCAGCGGAAAGGGAAAATTATCGAGCAGCGGCAGCATCGGCTTTCCTCATGTTTGGATCGCGGCCAGCCGGCGCAAGGCGGCCACGTAGACCTCGTCCGGCTGCCAGACCCGGGATTGGATATCGAAGAATTGCAGCGCCTCGACATAGCGCGCCGTCAGCTGGGGCGAACCCACGATATGAACCGGCCCGCGCGGATCGGCACCGGCCTTTTGCCGGACGCCGGCGAATTCGGCGCCGATCAGCAGGCCGGACAAGTAGGACGAGGCCTGCGCCTCCGGCATGGTATCGGTGACGACCAGCGCGCGGCAGCCGAACGCGGCATGGGTAAAGCCGCTGCGTTGCGCCACCTTGAGCCCGGCGTCGAAGGCTTCCGGGACATGCTCTTTTTCTCGCACCAGCGCGGCCAGCGTGCCTTGCGTGGACAACAGGGAAAACAATTCGCCGGTCATGAAGGTGATGATCTCTCGCACGCGCCCGTCCTCGACGAATACCCATTTGCTGTGGGTACCGGGCAGCAAGAACCAGCCGCCGCCGGCGCCGCTCGCCAGCGTGCCGAGAATCTGCGTTTCCTCGCCGCGCATCACATCGGGCGTTCCGCAGGCATCGACCGCGCAATAGCCGGGAACGATGCGGCAACGCACGCCCGCACGCGGCGCCTCGATCTCCACCAACGCCTCGGAAAGCCGCAGCAGCGGCTGCTCCTTGTCGAGATACGGCACCTGGCGCCAACCGTTGCGGCTGCCCACCATGCCGGACATGATCACGTCCGCTTCCCCGAGTTCCAAGGCCTGCAGCAAGTCCAGCAAGGATGCCGCGCAACCGTCCGGGCCGACCTTCAGAATGCCTTCCCCATCCTCGATCCGCCGCTCCAGGCGGCCATCGGCATCGAGCAAATAGACACGCCGGTTGGTCGTTCCCCAATCGATGCCTAGCACCGTTTGCTGCCTGCTTTCCGTAAGCATCCCACCCTCCTGTTTGCATGCAAGAACCTTGCAAGAACTTTCATTCGGACAGCGAATCTCACCGTGCGTGAGAAATTGGACCGGCCGCGCCTCGAATCATTCACCGCCGCGGTCGGCGAAGTACCCGATAGCAACGGACACGCCGGACGGAACCCGATGATAGATAAGAAGCCACGCCGCAGCCAAGCCTGGTTCGGCAAACAGGATCGCGACGGTTTCGTCCATCGCAGTTGGACCAAGAAGGCCGGCTACCCGGACGACATGTTCGACGGCCGTCCGATCATCGGCATTTGCAATACCTGGTCGGAACTGACTCCCTGCAACGCCCACTTCCGCGAACTCGCCGACTTCGTGAAGCGCGGCGTGCTGGAGGCGGGCGGCGTGCCGCTCGAATTCCCGGTGATGTCGCTCGGCGAGACGCAGTTGCGGCCGACCGCGATGCTGTTCCGCAATCTCGCCAGCATGGATGTCGAGGAATCGATCCGCGGCAATCCGATCGACGGCGTCGTGCTGCTGATGGGCTGCGACAAGACCACGCCGGCCTTGCTGATGGGAGCGGCCAGTTGCGATTTGCCGACCATCGGCTTGTCCGGCGGGCCGATGCTGAACGGAAAATTCCGCGGCAAGGATATCGGGTCCGGCACCGGCGTCTGGCAGATGTCGGAAATGGTGCGTGCCGGGCAGATGACGCCGGCCGAATTCACGGCCGCCGAAGCGTGCATGAATCGTTCCGCCGGCACCTGCATGACGATGGGCACGGCGTCCACCATGGCCAGCATGGTGGAAGCGCTCGGCATGTCGCTGCCGGAGAATGCCGCGATTCCGGCGCCCGACACGCGCCGCAACCGCCTGGCGCAACTGACCGGGCGGCGCATCGTGCAAATGGTCGAGGAAGATCTCGCGATGTCGGCACTCCTGACGCGCGCGGCGTTCGAGAATGCGATCAAGGTCAATGCGGCGATCGGCGGTTCCACCAATGCGGTGGTGCATCTGCTGGCGATCGCCGGCCGCATCGGCGTCAAGCTGGAGCTTGAGGATTTCGATCGGCTCGGCAGCCGCCTGCCCTGCCTGGTCAACCTGCAGCCGTCGGGACACTACCTGATGGAGGATTTCTACTATGCCGGCGGGCTGCCGGCCGTGATGCGCGAGATCGAACATTTGCTGCATGGCGACGCGCTGACAGCGAACGGCAGGACGCTGGCCGAGAACATCCGCGACGCGCCCTGCTACAACCGCGACGTCATCCATGCGTTCGACGATCCGGTGCGCGAACAATCCGGCATCGCCGTCCTGAAGGGCAATCTCGCGCCGGACGGCGCCATCATCAAGCCGTCGGCCGCGTCGGTGCAATTGCTCAAGCATCGCGGACGCGCGGTGGCGTTCGACAGCATCGAAGAATTGCGCGAAAGAATCGACGATCCCGCGCTCGATATCGACGAGACCTGCATCATGGTCTTGAAGAATTGCGGACCGCGCGGCTATCCCGGCATGCCCGAGGTCGGCAACATGCCGCTGCCGCGCAAGGTGCTGCAAAAGGGGATCACCGACATGGTACGCATCTCGGATGCGCGCATGAGCGGCACCGCATACGGGACGGTGATCCTGCATGTCTCGCCCGAAGCGGCCGCCGGCGGGCCGCTGGCGCTGGTGCGAACAGGCGACATGATCGAACTCGACGTCGCCGAACGGCGCCTGCAGCTTGCCGTTTCCGACGAAGAACTGCAGCGCCGGCGTACCGCCTGGGCTCCGCCCGATCCTCCGCAGCGCGGCTATGCCCGGCTTTACGTGGAGCATGTGCAGCAGGCGCACCTGGGTGCCGATTTCGATTTCCTGGTGGGCTCGAGCGGCGCGCCGGTGCCGCGCGAATCGCATTGAGCGGCGGCGCAAGGCACGGAGGCTAGATGCCATGAACACGATTCCGGAATGCGTATGGGATGCCCGGGCGGCGCTCGGCGAGGGCCCGGTCTGGTCGGCCAGGGAACAGGCTCTCTACTGGGTGGATATTCTCGGTCGGCAGCTGCACCAGTACCGCCCCGCCGGCGATGAACGGCATAGCTGGAGCTTCGACGAGGAGATTTCCTCCGTCGCGGAACGGAGGGAAACGGACGGCTTGATCGCGACCTTGCGCTACGGCTTCGCTTTCTTCGATCTGGCCACGTCGGCATTGGAACGCCTGGTCGAACCCGAAAGCCATCTGCCCGGCAACCGCTTCAACGACGGCAAATGCGACCGCGAGGGGCGTTACTGGGCCGGCAGCGTGGAATTCGGATGCCGGGAGCCGGTGGGATCGCTCTACCGGCTCACGCCCGACCTGCATTGCGAAAGAATGGATACCGGCTATGCGGTGACCAACGGCCCGACCTGGTCCGCCGACTGGAAGACCATGTATTTCAACGACAGCCACCTTGGCCACGTCTATGCCTTCGATTTCGATCCCGGCGCCGGCACGATCGCCAACAAGCGCCTGTTCCTCGAATTCGGCGCGGAGGACGGCTCGCCGGACGGCATGACGACCGACGCCGAAGGCTGTCTCTGGATCGCGCACTGGGGACCGGGCAAGGTGACGCGGCGCGATCCGCAAGGCAGGCTCATGCGGACGATCGCCTTGCCGTGCTCGCATGTCACGAGCTGCGCCTTCGGCGGGTCGGACCTCAAGACGCTCTACATCACCAGCGCCCGCGTCGGTCTCGACGAGAATCGCCTCGCGCAACAACCGTTGGCCGGCTCGCTGTTCGCGATCGATCTCGACGTCGCGGGCGTCCCCGCCAACCGTTTCGCCGGCTGACGGAGGATGGCATCATGCAAGCGCCGGCCATCGGACTCGAATCCTCGACCCAGCGACTTTACCTCGCGCCCGAACTCGGCGGCGCGATCACCGCCTGGGATTGGAAATCGCCGGAGGGATGGACGCCGATCTTTCGTCCCTGGGACGGCAAGAGCGAGGATCGTTACACGATGGCCTGTTTTCCGCTGGTGCCGTGGTCCAACCGCATCACGCAAGGCGGATTCGAGCAGCATGGCGTCTTCCATCCGGTCGCGCCGAATCGCGCGGGGGAACCCTACCCGATCCACGGCGACGGCTGGCTGCAGGCGTGGAGCGTCACCGAGCAGGGCATGAACCGGATCCGCCTGGCGCTCGAGTCGCATCGCCATGGCGGCAATCCGTACGATTACATGGCCTCGCAAAGCGTCACCCTGCTGCCCAACGGCATCGCGATCGAACTCATGGCGATGCACCTGGGCGACGAAGCGCTGCCTTACGGCCTCGGCCTGCATCCGTATTTCGTCCGGAACGAAGAGACGCTGTTGCTGGCGAAAACCGGCGGCGTCTGGCTGGCGGGCGCGGATCCGATTCCAATCAGGCACACGACCGATTTCCCGCCGACCTGGGATTACAACCGGCCGGCTCCGCTCTCCGGGCCGCCGATCGACAACTGCTTTACCGGCTGGGATGGGCACGCGACGATCACATACCCGGATCGGCGTTTCGCCGTCACGATGACGATGAGCGATTGCAAGGGTTACAGCCTGATGTACCGGCCGCCGGGAGAGCCGTATTTCTGCTACGAACCGATCACCCAGCCGATCGACGCCTTTCACATGCCGGGCCGCCCCGGCCTGGTCGAACTGACGCGCGGCAGCAGCACCGTGCTGCGCGTGAAATTCGAATTCGAAACGCTGGACGGCGCGGCGCAATCGGGCTTACCGGCCCGCTAGATTCGGATAGCCGCTCATCGTCAATTCGAAGACGTCCGCGTCCGAGACCAGGTGCGCGTCACAGCCGACCGCGAGCGTCGCCTTGTCGGGCGTGTGGCCGAACGGCAGGCCGGTCAGGAGCGGAACGCCGATCCGCCCGCGCAGATAGGCGACCATCGCTTCGAAATCGTAGCCGTTGTCGTAAGGCGTGAGCTTGTAATCCGACATGTCGCCGAACACGATGGCACGCTGTTTTTGCAGGATGCCGGCATGCAGCAGTTGCAGCATCATGCGCTCGATGCGGTAGGGATGCTCGCCGACGTCCTCGACGAACAGGATGCCGCCGTCGATATCCGGCAGGTAAGGCGTGCCGATCAGGTGAACCAGCATCGCGAGATTGCTGCCCCACAATTTCCCGCGTACGTCGACGATCGGATTTCCCGCGGCTTGCGCTCTGATCGTGTGGGTGCCGCTGGTGAGGCACTCCCAGAACTGCCGCATGGTGAAATCGCGGGTTTCCTCCAATCCGAAATCGCCGCACATCATCGGCCCGGAAAAACTGACGGCGCCGGTGTGCTTCAGCAAGGCAAGCTGGAAGGCGGTAAAGTCGCTCGCGCCGACGAACAGTTTGCCGGAGCCGGCGATGCGATGCCAATCGAGCATCGGCAAGATCCGCGACAGGCCATAGCCGCCGCGCAGGGCGATCACCAGTTGGACATCCGGGTCGCCGATCGCCGCGTGGACCTGTCCGACGCGCGCTTCATCCGTGCCGCCGAAGCGCTGGTAGCGGGCAGCCGGATCGTAGTGGTTCTTGACGCGGCAGCCGAGCGCTTGCAGGCGTGCGATGCCGCGCACCACGGCTGCCTCGTCGGTCGCATAGCCGCTCGGCGCGACGATCGCGACGCCGAGGCCGGCCGGAATGCGCGGGTCGGTATCAGCCATGCGTTTCCTTGATCAGGGCTTGTTGCGCCAGCCGGCGTTCGGCGAAAAAATCCTTGAGCAATTGCCCGCACTCCTCCGCCAGCACACCGCCGACGACTTCGGTATGGTGATTGAGCTTCTCCTGTTCGAACAGGTTGACGATCGAGCCGCAGGCGCCGGTCTTGGGATCGGCCGCGCCGTAGACCACGCGCGCCAGGCGCGCATGCATCATCGCGCCCGAGCACATCGCGCAGGGTTCCAGCGTGACGTAGAGTTCGCAGCCCGGCAGACGGTAATTGCCGAGGATGGCCGCGGCCGCGCGCAAGGCCATGATCTCGGCATGCGCCGTCGGATCGTGGGTGCCGATCGGCTGGTTGAAGCCGGTCGCGACCACCTGCCCGTCCTTGACCACGACCGCGCCGACCGGCACCTCGCCGAGCGCCCAGGCGTTGCGCGCCTGGGAAATCGCTTCGCGCATGAAGATCGCGTCTTGCGTTTCCGGCAGCATGGCTTACTCGTCGGCCGTGATCTCGGCCCAGCAGTTCGGCGTTTCGTGCAGCACCAGCTTCTGCAGATGCAGGCCGGTGCCGTACCGGTCCTTGTAGGCGGCCTTCAGGATGTCGAAGGCGGTCTGGGCCAGGTTCTCGACGGTCGGAATGCGATCGATGATGACCGTCTTGTGATTCGGCAAGCCGTCGAGGAAGGAACGCACCGCCGCGTCCTTGGCATAGACCAGGAAGGCGTGGTCCCACACATCGACCAGGTGTTCCTTGGCGATCGTCTTGACGTCGGAAAAATCCATGATCATGCCGTTGTCGGAACTGCCTTCGACATCGATGACGGCGCCGGTCAGCGTGATCTCGAGCGTGTAGCGATGGCCGTGCAGGTTGCGGCACTGGCTCTTGTGATCGGGAATCCGATGGCCGGCATCGAATTCGAGTTTGCGGGTGATGGTGAGCATTACGGAATTTGCAAAAGTTTATGAGTCTGGATGCTCAGCTTCCATTTCGGGTTGCGCTTGCAAGTCTCGATCGCGAGTTGGGTATTGCGCAGCTTGTCGGGGCCATCCATCGGTTGCACGAAGAAATGCTCGAAGTCGAGCGCCTCGTAGGCTTGCAGATCTTGCCCTTCCTGCGGAATCACGACCTTCAGCTCGCTGCCTTTCGTGACCACGAGTTCCGAACCCATCTTCGGGCTGACGCAGATCCAGTCCACCCCGGCCGGCACCGGCAGCGTGCCGTTGGTCTCGATCGCGATCTCGAAGCCGGCGCGATGCATGGCATCGATGAGTTCCGCATCGAGCTGCAGCAGCGGCTCGCCGCCGGTGAAGACAACGTATTTGCTGGCGGCATGGGTCTCGGGCCACAAACCGGCTATCGTTCGCGCCAGTTCGCCGCCGGTCGCGAACTTGCCGCCGCGCTCGCCATCGGTGCCGACGAAATCGGTGTCGCAGAACTTGCATACTGCCGTGACGCGGTCGCTCTCGCGGCCGGTCCACAGATTGCATCCGGAAAAGCGGCAAAACACTGCCGGGCGCCCGGCCTGCATGCCTTCGCCCTGCAGGGTGTAGAAGATTTCTTTTACGCTGTAAGTCAAGGTAGTGCCGGTAGAGTTCGGGACCGTAACAAAACCGGCCCCATCGAATCCAAACCGTCATTGTACCCGACGGGTTCCACGCAGAATATGGTGAGAGGTAATACCTAGTATCGGTAACGCTTGAGTGAATCAGGCAGGAGCGCCAAAACCTGGGTCAGTAAAACCCTGTTACTTAACCAAATTCCTGTCCAAATAAACGGCGTCACCTCTCATTTGAATTTTCAGCAGGAGTTTTGCAACATCTAATTTGCACTGCATGTATGCCAGTTCAGTTTTGTCCCACAAATATCTCTTATATGCAATATATGCAGTTTCGCCTTTCGAATTTCTCATCAACTCTAGACTAGAATTGTCGATGATACTCAGCGATTCTATTAAATCCTTGAGTTGAGTTACGGGGTGTGTTTGTCTATTATTTTCATTTTCATTCTCAGCGATATAAAGATAATATAGGACGTTATTACCCCGCGCATCCTTCCCAGAGAGAAGCTTAACCTTATCTGAGTTAGGAATCTGCATCAAAAGTTTACACAGTGCCGAAACGGTCTTGTAGTGACCTACAGACAAAGCGGTGATCAGAAGCGTGTCTCTCTCTCTAGCACCATTCATTCCTTTCAATATCGCATTGACGATGGTTTCTTTATTATTTTCAAGTGAGTTCTTCGATAGACACTCATCCAAGTAGCTGCAGCATGCCTCAAGATACTGTACGTCATTATAGAGGACAGCCTCTCCTATTCCATGCATCATGGATGGCTTCTTATTGACAAATTCGTCAGCAGGAACTGTAAACGGCCTCTCACTGATAATGCTCAAGCATTTATCCTTTACAATTTCGGAGCCGACGAAATCCGTAATTTCGCAGAGCAGAATATTAGGATCTTTAAATTCTGTTTCCGTATAAGTAAGATTTGCAGAGTTATTGAAGTCGTAAATCCCAATCCTCAGCATTTCTTTATTCTTTTCAACAAATCTTTCTAAATACAGGCTCACAGCATGTCCCTCTTCCCCTTTATTTAAAGAGGTAAGATTGATTTTTGCATTCCGTACTTCTCCCGGCCTCATCTCCTCGGAAAGATGTTTAATCAAGACTCCAAAGTTCTCAGAGGAAAAGAAACGTTTGCACTCTTCTTTCCTTGCAAGATTTATTTGCTCAAGTTTTCCATAACCACCTTGATACAGCCTTTTGGCGCCTTCTAAAGTTGAATTCATTTGAAGAAATTCTTCCATTCCTTTTGGTGATGTGGCCGCAAGCGCGAAGGCGGCACACCCGTGCCGACACATGAAGAATGGGGCGTCGGGGTTTTCGTCATCATCGCAAATACGTCCATTGAAATTCACATTCGAATCATTCCAGTGCCTGATAATGGGTTTCCCATTGTCATATTGACGCACCATTCCTGCGCCAAACACTAGCGGCTCAACCGCATCGTTAGAATTCGTAGGCTGCGCATTCACCTCGATGTTTTCATTCATCAAATGCTTGTTTAACGCCTCGAGTTTGGCAAAAGTTTTGTCGAAGGATTCGGTTTCTCCGAAGATTCCGTAACGATGAGTGCGCAACAAGTCGTACAACACGGTTTTCACATTCGTGGCAATCCCAAATAATGGCGGCGTCAGCCCGACAGGCGGATGAGTTTCCTTTCCCATCAAATAATGGGCTACTTTCTCACTGACTCGTTCATGCTCATGCTCATCCGTATTATTCAAGGAACGCAAAAAGTCGATGGCCCGCGGCAAAAAATCCCTCAATCCGTTGCAGTTGATCAGTATCTCGCTGTTGCCCGCGCGCTTCAACGTGGTGAATCGAGAGTTAAACCCGGTAACATAGTTGAGTGGAGCATTGGATATTGAAGTCATGATTGCCTTTCCTGAATTAATGAGATGTGAGCGACATGCCGCTCCGTATCCGGCGCCGCTCTATCACATGGGTGGCGAAAGACAATAGGTTGTTCAGTGACGGTCCGTGTATTTACACGCTGTAACGTGAATAGCCGGTAGTATTATTCGCTCGCATAGGCACCCAAGCGCTCCTGCAGAAATTCCCGCAAGCGCACCACCGCCGCCGACAGCGACAGCCGATGCGCGCACACCATGTATAGCGGCGACACCTCGTTCTCGTAGTTCGTCAGCGCCGCCTGCAGGCGGCCTGCGCGCAAGTCGGCGAGCACGTCCAGCCTCGACTTGTAGGCGATGCCCAACCCTTCCACGGCCCAGCGGCGCACCACTTCGCCGTCGTCGCTCGTATGCCGGCCGTTCACGACCACGCTCAGCGTCTCGCCCGAAGTGGTCGAGAAGCTCCAGCGGCTATGCACGGCGTCGCCAAGCACCAGCCGCAGACAATTGTGGCGCCGCAGATCGGCCGGCGTCGCGGGCATGCCGTGGCGCGCGAAATAGCCGGGCGCCGCGCACAGCACGCGCGGATTCTCCGGGCTCAGCGGCAGGGCCACCAGGCTGGAATCGCCCGGCACGCCGTAGCGCAAGGCAACATCGACAGATTGACGATACATGTCGGCCAGGCGATCGCTGATCCGCAATTGCAGTTCGAGCGCCGGATGCGCTTCCTGGAATTGGTTCAGCCAGGGCAGCAACAGGGTGCGCCCGAAGTCCGACGGCGCCGACAGCGTCAGCGTTCCGCCGATCTTCTCCCGGCCGGCGGCGATGGCCTCGCTACCGGCCGCCAGCGAGGCCAGGGCGGCGCGCGCGTGCTCGAGGTAACGCTCGCCATCCACGGTCAAGCGCAGGCTGCGGGTGGAGCGTGCCAGCAGCAAGGCCCCCAGCTCCGCCTCCAGCCTCTTGAGCGCGGCGCTGGCGACCGCCGGCGTGAGATCCAGTTCGCGGGCGGCGGCCGACAGGCTCCCGCAATCGGCGGTGCGGACGAATACTTGCAAGTCTTCCAGGCGCGGCATTCTTCTATTTTCAAAATTATTTTGAAATTGAATGCGATTTTATCGCCTTTTTCTTCTTATGAAACGATAGCACCATAGCGTCCAAGCATTTCCCCCGTCCGGACGCCGAACTGCGGGGACTTCTTTTAATCGACTCATTCAATCACTACAAGGATCATCCAATGAAAGCAGTTGCCTATTACCAGAATCTCCCCATCGAGCATGCCGAGTCGCTGATCGACGTCGTCTTGCCGGAACCGGCGCCGGGCGATCACGATCTCCTGGTCGAGGTCAAGGCCGTGGCGGTCAATCCGGTCGATGTCAAGGTGCGCAAGGGCGTCGCGCCGTCGGCCGGCCTGGCCAAGGTGATCGGCTGGGACGCTGCCGGCGTGGTGCGGGCGGTCGGGGCCAAGGCCAGCCGCTTCAAGGTCGGCGATCGCGTCTGGTATGCGGGCGCGCTCGACCGGGCCGGCAGCAACAGCGAACTGCAGGTGGTGGACGAGCGGATCGCCGGCCGCATGCCGGTCACGCTGAGCTTCGCCGAAGCCGCCGCCCTGCCGCTGACGGCGATCACCGCCTGGGAATTGCTGTTCGACCGCTTGCGCGTGCTGGATAACGATGCCGCCAGCGGCAAAACGCTATTGGTCGTCGGCGCCGCCGGCGGCGTCGGTTCGATCCTGGTCCAGCTGGCGCGCCAGCTGACCGGCTTGACGGTGATCGGCACCGCCTCGCGTCCGGAGACGCAAGCCTGGGTGAAGGATGCGGGCGCGCATTACGTGATCGACCACAATCGTCCGTTGACGCTGGAACTCGAGCGCATCGGCCTCCCCGCCGTCGACTACATCGTCGGCTTGAACCAGACTGACCGCCATTTCGAACAGATGGCGGCGGCCGTCGCGCCGCAAGGGAAGATCGCGCTGATCGACGACCCTGCGCCGATCGACGTGCGCCAGCTCAAGCGCAAGAGCGTGTCCCTCCACTGGGAGATGATGTTCACGCGCTCGCTGTACGGCACGGAGGATCTCGCCAAGCAGCATGAAATGTTGAATCGCGTGGCGGCGCTGGTCGACTGCGGCGTCGTCAAAACGACGCTGGCCGCGCACTTCGGGACCATCAACGCCGCCAATCTCAAGCGCGCGCATGCCCTGTTGGAAAGCAATACCGCCAAGGGCAAGATCGTGCTGGAAGGGTTCTGATACAAAAACGGCGCCTCGATCATGAAGCGGCGCAGCGCGGCAAGAGCAGGTCCGCGCAAGGCGCCGGACCCGCGGGCGTGAAATTCACTCTTTGCAACGGTAAGACTTCGGTAGTTCACCGCTCTGGGTGCCGAATTGGTTAATGTCGGTTCCCGGCTTCGTCTTGTAGCAACGAACGCCGTATGGGCCGGTCACCTTGGTTATGAGCACGCCGTCGGACGTTTGCACGGTTTCTTCTTTGTAACCGAGCGGCCGGCCTGCTCCGGCGAAGCCTTTCTCGAGTCTTGCTTGCGGCGAATCGGGCGGCAGTTCGAGCAGCTTCGGTCTCTCCTTGCGCAAGTTGCGGTCGATCTTCCCGACGTCGCGCCTGGCTTTTTCGAGCAGGGTTTCCGTATCGATTTCCCGCGCCGGCGCAGCTTGCTGGTCGATGTCGATATCCGGAATTTCCGGCGTGATTGCCGCGGTCGTTTGCGGAATAGTTTCGGCGGTTCGTCGTTGCCGGGTCTTGGATGCGACAACCGATTGTTCCTTCATCTGCGGGCGTTCGGCTTGTCCTTGCGGCAGCAGAAGCACCGTTATCGCACTCGACATCGAATCCTGAATCGCAGGATGGCGCATCACGGAATACAACAGGCCGGCAAAAAGCAGATGCAGCGCAACCGTCACCGGCAGGGCGATGCCGCTCAGGCGCGGTTTGTTATCGTCGTAAGGAACGGCTGCCATGCGCACTTCATGTTCTCCATGCTGGTACTTTGAGCCCCGGCGAGTGTACATTGCCGCTTGACGAAAACGCAATACCGATGGCGCGCGAGAATGCGTCACCCCGGCGATGCCGAGTGAAGGCAACGCATTCCCGCCGACCGAAAATTTGCTTCCGTACTTTATGCGGCCCTACGAGTAGCGGCATCGCAAGATGGTGCCGGGGCCGGACCGGCTCTGCACCGGAGGCCGTGGATGACCGCTACTCTTTTCCCGAGGATTCTCACTATGCCCGATAGCGTGTTCCGGCACGCACCGGCGCCTCGCATGAATCCGAGGCGCCTGCTTGCTCCAGCAGACTAGACAGCAGGTCCGCGAATGCGGCGGCATGGTCGCGATGAAGCACGGTGAAATGCGTTCCGGGCACGGAGTGAACCCGCAAGTCTTGGGCCCCCAAGCCTTGCCATCCGGCGTGCAAATGGCCGGGATTCTCGATCGCGGCCGGGTCGTCCTCGGCAACGAACAGATGCACCTGTCCGGCGGGCATGACGGGCGAGTGAGCTCCCTCCAGCTTGCGCAGGTACTTGGTAATGCGGATCACGTGGTTCAGTTGCGCCGCGGAAGACACCTCCGTGAGGCCGAACGCTTCCAGCAACGAGTGCAGAGGATGCGCGCGCACCGCCTCGGGGCTGCCGTCCGGCAAATAAGCAAGACCATCCAGACCATAGTCGTGGCGGCCGGCGTCGGGCACTTGGCTGTCGACCATGCCTATGAAGCTCACGGTCTCGCCGCGCTCCTGCAGCTGGCGAGCGATTTCCAGCGCCAGCAAGCCGCCGGAAGACCAGCCGAGGACGCGATACGGTCCCGTCGGCTGCACCTTCTTCATGACCTCGCAGTAATGCGCCGCCAGCAGCGGGAACGATCGATGGTCTTCCAGCGCCAGGGGCGCATGCTGCACGGAGATCGGGTCGTCCGTCGCAGCCTCGAAACCAGGGACCTGGATGCCCCACAGGCTGGCGTGCGGCTCCATGTGCGCCGCCAATGCTCGGTATGAGAATGCGTCGCCCGTGCCGGGATGGATACAGAACAGCTTGTCGGGATGATGCCGGCTCGACAGCGGAACAGCCACGCCGAATTGCGCCGCCGCGGCTTGCGGCGCAGCTTCCGGCTCCTCCACGCAGCGGCAGAAGGCCTCCAAGGTCCGGTGATTGAAGATACTGATGAGCGGCAAATGCCGGCCCGTCAGCTTCTTCACCTGCGCGATCAGCTCGACGGCCAGCAACGAATGCCCGCCCAAGGCAAAGAAGTCGGCCGTCATCGACACTTTGTCGAGCTTCAGCAGGTCGCACCACAACTGCGCCACCTGTCGCTCGAAAGGCGTCTCCGGGGCAACATGGCGCCCGAGGTTCCGCGCCAGCTGGTTGGCGGTCTTGGGCGCCGGCAGCGCCTTCCTGTCCAGCTTGCCGCTTGCCGTCAGAGGAAGCCTGTCCAGGACGATGAACTGCTGGGGCACCATGTAGGCCGGCAGCTCGTTCTCGGCGTAGTCGCGCAAGCGTTTGACCAGCAAGCGCTCCATCGTTTCCCGCATGGGCTGGTTGGCGTAGACGACCTCGCCTTTTCCGTGCCCGGCGGCCGCACACTGCCACGCCGCCAGGCTTGGCGAATGGAAGCGCGCGAAGCGCGGCCCGACCAGAAGAAGATCGACGTATCGAAGGTCGTTGCTATCGGGCGCCATCTCCAGGCGCCAGCCACGACGCTCCGCCCATTGCCAGAACTCGCCCAGGGCCGGTCCGCCGGCATGCGGCACGCCGGCCCGCAGCTCGCCCAGTTTCTGGTGGTCGTCCGTGTCGGCCGCAAAGATTTTTTCGGCCAGTTCGATATGTCCTTGGACGCGGGTGTTGGGAATGCCCGAAATGACATAGGCGCGATCAGCGGCCAGTCCATCCAGATCTGCGATGCTGCACAGATCGCGAGGCCAGACGCGGTGGCACAGGTCGGCCTCGGAGGCCTCACCCATCGGCTCGCCCTGGGCGGCAACCCTCAGCACAACGTCGTAGCGGAAGTTCGCCATTTCGTTGTCATTGTCCTCCCGCTTCAGCAGAATCGCACAGCGGATCTCGCGCCGGTGCCGACGGCAGAAATCATGGAAGAAGGCGGGGTCCAGCAGCAGTTCGGATTCTTCGCCGATCCGCTCGTTGATGTCGCGGCGCAGGCTGAGCACCGTCTGGTGCGGCGGCGCATCGAAACAGACGACGCTGCCATGGAAGGCGCGCATCAGTCCGACGTGCCGCACGTCGCCGATGAACAGCGAGCCTCCCTGCGCGGGGATCTTCTCGACGAGAGAGGTCAGCACCTTTTCCGCGTAATCGGCGCTCGGGAAGTACTGGATGACCGAGTTCATGACGATGGTATCGAACGGCTCGTCCAGCAAGACCGCGCATTCGTCGGCCGCGGCCTGCAGGGTCAGCACATGCGCGAACCTTTCGTCCTGGCCGACATGCGCCCGGATGCCGGCCAGGGCACGCGCGGAAATGTCGCAGGCCACGTAACGCTGAGCGCCTTTCGCGAGGCGGAACAGGAGCAAGCCGGTTCCGCAGCCCACTTCAAGGACGCGCGGACCGCTCACGGCGCCGATGCGCTCGACCGTATTGCGCACCCAGTCCTCCATCTCCCGGGGATCGATGGGTTGTCCGGTGTAGCTGCTGTTCCAGCCGACAATGTCGAACTCCGGACGCGTGTCGCCTTCGGACGCCGAATAGATACCGTCGAACACATGGCCCCACTGATCGACCTTGCCCGCCGAGAGGGAAGCACTGTCCGCCTGCAACGCCGGCTCCAGGGCTTCGTTCGACGGCACCACATAGGCGACCAATAGCTTATCGTCGCCCGCATCCGGCGCTTGCGGCTCTGCCGCCTTGTTTTCCCAGACGGTCACCGCGGCGGACGACAGGCCGCCGGCCCGCATCAGCACCGCTTCGATTTCGCCCTGCTCGATGCGCAGGCCGCGAATCTTCACCTGGTGATCGATCCGGCCGTAATACTCCAGGGCGCCGTCGAAGCGATGCCGCGCCTTGTCGCCCGTCTTGTACAAACGCATGCCCAAGCGTCGCGAATCGATGAACTTTTCGGCGCTCATGTCCGGCAGGTTTAGGTAACCGCGGGCCAGCCCGACGCCGCCGATGTGCAATTCACCGACCGCACCGCGGGGCAGCAATTCGCCGCGCGCATCGAGCACGAACAGCTGGCAGTTGCTGATGGGGTGGCCGATGGGCAGCGGCCGCCTGTCGTCGATGCCATCGCAGGTCCAATGGCTGACGTCGATGGCCGCTTCGGTGGGACCATACAGATTGTGCAGTTGCGCATGAGGCAGTTGCGCTTTGCATTGCTGCTCCAGGACCTTGCCCAGCGCCTCGCCGCTGCAAATGATGCGGCGCAGGCTCGCGCAGGAAGGCATGTCCGCCAGGCGCAGGAAGGTCTGCAGCATGGAGGGCACGAAGTGCAGCGTGGTCACGGCCTCGCGCGCGATCAGCGCGGCCAGGTACTGGGGATCGCGATGCCCCTGGGGCCTGGCGATGACCAGGGTCGCGCCGTAGGCGAGCGTCCAGAAGAACTCCCACACCGACACGTCGAAGCTGTAAGGCGTCTTTTGCAGCACCACGTCATCGGCCGTCAGCCGGTACCGCGCCTGCATCCACGCGATGCGGTTGACCAGCGCGCGGTGGATGTTCACCACGCCTTTCGGGCGCCCGGTGGAGCCGGACGTGTAGATTACGTAGCACGGAGAATCGGCGCCTGCCGAGCCGCATGGCTGCGCCGCTGGCTCATCGCCGGCCTCCAGCAGATGTCCGTCCGCCATCACGAGCACATGATCGATACCCGCCAGGACGGGCCAGTCCCGGTAGCGCGGCTGGACCAGCACGACCTTGACGGCGGTGTCCTCCACCATGTAGCGGCAACGGTTGGCGGGATACTCCGGGTCGAGGGGCACATAGGCGGCGCCGGCCTTGAGGATGCCCAGCAGGCCGACCGCCATTTCCAGCGACCGTTCCATGGCGACGCCCACCAGCTCGCCGCCCCCGACGCCGAGCGCCTGCAGGCGGCATGCGACCTGGTCGGCCGCGGCGTCGAGTTGGCGATACGTCATCGCATGGTTCTCGAAACGCAGGGCGATCTTCTCCGGCGTCGCGCGGCATTGGCGCTCCACCAGATGATGCAGGCAGGCCGCGTCGTCCAGCACGGCAGCGGTGCTGTTGAAACCTTCGATCTGCTGCCTTGCCGAAACCTCGTCCACCAAGGAATAATCCATCACGCCGCGGCCGGGATCGGCCACGATCTGGCCCAGCAGATGTCGGTAGGCGGCAGCAATCGCCTCGATGGTGGAACGGTCAAACAGATCGACATTGAATTCGATCCCGCCCGTCAACACCTCGGAGTTATCGAACAGTTCGACACGCATGTCGAAGATCGAGCTCTTGCGGCCGGATTCGAGCAACTCCCCGGCGGGGCCGTCCGCATCGTTCGCCGCGACATTCTTCGGCACGTTCTGGAGCACGAACATGATCTGGAACAGCGGATTGCGGCTGGCGTCGCGTTCGATATTCAGGTGGTCGACCAGGAGTTCGAAAGGCATGTCCTGGTGTTCGTAGGCGCCCAGGGCCGTGCGCTTCACGACCTGCAGGAAGTGCTCGAAGGTCGAGGCCTGGTCCACCTGTACGCGAAGCGCGAGAGTATTGACGAAGAATCCCACCAGGGCCTCGATGGCCGCATGGTTGCGGTTGGCGATCGGCGTGCCGATGCACACGTCCTGCTGTCCGGTATAGCGCGCGAGCAGCACGTACAAGGCAGCCAGCGAGACCATGAACAGCGTCGCCTCCTGGTCCTGCGCCAGCGCCCGCAGCCGGGCGGACAACTCGGGCGTCAAGGCCATGGGCACATAGTCGCCTCGGTAGTTGAGCTGCGCCGGACGGACCCGGTCGAGCGGGAAGTCGAGTTGCTCGACCCCGTCGAACTGCCGCCGCCAATAGTCGAGGTGGGTTTGCAGCCGCCCCCCGCTCAACCACTGGCGCTGCCAGTATGCAAAGTCGGTGTACTGGATCGGCAAGGGCGGCAAGGGCGACGGACGATCGGCGCCGAAGGCGTCATACAGCAGCGCCATCTCGCGCTTGAGCACCTCCAGCGACCAGCCGTCGGCGACGATGTGGTGGGTTGCCAGCAGCAGCACATGCCTGTCGCCGAGGTCCAGGAGCTTGCAGCGCAGCAGGAGGTCGCGCTCCAGGGCGAACGGCGTGCTTGCATTGGACCGCGTCTCGGCCTCCACGCGCTGGCGCCGTTCTTGCTCGGACAGACCGGAAAGGTCGAGTATCTCGAGCCGCCAGTTCGAAGGCACATTCTTGACGATCACGCGCGGCCGCCCCTGCTCGTCGGGGACGAAGTTGGTACGGAAAACCTCGTGCCGAGCGATGATGTGCAACAGGGTCTTTTCCAGCGCCGCGGCGTTCAGCCGCTCGAACTGCACCACCACCGGCAGGTTGTAGAACGGATCCTGCGGCGCAACCTGGTTCAGGAACCACAGGCGCTGCTGAGCGAAGGACAAGGGCAGCGGGATATCCCTCGGGCACGGCACGATCACGCTCTCCGCGGGAGCCGCGGCCTGCTTCAGGCGCCGGTCGATTTCGTCGGCCAGCTCGTCGAGACGGGCGTGCTCGAACACCATGCGCAACGGGATTTCAATGCCGAATTGCTGCTCGATGCGCGACACCAGCTGCGTCGCCAGCAGGGAATGCCCGCCAAGCGCGAAGAAGTCGGACGTCCTGCTCAGCACTCGTTGCTGCAGCAGATCCCCGATGATTTCCGCCAGCCGCATCTGGGTCGGGGTCGCGAGTTCCGCGGCCTCCTCCGGCTCCGCAAACAAGTCGGGACGAGGCAGCGCACGATAGTTGATCTTGCCGTTGTCCGTGAGCGGAAGCTGCGCCATCGCGACAATATTCGACGGCACCATGTAGTGCGGCAGCCGTTCCTGCAGCAGCAGGCCGAGATCGGCCGTAGACGTCACGCCGCAGACGTAGGCGACCACGCGCTTGCCGACAGGCTCGGCAAACTCCACCACTTTCACCGCCGCCGCGGACACGCCTGCGCAACTGCGCATCACGTTCTCGATCTCGTCGAGCTCGATGCGGTAGCCCCGTATCTTCACCTGGCGGTCGTTTCTCCCCAGGTATTGCAAGTTGCCGTCCTCCAGATAGCGGGCCCGATCGCCGGTGCGGTAAAACGTCGCGGCGCCGTATCCGAGCGCCGGCATCGAGAGAAAACGTTCGGCGGTCAGCGCCTCGCGCCGCAGGTAGCCTTGCGCAACGCCGCTGCCTGCGATAAACAGTTCGCCCGGGAAGCCCGGAGGAACGCGGCGCAGACAGGCGTCGAGCACCACCGTCACCAGATGAGGCAGCGCCTTGCCGATCGTGTTCCGGCCGGCGGCGAAGTCTTCTTCCGTGACCTCGTGGAAGGTGGCATGGACGGTGATCTCGGTGATGCCGTACATGTTGATCAGCGCGGGACGGCCCAAGGCATGGCGCTCGCGCCATCCGTGCAGCTGGTTGATGTCCAGGGCTTCGCCGCCGAACACCACGTAGCGCAGCGCCTGCAGGCTGGCCTGCGGACGATTCGCGGCCAGCTGGCGGTCCGCCAGGTCCAGGGACAGGAAGGCGGACGGCGTCTGGCTCAGGACGGAGATGGCGCTCTCTTCCAGCCAGGCGTGGAAGCGCGGCGAATCCTTGATGGTAGCGGCGTCGACAATGCACGCGCAGCCGCCGGTGATCAAGGGCCCCCACAATTCCCACACCGAAAAGTCGAAGGCGAAAGAGTGGCAGACGCTCCATCGGTCGGCGGCGCCGAACTCGAAGAGCCCGCTGCAGCCTTCGAACAGGCTAGCCACATTGCCGGCACTGACCAGGACCCCTTTCGGATTGCCCGTGGTACCCGAGGTGTAGATCACGTAGAGATCCCGGTCGGGGTCGGAGGGCGCCATCGCGCGCCCGGCGGCGCCCGCTGGCGCTTGCCCCTGCAGATCCGGCAGCTCCTCCCACAGCAACAAGGGGTAACGCTGCGGATCGACGAGCCCGCGCTTGTCCTCGCAGGTGATCACCACCGCGACGGCGGCGTCCTCGAGGATGTAGTCGATCCGCTTGGAGGGATGCTCGGGGTCGAGCGGGACATAGCAAGCCGATGCCTTGGCGGCGGCCAGCATGGCGATCGCAAAGCGGCGGTCGCGCGGCAGCAGCAAGGCAAGCTTGTCGCCCGGCTTCAGATAGCGCTCCTTCAGACGGCGCGCGAGCGCGCTCGACTGCGCGTCGAGTTCGGCATAGGTCATGCTTCCGTCCGCATCGCGAAGGGCAATGCCGCTGCCATTGGCCTGGCACTGCCGGGCGAACAGGCTGAGCACGTCCGGCGCGCGCTCGCCGGTTCCGGAGCGAATGGCCGGTGCCGCGCGTCGCGCCTCCCACTCGGCCAGCCGGCACGTTTCGTCGGGCAGCAGGAAATCCAGCATGGCCAGGGACGGGCAGTCGCCCACGCACAGCTGGCGCGTGACGCTGATGAATCGCTCCAGCAGGCGATCATCCGCGAACGTGCCCTCGGGATACACGAGGTTGACCTGCATGTCCTGGGCGACGTTCTTCATATAGAACTGGACGGCATCCTCGATCTGGGGAATGAAGCCCTTCTGGTCGTCGGGTCCGCTGCCATAGAGAATATCGATAGGCTTGATGTAGCCATTGAAGTTGTACATGAAGCTGACGCCCTGGGCCGGCGCCAGTTGAGCCTGGGCGTGCGCGCTCAAGGCGGTGTACGGCTTGCAGGCGCGCTGGAAATTCTTGTGGTATCCCCAGAACTCGGCGAGAGTGCGCTCGCCTTGCAGAATGTCGCGCGCGAACACGAACGGCTGCTGCCGGTAGTAACAGCCCAGGTCTTCCAGCTGCGCCTCGGTGCGGCCGAGGGTGAACTCGGAGATCAGGAAGTCCGCCTGCCCCTGGAAGTAATAGTCGATCAACAGGCCATAGATGCCCTTGCAATAGATCGCCGGCGTGATGCCCTGGGCCCTGCAGTACTGCTTCACCCCCGCCCACAGGTCGCGATCGAACTGGAGCGTTTTGGTGACCAGTACGCTCCCGGCATCCGGTTGCGGAACCGGCAATGCCTCCACGCCGGCAAGCTTCGCCCGCCAGAAATCGATGGTCTCGCGCTTATCCATGCTCGCCGTCATGGCCGCCACGTAGGCCTGGAATTCCTCCGTGCCGCGGCGCGGCCGCTCCGCGTCGGCCGGATTCAGGTAGGCCTCGGCGATGCGCTTGCCGAGGAGCAGCACGGCGCCCCCATCGAACAGCACATGATGGGCCGCGAGTACGACCACATAGTGGTCGCTGGCAAGCCGGATCAGCGCCAGACGGTGCAGCGGCCCCTTCTCCAGGTCGAAGGGGCGATGGGTGAACTCGTCGATGAGCTCGTCCAGCGCTCCCGGTGCCCGGGCTTGTCCATCGGACCAGTCATGGAACTCGTAATCGACCGCGGTGTCGGTGGTTACCCACTGGTACACATCATGGATCTTGCTGTCCTTGAACCGGTACAGCCGCATCCGCAGCATATCGTCGCCGGCCACCAAGCGCGTGATCGCGGACTCCCAGCGGACCAGGTCGATCGGTTGGTAGATGGGTGAGGAACAACCGAGGTTGTTGCGCCTGGTGGAAGGGTTCAGCAGTGCGCTGAAATAGATGTCGCGCTGCACGGGCGAAAGCGGAAACGCCCGGGTCGCTTGCGGATGCTCGGCTTTCAGCCAGCGGAGGATGTCGGCGTCGTCGTACCATGAAACGGTCCGCAGGTCCCGGTCCCAGCCCTGGATCAGGCGCGCGAGCAGCAGGTCATAGTGTTCGACGAAACGCTCCATCGATTCGCTGGAAAACAAATCCGCGTTGTATTCGACCCAGCCGCCGATGCCCGTCGCCGAGGCGGTCAGGTAGAGCGTGACTTCGTGCTTGGCCGCGACTTCGGCGCTGCCCAGGGGCATAGGCGTGACCGGCAGGTTGCCGAGGGCCTGCCCCCGGCCGCCTTGCTCGCTGCTCTCGTCCACGAAGTTGAATGCCATCGGCATGTCGAGATGCTCGGAGGAGCCCCGGCCCTGGTTCATGATTTCCGCCAAACATTCGATCGGCACTTGCTGGTGCTCCAGGGCCTGCAACAAACTCTGTTGCACCGATTGCACGTAGGCCAGTGCCGAGCCGGATTCGGGTATGTCGATCCGGCAGACGATGGCGTTGACAAAAAAGCCGATCAGCGCCTGGATCTCGGTGCGCTCCCGGCCCGCGGTGGGAATGCCGAAGCTCACCGAATCGCGCCGCGTGTAGCGGGCGACCAGCAGCGCGTACGCCGACAGCATCACGTTGGAAGGCGTCAGCCCGTGACGCGCGCACAGTGCCTTGAGGCCATGGTGGAGTTCCGGCCGCAAGGCATAGGACACGGTCCGTCCGCGGAAGGTCTTCTTCCTCGGCCGTGGACGATCCGGCGGCAGGCGCGTCTGGAAAGCGGCGTCGTCGAGCTTGCCGCGCCAGAAGTCGATCGACGCCTGCAGCTTGCCGCTGGCGAGGCGCTTGCGCTGCCATGCCGCGTAGTCGGCATATTGCACCGCCAAGGGCGGCAGCGTGCACGGGCGGCTTTCGACCGCGGCCAAGTAGAACTGGGACAACTCCGAAAGCAGGATCTGCTGGGACCAGGCGTCGCTGGCGATGTGATCGAGCGAGAAGAACAGCACGGCGCGCCCGTCGAAACGCAACAAGCGCGTGCGGATGACCTCGCCGCCGGCCAGGTCGAACACGGTCGACAGTTCCTGGTCGTAGACCTGCTGGCACACGGCCTGGTATCGGGACGGGTCGATGCCGGTGTGGTCCTCGACCGCCAGTTTCCAGCGCAGCGCATCTGCCGGCACCTGGAAGGGCACGCCTTCGATGACTTCGATCCGGGTCCTGAGGATCTCATGGCGCTCGATCACTTGCCGGATCGCCGACTCCAGGGCGGCCTCGTCCACCGTCCCCTGCCATTCGAAGGCGTGGATCATGTTGAACAGCGCCAGCTCGTCGAAAAGCTGGTGCAGGAACCACAGCCGCTCCTGCTCGAACGAGAGCGGCAAGGGTTCGTCCCGCCCGAGCGGACGCGGCGCGTCCTCGTCCGCGCCCCTGCTCTGCTTTAACAGCGCGACGATGGCGTCGCGATGCTCGAGGATCTTGCTGCGATAGTGATCCGGCAAGCCGCTGGCAGGGGCGCGGAACTTCAGCTTGCCCTCCTCGAGCCAGAGGTGGATGCCGTTCTCCGGCAGTTCAGAAAGCAATTGCTCGATACTCATAGTTCTCCCTCTACATATTGTTCTTGGCCGGCGAGCGCTTCGACTGGCGGCTTGCGCCCCAGCGCTGCGAGCCGATCGATGTGCGCGCCCAGGCTGGCGCAGTCGGTCTTATCGAACACCGTCGCGACCGTCAGGTTCACATCGAAGCGTTTGTTGACGATGGCCAGCATCCGTATCACCAGGATCGAATGGCCGCCCAACTGGAAAAAATTGTCTGTCGTGCCCACGCGCCTCGTGCCCAGCAGGTCTTGCCAGATTTCACACAGCGCCGCCTCGGTAGCGGTGACCGGAGCGACGTAGGCCGGCCGCGACGCTTCTGCGTCTCCGGGCGCCGGCAGCGCCTTGCGGTCGATCTTGCCGTTGGGGGTCAGCGGCAGCGCCTCCAGCTTCACGTAAGCCGCCGGCACCATGTACCCGGGCAGCGCCTGCAGCGCCTGCTCGCGCAATTGCTGCTCGCTCGCCTCGCCGGTGTAGTACGCCACCAGCCGCCGGTCGCCCGGCGCGTCCTCGCGCGCCATCACCACCACCTCGTCCGCCAGCCTGCCCAGTTGCGCCTCGATCTCGCCCAGTTCGATCCGGAAGCCCCGG